>DATJIF010000157.1:0-63829 GCA_035493475.1 Actinospica sp.
CCGCGCCCCCTCGACCCGCTCAGTACCCTGATGTGGCGCTGCGAGCGGGACCCGCTGCTGCGCCCCGCCCTGGTGCTGATCCTGCTGCTGGACCGCCCGCCCGACCCGGAGCGCTTCGCCGCGGGGCACGAGTGGGCCACCCGGATGATCCCGCGGCTGCGTGAACGCCCGGTCGCGCCGCTGCTCACGCCGAGCATGCCGGTGTGGAGCCCCGACCCGGAGTTCGACCTCGCCCGGCACGTGCGCCGCGCCGCGCTGCCGCGGCCGGCCGGACGGCGCGAACTGCTCGATCTGGCCGAGGCGCTCGCCGCGACGCCGTTCGACATGAACCGTCCGCTGTGGGAGAGCGTGCTGGTGGAGGATCTGCACGCCGACGGCGCGGGGCACCGGGCGGCGTGGCTGGTGAAGTTCCACCACTGCCTGGCCGACGGCGCCGTCGTCGCGTTCTGGCTCAGGGCTCTGCTCAACCGCGGACGTGAACCCCGCAAGGACAAGCCGCAGCCGGCGGCCCCGCCGCGTTGGCTGGAGTCAGTACCCGAACAGCTCTTCGGTCCGCTCGCCGGGGAGGCCGTCCCCGCCGCCACGGCACTCGCGCGCGGCGCGTTCTCGGCCGTGCGCACTCCGGCGAGCACCGTCCTCGGTGTCGGGGCCGGAGCGCGCACTCTGCTGGAGGCGACGACCCGCCCGGCCGGCAGGCCCTCGCCGCTGCTGCGTGCGCGCGGTACGACGCGAAGGTTCGAGAGCGTGACGGTCGATCTCGAGGGACTGCGATCGGCCGCGCGCACCACGGGCGTGTCGGTCAACGCGGCCTACTGCGCGGGGCTCTTCGCCGGGGTGCGGCTCTACCACCTGGAGCACGGCGTCCGGGTGCCGAGCGTGTCGGCGGCGATGACGCTACCGGTCCGGCGCGAAGGCCCGCGGACCGGGAACCAGTTCAACGGCGGCAAGTTCGCCGGCCCGCTGGACCTGGCGGACCCGCAGGAGCTGTGCCGTTCGATCGAGCGCGCCCTGACGCGCGCGGCGCCCCCGTTCCCGCCCTCGGCCCTGGACCGGGTGCTGGCGTGTGTCAATACACTGCCGTCCGCTCCGTTCCTCGGCCTGGCCCGGAGTCTGGGCCGCAGCCACGACATCCAGATCAGTCACGTCGTCGCGCCCGTACGCGACGCCTGCGTCTCCGGCGCGCGGGTGAGCGGGATCTGGTGTTTCGGGCCGGCCCCCGGCTGCGCCGTCATGGCCCTGATGGTCTCGCGCCGGCGCGTGGGCACGTTGGCGCTGACCCTGGACACCGCCGCCGTCCCCGACCCGGCGACGTTCACGGCGTGCGTGGAGGCCGGCTTCGACCTCGTCGTCGGTCCGTGTCCTCAGCCCTTCACCGCGCCGGTGAGGTTGAAGGCGCCGCCGAGGAACTTGGAGAGCACGCCGTAGAGCAGCACGACGGGCGCGGTGTAGATGATGGAGAAGGCCGCCAACTGCCCGTAGGCGACCTGGCCGTACTGGGAGAAGAAGGTGTAGATCGTCACCGATGCGGGCTGCTTGTCCGGGGTCAGCAGCAGGATGAACGGGACGAAGAAGTTGCCCCACTGCACCACGAAGGTGAAGATGAACACGACGACGACGCCCGGGGCCATCAGCGGCAGCACCACCCGCCACAGCGACTGGAACCAGTTCGCCCCGTCCGTCCACGCCGCCTCCTCCAGCGAGACCGGCACCCCGTCCATGAAGTTCTTCGTCATCCAGATCGCGAACGGCAGCGAACTGGCCGTCATGAACAGCACCGTCGCCGGCTCCGAGTCGACCAGGTTGAACCGCGCGTACAGCGAGTACACCGGCACCATGACCGCCGTGATCGGCAGGCCGGTGGCGAACAGGATCGTGTAGAGGAACGAGCGGCCGAAGCGCATGTGGAAGCGGGACAGCGGATACGCCGCCAGCGACGCGCAGACCACGGTGAGGGCCGCCGTGCCGCCGGAGAGGATCAGCGAGTTGAGCATCGGCTGGTAGACGGTGGCCACGTTCATGATCGCCTTGAAGTTGGCGAGCGTGAAGTGCCAGGTGGGCGTCGCGTTCAGGCCCGAGCCGGTCTCGATCGAGGACAGGATCATCCAGACGAACGGAAGCAGGAAGGCCAGGAACAGCACCAGGATCACCGCGTACGACGCGAGCGCCGCCGGACCCTTCTTCGGTGAAGTGATCCCGCTCGCCGCGCTACTCACGAGTCCTCCAGTTTGATCAGGCGCAGGTAGATCAGCGAGAACAGGGCGCCGAGCACGAGCAACACCAGGGCCATCGCCGTGCCGTAGCCCAGCTGGTAGAACTGGAAGGCCTCCTGGTACATGTACAGCGGCGTGGTCGAGCTGGCGTTGCCCGGGCCGCCGCCGGTCATCACGTAGATGAGGCCGAAGCTGGCCAGGGTCTGCAGCGTGATCAGCATCAGGTTGCTGACGATCGAGCGGCGGATCAGCGGCACGGTCACGTAGCGCAGCCGCTTCCAGGACGAGGCGCCGTCCACCGCGGCCGCCTCCAGCAGTTCCGGCGGCACGTCGGAGAGCGCGGCCGAGTAGACCAGCATGGAGAACGCCGTGCCGCGCCAGGTGTTGGCCAGGATCACCGCGAGCATCGGCATCGAGTAGAGCCAGTCCTGGGACAGGCCGATGTGGTGCAGCAGCGAGTTGAGCGTGCCGGTCTTGTAGAGGAAGGCGTACCAGGCGAATCCGGCCACCACCTCGGGCACCACCCACGCGCCGATCACGACGCCGTTCACGATCGTGCGCACGATCGCGTTGCGGCCGCGCAGGATCAGCGCCAGCAGCATGCCGAGCAGGTTCTGCCCGATCACCGCCGAGCCGATCACGAAGAGCACGGTCAGTTCGAGCGACTTCACGAACGCCGGGTCGGAGAACATCCGGCGGAAGTTCTCCAGGCCGGTGAACTGGGTGCTGGCCGAGCCGGACAGCGCCATGTTCGTGAAGGCCGTGTAGACGCTCCAGATCAGCGGGCCGGCGAAGAAGATCGCCAGCAGGAGCAGGGCGGGACCGAGCGGGAGGAGCCGGCCGAACAGGCGGCGGACGCGCCGCGGGCGGCGCGCACCGCCCTTCACGGGGATGCGCGCCGTCTGCGGTTGGGTCGCGACGGTCATCAGCCGGTGGCCACGTTCGACGCGCCGGCGATGCTGCTGGTCTCGGTGGCCAGGGTGGACATCGCGGCCGACGGCGAGGACTGGCCGGTCATCACCGACTCCATCGCCACCTGGATCTGGTCCGAGATCTGCGGGTAGACCGGGTACGCGGGCCGGAAGTGCGTCACCTTCACCAGGTTCGTGAAGAAGCCGGTGGTCGGGTTCGTGGACAGGTACTTCGGATCCGAGGCCACGTCGGTGCGCTCGGCGATCTGGCTGGCGATGACGTCGTAGTTGAGCGCGTTCTCCTTGTTCTCGGCCAGCGCCACGAAGTTGAACGCGGCCTGCTTGTTCGCCGAGTGCGAGCCGACCGAGAGCACCCAGCCGCCGGACATGCTCGTCGAACCGGGCGCCTGGCCGTTCTGCGTCGGCATCGCGGCCTCGCCGATCGTGCTCGACCACGCGGCCCACGGCTTGCTGCCGGTGGAGGTCCAGTTGCCGGGCACCCAGGAGCCGTCGAGGTCGATGGCGAGCTTGCCCTCGGGTATCAGCTCGGTCTGCACGGTGGTGCCGAAGTTCGGGTTCAGCGCGTCCTGCACATCGGGCCCGAGGCCGGTCGTGTACACCGTCTTGATGAAGTTCAGCGCGGCCAGCATGCCGGGGCTGGACGGCACCCACTTCTTGCTGGACGAGTCGTAGAGCTGGTTCGCGGTGCCGTAGAGCAGCATCTCGAGGCCCTGCATCGTGGAGCCCTCGCCGGAGCCCTTGCCCGAGTAGACGTTGATCGGGGTGACGCCGGGTAGCTTGGACTTGATCGTCTGCGCGGCGGACAGGACGTCGGCCCAGGTCTTCGGCTGCCACGGGACCGGCAGCCCGGCCTGCTTGAACAGGGTCTTGTTGTAGTAGAGCGCGCGGGTGTCGGTGCCCATCGGCACGCCGTAGGTCTTGCCGTCGGAGCCGACGGCCGCGGACTTGGCGGTCGAGGTGAACTCGCTCCAGTCCGACCACTTCGACAGGTACGAGTCCAGCGGCGCGAGGTAGCCGGCCTGGATGTCCGAGTCGATCAGGAAGGTGTCCTCGTACATGACGTCCGGCGCCGTGGACGCGGACCGGTTCATCAGCGTGAGCTTGGTGTAGTAGTCGTTCTCCGAGGCCTGGATCGGCTCGAGCTTGACCGTGTAGCCGGGGTTGGCCTTCTCGTACTGGGTCTTGAGCGACTGCATCTCGGTGTTGAGCTGGGTGAAGTCGCCGTACTCCTGGTAGGCCACGGTGATCGTCTTGGAGCTCGCCGACGATGAACCCGAAGAGATGGTGCAGCCGCTGAGACTCGCGGCGCCGAGCAGCAGCGTGCCGGCTGCCGCGACGAGCTTCCTGCGTCCGTGCATGGGGGGAGGTCTCCTGTCCGTGACGTCGGTGTGACGGGTGGAGCGATCGTTGTGGGGTTACGTAAGTCCATTTGATTTACGAAGTCAAGGGTGCGATTGAATCGTTATTGAAAACCCCCTGTTTCACGGGCAAATCGGGACTTATGATGCTGAATCAGCACGTGATCGACCCCGCCACTTCCTTCGTAAATCCATTTGATGTACAAACTCTTCTGAGTCAGTGGACTCGGACCGGTCAGGAGTGCGGATGCGGCAGCAGGCGGGAACGAACCTGCCGAAGGTGGGCAGCTACAACCAGAACGTGGTGCTGGACGCCATCAGGTCGTCCGGCGCGACCAGCCGGGTCGAGCTCGCCCAGCGCACCGGGCTGACCGCGCAGACGATCTCGGTGATCGTGCGGCGGCTGCTGGACGACGGCCTGGTGCGCGAGGACGGCGCGCAGCCCTCGTCCGGCCGGTCCGGCACCGGGAAACCGCGCACCACGCTGCGGGTCGAGCCGACCGCGGGCTACGCCGTGGGCCTGCACTTCGACCCGGGCTGGGTCGGCGCGGTGCTGGTGGACCTCGCGGGCACGGTGCTCGCCGAGACGCGGCGCGAGGTGCACCACTCGGTGCAGCCCGAGGAGGCCGTGGGGCTGATGGCCAAGGCCGTGCGCAAGGTCGTGCGCGACGCCGGGGTCCCGCAGCGCCGCGTGCTCGGCGTCGGGCTGGCCTGTCCCGGACCGATCGACCAGGACCTCGGCCTCGTGCTCTACCCGCCGCGGCTCGCCGGCTGGGAGCGGGTGCCGCTGGGCACGCTGCTGGAGGAGGCGATCGGCAGCCCCGTCACCATCGACAACGACGCGACCGCCGCGGCGATCGGCGAGCGCTGGTCCGGCGTCGCGAAGAACGTCGGCAACTTCGTCTACATATATATGGGAACTGGCATCGGCGGCGGGCTGTTCCTGAGCAACCAGGTCTTCCGCGGCCCGCACCGCAACGCCGCCGAGCTCGGGCACATCAGCGTCGCGCCGGGCGGTCCGCAGTGCTACTGCGGCAACCGCGGCTGCCTGGAGGCCGTCGCGTGCCCGGACGCCATGGTCGCCGACGCGCACAAGCTGCTCGCGGACGGCGGCGCCGGAAGACTCGCCGCCGCGTACGCCCGGGACCCGGCCGCGGTGGACCACGACGCGCTGTGCGCCGCCGCCGCAGCCGGGGACCCGCTCGCCCGCAGCGTCGTGGACCGGGTCGCCGGCTACCTCTCGGACGTCGCGGTCAGCGTGGCGAACATGCTGGACGTGGAGCTGTTCGTGCTCGGCGGCCCGGCGCTCGGCCCGGTCGGCGAGATCTACCGCGAGGCCGTGGACGAGGCCCTGTCGCTGCGCCCGATCGCCCGCCGCGTGCACAAGGCGCCCGTCTCGCTCTCCCCGGCCGGCAGCAGCGCCGGGGCGGTCGGCGCCGCCTCGCTCGTCTTCCACCGCGCCTTCGCCCCGCAACTGACCACGCTGCTCAGCCCGTGAGCCGCGCCGCTTCGAGAGGACCCCAGCCGTGACCGAGACCTCCCCGATCCTGGCGATCGACATCGGCGGCACGAAGCTCGCCGCCGCGCTCGTGGACCGGGACGGCTCCGTGCTCAGCCGGGCCGAGGTCCCGACGCCCGACACCGCCGTCGCCGACACCCTGGTCGAGCTCGCGCGCAAGGTGGCCGGCGAGGAGTGCCCGGCCGCCATCGGCCTGGCCTCCGCGGGCCCGCTGGACCTGGTCGCGGGCACTGTCAGCCCGGTGAACATCCCGTCCTGGCGCGAGTTCCCGCTCGTGGCGACCGTCGCCGCCGCATTCCCCGGGGCGGAGACCGTGCTGGTGGGCGACGCGGTGGCCGCGGCCGTCGGCGAGCACTGGCGCGGGGCGGGCAGCGGAACCGCCGCGATGCTCGGGATCGTGGTGTCCACCGGCGTCGGCGGCGGCCTGGTCCTGGACGGCCGCGTCTACTCCGGCCCGACCGGCAACGCGGGCCACTTCGGGCACATCCCCACCGACGGCGACCCGGTGCGCTGCGTGTGCGGCATGACAGGGTGCGTAGAAGCCCTGGCGAGCGGCCCGTCGATGGTGCGATGGGCCACCGGCCAGGGCTGGCAGGGGGAGAGCGCAAAGGACCTCGCGGCGGACGCGCGGGCCGGGAACCCGATCGCGCTGGCCGCCTTCGACCGCGCGGCCGACGCCCTGGCCTGCGGCATCGTCGGCGCGGCCGCGCTGGTCGACCTCGACGTCGTGGTGATCGGCGGCGGAGTCGCGGCAGCGGGCCCAGTGCTCCTGGACCCGCTCCGCGTTCACCTGAACCGCCGCGCCTCGCTCGGCTTCGTCAAGCGCGTCAGGGCTCTGCCGGGCACCCTAGGCCGGGACGCCGGCCTGATCGGTGCTGCTCGGTGCGCGCTGCACGTCTAGCGGAGGCCGCCGGTCGGCGCGCTCCTTCCGGCGCCAGTTGCGCTCGCCCAGCAGCGTCATCACCGTCGGCAGAAGCAGCACCCTGATGACTGTGGCGTCCAGCAGGATCGCCACGCCGAGGCCGATGCCGAGCTGCTTGAAGTCCTGCATGCTCAGCGTGCCGAAGACCGCGAACACCGCCACCATGATGGCCGCCGCGCTGGTGATCGTCCCGGCGGTGGCGCGCAGTCCGTGCGCCACCGCGTCCTTCGTGCTCAGACCCCGGTCGTGCGCCTCGCGGATCCGGGAGACCACGAACACGTGGTAGTCCATGCTCAGCCCGAACAGCACCACGAACACGAACAGCGGGATCCAGGACTCGAGCGCGCCGACCGGCTTCGTGCCCACCAGGCTCGCGCCCCAGCCGTGCTGGAACACCGCCACCATCACGCCGTACGCGGCGCCGGTGGACAGCAGGTTCAGCACGATCGCGGTGGTCGAGATCACCCAGCTGCGGAAGGCGAGCAGCATCACCAGGAACGTCACGCCGAGCACGAACAGGAACACCGGCATGATGGTCCGGCCGAGCTGGTCGTTGAAGTCCGTGCTGAACGCCAGGCTGCCGCCGACCACGGCCGTGGTGTGCGGAATCGCGCCGAGCGTGTGCGGCAGAACTGTGCCCCGCAGGGTGTTCAGCGAGGCCACGGCCTGCGCGTCGCGACCCTGACCGGCCACCGGGAACAGGATCTTCACCACGTGCTGCGCCGGGTACTTCATGACCTGCACGGGACCGCTGCCGAGCGCGCCGTCCGCGGCGGCCTGGGACTTGAACGCGGCGATCCCCTCCGCCACCGCGTTCGAGGTCACATCAGGGGTCTGCACCACGATCATGCCGGGCGACGGACTGGCCGGGAACTCCGTGCTGATCGCGTTGAACGTCTGCACCAGCGGCGCACTCGACGGCAGCTGCTGGTTCACGTCGAGCGACTGCGTGCGCAGCCCCAGCGCCGGGATCGCCAGCAGGATCAGGAACGCGGCGGCGACCCCCGCGAAGCCCTTCGGGTGGTTCAGCACCTTCGCCATCGTCGCGTTCCAGACCCGGCCGCCGTTGGGCTTCGCCGGACGGTGCCGCTTCGCCTTGCGCCGGCCCCAGTCGATCCGGTCGCCGAGCATCGCCAGCAGCGCGGGCAGCACCGTCACCGAGCCGACCATCGCGATCGCGACCACCAGGATCGAGGCGAGCGCGAAGCCCTCGAAGATGTGCATGCCGGTGATGAACATCCCGGCCATCGCCACCATCACCGTCAGGCCGGAGACCAGCACCGAGTGGCCGGACGTGGCCGCCGCGACGCTCAGGGCCTGCTTCGGATCACGCCCGGCGGCCCGCTCCTGCCGCTCCCGCCGCAGGTAGAACAGGCAGTAGTCGACGCCGACCGCCAGGCCCATCAGCAGCATGACGGAGTTCGAGGACGAGGACTGCGGCACCGCGTGCGAGATCACGTCCAGCAGGCCGAGCGCCGCCATGAACGCCGTCACCGCGAGCAGCACCGGCAGCAGCGCCGCGATCAGCGCGCCGAACGCGGCCAGCAGGATGCCGAACGCGAGCGGCACGGCCGTCCACTCGGCCCGCTTGAAGTCCGTGCCGAGCGTCTGGTTCACCCAGTGGTCGCCCGACGCGTCGCCGACCTCGTTGATCTGCACGCCCGGATTCGCCGCCTGCACCCTCGCGACCGCGTCGAGCACCGGCTGCACCCGGTCGCCCGCGGTGGCCGCGTCACCGGTCATGTCGAACTCGACCAGCGCGTAGTGCCGGTCCTTCGAGATCAGCCCGGTGGAGTAAGGGCTCTGAATGTTCGTCGTCTGCCCGGCACCGTGCACCGCCGACGTCACCTGGTCGACCGCCTGTCGGAAACCGGCGGCGTCGGCGGTGGACGTCGTGCTGTGCACCAGCACCATCTCGGAGGCCGGGTCGGACAGCCCGGCGTCGTGCAGGATCTGCAGCGCCTGCGCCGACGTGCCCACACCCTGCTGGGCGTCGGTGAGCTGCTTCTGCCCGACCGCGCCGCCGATCACCGTCGCGAGGATCACGAACAACAACCAGCCGAACACGGCCGTCTTTCGGTGTGTCGCGCTCCATCCGCCGAGCGCGGCGGCGGGGTTGCGTCTGTGCGCCATGGTTCCCATCCCCCTGGGCTAATTTCGGGTCCCGGTGCAGGTCACCGGCTCGACAACCACGCTATTGACGAGCCGTCAGCGCCGACATCCGGCCAACCGGTGTCTTGGGGGTGTCACCAGGTACACCCCCGCCCGGGTGTCTGGAGCCCGTGCGCAACCGGCCCGGAATGGCGAGACTTGACCCCATGAGCGAATACGCGGTGGGAACGGTCGGGGCGCAGAGGCGGCCGACCTGGAGGGAGCGGCTGCTGTACGCGCCGCTGCGCGGGTGGGCGCTGATCGGGCTCGGCGTGTGGAACGCCGTGCTGTGGAGTCTCGTGCTCACCTCGGCCTCGATGATCTCGTCGATGGGCGTCGGCCTGCTGCTGCTGCCGGCGATGCTGGCCGTGCTGCGCGGCACGGCGAACCTGGCCCGACGGCTCGCGGGGGAGTGGAGCGGCGTCCAGATCGAGGAGCCGTACCGGCCCATCCCGGCTGACCTGGCCGCGGAGAAGGGCTTCGGCGGCATGCTCCGCCGGCTGCTGGCCCGGGTCAGCGACCCCCAGACGTGGCGCGACTTCGCCTGGGCCATCCTCGACTCCATCGTCGGCGTCACCATCGCCTCGTTCGCCGCGAGCATGCTGATCTACGGCGTGTACGGCATCGTGATCGGCATCATGTGGCCGACGCTCACGCACGCCGGGATGAACGACTGGTACACCTTCATCCACGTCTCGAAGTCCGGCGTGCTGACGAACCTGCGCTGGGCCACGTTCCCGGTCGCCGCCGCGTTCCTGGTCGCCGGCGCCTACGCGGGACCCGCCCTCATCCGGCTGCACGGCCGCTGGACCGCCGTGCTGCTCGGCCCGACCGCCAAGGCCAGGCAGGAGGCCCTCTCCCGCCGCGTCGCCCGCCTCACCGAGACCCGCGCCGACGCCGTGGACACCCAGGCGGCCGAACTGCGCCGCATCGAACGCGACCTGCACGACGGCGCGCAGGCCCGGCTCGTGGCCATGGGCATGAACCTGGGCGCGGCCGAAGCGCTCGTCGACCAGCACCCCGAGGCCGCCAAGGCCCTGATGGCCGAGGCCCGCGAGGCCTCCGCCAAGGCCCTGACCGAACTCAGGGAACTGGTACGCGGCATCCACCCGCCGGTGCTGGCCGACCGCGGCCTGGGCGACGCCGTCCGCGCCCTGGCCCTGGACAGCCCGCTCGCCGTGGACGTGACGGTGGACCTCCCGGCCCGCCTGGAGCCCGCGGTCGAGTCCGCCGCCTACTTCGCCGTCAGCGAACTGCTCACCAACGTCGCCAAGCACGCCCACGCCACCCACGTCCGGGTCGACCTCTGGCACCGCGACGGACGACTCAAGGTGACCTGCGTGGACGACGGCCGGGGCGGCGCGAGCGCGGCCGGGAGCACCGGCAGCAGCGGTTTGGCCGGCATCGAGCGCCGAATCGGTACATTCGACGGAGTCATGGCCGTGCGCTCCCCCGTGGGCGGCCCCACCGAAGTGACCCTGGAGATCCCGTGCGCGTCGTCCTCGGCGAAGACCTCTACCTCCTGAGGGAGGGCCTGGCCCGCCTGCTGACCGCCCACGACTGCGAGGTCGTCGCGGCGGTCGGCGACGGTCCGGCCCTGCTGGACGCGATGCTGGAGCACCGCCCCGACGTTGCCGTGGTGGATGTGCGGATGCCCCCCACCTTCACCGACGAGGGCCTGCGCGCCGCACTGGCCGCCCGCAAGCATGTGCCCGCAATGCCGGTACTCGTGCTCTCCCAGTACGTGGAGCAGCTCTACGCCCGCGAACTCCTGGCCGACGGCGCCGGTGCCGTCGGCTACCTACTCAAAGACCGCGTGTTCGACGCCGTCCAGTTCGTCGACGCCGTACGCCGCGTCGCCGGAGGAGGCACCGCCATGGACCCCGAAGTCATCGCCAAGCTCCTGGTCCACGGCAGCGCCCGCGAGCCGCTGGGCACCCTCACCCCCCGCGAACTGGAAGTCCTGGGCCTCATGGCCGAAGGCCGCTCCAACGCCGCCATCGCCGCCAAACTGGTAGTCACCGAACGCGCCGTCGCCAAGCACACCTCCAACATCTTCGCCAAGCTCGACCTCCCCCCGTCCGACGACGACAACCGCCGGGTCCTGGCGGTGCTGGCGTACCTGAATCGGTAGCGATTGACGGTCTCGGACTGACGCGGGCGGCCGTCTCCCCGCCGCACGTTCGCCTTCGCCGACCTCGACGGATACACCGTCACCCTGTACAGCTAGATCGGCTGGACCGCGCCTGCCGGCCCTCAGGTCACGCCTGTGCCCTACCGCCGCGATCGCAATTGGCGAGGATGGCGTCGTAAACGTACTGCGACAGTCCTGGGACCATGTCGTCGTAGTTGAGGCCGCTACGTGCGTTCGCGCGGTAGTGCTCGGCCATCCCGCGGTGCGTCTCGAATCCGCAGTCGTGGAACCAGAAATGCGTGTGCAGCCGGAGCCGCTCGGCCAGGTCCATGGCCAGCGGGTCCGTCGGCGGCGTGCCCTGCGTTATCGCGGCGGCGAGGTCCTGGTTGATGGCGGCGAGCTCGGTACGCAGCTTCATCCAGTCCTGCTCCGTGTACCGCGCGGTGCGGCGCCGGCGTTCGATGAACTCGGGCGTCGCTCCCCATTCGCGGTGGGCGTCGTCGGCGTGATCCAGGAGCCGGTCGCCGCCGAAGACGGTCCGCCGCTGCTGTGGCGTGAGGGCGATTCCCGCAGCTCGTGCGGCAAGTTCCTTGTCGATGAGCTTGAGCATGGCGTTGTGCTGGGCGATTCGCTGCTCGATCAGGTCCCGTTGCCAACGCAGGTGGTCCTCGTCCGTGCTGTCGGCGGCCGCGAGAAGGTCCGCGATGGCCTCGAGTTCCAGCCCGAGTTCGCGGTAGAAGACGACGCGCTGGAGCAGCGAGACGTCGTCCGCCGTATAGAGCCGGTATCCCGCCGCGCTACGCCTGCTCGGCCGGGCGAGCCCGATCTGGTCGTAGTAGTGCAGCGCACGCACGGACACGCCCGCCAACTCCGCCGCCGCGCTGACCGTGTATTGGTCGTCGTTCATGGCGCTCACTGTGCACCCTCGCGTCGCGTGAGGGTCAAGCCGCAAACGTATCCACGAGGCCAGGCCTAAGCTGGACGGCGACGGAAGGACCTCCGCTGATGCGCGATATCCAGGCCAGCGCGGACGTGGCCGGCATGGTCGGCACGGAGACTTTGCACCGCCTCCGGCACAGCCCTGACGACGGCACCTTCACCTGCTGGCACTGCGGCGGCCGCGGCGATGCGAACACCGAGCCCGCCACGGTGATCGCGGAACTGGGCGACGGCGCCGCACGGGACGCTACCCGGACCGCCGCCCACGTCACCCTCGCCCTCGCGCACGCCGAATGCTCGCCCTCGCAGGTCGTCAGCACCGACGCCGCGCCGCTCGCCCTGATCGAGTCGGGGACGGTGGGGATGGCCGCTCGGTTGGCTGGCGCCGAACTTTGGCGAACGATGTTGGCCGACCTGCCCGGCCCGGACGGGTTCCTGCCGTTGCTGCTACTCGACGTGCGGCCCGACATGGCCGTGCGGAGTGAGTCTGACGAGCAGACGACCCGCAACGTCGCGGCCTTGCTGAGCATGGGCCTGGCCCCGATCACCACGATCGGTCGCCAACTCGCGCACGCCATCGACGGCCGAGCCGAGGGACCCGATAGCGAGCCCTGGCCCGTGCCGCGGGCTACCGGATGGCGACTCGAACTCTCCGGCCGCCGCGTGGCACGGCTGACCGCGCCGGACGGGTCGGTCGTCTGGGGCCGGGAATTCGACCAGCCGTTCCCGTGGCGGAGGTCGATCACCCGGACCCGCCGGTGCCTCGTGCTCATCGGCGCGGTCGGCCTCTACCCGACCGCCGAGCGTCCGTTCACCCGGATCACCGCACTGCTGGAGCAGGCCGCGCACGCCGGGGAACTGGTCGGAGGCTTGGCGGAAGCCGGCTGGTACGTGCCGGGCGGTGCGAGCTAGCCCCCAACGATCACGTGCCGCGCGTGCGTCACGCCGCCTCCTGCAACCGCGTTACGATACGTACCCGCGTTTAGGCAGGTGCGTGGCCGTCGCAGTGGCGGTCGCGGTCGGGTCTGTCGAATTCAGCTTTGGGGGTCATAGGTGCGTCGCGTCTTCTTGCTGGCGTTCGCAGCCTTCTTCGCGATGTCCGCGACCTGGGCACTGATCGCTCCGCTCGGCACCACGATCGACGAGGGCGCTCACATGACGTGGGCGGCCGCGGTGGCCGACGGGCAGCTCGCGCCGTCCCGGTACGACAAGCCGTGGGGGCACGACGTCCTGTGGGTGGACGCCAAGGTGCGGGTGCCCGAGGTGATCGCCGACCTCGGCGTCGGGAGCGGGTGCTCCGCGCGGGACCCCGAGAAGCCGGCGACGTGCATGTCGTCCCCCGAGAGTGACTCCACGCGGCTCGTGCCCAGTTCGACGATCATGAGCTTGTACAACCCGCTTTACTATCTGGTCGTCGGGTGGCCGGTGTACGTGCTGCCGGGGCTCGACGGGCTGTACGCGATGCGACTCATCAGCGCTCTACTCTGTTCGCTCCTCGTCGCGTGCGCCGCCGTGACCGCGCTGCGGATCGGAAGAGTAGCGTTCGCCGGAGTGCTCGTCGCGGCCACGCCGATGGTGCTCTTTCAAGCGGCGTCGGTGAACCCGAACGGACCGGAGGCGGCCGGCGGCCTGCTCGCGTTCACCGCGCTCAGTGCGCTCGCGCTCGATCCGGAGCCCGCCCGCGTCCGCTCGCGTCTCAGCCTCCTCGCACTCGGCACGAGCGTCGTCGTCATCGTGCGACCGGCCGGGCTCGAATGGCTCGGGGTCATCGCCGTCATGGCCGTGCTGCTGGTCGGTGCCCGCCAACTGCTCCACATCGTGCGTGATCGGCGCTCCTGGCCCGCGCTCGGTGGGATCGTGATCGCGGCGCTCTACGCGGCCGCGTGGAATTTCACCCGAGGCGGGCTCAACTCCATCCCCCTCCCGAACGGCGACAAGTACACGCTCAAGGACTCCCTGACCGACTCGGTGAACGGGACGCCCGGGATGCTCCGGTCGATGCTCGGCCCCTTCAGTTCGAGCGACACGTTCTCGCCCTTCGGAACCGAGGCGGCCTGGCTGTGCCTGCTCGGCTTCCTGCTCGTCGGCGCGGCACTCTTCGCCACCCGTCGCCAACTGCTCGTGCTCGGCTTCTGGTTCGCAGGCGTCGTACTCATGCCCACCGTGGCCAACGCGCTGACCGGGCCGGGTCTGATCAACCTCTGGCAGGGACGCTACGGCCTGTGGTTCGCGGCCGGTCTGCCCGTCTACGCCGCGATGATCATCGACCTCCGGCTTGCCGCGTCCACCCCGTCCGTCGAACGCCGCCTGCCCCCGATCATGGTCGCCGCCGTGGCACTGGGACATCTCGGCGTGTTCTGGTTCGCGGCCCGACGGTTCGGAGTCGGCCTGGCCGGATCCGTTCTGCCGCACCACTTCAAGTGGGAACCGCCCCTGACGTGGGCGGGCAACGGCCTGCTGCTCCTGCTCGGCCTGGCGCTGCTCGCCCTGCTGGCCTGGCGCGGCGCACCCACGCAAGAGGCCTCGCTCCCGCCCCAGGACCCGGACGTCGAACCGTCCCCGCACGAACCCGATCCGACCACCACCCGGCCGACGATATTCCGCTTCGTCCGCCGCCCCGCGCTCAAAGTTTCTTGAAATAGGTGCCGCCGAGCCTTCCCGGAATGGCGTCGTACACGCCACCGGCGGGACCGCACGCCCGATCCGGCGGCCGCTCGCACCCGTTACCCCGGCCCGCTGCGCACAGCCGCGCAGCGGGCCTCCTGCACCCTCGCCACATCGGCCCTGACCTGGCATTTTCCTGAATTTGGCCTAGGATCGGATCAGTCCGCTCATGCCATCTGGGGGTCGCTGTGAGCCGAGAACCGATCAAGTACGACGTCAGCCACATTCAGGTGCCGGAGGGCCGGGAAGCCGTCAGAAAGCGGCCCGGGATGTACATCGGCTCGACAGGCGAACGCGGCCTCCACCAGCTGGTGTTCGAGATCGCGGCCCGGGCGGTGAACGAGGCCCTGGCCGGGCGGGCCACGCGCGTCGAAGTCACCCTGCTGCCCGACGACGGGGTACGCATCGCCGGTGACGGGCCCGGCATCCCCTTCGAGGACTCCGCGGACGGCCGTGCCGCGGGCTTGGAGACCCAGCTGACGCGGATGAACTTCGCCCCAGCACGTGGCCCGCAGTATCCGGTACTCGACTTCTGCGGCGTGGGGCTGTTCGTCCCCAACGCCCTGTCGAGCCGGTTGGTCGCCGAGCTGCGCCGCGACGGCGTCCGCAGGCTTCAAGAGTACGCACGCGGCGCCGCAGCCGGACCGCCCGCCGACGTGGGCCCGGCGGCGGACGTCGGCACCGTCATCACCTTCTGGCCCGACTCCGAGATCTTCACGACCACGGAGTGCTCCTTCGACCTGCTCGCCGAGCGTTTCGCGGAACTCGCGTACCTGAATCAGGGCCTGGACATCTCACTCGCCGACGAGCGCCACCCGTCCGAACCCCATCCCCATCCCTATCCCCATCCCCGGTCAGCGCGCTTCCGCTTCCCAGGCGGCGTGCGAGAGATGGTCGACTCCCTAGACGAGCGTGCGTCGGGATTCCTCCACCCGCACGTCATCGGATTCGAGCAGGCAGACCCGCGAATGGAGGGACGCGTGGAGGTGGCCCTGCGCTGGCGCGAATCCGGGCCCCTGCTGGTTCGAAGCTATGCCAACAGCCAGCCCACCCCCAACGGCGGCACACACGTGGCGGGCTTCTTCGCAGGGCTGGCCGCCGCCGTCAGCACATACGCGCGCAAGCACCAACGGCTCACCGCGGCCGACCCCGACCTCACCCCCGACCACATCGGCCAAGGCCTGACCGCAGTGATCTCCGCGAAGCTGCAGCACCCCGACTTCGCAGGCTCAACGCGCGGCGCCCTAGGCAACGCCGCCGCAAAAAACTGCGTCCAAGAGGCCGTCCGTACCTTCTTCGCCACGTGGCTCGACGATCACCCGCAACAGGCCACAGCCGTCATCGACAGAATCCTGCAGCGCGCGTGCCGCGGCTGACCGGGCAGGACCATCGGTATCTGTTCTGCTGTGGCTCAGCGTCCGGCGATCGACTTAGTCCACAGAGTCAGATCGCTGCTCGTGGCAATCGCCAGAGTGCAGCCTGATGGGGAGAAGCCGACCGTGCGCAGGGTGGAGTGGGTGGAGTCGAAGATGTGCCACCAAGTCCGGCCCGGCTCGCCGCGGTGAATGCCACCATCGGTGGAAATCAGGACGCGTTCGTTGGGCCACTCCGGGGCGACCACGTCCAGGGTCCAGCCGTCACCGGAGGTGCTGTGCAGCCCTCCGCCGAACAACCCTGCGATATGGACGCGAGTTCCTTCGAGTGGGCCGAGACCAGGACAGGTGAGGTCGCGCGTGCTATCGGGAGAGCTGGTATCCGGGTCCGGGCTGCGATCACGTGCGATCTTCTCGCCGGTCTTGGCGTCGAAGAGTCCGTGGCCGTCCATCGAAACGACCATCACGAGGTCGTGACCAGTTTCCGGGTGGATACCGAAGCCGACGCCCTGCAGGCCGCCGATCGGAATCCGCCTGTCGAGGACAGGGGTCCATGGCGCTGGCGGGGCTGTGACCGGGGCGGCCAGGAAGCGGTCGCGAAGCTTGTGCTGGTAGTCGCTGAGCATGGGTTTGCCCCCGGTTCGGTACGTGTGAGCGGAGTCCCCGCGCGGTCAAGTCATTGCCCGGCAGATGCTTGGGCCCAGTTTCGCCCACCACCCAGACGAGTCCCACATGCATTCCGGCGCGCCGGTAGTACCTGGACGCCGCAGCCTGACGGAAGTCGTCGACGCTCTATGGGATGAAGCGGGAGCCGCGCGTAGGGCCGAAGGCTAGGGCGGGTGGGCGGGCTAAGTAGTAAGTAATCGGCTGGTGACGTAGGTAGGGCCGACCGCGAGTCGACTGCGACTCGACCGCCAGCCGACCCCCCATCCCACTGCCCCAAGCTGGAGAAACCATCGCTTACCAGGATGAATGCATGGAAACATCCGGATAGGTGATTCTTCACCCCCCGCTCTCCCCAGTCTTACGCGTCGGGCTTACGATGCCCAGCGTGCCTTCACTGATGGGGATGACAAAGCGCGTACTGGTCGGCCGTCCGATGCGCAGTGAGCTGCTCGGCGAGGCGACGTTGCCGAAGAAGATCGCGCTGCCGGTCTTCGCCTCGGACGCGCTGTCGTCGGTCGCGTACGCCACCGAGGAGATCTTGCTCGTGCTGTCCGCGGGTGGTCTGGCGATGTTCCACTACACCTGGTATCTGGCGGCGGGGGTGGCGCTGCTGATGCTGGTGGTGGTGGCGTCGTACCGGCAGAACGTGCACGCGTACCCGTCGGGTGGCGGGGACTACGAGGTGGCGACTACCAACCTCGGGCCCAAGGCCGGACTCACTGTGGCTAGTGCGCTGATGGTGGACTACACGCTGACTGTGGCGGTGTCCACGGCGGCGGGGGTGGCGAACCTGGCGTCCGCGGTGCCGGCGCTCAACGGGCATCTGGTGCTGATCTGCGTGGTGATCATCGCGGTGATCACGCTGATGAACCTGCGCGGCGTGCGGGAGTCCGGTACGGCGTTCGCGATTCCGACCTACTGCTTCATCGCGGCGGTCGCGATCATGATCATCTGGGGCTTCGCGCAGATCGTGACGGGACACCACCTGGTCTCGGAGAGTGCGCACTACACGATCAAGGACACCACGAACTACACGGGGCTGGCGCTCGGCTTCCTGCTGCTGCGGGCCTTCGCGTCCGGCTGTACGGCACTGACCGGTGTCGAGGCGATCAGCAACGGGGTGCCCGCCTTCAAGGCGCCGAAGAGCAAGAACGCCGCCACGACGCTGGCGCTGCTCGGGGCGATCGCGGTCAGCATGTTCGCCGGCGTCACGGCGCTCGCGCTGGCCTCGCACGTGCACACCGCCGAGGAGGCCTCGCAGCTGGTCGGCCTGCCCTCGGGGGCCACGCCGCGCACGGTGATCGCGCAGGTGGCCCGCTCCGTGTTCGGCGGGTCCTCGCCGCTGTTCTACCTGCTGCAGTTCTTCACCGCGCTGATCCTGGTGCTGGCCGCGAACACCGCGTTCAACGGCTTCCCGGTGCTCGCCTCGATCCTGTCCCGGGACGGCTACATGCCGCGGCAGCTGCGCAACCGCGGCGACCGGCTGTCCTACTCGAACGGCATCCTGCTGCTCTCGGCGATGGCGATCCTGCTGGTCATCGCGTTCCAGGCGTCGCCGACCCGGCTGATCCAGCTGTACATCATCGGCGTGTTCGTGTCCTTCGTGTGCAGCCAGTCCGGCATGATCCGGCACTGGAACCGGCTGCTGCGCACGGAGACGGACCCGGCGGCGCGCGGCCGGATGAAGCGCTCCCGGGTGATCAACTCGGTCGGCGCGGGCTTCACCGGCGTGGTCCTGGTGATCGTGCTGGCGACGAAGTTCATGAAGGGCGCTTGGATCGTCGTCGTGGCGATGCCGATCATCTGGCTGGTCATGCGCGCCATCCAGCGGCACTACCAGTCCGTCGCCGTCGAGCTCGAGCCGCCGGAGAACCTGCGGCCGTTCAAGCCGCACAGCAACCACGCGATCGTGCTGGTCTCCAAGCTGCACCTGCCCACGCTGCGCGCGCTGGGCTACGCGAAGGCGACCCGGCCGGACAGCATCCAGGCGGTCACCGTCGAGATCGACCCGGACGAGGTGCAGGCGCTGCGCGACCAGTGGGACGCGCACGACATCCCGGTGCCGCTGACCGTGATCGCCTCGCCGTACCGGGACATCACCCGGCCGGTCGTCGAGTTCGTGAAGCGGATGCGCACCGAGAACCCCGACGACATTGTTACGGTGTATCTGCCCGAATACGTCCTGGGCCACTGGTGGGAGCAGTTGCTGCACAACCAGTCCGCGCTGCGGCTCAAGGGCCGCCTGCTCTACCAGCGCGGCGTGGTCGTGGCCAGCGTCCCCTACCAGCTGCGCTCCGCCGCGAGCCAGCAGGCCGTGCACCATCCCCCGGCGGCATCGGCGCCGCTGCAGGAGACCAGGTAGCGAGAGCAGGGAGTCCGCGAGCATGCCAGCAGAACCCGACACCCGGACCGCGGAGACCGCCGAGGCGGCGCCGGAGACCGCTCCGCCCGCACCGGAGGCCGCACGGGAGCGGCCGCCGCGGGAGCGCGGCTTCCTGCGGCGGCTGATCTCCCGGATCGCCACCGAGGCCGACGAGCTCGACGACGCGGACCTGCAGGCGGCGATCCCGGCCCAGGGCGCCACCCCGATCGCGCAGTGCCAGGACCGCGAGGCGGTCTGCATCCTGGGCACGCTGCGCACGGTCACCTTCCAGCCGCGGGCGGGCGTGCCCGCGGTCCAAGCGGAACTGTGGGACGGCACCGGGGCGGTGACCGTCGTGTGGCTCGGCCGCCGCCGGATCGCCGGGATCGACCCGGGCCGCGCCGTCAAGGTTCGAGGACGCATCACCGCGCTCGGCGGTCAGCGGGTGATCTACAACCCCATCTACGAACTGAGGCCACCGGCGACAGACTAGTGATCGCGCCGGCGGCCCGGCAGTGTGTCGGGCGTTAAAAGGACGTGCGTGGCCGTTAAAAGCGCGTATGTATTCGCGCACTGTCCTTCCCGTGGCCTGGGCGAAGCCGTTCACTGAGGCCATGCCTTCCGTGACCGAGTACGCCGTGCCGATCCTGCCGAGCGGCGATCTGCGGCGTGCCGAGGCGTTCTACGGCTACCTCGGCTTCGCGGTGACCGGACGCGGCGCGGACTACCTCCAGGTCGTGCGCGGCGAGATCGAGTTGCATCTCTATCTCGCGCCCGACCTGGACCCGCTGGCCAACCCGTCGGGCTGCTACCTGCGGGTCGCCGATCCGGCCGGGCTGCGCGCCACGTGGTGCACGGACGGGGTGAACTGCCTGGACGTGGCGGGCTCCCGGCCGTACGGCGAGACGGTTTTCGCGCTGGTCGATCCGGACGGCAACACTCTGCGCTACGGATCTGTCAACTGAGCGTCGCCATCCCACTGGCGCGACGGCCGAGTCGGCATAGACTGGAGTCCGTACGGCTAGGAGATACGCGATGATGCCGCTCAGCATCGGTCGCGTGTTCGTCGGCGTCGACGGGTCGCCCAACAGCCTGCACGCCTTGCGTCGCGCGGTCGAGTTGTCCCGAGCCTGGCAGGCACCCCTTTTCCCGGTGCTCGCCTGGCAACCGCCCGGGGGTGAGGCCCCCGCGCGCCTGCGCCCGGTGCCCGAGCTGGAGCGCGACTGGTGGCGCGGTGCCGAGCGCCGGTTGAACGCCGCCTTCGAGGAGGGCCTCGGCGCCTTCCCGCTGGACATCGACTGCGAACCGCAGGTGGTGCGCGGCCACGCCGGTCCCGCGCTGGTGCAGATCGCCGACCGGCCGGACGACCTGATCGTGGTCGGCTCGGGCCGGCACGGCGTGCTCGCCCGGCTCACCCACAGCCACATCGCAGCGTACTGCGTCGCGCACGCGAACTGCTGCGTGATCGCCGTGCCCCCGCCGCCGCTGGCCGGAGTGTCGCGGCATACCCGGCACATGCGCGGTCTCGCAGTCTGAGAGCACGTCCGTAACACCTGACAAAGATCGTCGGCGCGGGATATCCTGGGAGACCTTCACCTTCGACGACGGGTACGACCGTGCATCCCGCCAATCTCGACGTGCTGCTGCTGATCGGTGCCGTCGTGGTGATCGCGGCCATCGGCGCGGCCCGGTTGGCGCACGGGGTCGGACTGCCGGGTCTGCTCGTCTTCCTCGCTCTCGGGCTGCTGCTCGGCGAATCGGGCGCGGGCATACGCTTCGACGACGCCGGGCTCGCGGAGTCGCTGGGGTTGAGCGCGCTGGTGCTCATCCTGGCCGAGGGCGGTCTGACCACCCGGCTGGAACACGCCCGCGCCGGTGCTCCCGCCGCGCTCGCGCTGGCCACGGTCGGCGTCGCGGTCACGACCGTGGTCGTCGCCCTCGCCGCGCACGTGCTGGTGGACCTGCCGTGGCGTCAGGCGCTGCTGCTGGGCGCGGTTCTGGCGCCGACCGACGCGGCGGCCGTGTTCTCGGTGCTGCGCAAACTCCCGCTGCCGCCGCGGCTTTCCGGCATCCTGGAGGGCGAATCAGGCCTCAACGACCCGCCCTCGGTGCTGGCCGTGACGCTGCTGAGCGCGGGCGGGCACACCCCGTCCGGCGTGTTCATCGCGGGCGAGGTGCTGTACGAGCTCGTGGTCGGCGCCGCGATCGGGCTCGTGCTCGCGCTGCTGGCCGCCGAGGGACTGCGCCGGGTCGCGCTGCCCGCCTCGGGCCTGTATCCGATCGCGGTGCTGGCGATCATCGTCGCGGGCTACGGCGCCGCCTCGACCGCGCACGCGAGCGGATTCCTCGCCGTGTACGTCGCCGCCCTGGTGCTCGGCAACGTGCGGCTGCCGCACCGCGCCGCGACGCGCGGATTCGCCGAGGGTATCGCGTGGCTGGCGCAGATCGGACTGTTCGTCATGCTCGGCCTGCTCGCCTCGCCCTCGCGGCTGCCCGCGCAGATCCTGCCCGCGATCGGGATCGGCCTCGTGCTGACGGTGCTGGCCCGCCCGCTCGCCGTGCTGGTGTCCACGCTGCCGTTCCGGGTGCGCTGGCGCGAGCAGACGCTGCTGTCGTACGCGGGTCTGCGCGGCGCCGTGCCCATCGTGCTGGCCACGATCCCGATGAGCGCGCGCGTCCCGGAGGCTGCGCGGCTGTTCGACCTCGTGTTCCTCGTCGTCGGCGGATTCACGCTCGTACAGGGCCCGACGCTGCCGTTCATCGCCCGCAAACTCGGCGTGCTCGCGGCCGTCGAGCCGACCGAACTCGACGTCGAGTCCGCGCCGCTCGAGGATCTGCACGCCGTGATGCTGCAGACGATGATCCCCGAGGGTTCGCGCATGCACGGCGTCGAACTGTGGGAACTGCGCCTGCCCGAGGGCGCGATCACGTCGCTCGTCGTGCGCGACGGCCACGCCTTCGTCCCGGTGCCGACCACGCGCCTGGAGTACGGCGACCGGCTCGTCATCGTCGCGTCGTCCAAGGTGCGCCGGGACACCGAACGCAGGCTGCGCGCCGTCAGCCGAGCCGGGAAGCTGGCCCGCTGGCTCGGGGAGCGCGGCGACTGAGCACGGCCCACGCGCCGCATCCGGCGAGCAGCACGAGCGCGACCATGCCGACGAAGAAGCCGACGCCGAACTCTCCGGCGCGGATGCAGGCGTCGATCTCGTCCACGGAGAGGTGGTACGGGTTCTGCTCGGCGACGCAGTGCGTGACATGGGTCTGATTCCCCGGCACGCCGAGCACGAGCAGGATCGCCGCCCCGACCACGCCCACCGGCACCGCGGCCCAGCACACGGCGGCGCGGAAGCGGGCCAGCGACGGTTTGAGCGTGACGGCCGCGAGGGCCGCGACGAGCAGGGTCGCCACGGCCGGAAGCCACCACTCGGTGTCGGTCGAGCTCGTGCCGCCGGTCAGCAGGTCCCAGCCGGAGAGCGAGTCGCTGCCCGAGTACAGCGGCCAGCGCCACAGCGGCAGCGCCATCGACCCGGCCCAGAGCACGCCGGTGCCGATGATGCCGAGGACGGGCGCGCGGTAGCCGGATATCGCGGGCACGCGGACCTCGGCGTCCGGCAGCGTCTCCCACGGATCCTTGCCGCTGATCGTCGGCTGGGAGAGCTGGCGCCGCAGGTCGTCGAGGAAGCCGAGCACCTGCGGCCCGGTCGCACGGCGGGCCGGATCCTTCGTGAGCAGGCCGTCGAGCAGCGGCGTGAGCACCCCGGCGTTGCGCGGCGCGGGCACCGGCCGGGTCACGATCCCCACGCAGATGTCCGTGATCGAGTCGCCGCCGAAGGGGGATCTCCCCTCCAGCGCCGCGTACAGCGTCGCGCCGAGCGACCACAGGTCCGACGCCGGGGTCAGCTCGCGGCCCTCGATCTGCTCGGGCGCCATGAACGCCGGAGTGCCGAGCAGCGTTCCCGGGGCGGTCAGCGGCGTGCCGTCGGTGCCCAGCGTGCGCGCGATGCCGAAGTCGGTCAGGACGGGGCGCCCGTCGCGGGTGAGGACGATGTTGTCCGGCTTCAGATCGCGGTGCACCACCCCGGCCGCGTGCGCGAAGTCCAGCGCGGCCACCACCTCCGCCGCGATCCTCGCCACCCGGTCCGGCGGCAGCGGACCGTCCTCGCGCAGCACCGCGCCGAGCGAGCGGCCGTCGAGGTACTCCATGACGATGACCGGGTCGCCGCCGTGCTCCACGATGTCGTGCACCCGCACGATCCCCGGATGGTTCAGCTGCCCGGCGAGGCGGGCCTCGCGCCGCACCCGGTCCAGCAGCCGCGTGCGCTCCGCGGCCGGCAGCCCGCGCGGCAGCGCGATCTCCTTCAGCGCGACCACGCGGCGCAGCACGGAGTCCTCGGCGCGCAGCACCCGGCCCATGCCGCCCTGCCCGATCGTCCCCAGCACCCGGAACCGCCCCGCGACCAGCTCCCGGCCGTCGCCGTCAGGACTCTGCTGCTCCATGACGTCCATGCGGCGAGTGTACGGGCGCGGCCGGGGAGCGGTCCCGGGCCGAAAATCCACTGTCGCCGGGCGGCGCCGCCTGTTACGGTCACCGGTATGAATCAGCGCGCGGCAGCTTCGCGTACGACGACGCCGGAGGCTCTCCCGGCGCGCTGACACACGTCAACTCTCACCAAGCCCCGGGCGAGCGGCCCGGGGCTTCGTCGTTCTCGCGGCGCCCGAGGTCGTTCGCCCACGAACTCAGGAGGCCACCGTGATCGACCACCGCAGGCTCGGCCGCGAACTCGAGCTCTTCGACACCGACCCGCTCATCGGCGCGGGACTGCCGTACTGGCTGCCCGACGGCGCCGAGATCAGGCACGCGCTCGAGGAGTACGTGCGCGGCCTCGAACGCCGCGCCGGATACCGCCACGTGTACTCGCCGGTGCTCGGCAAACGCGAGCTGTACCAGATCTCAGGGCATTGGGATCACTACAGTCAGGACATGTACCCGCCGATGGAGGTCGGCGGCGAGCAACTGCTGCTGCGCCCGAGCCTCTGCCCGCACCACGCGCTGATCTACCGGTCCCGCGCGCACAGCTACCGCGAACTGCCGCTGCGGATGGCGGAACTCGGCGGCATGTTCCGGCTGGAGCTCTCCGGCGTGCTCGGCGGCCTGAACCGGGTCCGCGCGATCCAGCTCAACGACGCGCACATCTTCTGCACCGTCGAGCAGGTCGCGGAGGAGGCGCAGGCCGCGCTCGTGCTGATCCGGCAGGCGCACCGGGACATGGGCATCCAGAACGCGCGCTACCGCCTCTCCCTGCCCGGCCCCGGCGGCAAGTACGTCGACAAGCCGGAGATGTGGGAACGCTCGACCAGGCTGCTGCGCGAGATCCTCGACGCCGCAGGGCTCGAATACGAAGCGGCGGAGGGCGAGGCGGCGTTCTACGGCCCGAAGATCGACGTCCAGGTCACCGACAGCGCCGGCCGCGAGTTCAGCCTGTCCACCGTCCAAGTGGATTTTCACCAACCCGAGCAGTTCGACCTGCACTACATCGGCCCGGACGGCGCCAAGCACCGCCCCGTGATGGTGCACCGCAGCGTCATCGGCAGCATCGAGCGCGCCGTCAGCCATCTGATCGAGGTGCATGCCGGTGCCTTCCCCGCTTGGCTGGCTCCGGTGCAGGTGGCGGTCCTTCCGCTGACCGACGACGAGCTCCCGCAGGCCCGCGACGTGATCGAACGCTGCGTTGCCCTCGGCCTGCGCGCGGAACTGCACTTCCCCGAGAACGGCAGTCTGGGCGCCAGGATCCGCGCGGCACGCCTCGTCCCGTACCAGGCGGTCATCGGGCCGAAGGAGGCCGCGGGCGGGCAGATCGCGCTGCGGCTGCGCGACGGACGGCGGCTCGATCCGCGGCCGGCGGGGGAGGTGCTGGCTCAGCTGAGCGAGGAGATCAGATCCCTGAGTTCGCCGGTGCACATCATGTAGCCGTCCGGGCCCGGCAGCCGCTTCAGGCAGTGTTCGAGGTCTGCCCGCAGCGAGACGAAGCCGAAAGAGCCGTGCCCGGGCCCCGCACGCGGCGGGACCCGGGCACGAGCCGTTCCGGCCTAGGACATCTGGTAGAAGTCGCTGTAGTGGTCGGGGCTGTAGTACCAGGTGTCGGTGTCGACGTCGTGCACGATGCGGTAGGCGTCGCGGTGGGCGCCGCAGGAACGCTCGTAGACGTCGTACTCGTAGTAGGTGTCGCCGCTGGGCAGCTGGCTGTCGTCGTTGTAGTACTCGCCGCCCGCGTAGCTGCACTCGCCGTCGGACAGGTCGTACCAGCCGCGCGTGGTGGGCAGGCCGAGGGACTCCCAGGTCTGCACGGCGGCGGCCGCGTCGGAGCAGCCGGAGATGTCGCAGGAGCTGTAGACCTCGGCCGAGGCCGGGCCGGCGCTGAGGCCGACGCCGAGACCGGCGGTCAGGGCGGCGGCGAGCACCATGGCGGTGCGCTTGGGCAGGGCGACGCGCTTCATTATGTGGGTAGACACAGTTTTTCCCTGTTGCAGTGTGTGGGTAGAGCATCAATGTTCTGATGCGCTCGGTACGCGACCCAACGTAACGCCGCCCACCTGACGGGTCCAGGCCCCTCCGTCTTAATGCGCGGTTAACAAAAATCAGCGATCCTGGTCTATCCGGCCGCGATAGGTCAACGGCCGGTAAAGTCACTCTCCGCGCACGTGGAGAAACTGTGTGTCCACCGGCACTCTTGCTCGCCTACCGGTCAACCGATCACGCTCGTCGTCCACCGCGCCGGATCCGACCCGTAGAACTCCAACGAGTCCGCGAAGGTCAGCAATCCGCCCTTGCCGCCGATCGCCTCGTACTCCGCACCCGCCGCCATGATCTGCACCACCGACGCGTCGTAATCGAAGTCGAGCGTGACCCCGGTATCGGTGATCCACAGCTTCCCGGGATGGCCGTCGACCTTCACCGGCTCGCTCGGGATGGTCTGCTTCTGGTCCACCGGCGCGTCCGAGCGCGGATCGATCATCGGCGCGCCGTCGACGGCGAGCGAGGAGTTGTTCTGCCACGTCGTCGAGAACTGCGACACCGTCATCCCGTCGCCCTTGGCGAAGCAGGGATTGGAGATGCAGAACCGCAGCGACGCCGACCCGACCTGCGAAGTCCCCTGGTGCGGGAAGTCGAGGACCGCGTTCTCGGCGTGCATCCCGTTCGGCAGGCTCTTCATGTGGAACGGCAGCGGAACCGCCGTGACCGGCCCGATGACGAGACCGCTCGCGACCCGCATCAGGTCACTGCCGGTCGCCGCGCCCGTGCCGCCGTGGTAGTAGATTACGGCCCACGCATCCGGGCCGTACTGCCATTCGAGCTGGAGATCCCCCGCCCGCGCGGCCGCCGCCGTACCCGGCGCCGGCCCGATCCACCAGGCCTGCCGCCCGCGCACCGTCCCGGCGGGCTCCCCCTTCGCGACAGCGGCGGGATCCACGCTCGGACCCGGTTCCGCCGCGACCGCGGTGAGGATCACGTCCCCCGGCGCCCAGATCTGCACGGTCGAACCACCCGGCCCGACGAACGGCGGCAGCCCGGTCCCCGGCACGACCTTCTCCGTGTAGTCCGGTCCCGTCGCGTCCTGAAAGACCTCGTATTCGCCGTTGAGGTAGGACGGCAGCCAGCCGAAGGCGATCGTCGGCGCGACCGGATCGGTACTCGTGCCGATCGACGCGGTCACCGCCCCGCTCGGAGTGCCATCGTGCGCGGGCGGACTGGTGTCGTTCCCGAGGTGCCCCGAGACGACCAATACCCCCGCGGTCAGCGCCACCGCCACCACCAACACCGCGCACAAGGTGAACGCCGTACGGTGCCGCCGCTGCCGGGCCCGCAACCGCCCGGCCCGAATCACCTCCGCCATGGTCACGGTCGCGGCCGGCGCCTCCTCCTCGACGATCGCGTTCAGCCCGTCACCGAGGCGACGCTCCCACAGAGCGGTGTGCTGCTCGTTCACTGCGTCCTCCCGGGCACGCTCGAGGTCTGCGGAAACTGCAGAGCCTGCGAATTTCGTGAGGCACCCTGCGCCTCCTGAGCCCCCGGAACCCCCAGTTCCCCCGAAGCCGCCGAGCCGAGCACGTCCCGAAGCTGATCGAGCGCCCGCGAGGTCTGGCTCTTCACCGTCCCCGTGGAACAGCCCAGCATCTGCGCGGTCTGCTCGACCGAGTAGTCGCAGTAGTAGCGCAGCACGACCACGGCGCGACGACGCGGCGCGAGCGTGCGCAACGCCGCCCGCAGGTCCAGCACGTCCTCCACCCGCGACTCGTCCTCGGCCACCGGAGGCAGCAGCTCCTCGGGCTCGGACCGCACGTGGGTGCGCTTCCACCAGGACGTGCGCTGCTCGGACAGGTACGCGTTCAGCAGGATCGCCCCGACGTAGGCGTCCAGATTGTCGGCGGCGTTGGCCCGCCGCCAATGCACGTAGAGCCGCGTGAGCGCGGTCTGCGTCAGGTCGTCCGCGCGATGCCAGTCCTGGCACAGCAGGTACGCGACCCGCCGCAAGCGCGCCAACGCACCCGCCGCGTACTCGGCGAACGCCCCCTCGTCTTCTTCCATATCCCCTCGATGCGCCCGCCCCGGGAAAAGGTTGCCCGGACACCCCGATCCGACGCAACGTTCCAGCGCTTGAATACGTCTTTACCCGCCGAGGGAAGAAACAAGGAGGGGGCTCCATGGTGAGCTACGAGAATTCCGGCACCGAGCCGGACGGCCGGCACAACGGCCAGCAGCAGCCGCCGAACAACTGGCAGCCCGCCGCGCCGACCGACGATTCCAGTTGGCAGCCGCAGCCGCCGCAGCAGCCGACCGAGAACCCGGCGTGGCAGCAGCAGTCGACGCCCGCGTCCGACCAGCCGACGACCGTCTGGCCCCAGCCGCAGCAGCAGTCGACGCCCGCGTCCGACCAGCCGACGACCGTCTGGCCGCAGCAGCAGCAGCAGCAGTCGATGCCCGCATCTGACCAGCCGACCACCGTCTGGCCGCAGCAGCAGCAGTCCGCGCCCGCGTCTGACCAGCCGACGACCGTCTGGCCGCAGCCGCCGCAGCAGTCGATGCCCGCATCTGGCCAGCCGACCACCGCCTGGCAGCAGCCCGCCCCCGGCTCATCCGGCCCCTTCGGCGGGTCCGGCGCGTTCGGCCAATCCAGCTCGTCCGGCCCGTCCGGCCCGTTCAGCGCGCTTCCCGAGGCGTCGATCGGCGGTCCCGGGGGTCCCTTCGACCCGGCCGCCGGTGAGCCGCGGCGGCCGCGCACGAAACTGGCGGTGGCCGGCGGGATCGGCGTGGTGGGCATCATCGGCCTGGCCACGGTGCTGATCATGAGCCAGAACGGCAGTGCCGCGCCGAGCACCAACGTGAGCGCGGGCGGGGGCACGCGCAGCGCCTCGGCCTCGCCGTCGCCGAGCGGCTTCCAGCCGACCGCGACCGCCCCGGCCGCCGCCGCGGCGCAGACGGCGCAGGTGTTCCTGACCGCTTGGGAGAGCGGGAACTTCAAGCAGGCCGCCTCGTACACGGACAACCCGTCGGAGGCGCAGACCGTCCTCAGCTCGTACGGCACCGGGCTGAACCTCGCCGGCCTCAAGATCACGCCGCAGGGCTCGACCGCCGACGGCGTCGTCACGTTCCAGGTCGCCGCCAACACCACCACGGGCGGTTCGAGCACGAACAAGGCGACGTACGCGAGCGGCACGTGGACCTACTCGTCCAAGCTGACCGCGTACAAGAAGGACGGCGGCTGGTGGATCAAGTGGGATCCGAGCCTCGTCGCCCCGAACCTGACCTCCTCGACCCACCCGGTCGCGGTGGCGGTCCACCCGGGCGCCGCGAAGGTGACCGACGCGTCGGGCAACGACCTGTCGTCGAGCTCGCAGTCCGCGCTGCAGGACGTCGCGGCGATAATGAAGCAGAACACGAAGTCCGCGCAGGGCACGGCGGGCCTGGAGATCGTGTTCGAGGACTCGTCCGGCAAGGTCGTGGACGGCTCGAAGCAGGTGCTCTCCAAGGCGGTCAGCACGCAGACCGTCAAGACCACGATCGACCCGGGCATGGAGAGCCTGGCCACCAGCGCCGTCGGTGAGCTGCCGCGCAGCGCGATGGTCGTGCTGCGGCCGTCCACCGGCGCGATCCTGGCCGTGGCCAACAGTTCCGGCTACAGCGACGTGGCCCTCACCGGCACGCTCGCCCCCGGCTCGTCGTTCAAGGTGGTCAGCACGACCGCCCTGCTCGTCGACGGTGAGCTGCCGCAGGGCATCAACACCAAGGTCGGCTGCCCGCTGGTCGAGACCGTGCAGGGCGTCAAGATCCACAACAGCACGTCGAGCGCGAACAGCTCGGCGGGCACCGAGGACTTCGAGCCGAACACCACCCCGTTCAGCACCGACTTCGCCCAGTCCTGCAACAACGCCTTCACCCAGTGGTGGCAGCAGGAGGCGGGCGGCAAGCTCGCGGGCGCCGCGTCCACGTACTACGGGCTGAACAAGTCCTGGGACATCGGCCTCGGCTCGCAGGGCACGTACTTCTCGATGCCGAGCCACCAGAGCGGCTCCGAACTGGCCGAGGAACTCTACGGCCAGGGCGAGATCGAGGCGAACCCCCTGACCATGGCTTCGGTGGCGGCCACCGTCGACACCGGCAGCTTCCACCAGCCGTACCTGGTCTCCGGCCTGACCGACATGGCGAGCGCCACCTCGCTCCCGTCCTCGGTCAAGTCCCAGCTCTGGTCCGTGATGCGCGAAGTCGTCACCAGCGGCACCGCCGACGCCGTGGGCTTCGGTTCCGGCGTCTACGGCAAGACCGGCACCGCCGAGGCCGACGCCAACAAGGACCACTACCCCAACGGCTGGATGATCGTCTTCGACCCGAGTAAGGACCTGGCGATCGCCGCCGTGGTGGTCGACTCCAACTTCGGTGCCAAGACAGCAGGCCCCGAGGTCAATTACGTCCTCCAGCACTCGTAGAACCAGAGCACCGAAGACCCGCGCACCCCGGATGGGATGCGCGGGTCGCTTATAGGTACATGCCGGGTAGGAGGCTGTGGTCTGCGGCCAGGTGGTCGGGGAGGTCTTCGGTTTGCAGAAGGGCCACGTCGCCGTCGAAGGCGGGGTCGGTGATGCGCAGGGCCTGGCGGGCGATGGTGCGTTCCAGGGTGTTGCGGATCAGGCGGGCGTTGCCGAAGGAGGAGTCGCGGGGGACGGGGTGCAGGAGGTCTCGGAGCAGCGGGCGGACGTCGTCGTCCAGGGTGAGGCCGGCTTGTTCGGCCATGACGGCGAAGATCTCGGCCAGTTCGGCGTCCGGGTAGTCGGGGAAGGCCAGGTGCAGGGGGAAGCGGGAGGCCAGGCCGGGGTTGCTGGCCAGGAAGCCGGCCATCTCGTTCTCGTATCCGGCGACGATGACGATCAGGTCGCCGCGGTTGTCCTCCATCAGCTTCAGGAGCGTGGCTATGGCTTCTTGGCCGTAGTCCCACGGGGCGCTCGGGGTGAGCGCGTACGCCTCGTCGATGAAGAGGACTCCGCCTAGCGCTTGGCGGACTATGCCCGCGACCTTCGCGGCGGTCTGGCCTACGTAGCCGGCTACCAGGTCGGCACGGGATGCTTCGACCAGGTGGCCCGAGGAGAGCAGGCCCAGTTGCGCGTAGACCTCGGCGATTGTGCGGGCGACTACGGTCTTGCCGGTGCCCGGGTTGCCGGTGAAGACCATGTGCCGGGCTGGGGCGGTGACCGGGAGACCGGCCTCGCGGCGTAGCGCCTCGGCCTTGACGCCCGCGGCCAGCATTCTTACTTCCTGCTTGATGTCCGCTAGGCCGACCATCGCTTCCAGGTGCTTGAGCGGGTCGCCGGGCGGGTTCGTGCGGACGCGGCCGCTGAGCGTGTCCGGGAAGTCTTCGGTGAGTAGGAGTCCGGCTTCGGGGGCGGGGGCGGAGTCGACCAGGGAGAGGCGGCGGACCTGACGGGCCATCGCGCGGTCCAGCACGTTGCGCATCAGGCGGGCGTTGCCGAAGGATCTTCCGCGCGACTGCTTGAGCAGCAGGCCGCCGACCTTCTCGCGTACGCCGGGGCCGAGGGTGAGACCGGCGGATCGGGCTTGGGCGGCGAGGATCTCCAGGAGCTGGTCGTCGGTGTAGTCGGGCAGCCGGAGAGTCGTGGGGAAACGTGAGGCCAGGCCGGGGTTGGCGGCGAGGAACTGGTGCATCTCCGACTCGTAGCCCGCGACGATGACGATCAGCTCGTCGCGCGAGTCCTCCATGTGCCGAATCAGCTCACTGATCGCCTCGGGGCCGTAGTCGTTGCCGGTGCCGCCGACGAGCGCGTACGCCTCGTCGATGAACAGCACGCCGCCGATCGCCTCGTTGATCTTGCGTCTCGTCTTCGCGGCGGTCTGCCCCACGTAGTCGGCGACCAGGTCTACGCGGGAGACCTCGACCAGATGGCCGGACGAGAGCACGCCGAGGTTCTTGCAGATCTGCGCGACCAGCCGTGCGACCTGTGTCTTCCCGGTGCCGGGATTGCCGGTGAGCACGAGGTGGCGCACCGGATCCGGGACCACGATGCCGTGCTCGCGCCGCCGCTTGGCCGCCGCGGATTGGGCTAGCCAGAGGTCGACCTCGTCCTTGACCTCGTCGATGCCGATCATCGCGCGGAGCTCGGCGAGCGGGTCGCCGGAGTTGGCGTCGGCGAGGAAGGTGCCGGGGGAGGGGATGTCGGCCTTGCGGACTACGAGACTGTCAGTAGGAGTGAGGTGGTCGAGGACTGTTTCGGCTAGGCGGTGGGCTAGTCGGGCGTTGCGTAGGTTCCGGTAGGGGGCCGTGCGGGCCAGGAGATCGCCCGCGGCTACGGCTGCGGGCCTGGTGACCGTGGCGCCGCGTTCTTGGACGGCGCGGGTGAAGAGTTCGGCGTATCCGTGCTCGTCGAAAGGGCGGGTGTGGATCAGCTCGAAGCGCTGCATGATGGCTGGGTTCACGCGGCGGAGTTGGTCTTCGCCGCCCTGCTCGGTGAGCGCGACTACGTGCAAGCCCTCGTATACGTCGATGAGGCGGTGCAGCTCTTCGGCCAGGCTGCCGCCGTTTTGGGGGTCGATGGCGATGAGGTCGAGGTTCTCGATCATCAGTAGCCGCTCGCCGACGCATTCGCGTGCCAGCTTGTGGAAGGTCGAGACGGCGTCGGCCTGGCGCGCGAACATGGCGTCGGATACCCAGAGCGGGGCTTCCTTGATCCCGCGCGTGCGCATGAGGCGGGCCAGTTCCAGCGCTAGGTCGTGCTTGCCGGTGCCGTCCGGGCCGGTGATCAGGACGCTGAGTTGACCGGCCTCTCGGGTGGCTATCGAGCGTAGGGCCGCGACCGCTTCTTCTTGGCCGATCAGGGAGGACTCGAGTTCGGAGGCCGTGGTGGGAGCCGGCTTCGCGGCGTCCGCGGAACCGGGGCCGGGGGTGCGGTTCTTTTGGGCGAGCCTTGCCGCGATGGGGTTCTCGGTCGCGCGGCGGGTCTGGGTCAGGCGGACGCGGTCGAAGGTGAAGCCGCCTACCTGCACCACGTAGTCGTCGACGTCCACGGGGTCGTTCGGCAGGCCCTTGACGGCGCAGACGAAGCGGACGGCCATGTCCACCCACGTGCGGGCCGCCTCGACGTGGCCTGCGGCTACCGCGCGGGCGAGCCATGAGCGCGTCTGCCTGGTCCACTGGGCGGCGCTGGCCACTTCGCACAGGGTGAGGACTACGGACGTGCGGTCGCCGAAGGCGGCTGTGAGTTCGACGGGGGGAGTGTCGTGGCCGAGCGCCTGGAGGAGGCCGGAGAGCCCGGCGATGGGGGCCTCGGGTGCCTCCGGGACGGAGTTGCGGAGGTATTCGTGTGCTGCGACCAGACCGTCGGCGACCCAGCCCAGGTGGCTGATCGGTCCGGCTAGTTCGGGGAGGACTTGTACGGTCTTGTCGTCGGCCGCGGCGGCCCAGGCTTCGCGTTGGTCTTTCGGGAAGACCGTGTGGTCGGTCGCGGGGGTGGCGTAGAGGCTGAGGAGGGCCTTGAGTCGGTCGCGGACCGGGACCAAGGGTTCGAAGACGCGTACGCAGTCCTCGGCGAGCTTGATCGCGTCCTGCCGGTGCTTGAGGTACCACTCGGGCGCGTACAGGTCGAAGTTGTGCGGCGGACGCCATTCGGTGCAGGCCACGCCCCACGTGGCGGGCTCGCGCTTGGGGGTGCGCGGCGGGTCGTGGAACGCGCCGAGGATCTCCTTCTCGATGTCCACGCGGGAGCCGCTGCGTACGGCGCCGATGCCCAGCAGGTAGTCGAGGATCCGGGCGAGTTCGTCGCGCACGACCTCCGGCCGACCGTCCGCGCGCGGGTCGTTCATCAGGGCCTTGGCGCGCTTGGTGATCTTCTCGATCGTGCCGTTGGGGACGCGCCAGGGCTCGGGGTACGCGTAGACGTCGAGGATCGGGGTGTCGTCCGTCGCCATCAGACGCCCCAGGGCGCGCGGTTGAACACGCTGTCCGCGTTCGCCGGGTCGAGCAGGCGCTGCACGGCCTCGACCTTGCGGCGGTGCTGGAGCGGCCAGCCGGACGGGTCCTCGCCGAGCCAGAGCTGGCGTCCGGCCAGGTAGTCGCCGACGAAGGCGGCCCAGGAGTCGTAGGTCTGCGCGGTCATCGCGGAGATCCTATCCAGAAGTTCCCAGGACTCTGATTCACTGATCCAGCCGACGGTGGCCGCGTCCCGGACGTTGTTGACGTATCGGGCCATGTCCCAGGCCAGCGGCTCGTGGCCCAGGTCGGCCGCGTACCTGGCACGCTGGCCGACGGTCGCGAGCCGGTCGAGGGCGTCGAGCATCTCCTGCCGGGACGTGATGCCCCACCAGCGGCTCACCGAGTTCGCGGTGTTGCGGCCGTCGAGCCACCGGCTGCCGTACAGCGTGTCGAGCGGGTGGCCCTGGTCGGCGACCTCCGCGACGATGACCGTGCCCAGCGCGACCTGCCAGAGCCGGTGCCCGCTCAGCGGCACGCGGTTGCGCCACGCGTCGGGCGGGGTCTGCGCGAGGTCCGTGCCGAGGGTCAGGCTGATGAGATCGTCCTCGGCCTGCGTGCGCTGCGCGACGGCGAGAATGTCGGCGTATTCCGCGAGCGCCTGGTCACAGCGGCCTGATCCGTCGTGGCAGCGGGCCAGCGACCAGCGGATGTCCAGCGCCTTGCCGCTCTCGTCGCCGTGGTTGCGGCGGAAGTTGTCCAGGACGCGTTCGAACAGCGGAATCGCCTGGGTGTAGCGGCCGGCCCACATGTGCCGGTAGGCGAGGCAGCGGCGTGCCTCGACGGTGTCGGCGTGTTCGGGGCCGAGCACGCGCTCACCGGCCGCGAGGGCACGTGTGTACGCCTCGGCAGCTTCGTCGCAGCGGTAGGCGTCCTTCTCCGCGTAGCCGAGGTAGAGCAGGGCTTTGATGGTCTCGAGGGCGTCGGCGCCGTGCTCGCGAGTGAGGGCCGCTACGTTCTCCCGGCGGCGGTCCGCGCATTCGTCGTCCCGGTCTGCGCCACTGAGGGCTTTCGCCAGCACCGAACGCGTCTTCACGGTGTCGGTGTGACCGGTGCCGAGGATCCGCTCACGGTCGGCGAGCGTGCGCTCCAGCAGCGGGATCGCCTCGTCGTAGTCCTGCCGGGCCTGGAAGAAGTCGCCTACGTCGTGGCGCGCTGAGAGTGTGTCGACGTGGTCGGGGCCGAGTATTCGCTCACGGTCGATGAGGCAGGATTGGAGCGCGGTGATGGCCGGGCCGTAGTAGCCCGCGTGGTAGTGCGACCAGCCGAGCCAGTGCTCGTATGTGGCGTGCTCGCGGTCGTCCGGGCCGCCGAGCTTCTCGCGCACCTCGACGAGGCGCTCGAAGCACTTCACAGCCTCCTGATAGCGGGAGCGGTGGTAGAGGTTCACGGCCAGCCGGTCGAGCGTGTCGAGGGTGTCCTCGTGCTCGGGGCCGAGGATGCGCACGCGCTGCTCGTACAGCGGCTCGAACAGCCGGACCGCCGACTCCCGGTCGCCGAGCGCCGCGTGGCAGATCGCCAGGTTGCTGCGGGAGAGCAGCGTCTCCTCGTCCTCCCGGCCGAGCACCCGCTCCCGCGCGGCGAGAACCCGCTGATAGAGCGGCAGGGCCTTGCGTTGCTGGCCCGTCTTCGCGTACCAGACCGCGTACAGGTTGAGGTCGCGCAGGGTCTGCGGATCGTCCGCCCCCGCGCTCTTCTCCTCTTCCCGGATGGTCAGCTGCCAGAGCGCCTCGCCCTTGGCCCGGGCCGTTTCGGCGCCCGCGCCGGTGACGTCGCGGTACAGCTCGGTGAGCTTGACCCGCACCCGGCGCAGCGCGCCCTCGTCCACGACCGTCAGATCCCGCTGCTCGTCGGTGATCTCCTCCAGCAGCGCGATCGCGTCGCCGGTGCGCTTCGCGGCCTGGTACACCGTCGCCAGATTTCGGCACAGGAAGAACATCGCGGGCCCCTGCGGTTTCACGAAGGGGGCGATATCGCGGCGGGAGCGTTCGATGTAGGTGATTCCCTCATCCGGCCGGTCGTTCGCATAAAGACAGTACCCGTAGTTGTGCGCGGCCACGGCGGTGTCGTTGTGGTCCGCCCCGTGCTCCGCCATCATGTCGGCGAGCACGCGCTCGCGCACCGGCAGCTCCTCGGCGTGCCGGCCGGCCGAGTTCAGCGCCTCGGCCAGCTTGATCCGCACCTTCGTCACGTGCGGATGACCGGGCCCGAACACCCCCTCGGCCTCGGCGAGTTCCGCGCGCGCCGCCGCGACCGGGTCCTGCTCCGTATTAGACATGTGAACCTCCCCCACCCGTCGCCGCGCTCCACCGCGCGCCAGGATCCGGCCAGCATAGCGGAGCGCCGCCCGGCCCCGGAGCCGCCGCCGAAGGCCCGCTCCCCAGTCCTTTTCCGCCTTAAATTAAGCCAAGAATCATATCGCGGCGGCGGCACTCATCCCATTCTCATTGGGGCTTAACTCCGCGCGAAGGCGTCGGGTCCACATTCCTAGGTCGTAAACGTATGTCCTCGACCTACTCATCAGGGGCCATAGAGATGTTCTTCACCTATCTGGGCCGGGAGCTGCGCAGGCGCAGTCGCCAAGCCCTCGTCATCGCGCTCGGCCTGGCGCTTGGCATCGGACTGACGATCGCGGTCAGCGCGGCGTCCTCCGGCGTCAAGGTGGCCCAGAACGACGTGCTCAAGTCGCTGTACGGCGTGGGCACCGACATCACCGTGACGCAGACCGCGGCGCGCGGCACCGGCGGCCCGCAGTCCTTCGGCATCACCGGCCAGACGCAGACGACGACGGGCACCAAGACCACCAGCACCTCGCAGGACACCGCCCGGGTCGCCCCCGGCACCGGCACGCTCGCCACCACCACGCTGACGAAGATCAAGGCGCTGTCCGGGGTCTCCGGCGCGGTCGGCAGCATCTCGCTGGTCGACTTCAATGTCAGCGGCTCGCTGACGCAGTCCTTCACCCAGTCGCCCGGGACACAGCCCACCGGCGGCACCGGGCGCGGCGGCGGCAGCGGCAGCGGTTCCGGGGGCAGCTTCCGGGCCGGTCCGCCGTCCGGGAACTTCAGCTTCAACCAGACGACGATGCAGGGCGTGGACGTCAGTGACATGACGATCGGCCCGATGTCCTCGGTGACCCTCTCCTCCGGCCGCCAGCTGGCCGCGAGCGACGCGAGTTCCGCGGTCGCCGTGATCAACTCCAGCTACGCGACGCAGCAGAACATCAAGGTCGGCGCCACGGAGAAGCTCGGCGGCACCAGCTTCAAGGTCGTCGGCATCGTGACCACCTCGTCGAGCGAGGACTACTTCCTCCCGCTGACCGAGGCGCAGAAGATCTCCAGCGACACGGGCAAGGTCACCACGATCTACGTGAAGGCGGCCAGCAGCACGCAGATCACCTCCGTGGCCAGCGCGATCTCCAAGACCGCCTCCGGCTCGACGGTCTCCACGTCCGCGCAGCTCGCCAACTCCGTCAGCGGCTCCCTCTCCTCGACCGCGTCCCTGATGAACAACCTCGGCAAGTGGCTGTCTATCGGTGTGCTGCTCGCGGCGTTCCTGGTCGCGGCGCTGTTCACGATGTCGGCGGTGGGTCGTCGTACTCGTGAGTTCGGCACGCTGAAGGCGATCGGCTGGACGTCGAGTCGCGTCGTGCGCCAGGTGCTCGGCGAGTCGATCGTGACCGGTCTGGTCGGCGGCCTCGTCGGCATCGGTCTCGGCTTCGCCGGAGCGTTCGCCATCGACAAGGTGGCCCCCACGCTCACCGCGTCCACCGCCACCAGCAGCGCCAGCAACACCGCGGGCGGCGGCTTCCAGGGCGGCGGAGGCGGTGGCGGCGGTGGTTTCGCCGGACGCAACGGCGCCAGCGACGTGGTCGTGCACCTCACTGCCCCCGTCGATGTCAAGATCCTGCTGCTCGCGGTCGGCCTGGCCGTGCTCGGTGGTCTGATCGCCGGTGGTCTGGGCGGGTGGCGTGCGTCGTCGTTGCGTCCTGCTGATGCCCTCGCCAAGGTCGCGTGAAAGGAGAGATCGATGTATGAGATCAGTGGTCTGACGAAGGTTTACCAGGGCAAGAAGAAGGGCGAGAAGGTCCACGCGCTGCAGGGTGTGGACGTCGAGATCCCGGATAACGACATGCTCGCGATCCAGGGCCCGACCGGTCACGGCAAGTCGACGCTGCTCCAGCTGCTCGGCGGCCTGGACCGTCCGACCGATGGTTCGCTGCAGTTCGACGGCCAGGAGCTCGCGAAGATGGGCGAGATGCAGCTGACGAAGCTGCGCGCGCAGAACTTCGGCTACATCTTCCAGGGCTTCAACCTGATTCCGACGCTGACGGCGCAGGAGAACGTCGAGACCGCGCTCGTGCCGCTCGGGATCGCCAAGGCCGACCGTCGCGAACGTGCCGCCAAGGCCCTCGAGGAAGTCGGCCTGGGCGAGCGGCTGCACCACCTGCAGACCGAGCTTTCCGGTGGTCAGCAGCAGCGTGTCGCGATCGCGCGGGCGCTGGTGAAGGAACCGAAGGTGATCCTCGCCGACGAGCCGACCGGCAACCTCGACGAGGACACCCGCGACGACATCTTCGGCCTGCTCGAACGCCTCTGGCAGGAACGAGGCCTCACGGTGATCATGGTGACGCACGACTCCGAACTGGCCCGGCGCGTCCCCCGGCTGGCTCAGATCAAGAACGGCAAACTCACCATCAAGCGCGACCGCACCGTCGCGAAGTAGTCGTGGGCGGCAGGTGGGCGGGGCGCCGCCCACCTGCCGCTACGACTTGCGGCCGACCGCCGCGTACCCCGAGTACCGGGTCACGTCGCCGCCGAGCGGATCAGGCCCCGCATCCGGCTCCGGGCGCCACTTGATCAAGTCGACGAGACCCGGCTCGACGAGTTCGTATCCGGCGAGCAGCGCGCCGATCTCCCGCTTCGTCCGGTAGTGGATCTGATGGCTGGCCCGCCGGTAGACCTCTTCGGCGTCTTTCGCCATCGACGGCCGGTAGTCGCTGGTCGCGTGCGTGAGCGCCAGGAACGAGCCCGGCACCGTGGCGTCCCGGTACGTGCCGACCACGCCGACCGGGTCGTCGCCGTCGCCCACGAAGTGCAGCACCGCGATCATCAGCACGCCGACCGGGCGCGACAGGTCCAGCAGCTCGCCGACCTCCGGCTGGGACAGCACGTAGCCCGGGTCGCGCAGGTCCGCGTGCACGACGCCGGTGTTCCCCACGTCATCGCGCAGCAGGGCCCGGCCGTGCGCCACCGCCACCGGATCGACGTCCACGTACACGGTCCGCACATCGGGGTTCAGCGCCTGCGCGATCTCGTGCACGTTGCCCGTCGTCGGCATCCCGGAGCCCAGGTCGAGGAACTGGTCGATGCCGGACTCGACCATGAACCGCACCGCCCGGTGCAGCACCCCGCGCTGCGCCTGCGCGATCACCGGCATCTCCGGCAGCACGCGCAGGTACTCCTCCGCGAGCCGCCGGTCGGCCAGGAAGTTGTGCGAGCCGCCCAGGAAGTAGTCGTACATGCGTGCGGCGGACGGCCGCTCGATGTCCACCGAGTCGGGCGCCCAGCGCGGCCGAGGACGATTCACCAGCACTCCGTTCTGACCAGACCAGGGACGACCACCCGCCGAGTGTAACCATGATGACAACACTCCGGGAGACTTCCCGCGTCTCCGGTAGAATCCGCTCCATGACGGCGGACGACGAGGGCCTTCCGGACATCGCGGTGCCGTCCTTCACCCGCAGGCAGCAGACCGGGGCACGGAGCGCACGGTCCATCCTACTGACGGTCTTCGGCGAATACGTGCGTCCGTCCGGCGCGGCCGTGTGGACCTCGGCGCTGCTGTACGTGCTGACGACCGGCCTGGGCGTCGAGGAGAAGGCCGCGCGCCAGGCGCTGAACCGGATGGGCGCCGACGGCTGGATCACCGCCGAGCGGGTCGGCCGCCGCGTGCGCTGGAACGTGACCGAGCACGGCAGGACCCTGCTGACCGAGGGCGCCGAGCGGATCTACTCCTTCGGCCGCGAGCGCGAGTCCTGGGACGGCCGCTGGCTGGTGCTGCTCGTCAGCGTCCCCGAGTCCCAGCGCGACCTGCGCCACCGCCTGCGCAACGGCCTGACCTGGGCCGGACTCGGCAGCCCGGCCCCCGGCGTCTGGATCAGCCCGCACCCGGGCCGCGAGGCCGAGGCCAAGCACGTCGTCACCGAACTGGGCCTGGACGCCGCGGCCTTCTCCTTCAGCGGCCCCTTCGCCGCGGTGGGCAACGAGCGCGACATGGTCGAGCAGGCGTGGCACCTCGGCGAACTCGCCGACGCCTACGAGGAGTTCGTCGCGGCCTTCGCCGGCCTGCGCCCCACGACTCCGGACGAAATCCTCTTCGCCCAGATCCGCCTCGTCGACGAATGGCGCCGCTTCCCCCGCCTCGACCCCCAGCTCCCGATGGACCTGCTCCCGCCGCACTGGATCGGCCTGCGCGCCGCCAACGTCTTCGACGACCTGCACCTGCAGTGGCACGCCACGGCGCTGAGCCGGTGGACGGAGCTGGCGGGGGAGGGGTGAGGGTATGGAGAGCATCACGAAATACCGGCAGGCGCCGGAGGTTCTGCGGGCCATGATCGCGCGGGCGTACGGTGATGACCGCGCGCCCGATGGCGAAAACTGGTTCAGCGAACTGGGGCACGGCTGGTTCAACGTCGCCTACCGCGTCCGGCTGCGCGACGGGTACGAGGCCGTGCTGAAGATCGCGCCGCCGCCCGAGGTCGAGGTGATGACCTACGAGCGCGGCGCGATGCAGATCGAACTCGCGGCGCTGAACCTGATCGGCAAGCACACGACCGTGCCGCTGCCTCGCGTCGACTTCGCCGACAGCAGCCACGAACTCTGCGACGCCGACTGGTTCTTCATGCCGTTCGTCGCGGGGGAGAATCTCGGCGTCATCGGCCCCGACCTCCCGCCGGAGGAACGCGCCGCGTACAAGGCGCAGGTCGGCGGGCTCAACCGGCAGATCAACTCCGTCCGCGGCACGGCGTTCGGCCCGCTCACCGGCCCCGGCGACGACTCGTGGCGACGCGTGTTCACCGGCATCGTCGAGGACGTGCTCGTGGACGGCGAACGGCGAAACGTCGATCTGGGCTGGGACTACGACACCGTGCGCGACGTCCTCGCCGAGCACGCCGCGAGCCTGGACGAGGTGACCGAGCCGCGCCTCGTGGAGTGGGACCTCTGGGACGGCAACGTCCTGGTCCGCGACGGGGAGATCGCCTGCGTCATCGACCACGAGCGCGCCTTCTTCGGCGACCCGCTCATCGAGGTCGGCTTCGCGGGCACCCAACTCCCCGACGCCTTCGGCGACCCCGTCCACTTCATGCGCGGCTACGGCCGGCCCGCACTGACCGAGCCCGAAACCGTCCGCCGCCGCCTCTACTGCCTGCACCTGATGCTCGTCATGGTGATCGAGACCGTCTACCGCGGCCACACCGACCCCGGCCCCTACCAGTGGGCGCGCCAACGTCTCGACGAGGTCATGGCGCTGCTGGGCCGCAGCCGAAGCTGAGGCCGAAGCCGCAGCCGATAGGGCGCACCGACCGCACCCCGCCTACTCCGCCCCGACCTTCAGGTTGTAGACGTGGACCGCGTTGCCTGCCAGGACCAGGGCCGCGGTCTCCTCGTCCGGGCAGAGGGCGGCGACGGCGCGGGCGTTCTTGGCTATGCCGGGGACGCCGGGCCAGTCCGTGCCGAAGATCATCCTGCGGGTGAGGCGGGGCCAGTCGTGGCGGGCGTAGTAGGACTTCAGGCGCGTGGGCGGGAGGCCGGAGAGTTCGAGCCAGACGCGGTCGTTGGACAGGGCCAGGAAGGCGGCGGCGTCGTACCACCAGCCGCGGCCGCCGTGGGCCAGGGCGATGTTCAGGGTTCTGAAGTCGCGCAGGACGTCGTCGAGGAGGACGGGGTCGGCGTACTTGTTGGCCGAGCCGGGGAAGGAGCTGGTGCCGCAGTGCACGACGAGCGGGATTCCGGCCGCCTGGCAGACCTCGTATGCGGGATAGAGGCTGCGGTCGTTCGCGGCGACGCCCGCGTGCACGGGGTGGATCTTGCAGGCGACGGCGCCCAGGTCGAGCTGGCGGCGCAGCTCCTCGTCGACGGGGTAGTGGTAGTGCGGGTTGATGTTCGCGATCGGCCGGATGCGCGCCGGGTTGTGTTCCACGGCGGGCAGCAGGTCCTCGATCGGCTGGATTCCGGTGGCCTTGGGGCTGTACTCGCTCAGCAGCAGCGCGACGTCCACGCCCTCGTCCGCGAGATACGTGTCGAATTCGTCGGGCCGCAGCGTGCCGGACTCGTCGTAGAGCCTCGCGAGCAGCTCGCGGTCGCCGAACTGCTCGGCCCACGCGCGCCACGCCGGTTTCAGGGTGGGCAGCCGCGCGGCGTGCAGGTGGACGTCGATCAGCATCCTGCCGTCGAGCATCACGCGGCCTCGGTCTCGGCACTGGACGTAGCTTGGTATTCGGCGACGAAGTCGGTGTCCACGCCGAGTGGGCCGACGACGTTCGCGCCGCCGGCCGGTCCGAGCGGCGCGTCACGTCCGGGCAGCGGCTGGGCGAAGAAGCGGGCGTTGTCGGCCACGAATTCGCGCTGCTCGGCAGGCACGCGTCGGTCCTGGGTGATCGCCGAGACGGGGCACGCCGGTTCGCAGGCGCCGCAGTCGATGCACTCGACGGGGTTGATGTACAGCTTGCGTTCGCCCTCGTAGATGCAGTCCACGGGGCACTCCTCGATGCACGAGCGGTCCATGACATCGATGCAGGCCGCGGCGATGACGTACGGCATGGCGGCGGTTCTCCTTTCAGACGAGGGCGGCGGCGGGCGCGGCGTCCGACGAGTGGCCGGGGAAGAGCGCCTCGTCGGGCCGGATCAGCACGGCGGCGTTGTTGACCGCGGTCGCCGCCTCGCCGAAGCCGACCGAGATGAGCCGCACCTTGCCGGGGTAGTCGGTGATGTCCCCGGCCGCGAAGACGCCGGGCACGCCGCGTGTCGCCATCGTCGTGTCCACGGGGAGGTAGCGGTTCGCGACGACCTCGATGCCCCAACTCCGGATCGGGCCGAGGTTCGCGGTGAATCCGAGGGCTGCGATCACGGCCTTGGCGGGACGACGTGCCGTTCCACCTGGACCGGTCACGTCCACGAACTCCACGTGCTGCTCGCCGTGAATGCCGGTGACCTCGGCGTCGGTGATGATCTCGACGCTGGACGAACGGAGTTGGGCCACGCTGTGTTCGTGCGCGCGGAATGCGGCACGTCGGTGCACGAGCGTGACCGAGCGCGCGATCGGCTCCAGGCTCAGTGCCCAGTCGCACGCGCTGTCCCCGCCCCCGACCACGACGACGTCCTGATCCGCGTGCGCGGCGAGTGAGGGTACGAAGTAGGACAGGCCGCGCCCGAGCCACGTCTCGCCGGCCGGGAGCGGACGCGGCGTGAAGGTGCCGATGCCGCCGCTGACGACGATGGCGCGGCAGTGGATCTCCGTGCCCGTGTGCGTCGTGATGGAGATTTCGCCGTCGGCGTCCCGGGCGAGGGATTCCGCGCGTTCGCCGAGCAGGTATGTGGGGGCGAAGCGTTCGGCTTGGGCGGCCAGGCCGGAGACGAGGTCGCGGCCCTTGACCGCGGGGAATCCGGCCACGTCGTAGATCGGCTTCTCCGGGTACATCGCCGTGACCTGGCCGCCGACCTCCGGCAGCGAGTCGACGACGGCGGTCGTGAGGCCGCGGAATCCGGCGTAGTACGCGGCGTACAGGCCCACTGGTCCGGCGCCGATGATGAGCAGATCACAGTCCACGGTCACGGGGTTTCTCCGAGGAGGCCGACGGCCGCCGCACGCAGTTCGACGCGGCGGACCTTGCCGGTCGCGGTGGTCGGCAGGGCGTCGAGGAAGATGACCCGGCGCGGGCGCTTGAAGGACGGCAGGCCCTCGCGGCAGAACTCGATGAGCTCGTCCTCGAGGGCTGATTGGGCTGATTGGGCTGGCCGGACCGACCGGCTCGGCGCGAGGACGACGTAGGCCACGGGCTTCTCCAGGCCGTCCGCGTCCACGGTGGCCACGACGGCTGCCTGGTCGATCGCAGGGTGCTGCAGCAGGCGCGTCTCGACCTCGGCGGGGGCGACCCACATGCCGCTTGCCTTGATCATGTCGCCGGTGCGTCCGAGGCAGGCGTAGTAGCCCTCCGCGTCCTGCACGTACGTGTCGCCGGTGCAGAGCCATTCGCCCTGGAAGACGTGCTGCGTGGCCGCGTAGCGCGACCAGTAGCCCGTGGCCATCGAGGCGCCGCGCACGTGGAGCGTTCCCGGCGTTCCGGGGGAGACCTCGTGGCCCTCGTCGTCCAGGATGCGCAGGTCGTATCCGGGTACTGCGACGCCGGTCGTGCCGGGGTGGACGGCGCCCTCGCGGTTGGAGAGGAAGATGTGCAGCATCTCGGTCATCCCGATGCCGTCGAGGATGTCGATGCCGAAGTGCTGCGTCCAGCGTCGGTAGAGGGCCTCCGGCAGCGGCTCGCCGGCCGATGCGCTCAGCCGTACGCCGGAGAGGGCGTCGGCGGGCAGGTCGGTGTGCAGCATGTTCGCGAAGAACGTCGGGCCCGCGAAGAACAGCGTGGCGCCGAGTTCGCGGGCCCGGTCGACGAGCGTCTGCGGGCGGGACGGGGCGGGTTCGAGGATCGCGGTCGCGCCGGCCGCCAGTGGGAAGAGGACCGAGTTTCCCAGTCCGTACGCGAAGAACGCCTTCGCCGCAGACAGGCAGCGGTCCTCGGCCCGGATGCCGAGGACCTGCTCTCCGTACGTTTCGCAGACCACACGGATCGAGCCGTGCCGGTGCATCGCGGCTTTCGGCGTGCCGGTGGTGCCGGAGGTGTAGAGCCAGAAGGCGGGGGAGTCGGCGGTCGTCGGGTAGGGGGCGTCCAGCGGTTCGTGCCGCGCGAGGGTGGTCAGTGCGTCTCCGCTGAGGACGGCGACCAGATCCGGCGACTGCGCCTGAGCCACCGCCTTCGCCGCCGTCGTCGAGAATTCGCCGCTCACGGCCAGGAATCGTGCATGCGAATCGCGCAGCAGGTCGGCGAGACCGTCCGCGTGCAGCATCGTGGAGACCGGCACGGGTATCGCGCCGATGCGCATCGCCGCGAGGAAGACCGTAACGAACTCCGGCGAGTCTGCCATGTACATCAGCACACGCTGCTCGGGCTGCAGGCCGCTCGCCCGCAGCCCGGCTGCCGTGCGCACCACGCGCTCGTGCAAGGCCCGGTACGTGACATCCCCGCCCGCGCTGGTCGTCAGCGCTATCCGGTCGCCGCCGCCGGTCTCGAGATGCCGGTCCAGGAGATAAGAGCACGCGTTGAATACTTCGTTCATGGGCGCACCTTTGCGCTAGGCCAAGTGAACATATTCGTAGTCGAACGGCTTTCCGTTGATCCCCTGGCGCGGCGGGGCGATCCACGCGGCGATCTTCCCGCGCTCGTGCACCGGCTGCATCAGGGATCGGACGTACGTCTTGTCGACCTCCGTCGGCAGCCACTCGCCCTTGCGGCGTTCCCACTCGTCCGCCGAGACCGTGGCACCGTCCGGGGTGACCTCGATCCCGGCGAACGCGCCGACCTGGCGGTTGAACGCGACGCTCGGCAGGTGGAGCCGTTGCGGCAGGCCCGCGGTCTCCAGGATGCGGTTCCAGCGGGTCACGCCGTTCTGGCAGTCGTCGATGTACTCGCGGCGCAGGTCCGTGTTGAGCCCGACCAGCGCCGCGACCTCCGACTGGCCGACCTTCCCGTCGATGACCGCGTCCACCAGGATCGCGTCGTCGGTGAGCTTGTGGTCGTCCTTGCGGCGGCCCTCCGCCCAGCGGCCCTTGATGCCCGCGGTGAAATAGTTCGCCACGTTCGTCGAGGTCTCCGAGCCGAAGAGGTCGAGCGAGACGGAGTAGTGGAAGTTCAGGTACTTCTGGATCGTGTCCAGCGGGATCCCGCCGTGCGCCACGACCTCGTCGGTGTCGTTCTCGCACATCAGTTGCGCCGTGCGCTCGACGACGCGGTCGATGCCGGTGGTGCCGACGAACATGTGGTGCGACTCCTCCTTCAGCATGAACTCGCAGGTGCGCGAGAGCGGGTCGAAGGCGGACTCCTTGAGCGTGCCGAGCTGGTACTTGCCGTCGCGGTCGGTGAAGTAGGTGAACATGAAGAACGACAGCCAGTCCGGCGTCTCCTCGTTGAAGGCGCCGAGGATGCGCGGCGAGTCCTCGCTGCCGGAGTTGCGGTGCAGCAGCAGTTCGGCCTCCTCGCGCCCGTCCCGGCCGAAGTACGCGTGCAGCAGGTAGACCATCGCCCACAGGTGACGGCCCTCCTCCACGTTGACCTGGAAGAGGTTGCGCAGGTCGTAGAGGCTCGGGGCGGTCGCGCCGAGGTTGCGCTGCTGTTCGACGGACGCCGGCTCGGTGTCGCCCTGGATCACGATCAGCCGCCGCAGGTCCGCGCGGTACTCGCCGGGCACCTGCTGCCACGCCGGTTCGCCCATGTGCTGCCCGAAGCCGACGCGCCGGTCCGGGTCGCGCTCGGCGAGGAAGATGCCCCAGCGGTAGTCGCGCATCGCCACGTGCCCGAAGTGCGCCCAGCCCTCCCGGCCCACGTTGATCGCCGTGCGCAGATACACGTCCTCGGTGGGCAGCGTCGGGCCCATCGAGTCCCACCAGGACAGAAAGTTCGGCTGCCAGGATTCGAGGGCGCGTTGCAGGCGGCGGTCCTCGTGCAGGTCGACGTTGTTCGGGATCTTCTCGGAGTAGTCGGCCGTCATCGTCATCGGGGTCACACTCGCTTGCGGTCGAAGTCGGCGCGCCGTCCGGTGCCGTACGCGCGCAGGGCGCCGGTCTCCCCGGAGGCGTTCGGGCGGGTGAAGATCCAGTTCTGCCAGGCGGAGAGCCGACCGAAGATCTTGGTCTCCATCGTCTCCGGACCCGCGAAGCGGTAGTTCGCCTCCAGGCCGGTCAGCGCGTCCGGGCTGAAGCTGGTGCGCTCCTCGACGGCGATGCGGACCTCCTCGTCCCAGTCGATGTCGTCGGGCGCGAAGGTGACCAGGCCGAGGCGGTCGGCCTCCTCGGCGAGCAGCGGCTTGCCCTCGGCGGATTGCGCAGCGGCCAGCGCGTCGTCGTCGCCGAAGAAGCGGGTCGCGAGCCGGGTCAGGCCGTTGCCCATCGGGAGCGGTCCCGCGTTCATCGGACCGAGCACGATCGCGGCGGGCTCGGCGCTCGGATCGACGTCCTCGAACACGCCGAACAGCTGGTACGTCCGATCGGCGGCGAGCGCGAGCTCCAGCAGCGAACCGGCGAAGCAACTGCCCGGCTCGATCAGGGCGATGATGCTCCGGCTGGTCACGTCGAGGCGCTTGAGGGTCCGCTTGAGGTAGTGCCGGATCTCGTTGGCCAGCCAGTCGTCCGCGTTGTCCAGCAGCAGCGCGTCGTACGCCAGGACTCTGCCCGAGTCACCTTTCGTGCGCAGCACCCACGTGCCGATCTCGTTCTCGTTCGCGCGCAGGTCGAGGATCAGATCGTCGAGCTCGCGGGTCACGGCCAGCGTCCAGAAGTCGGCGCCCTGCTCGTGCACGGCGGCGATGTCCGACGGCGCGTCGGTTTCCGGCCCCAGCACGGTGATCTCCGCGACCCCGCGCGCTCGATCGATTCGCGCGCTGACGTACCGGTATCCGATCTCGTCCGCGCCACGGGACTTCGCCAGCTCGGTCAGCGCCACGCCGCTCGCGTCCGTCGGCCGATTCGAGCGCGCGGCCAGCTCCGTGGCACGTTGCGCGACCGTGGCCTCCCACTTCGGCCGCGGGACCGTCTCGTCGACGAGCCGCCAACGCACCGCCTTCGCGCCCGCGATCCCGTCGGAGCGGGTGGAGAAATAGTCGGCCAGGTCGCGGCGCACGTGGCGCTTGTCGACCACCCGCGTGAGCCCGCCCGTGCCCGGCAGCACGCCGAGCAGCGGCAGTTCCGGCAGCGAGACCACCGAGGAGCGGTCGTCGACCAGCATGATGTGCTCGCAGGCCAGCGCCAGTTCGTAGCCGCCGCCGGCCGCCGTTCCGTTCACAGCGGCGAGGTACGTCTGGCCGGAGTGCTCGGTCGCGTCCTCCATGCCGTTGCGCGTCTCGTTGGTGAACTTGCAGAAGTTGACCTTCCACGCGTGCGCGGAGGCCGCGAGCATCCGGATGTTCGCCCCGGCGCAGAACATCTTCTCCTTGCCGCCGGTCACGACGACCGTGCGGACCTCGGGATGTTCGAAGCGCAGCCGCTGCACGGCGTCGTAGAGCTCGATGTCCACGCCGAGGTCGTAGGAGTTGAGCTTCAGTTCGTAGCCGGGGACCAGGCCGCCGCGCTCGTCCACATCCATGGTCAACGTGGCGACCGGGCCGTCGAAGGCGAGCCGCCAGTGCCGATAGCGGGACGGTGCGGTGCGGAACTCCACCTGCGCGGCGGCCTCGGTCATCGTTCTTCCTCCACGTCTCGGACTGTCTAATACTCTACAAATTCACTCTGCTACGTCAATACTGCGTAGACTATTTGTAGGCGTGCAGGTCGCGGGTGATGACGGCGCCGTTCGCGGTCGTGACCGAGGCCGACAGCGTGGCCGGGGCCTTGCCGTGCTCGACCCACGTGGTCAGCGCGGACAGCGGATCGGTGGGCGCCGGGCCGTTGCCGCCGCCGCAGTGCTGCACGCCGGGGGCGAGGAACAGCCGGTAGAAGGAGGAGACGTTGCGCGCGCCGCCGGTTGCGGCCTGGACGCGCTGGTAGTAGTCGACCGTGCCCTGCGGGAAGATCAGCTGGTCGGCCAAGCCGTGCCAGGTGATCATCTTTCCGCCCGCCGCCTCGAACGCGCCGAGGTCCGGGTCCGCGGTGCCGATGATCTGGTCGTACTCGCGCACGGACTGGTCGAACAGCCGGGTGAACTGCGCGTACGTGATCGTCGAGGTGTCGAAGGACGGATCCTGCTTGAGGAAGTAGCTGATCCACGACGCCGAGATGGGGAACGGCGCGCCCACGCCGGTTCCGCCCGCAGTCGTGGTCGTTCCGGCGAGCCCGTCGAACGGCGCGCCCTTCGTCAGGCCGTACCAGAGCTGCCTGCCCTGCGGCGTCTTCGGGCCCTGCCAGATCAGCCGCACCACGTTCGCGTCGGCCGCCGTGATCGTCAGCGTCCTCCCGTCGCAGACCACTGTCTTGCCGACCAGGCTGCGCGGGTCGAATCCGCACTTCGCCGGGTCGTCGATGATCCCGCCGTTGACCGGATCGGACCTGTCGCAGGCCGCGACCGCCGCCTGGGTGAAGGCGTTGAACTCGCAGGACGAGGGGAAATCCTTCTCCTGGTTCATCACGACCTGCGGCCAGAGTTCGGCCGGGATGAACTCGGCCCAGTTGATCGCGGGCGCGGCGGCGAGGATGCCGTTGTAGTCGGTCGGGAAGCGCTGCGCCTCCATCAGGCCCTGCCGTCCGCCGGTCGAGCAGCCGTTCCAGTACGCGTAGGAGGCGGTCCGGCCGTAGTACGCGGCGACGATCTGCTTCGCGGCGACGGTCATGTCGTGCACGGAGCGGTAGGCGAAGTCGGTCAGCAGCGCGGTGTTCACCGATCCGTTCGCGTTCAGCGCCCACGCCGCCGGACTCAGCACATTGCCGCCCACGCCCGCGTCGGTCGAGGAGGCCGCGTACCCGCCCTGGATCGCGGGTGCCAGCGCGGTGTCGAACTGACCGGCCGCGTAACCGCCGCCGCCGGTGCCCTCGAAGCGTCCGTTCCAGCCGCTCGTGGGCAGCCACACCTCGACGAGGACGTGGTCGTTCGCGCCGGGGTGGGTGAGGTAGAGGCTCACCGCGCAGTGCGCGGGAACGTCGGGAATCGGCGTGCCGCCGGGATTCTGGTCCGTCCCGGCCGCGACGTACGCGGCGCTGATCGACTGGACCACGGCGCCGGGCACACTGGGCGCCGCCACTCCGGCGCACGAGTCGCCCTCTCCCCGCTCCACCGACATCGTCGTCGAGGCGGCGGCGCTCGTCCCGCCGGCCGCCATGGCCAGCGCGAACGCGCACGCCAGGATCCGCGAGCGTCTGATCATCTCAGCTCCTTTGCTGTGGACTGCGCCACACTCTACAAAAAAGTCGCGTTGCGTCAATCCTCCGTGGAGCAAAGCCGTGACCTCCCCTCGGCGCATTGCCGCCCGCCCGGCCGCGTTGTACTTTGTTTATCAGAGCTCGAAGATCTTGGATCGCGTTCGTTCATGTTGGTTCCTCGACGAAGAGGTGGCACATGGTCCAGCACGTCTCCCGGAGAACGGTCCTGCGCGGCGCGGCGGCCACGGCCGGGGCGGCGGCGCTCGGCATCGGCGCGGCGGGTCCGGCACGCGCAGCGGCCGACACGTCGATCACCGCGACCTCGCTCGACGGCAGCACGACGATCACGCTGGCCACGGTCGGCGGCGCACTGCGCTGGTCCGCCGCGCGCCACGGCACTCCGGTCGTCGAACCCTCCGCGCTCGGCCTCGTCCTGAGCGACGGAACCGAGCTCGGCACGAACGTGATCATCACCGAATTCCAGCACTGGCACGTCGACGACACCTGGTCCCCGACGTACGGCCGCAACGCGAGCGTCACCGAGGCCTACCAGGAGATGCGCTGGAACCTCCGGGACGTCAGCACGCTGATCGACTTCAGCGTGATCATCCGCGCGTACGCCGAGGGAGTCGCCTTCCGGTACGTGCTGCTCGACACCGGCAGCGCCACGATCGCGAGCGAGCTGACCACGTTCGCCTTCCCGGACAGCACGCTCGTCTACAGCGCGCGGGACGAGGACGAATACGACATCGTTGCGCCCGGCTCGATCCCGTCCACCGGCACCTCCACGACGGACACCGGTACGCTCACCGACATCCCGCTGACCGCGACCCTCGCGAGCGGCCTGATCGCGTGCGTCTGCGAATCATCCCGACTGCACTACCCGCGCCTGATGCTCAGCTCCGTGTCCGGCGAGACGAACACGCTGGCCGCCTACCTCATGCAGCACACCGGTCGCGGCACCGGCACCGTCGAGACCACATCGACCGTGACCACGCCGTTCGCCACCCCGTGGCGCGTCGTCGTGATCGGATCCACGCACGCCGAACTCGTCGACAACGCCGAACTGGTGCAGACGCTCGCCGCGCCGCTCGCGCTGACCGACACGTCGTGGATCAAGCCCGGCAAGGCTTTCCGCTGCGCGCTCACCACCGCGGCCGGTACCGCCGGAGTGGATTTCGCCGTCGCGCGCGGCCTCCAGTACATCGAGTACGACGCGGGCTGGTACGGCCCCGAAGGCTCGACGACCAGCGCCACGACGGCGATCGCGGCCATCGACCTGCCGACGGTGCTGGCGTACGCGGCGAGCAACGGCATCGGCGTGATCCTCTACGTCAACCAACTCGCACTCAGCAACCCCTCGAGCCTCTTCGCGCTCTACGAAAGCTGGGGCGTCGCGGGCGTGAAGCTGGGCTTCGTGAACGACGGCACGCAGGCCATGACCGACACGATCACCGGCTGGATCCAGACGGCGGCCGCGCACAAGCTCGTCCTCGACCTGCACGACGACCTGCGCCCCTTCGGCTACGAGCGCACGTACCCCAACTGGATCACGCTCGAAGGCGTACGCGGCAACGAGCACTTCCCGACCGCCACGCACAACGTCACGCTGCCGTTCGCCCGCAACATCGGCGGCCCGATGGACTACACGATCTGCTACGGCCAGTCCCGCGACCAGACCACCAACGCCCACCAGATGGCGATGGCCTGCGTCTACTATCAGCCATTGAACTTCCTGTACTGGTACGACGTCCCCTCCAAGTACGCCACCACGGCCAACTGGCCCGGCCTGCCCTGGTTCGACGCGATCCCCACCACTTGGGACGAGAGCCGAACCCTCGCCGGGGCCATCGGCGAGTACGTCGCCGTGGCCCGCCGCAGCGGCACGACGTGGTACCTCGCCGCGATGACCAACGAGACCGCGCGCACGCTCTCGATCCCGCTCACGTTCCTCGGCGGCGGCACGTACACCGCCACGATCTACGCCGACGGCACGCCCGGCGCCAGTCCCTATCAGACCCCTGTGTTGGTTGGTGCGCAGCCGGTCACGGCGTCCACCACCCTCGCGCTCGCCATGGCCGGTGCGGGAGGCCAGGCGATCATCCTGAAGCCTTAGGGATCAACGTACGTCCGTCCGTCAGTTCATGAATTCGTCATGATCCGGGTGCCCGTGGGTAATCAACCCTCTGTGTCGTCCGGGGAGCCTCCCGGATGCTGCCCCGACACCAGGGGAACACAACCGAACTCGGAAGGCGCTACCCACATGCCCCGAAAGAGCAATCGAACCGCCCTGACCAGGCGGCGGCTCGGCATCGGCCTCGCCGCCGCCGCGACCGCCGCGGCCAGCGCGCTCGCCGTCACCCCGGCGCACGCGGCCACCGGCACCTACACGCTGCTGACCCTGCCGGACCAGGGTGAGAGCGCGATCTACAACTTCGTGAACTCGGCCACCAGCTCGATCAACATGACGATGTACGAGCTGCGCGACACCACCATGGAGAACGACCTGATCGCCCGGGAGAAGGCGGGCGTCACCGTCCGCGTCATCCTGGACGGCAAGGAGACCTCCGTCAACAGTGCCGCGTACAGCGCGCTGCAGGCCGGCGGCGTCAGCGTCACGTACTCGTCGTCGACGTTCACCTACACCCACCAGAAGACCATCACCGTCGACGGCGACGAGTCCTACATCTCGACCGGCAACCTCGACACGACGTACTACTCCACGTCGCGCGACTTCGGGGTCTTCGACACCGACCAGAACGACGTGAACGCGATCACCTCCGTGTTCAACGCCGACTTCGCCAAGACCTCCATCACCCCCGGAGACGGCGACGACCTGGTCTGGTCCCCGACCGACTCGCAGTCGCACCTCGTCGCGCTGATCAACGGCGCCACCAAGACGCTCGACATCGAGCAGGAAGAGTTCTCCGACAGCGCCGTGATCAACGCGATCGTGGCCGCCGAGAACCGCGGCGTGACCGTGCGCGCCGTGCTCGAGAACGAGAACAACGAGTGGGCCACCGGCATCAGCGACATCGAGGCCGCGGGCGCGAAGGTCACCACGTACACGTCGTCCACCGGCTTCTACGTGCACGCCAAGACGATCGTCGCGGACTACGGCACGTCGAGCGCGAAGGTGTTCCTCGGCTCCGAGAACATGACCGCCAACTCGCTCACCGCCAACCGCGAACTCGGCCTGATCGTGTCCGACTCCGGCGTGATCAGCGGCGTGGAGAGCGCGTTCAACACCGACTTCGGCTCCTCCGGCGGCGGTGGCACCGGCTCCGTGACGGTGACCAACCCCGGCAGCCAGACCGGCACCGTCGGCACGGCCGCCAGCCTGCAGATCTCCGCCTCCGACACCGCCGGCGGCACCCTCGCGTACTCGGCGACCGGCCTGCCCGCCGGCCTGTCGATCAGCTCCGGCACGGGTGCGATCTCCGGCACCCCGACCACCGCCGGAACCTACTCGGTCACCGTCACCGCCACCGACTCCACCGGCCCGTCCGGCTCCGCCTCCTTCACCTGGACGATCAGCTCCTCGGGCGGCGGCGGCACCGGCTGCACGGCGGCCCAGCTGCTCGGCAACCCCGGCTTCGAGACCGGCACCGCCGCCCCGTGGACCGCGTCCTCCGGCGTGATCGCGGACAGCAGCACCGAGCCCCCGCACAGCGGCACCTGGGACGCGTGGCTCGACGGCTACGGCAAGGCGACCACCGACACGCTCGCCCAGACCGTCGCCGTCCCGAGCGGCTGCTCCACCTACAAGTTCACCTTCTACATGCACATCGACACCGCCGAGACCAGCACCACCACGGCCTACGACACGCTGAAGCTGCAGGTCCTGAGCAGCTCCGGCACCGTGCTGCAGACGCTGTACACGTACTCGAACCTCAACGCGAACACCGGCTACAGCCTGCACACCTTCACCACGCTGGGCACCTACGCCGGCCAGACCATCACGCTGAAGTTCACCGGCACCGAGGACAGCGCGTACCAGACCTCGTTCGTCATCGACGACACGGCGTTCAACGTGAGCTGACGTAGAACGGAAGTCTTGAGGCGACGAGGCGCACCCCGCCCCGTCGCCTCACTCCGTTCTCAATTCATATCGAAGGCGCCGCGGCACCCCCGGCGCCATCTCACGACTCATCACCATGACCGCGGTCTCGAACGCCACGTCCCCCGCCGTGTAACTCGTCCGGGTGAGTTCAATGACCGGTGAGTCCCGCAATACATCCGCGAACTCCGCCGGAAGATCCACCACGGCCACCTCCTCGACGTGCCGCGCCGCCGAATAACCCAACTCGGCCAGCGCCCGCAGCGCCCCGCCCTTGATCGGCCGATCCGAAGCCAGCGCCGTCCCCGCCGCGACCGCCGCCGGATACCAGGAGTCCGACACCTCGACCGGCTCCCCGTCCAACGTCACGATCCGCCGCCGCAGCACGGCCGCCTCATCCGGACCGATCCCCAGCAGCGCACCGACCCGCGCAGGCGGCGTCCGGCTCTCCACCAGCACCAGCCGATGCGCCCCGACACGTCCCGCCCGCGCCGCCTCCGCCTGCCACGGATCGACCGACCCGGCGCCACCCGGCGCGAGATACGGCTGCGACGACGTGACCCACTCGGCCATGCCCACCTCGTCCACCTCCGGCTTGCTCGTACGTCAGGAGTCCCATACATTCACGAGTAAGGATATCCTGACGGCCAGATGGGGGATACGCAATGGGCTGGCTCTACGACGGCGTGCCGGACGAGCAGCACGAGGGCTACCCGGTCGGCGTGCTGCCCAACGGCGTGATCCCGACGTACACGACCGGCAACCAGTGGTTCGAGATGGAGTTCCGCGACGGCTGGTGGTCCACCGGCACCGCCGCCGAGGACCCCGGCACCGACCCCGCATGGCTGCAACCGACCTGCGTATGCGGCTGGCGCGGCGCCCGCGTCCCCCACGCCCCGCAGTCCCCCGACGCAGCCGAAGCCGAGGCCCGCACCCAGTGGAATGCCCACATGGACGAGGTCACCGTCTACCTCCTCACCACCGCCAAGGCAGCCGAGTCCCTCATCACCGCCCTGGACCTAGCCCGCACCGATGGAGAATTCGACAGCCGCCCCCTAGCCGTCATCAACGCCCTCCGCACCACCCAATCCCACATCGCCACCCACATCACCACCGCCGTAGCCGCCGCCCGCGCCCAAGACCTCAGCTGGGAACTCATCGGCACAGCACTCGGCGTAACCCGCCAAACCGCCCACGAGCGCTACCGGGAAGTAGTGCCCAGCCCGGCGCGGCAGCAGGCGTAAGGGCGTCGGCCTACGTTTGACGACCAGCCCTACCTACGTCGCCGGTGTTTCGCTCGTTCCTCGCTCCACACCGGCTCCTACGTCCGGGCACCCACCCGCCCGCCCCAAGCCTTCGGCCCGCTACCTACGCTCCCTCGTTCCTCGGTCGCTTCGTCCGCGAGCCTGCGGCGTCTGTGGGACTTGGGCTGCGTCGTCGCCCTGCGGCCCGCGTTCGCCCCTACCTACGCCGCCACCACTGCGCTCGTTCCTCGCTCCGTGACAGCGGCTACGTCCGGGCCGATTACTTACCCCGCCCACCCGCCCCAAGCCTTCGGCCCGCTACCTCCACTCCCTCGTCGCTGGCGCTCCTCACTCGCTACGTCCGCGAGCCTGCGGCGTTCGTCGTACCGCACCGTCGGGCTCGTCCGACCTAGGCCCTTGGTCCCGATCGGTCGCCGGTCCGGCGCCGGATGGCAGTCCGATCCCGGGCCTGGGATAACGGGTACATGAATGAAGCGTCCGTGACCGCGTACCTTGACCGGATCGGCATGCCGCGTCCTGACCGTGCGGCCGATGCGGAGTATCTGCGGCTTCTGCACGGTCGGCACTTGCACGCGGTGCCGTTCGAGAACCTGAGCATCCACCTCGGCGAGGACGTGCCTCTGGACGAGGATGCGCTCTTCGAGAAGATCGTCACGCGGCGGCGCGGCGGTTATTGCTATGAGCTGAATGGGATTTTCGCCGCACTACTGCGTGCCCTCGGCTATCGGGTGAGCCTGCTGGCCGTGCGCGTATACGGCGGCAAGGAGCGTGGGTTCGGGGCGCCGTTCGATCATCTTGCGCTGCGCGTTGACCTCGACGAACCGTGGCTGGTGGATGTGGGCTTCGGGCGGCACACGGAGTTTCCGCTGCGGCTGGACGAGCGTGGGGGGCAGAAGGATCCCGGTGGCGTTTTTCGCATTGAGGAGACGTCTGAGGGTGACCTCGACGTCTACCGCGATGGGACGCCTGAGTACCGGATCGAGCAGCGGCCTCGGGAACTCGCGGACTTCACGATCGGGCACGGGTTCCAGCGCTACTCGCCGACGTCCCACTTCACGCGCTCGCCGTTCTGCACGATCCTGACCGACACCGGCATGATCACGCTCGCGGGCCGCAGGCTGATCACGACCACGCGAGGCGGCGTACGCAGCGAGGATGAGCTTGAGGACGACGCACAGATCCTCGCTGCGTACAGCACGTACTTCGGCCTCACACTCGACCGAGTTCCCGAGCACAGCTAGCTCGCAATAGCTATCCAGCTACCCGACCACGATGTCGAACACGTGCAGGGCCGCAGCGCCTGTTGCCAGGGCGGAGCCGGGTGGGAGGGTTACCGATGCGACGGTCTTGCCGGAGGTTAGGGAGAAGCTCTCGGCGAAGATGTCGGCGGTGTGGGTGTACGTCGTGTTGCCCTGGCGGTTCTGGTAGGCGGAGGTGACGGCCACGGTGCCGCCGGTGGGGGCGGTGGTGGAGAACCAGTCGGGGGCGTTGAGGGCGACGGATTGGGTGCTGCCGTCGGTGTAGGTGACGGTGGCGTTGCCGGAGGCCGGGCCGTAGCTGGCGGAGACCAGGAAGCCGATGTGGGAGTTGGATCCAGAGCCTGATATGTCGATGGTCTGGCCCTCGGCGACGGTGTTGTCGTTGGTGCCGGCCGCCGCGGTGGGCATCGTGTAGGTCAGGCCGCCGCTGCTGACGGTGGCGCCGGGGCCCGCGCCTGCGTTGGTGAGGGCGGTTTCGGAGAAGCTGGCGCCGCCGCCGTCCCAGTTGCCGGGGGCGGTGTTGGTGTCGGCGGTGATGCCGATGTCGTTGTAGGAGGCGGCGAGGCTGCTGAAGGCGGTGGCCTTGGGTAGGCCGATCTGCTTGCCGCCGAGGGTCTTGCAGGTGGTCGCCTGGGTGCCGGTGACCTGGGCGAACGTCATCGAGGTGGTCGGGTTCGAAGGCTGCTCGACCAGGTAGGTGCTGCCTGCCGTGACCGGGAGGCTGAAGGTGGCGGCGGTGGTCGGGGAGACGACGACGGCGCCCGTTGAGCCGTTGACGACCTCGGCCTGAGCTCCGCCCGGCCACGGATTGCGCACGGTCATCGTCGTGGTCGAGCCCGCCTGGATTGCCGCTGTGGCGAGCGTGCCGCCTTCCACTTGGACGTCGACCTTTGAGCCGCCCTGGATGGCTACGGTGCCGGACGCGTCCCAGCCGGAGGGCCACGCCGGCGCGAAGCGGAGCGTGCCGTCGTAGTCCGTCGCCAGCGCCTCGTCGAGCGCGGTGGCGACGGTGGACTGCTGCTCGATGTACGGTTCGTCGCCGACGTTGCCGTTGAACAGGTTCGACAGGCCACTGATGTACGCCTGGTAGTTCTCGGTGACGGTCGTCAGGTCCGAGGCGACCTGGCTGCCCATGTCGAGCCGCGCGGCGTCTACGGCGTCGAAGCTCCAGTCCGGATTGTTGACGTTCGGCCGCGTGTTGTAGGTGCGGTCCTCGAGCGCGGTCAGGTTGTCGCCGTTGACCACGGTGCTGTCACCGATCGCGCCGTACGGCCAGACCGCCTCGAGTCCGATGTTCTCGCCGTTGTGCAGCGTCGCCGAGGGCTGATACGAGTCGGCGATCACGTCGTTGCCCTGGGCGTCGATGCTCGCGACCGCGGACGGCGAGGTCGGCTGCGCGTCCAGCAGCGTGCTGAGGCTGGACTGGCTCGCCCGCGGATACGGCTGGATCTCGTTCTCCGCGGTGCGCAACTGCGTGACCAGCGACGAGTCGGTGTTCAGCAGCGTCGCGGCCTGCACGACGGCCGGGAACAGCACCTGGTCCACGGCGATGTCGTCGGTCGGGTCGGTCACGGCCCACTGCGTCTCGTGCGCGTTCGCGGTCGCGTGCAGGTAGCCGTCCGAGCCGACGGACTGGTAGGAGAGCTGGAACATCGCGGTCTGCTCCAGGACCGGGTAATACTTCTGCAGGAAACTGATACTCCCGGTGTCCAGGTACTGCTGCCAGATCCAGAGCGCGATCTCCGGTCCCGTGGTGATGTCCTCAGCGTTGTACGACGGGCTGGACGCGAGTGCGCACGAGGCGTTCTGCGTGTTGCCGCCGCCGTTGTAGTAGCCGTTCCCGTTGAACCGCATCGTCTCCGGGATGCAGGCCCCCGACTTGCCGCCCATCTGCGCGCTGGTCCACGACTCGATCGCGGGCAGGTCGTTCAGGTACATGTCGAAGATCGGCGTGTTCAGCGCGAAGTCGCCCGAGCTCATGTTCGCCGCGATCTGGCCGCGCAGGTTCCAGCCCCAGTATCCGGCCGGGTACCAGTCCTGCTGGTCCTCGTCGTACGCGAACATGTCCGCGACCCCGGCCTGCGAGCCCGGGTACTCGCCCGCCTTCATGCTGGCGGCCTCGTCGTAGAGGTAGAGCGTGCGCAGATTCTCCAGGTACTGGCCGGTGCCGTCCGCGGAGTTGATCTCGATCAGGCCGCTGTTCGCCCAGAACGAGTTCCACGCGGACGACTGCGCACCGAGCAGCGAGGACGAACTCGCGGTCGCGTCGCCGCCGATCAGCGACTGCGCGACGGACTCCGGATCGCCGCCGGTCCACGTCGGGGCCGCGACGATGACCCGGAAGGTGCCGTCGCTGTTCGGGGTGAATTTGACCTGGACCGCGGTCGAATTCACCACCGACGCGCTCACGTTCTGGCCGCCCGCGGTGATCGTGGACATCGCGCCGAACGTCTTGCCCGAGTTGCCGGTCTGCGCGTTGTCCTGCCAGGTCTGCGCCAGACTCGCGTAGGCGCCGGACGTCGTCGCGGACGGGGAGCGGCCCGACCACAGGCTGAGCGTGGCGGTCTGCGCGGTGGACGGATTGACGCCGCTGACGTCGACGACGAGCTCGTCCTTGCCCGACGCGACCCACGCGTTCAGCGTGATCCCGCCGCCCGACTCGTGCAGCACGCCGTTGTACAGATCCAGGTAGCCGGAGAAGTTCGAGGCCGAGGTCATCGCGGCCAGGCCGGGAATCTGCACCTGGCCGGGGGAGAGGCGGTTCGGCATCGTGTCGCTGCGGTTGAGCTGCGCGGTGAATCCGTTAGCCGCCCACGCCGCGACCCCCAGCGAGCCGTTGCCGAGCGGGAGCGACTGGGACGAGGCGGTGTCGGGCTGGCCGAGCACGACGTCGGAGCGCGAGACCACCCCGCCGACGTTGGTCGAGAAGGCCCCGTTCCGCCAGGCCGTGGTCAGCGAGGCCGCGGCGGCGGGCGTCGCGGACTGGACGACGGCGGCGAACGGCGTGGCCAGCGCGAACGCCACGGCGGCCGTGAGGATTCTTCGATTGCGGGACCGAGTGGGCATGGGCCCTCCTGCGTGCGTCGCTACGGATGGGTGAGTTCCGTCGGAAGTCGGCACATCGGAGGTGTTGTAGCGCACTGATCTAGAATTCGTCCAGACTGTCCGGAAGTTTCGGAACCGGAGCGGATCCCGCGCCCCCAGTCATAGGATCTCTCGATAGCACGAGTGGCCCGGGGCCCGACCGTCACAGGGATCGGCCGGGCCCCGGGCCACTGCTGGTCCGAGGTCGCCCTACTTGTGCAGCGCGACGAAGGCGATCACGGCGACGACCACCACGAGGGCGATGACGATGCCGATCACCTTGCCGGAACCGCCCGAGGAGGCCTCGGCGCGTCCGGCGGTGGTGGGGTTGGCCGCTTCGCCGCGCTCGACGAAGGCCTGGAACATCTGGGTGCTGGCGGCGGGGTCAAGATCATTGTTGTTCGACACCCCGCCACCCTATGGCGTTTCACGGCGCGCTGGCCACCGCGGTGGGAGAAGCTTGACGTATGACAGAGATCCTTGACCTGCCGGTCGGCGTGGACGCGAGCGGGACGCGCACCGAATCCGACGCGATGGGGACGATCGAGGTCCCGGCGGACCGGTACTGGGGCGCGCAGACCCAGCGTTCGCTGCTGCACTTCTCGATCGGCGACGACCGGATGCCCAAGGCCGTCTACCACGCGTACGGCCACATCAAGAAGGCGGCGGCGGTCGTCAACGGACGCGCGGGCCGGCTGGAGGACTGGACGGCCCGGCTGATCGCGCGGGTCGGGGACGAGGTGATCGCCGGGGAGCTGGACGGACACTTCCCGCTGTACGTCTGGCAGACCGGTTCCGGCACCCAGACGAACATGAACGTCAACGAGGTCGTCGGCAACCGGGCGATCCAGCTGGTCGGCGGTGAACTCGGCAGCAAGACGCCGATCCACCCGAACGACCACGTCAACATGTGCCAGTCCTCGAACGACACCTTCCCGACGGCCATGCACATCGCGGCGGTCCGGGCGCTGCACGAGCGGCTGCTGCCGAATGTCGAACTGCTGTGCGTGGCGATCGAGGCCAAGGCCGAGGCGTGGCGAGACGTCGTGAAGATCGGGCGCACGCATCTGCAGGACGCGGTGCCGCTGACCGTCGGCCAGGAGTGGTCCGGCTACGCGCACCAGCTCCGGCGCGCGACCGAGCAGGCGACCGCATCGGCCGAGGGGCTGTACGAACTCGCGGCGGGCGGCACGGCCATCGGCACCGGCCTGAACGCGCCGCCCGGCTTCGGCGAGGAGATCGCGGCCGAGATCGCGGCGTCCACCGGCTATCCGTTCCGCACCGCGCCGAACAAATTCGCCGCGCTCGGCGGACTCGACGCCATGGTCGCGGCCTCGGCCGGGCTCCGGGCGCTCGCCGTCGTGCTGATGAAGATCGCCAACGACGTGCGCTGGCTCGCCTCCGGACCGCGCGCCGGGCTCGCCGAACTGCGGCTGCCCGAGAACGAGCCGGGCAGTTCGATCATGCCGGGCAAAGTGAACCCGACGCAGTGCGAGGCGATGATGATGGTCTGCATGCAGGTGCTCGCCGAGGACACGGCCATCGCGCTCGCGGGTTCGCAGGGCAACTTCGAGCTCAACACGATGCGCCCGATCGTCATCGCCGACTTCCTGCACTCGGCCACGATCCTCGCCGACGCGTCCCGCACCTTCCGCGAATACTGCGTCGAGGGGATCGAGCTGAACACGCGGCAGATCGACGAGTACGTCGGCCGCACGCTCATGCTGGTGACCGCCCTCGCCCCGGCCATCGGCTACGACCACGCCTCCGAGATCGCCCACCGCGCCGACCGCGAGAACACGACCCTGCGCGAGGCGGCCCTCGCCAGCGGCCACATCAGCGCGGAGGAATTCGACCGCATCGTCGACCCGGGCGGCATGGTCTGAGCTGGAGTCCTACGATGAACACGGCCGCCGTAGTGCAGCGGGCCGACAAGGGAAGACCGGGAGAGGGAAGCGGCAGTGGTCGGATTCCAGGGGCGGGTCACCGGGCGGATCGCGCCGGGGCTCGTCGGGGAGGTCATGGTCCGGGTGCGCGGCGGGGCCGAGGCATTCATGGCGTACGCGGCGGAGACCGGCGAGGAGATCCCGGTCGGCGCCGTCGTGGTCGTCATGGACTACCACCCGCCGCGCACGGTCTACGTCACAGTGCTCTGACGGTCCGCATCTGTTGACCGACGCAGGCCCCTGACGGTGTGACGCACGAGACACACGCGCCCGTCGCGTACGGAACCGGCCGGGTGTACACCTGTGGATGGGGCCGAGGGCAGCAGGCCGCAGGCCCCTTCTACAGCAGGGGGAAGTGACCTCAAGTGCCTCTGGCACTGCTTATCGCGGTCGTCGCCGTCGGCGGGATCCTGATTCTCATCGCGCTCTTCAAGGCCATGTGGCGGGTGGCCGAGCCCAACCAGGCGTTGCTGATCTCGGGCGCCAAGCACCGGGTGGACGGCGTGGACGAGGGGATGGGCTTCCGGATCGTGACCGGCCGCGGCACGCTCGTGATGCCCGGCGTCCAGGCCGTGCGGCGGCTCTCGCTCGACCTGAACGAGGCCGACCTGGCGGTGGACTGCGTCACCAAGCAGGGTATTCCGGTGCACGTCAAGGGCGTCGTCATCTTCAAGGTGGGCGACGACCTGGTCTCCATCGCCAACGCCGCCCGCCGGTTCCTGGACCAGCAGGGCAACATGAACGCGCGCGTGCACAACATCCTCGCCGGCCACCTGCGCTCGATCGTGGGAAACCTGACCGTCGAGGAGATGATCCGGGACCGCGAGCGGCTCACCGAACAGACCCGCGCCACGTCCGGACACGAGATGGAGAAGCTCGGCCTGACCATCGACTCGCTGCAGATCCAGGAGATCGAGGACCCGACCGGCTACATCAAGGCCCTGGCGGCTCCGCACACCGCCGCCGTCCAGCGCGACGCCCGCATCGCCCAGGCGGCCGCCGAGCGCGCCGCCACCGAGGCCGAGGCGGAGGCCAACGCCCGCAAGGCCGAGGCGATCCGCAACGCCAACATCCAGCAGGCCGGCTACCAGGCCGAGGTCGACCAGGCCCAGGCCACGGCCAAGATGGCGGGCCCGCTCGCCGAGGCCGCGGCACGTCAGCAGGTCGTCGTGCAGGAGACCAAGGTCGCCGAGCTCGAGGCCGACAAGCGCGAACAGCAGCTGCAGATGGAGGTCCGCAAGCCCGCCGACGCCGAGGCCTACAAGACCGTCACGCTCGCCCAAGCCCAACGCGAGTCCAAGGTCCACGAAGCCGAGGCCAACGCCCGCGAGACCGAACTGCGCGCAGGCGCCGACGCCCTCCGCGTGAAGGCCGAAGCCGAAGCCGACGCAGCCGCCACCCGAGCCCGCGGCGTAGCAAGGGCCGAAGCCACGAGGGCCACCGGCGAAGCGGAAGCCGCGGCCTCGAGGGCGAAGGGCCTCGCCGAAGCCGAAGCCGCGCGAGCCAAGGGCCTAGCCGAAGCCGACGCCATCAAGGCCCGCGCCGCCGCCCTGGCCGAGAACCAGGAAGCCGTCATCGCCCAGGAGCTGGCCGAGAACTGGCCCGCCATCGTCAAGGCCGGCGCCGACGCCTTCGCCGGAGTCGACCACATGGTCGTCCTCAACGGCGCCGAAGGCGTCAACGACATGCTCGCCCGAGCCCTAACCATGGGCGGCACCGGCCTAGGCCTAGCCCGCCAACTCCTAGCCTCCATGAAGCAGGACACCGTCGAGGACGCGAAAGCCGCCAAGCCGGTAACCGCCAAGGCAGCCGAAGCAGTCCCGATCGAAGTGAAGTAGCAACTAGCGAGCCAGCCCCAGCGACTTGGCCCCGGGTGAAAATTCGCCCGGGGCCAGTCGCTGGGGCTGAGCCTACGGTCCGTCGTTCGCCCCTACCTACGGCGCAGTGCTGCGCTCGTTCCTCGCTCCGCACCACGCCTACGTCCGGGGCGAGTACTTATTACATACCCCGCCCACCCGCCCTAGCCTTCGGCCCGCTACCTACGCTCCCTCGTACCTCGGTCACTACGTCCGCAGGCCTACGGCGTTTGTGTGTCTCTCACCTTCACCCGGGACCAGAAACGATAAAGGTCAAAAGCGCCTCCGGCGGGCCGGCTCAGACAGCACCCAACAACACCGCCCGGCTGCGGTTTGGTCTGTTGGTGGGGGTGGGGTCCGGTTGGGGTGCTCTCCTCGCCTGGCACCGAAGGCGACCAGGAACCCGCCGGGGCCGCAAACAGCGACGGCTCACGCCGGTGTAAATATCCGCTCCGCTGTTTGCGGCCCCGGCAGAACCCTGGTTACCG
>DATJIF010000158.1:0-19207 GCA_035493475.1 Actinospica sp.
ACCGCCGACGTACCAAGAAGGAGCTGACGTGACCGCAGTCCTCACTCCCACGGCCGAGTCCCTGACCGCCCTCGATCGTTGCGACCGCTGTGGCGCCCAGGCGTACATCCGCGTCACGCTCAACTCCGGTGGAGAACTCCTCTTCTGCGCGCACCACGGCAAGAAGTACGAGGAGAGCCTGCGCACCATCGCCGCGGACATCCACGACGAGACGGAGAAGCTCTCCGAGGCCAAGTGACCTGGTAGGCCGACTGTAGTTGCTTTAATGCCGGACAACGGCGCCCGGAAGCAGCCAGTACGCGAACCGCCCCGCGACCCTTCGGTCGCGGGGCGGTTTCGTGTCGCTCGGCCTAGTCCAGGTAGTCGCGCAGCACCTGGGAGCGCGAGGGGTGGCGCAGCTTCGACATGGTCTTCGACTCGATCTGCCGGATCCGCTCGCGCGTGACGCCGTAGACCTTGCCGATCTCGTCCAGCGTCTTCGGCTGGCCGTCGGTCAGGCCGAAGCGCATCGAGACGACGCCGGCCTCGCGCTCGGACAGCGTGTCGAGCACCGAGTGCAGCTGCTCCTGGAGCAGGGTGAAGGAGACCGCGTCGGCCGGCACGACCGCCTCGGAGTCCTCGATCAGGTCGCCGAACTCGCTGTCGCCGTCCTCGCCCAGCGGGGTGTGCAGCGAGATCGGCTCGCGGCCGTACTTCTGCACCTCGATGACCTTCTCGGGGGTCATGTCGAGTTCCTTGGCCAGCTCCTCCGGGGTGGGCTCGCGCCCGAGGTCCTGGAGCATCTGGCGCTGCACGCGGGCGAGCTTGTTGATCACTTCGACCATGTGCACCGGGATGCGGATGGTGCGGGCCTGGTCCGCCATGGCGCGGGTGATCGCCTGCCGGATCCACCAGGTCGCGTACGTGGAGAACTTGTAGCCCTTGGTGTAGTCGAACTTCTCCACCGCGCGGATCAGACCGAGGTTGCCCTCCTGGATGAGGTCCAGGAAGAGCATGCCGCGGCCGGTGTACCGCTTGGCCAGCGAGACCACCAGGCGGAGGTTGGCCTCCAGCAGGTGGTTCTTGGCCCGGCGGCCGTCCTCGGCGATGATCTCGAGTTCGTTGCGGAAGCGCGGGTCCATCTGGTCGCCGGAGTTGAGCTTCTCCTCGGCGAACAGGCCGGCCTCGATCCGCTTGGCGAGTTCGACCTCCTGCTCCGCGTTCAGCAGCGGCACCTTGCCGATCTGCTTGAGGTAGTCCTTGACCGGGTCCGCGGTGGCGCCGGCGGAGGCGACCTGCTGGGCCGGGGCGTCGTCCTCGTCGTCGTCCGACAGGACGAAGCCCTCCTCCTTGTCCTCCTCGTCCTTGCCGGCCTTGGCCTCGTCGGCCTCGGGCTCCTCGGCGGCGTCGGCCGCCTCGAGCAGCTCGTCGGCGGCGAGCTCGAGATCGTCGATCTCGACCTCCTCGCCCTCGATCTCGCCCGGCTCGTCCTCGGAGTTCTTCGAGGTCTGCTTCGCCGCCGTGGTCTTGGCGGCCGCGGCGGACTTGGTGGTCTTCTTGGCCGCCGTCTTGCGGGCGGGCGCCTTGGCCGGAGCCTCGGACTCGCCCTCGGCGGGGGCGGCCTTCGCCGCCGTCTTCTTGGCCGCGGCCTTCTTCGCGGGGGCGGCCGGCTTGGCCTCCTCCTCGACGGGGGCGGCGGCCGCGTTCTTGCGCACGGTGCTGGTCGCGGTGCGGCTGGCGGAGGTCGCCGCCACAGCCTGCTTGCGCGGCTTGGCACGGCCGATGGGGGCGGCGGCGTCGCCCACCACGGCGACCGACACGCCCTTCTCGATCAGCGCGCGCACGACCTTCTTCAGGTCGCTCTCCGGCACCTTGGCGCCCTCGCAGGCGCGGCGCACGTCGTCGCTGGACACGGCTTGGTCCTGGGACTTGGCCAACAGAGACTGAACCGCGAGGGCCACCGGCGTGGTGGCCGCGGCCTCGTCTACGGTCACAGAGGAAGGAGCCGACACTCACATACCCTTCGGAACGGTGCTCACATGTGAACTGCATTGCCGCGCTGGACAAAAGCTTCTGGCTTCGGCGGCGGCCGGGAATCCACGCCCCCGACAACGGGTTCGCCGCCCATACGCGACCGGGTCGTTATCGTCGTGGTTACACCTTTGGACAGCGTCCATCGGGCCCCGCGTATTCCCCCCGGCTGCGCCGAGCGGTCACGTCCGCCATCTGTCGTGCCTGGTGTGAATCATCCACCGGCCGCGGCTTCGGTGCTCCGGACCGCCACCGCGGTCATCCCGTCACCGTGCCGCCGTTCACCGCTTCGCAAACGCAGGTCACGCACTCGAAAAAAGAGTCTAGCAGTGCTTGCGGTGTCAATGCGCCGCGGGGGTACGATCCGAACCCTTTCCGGTAAAAAAATACGGGTGGGGGCCTGGTGTGCATCCGCCGCTCAGCCACCGATCCGGACCGCGAGCAGGGTCACGTCGTCGTCCTGCTCCTGGTCCCGCAGCATCTCGTCCACGAGGTGGTCGAGCAGGGTGTCCAGGTCGCCCTCGGGCGCGCACTCCGCGGCCTGCCGAAGCCGTTCCAGGCCCTCGGTGATCGCCGCGTCGCGGGTCTCCACCAGGCCGTCGGAGAAGCCGATCACCACGTCGCCCGGCCTGAGTAAGACCTCGTGCTCGCGCCGTTCCTCGCTGAGGCCGAGCGGGGTGGCCGCCTCGTCCTCCTCGGTCTCCAGGTAGTTGGCGCTGCCGTCGGCCTGACGGACCAGCAGCGGCAGGTGCCCGGCGTCCGACATGCTCAGGGCGCGGCGGCGCCGGTCGAGCACCGCGTAGACCACGGTGGTCAGCGACTCGGCGTTCTCGGTGGCGTCGAAGAGCCGGTCCAGGCCGGTGAGCACGACGTGCGGCGCGGGGTCGGTGAAGGCGAGGGCGCGCAGCGCGGCACGCACCCGGCCCATCCCGGCCGCGGCGGTGATGCCCTTGCCGATCACGTCGCCGACGACCATGCCGATCCGGCCGTCGGTGAACTCGAACAGGTCGTACCAGTCGCCGCCGACCTCGGTGTCCAGCGAGCCGGGGATGTACCGGAAGGCCGCGTCCACGCCCGCGAGCTGGGGCAGCCGCTTGGGCAGGATCGCCTCCTGCAGCGAGACGACCTGCCGGTGTTCGCGCTCGTGCATCCGGGCGCGGGCCACGGCCATCGTGCACTGCCCGGCGAGCGCCTGCAGGTAGGCGCGGTCGTCCTCGTCGAAGCCGCGCGGCGCGTCGTACGCCAGGTAGAGGCCGCCGACCGGGCCGACGGCGGTGGACAGCGGCAGCACCGCCCAGGCCTGCTCGGCGGGTCCCGGCGCCCCGGCCGCCGCCCACTCCCCCGCCTCCGGGAACCGGGCGCGCAGCGCGGCGCGGTCGGTGAGGTAGCAGGGCTGGCCGTCGCGCACCGCGGCCGCGAGCAGGGCGGGCCAGGCGAGCGTGCGCCACTCCCAGCGGTCCTCCTCGACGGCGGTGCGCGGTCCGGAGGCGCGCTGCGGCGGGACCAGCGGCGAGGGCCACGGCGAGCGGCCGACCGGGTCGAGCAGCCGCAGGTCCACGTGCGAGGAGCCGGTGACCTGGCCGAGCTTGGCGACGGCGGCGCGCACCTCGCTGATGGTCAGCGCCCCGGCGAGCTCGCGGGCCACGGTCTGCAGCTTGCCGATCCGCCACTGCGTGGAGCCGAGCAGGTCGGCGATCCGGTGCCGGTCGGTCACGTCGTTGACCACGGCCAGCACCGCGAGCACCTCGCCGTCCGGGCCGGCCACCGGCGTCCAGGAGGAGTCGAGGTAGCGCACGCCGCTCCAGTCGCCGCGGCTCAGGCGCTGCTCCGGTTCGCGGTACGGCTTGCCGTCGGCCAGCACCCGCGCGGCGGCCGCCTCGACCTGGTTGCCGAGTTCCGGCCCGAGGACGTCGCTCGGCAGCCGGCCGATGTGCTCCTCGGGCGGCAGTCCGTTGAGATCCGCGAGCGCCTGGCTGACCGTCAGGTACCGGCGGTCCGCGCCGTAGCACGCGAACGCGAGCGCGCTGGCGGACAGCGCGTCGAGCAGCGGTTGCAGCAGCGACGGCGCGACCGCCGCCCGCCGCGCCGGATCGAAGACCACCTGCCGACTCCCGCCGCCGTCCTTGCCCCGTATGTACCAGTGAGCTTAGCCGTGACCGAGGATTTACGCCGCGTGATTGCCGGAAAAATCCCTGAGAGGGGGGATCTGACACCCCGTCAGTACGTGGTGGAGCCCTGTCATGCCGGCGCGCCGCCCCCCGATCCGGGGACGGCGCGCCGGGTGCGCGGCGGACGGCGTGGGGGCCCGGTCGCCGCGCGCGCCTCGGCTACTGCTCGCGCTGGGCGGGCAGCCGGGGGGTGCCGGTGTGCCGGGAGCCGCCGCCCAGCAGGGTGGCGGACAGTTCGGCGGCCGCGGCCCCGTCCCCGGCGAGGATGTGCTCGACGAGCTCCTCGTGGCTGCGCGCGTTGGCGGGCAGCGCCTCGCAGCCCGCGCGCACGCCGGTGATCTCCAGCGCGCCGTAGACCACCGCGGACAGGTGCTCGAGCATCCGGTTGTCGGTGGCCTGCAGCAGCAGCGCGTGGAACTCGGCGTCGATCCGGGCGTACGCGGCGGCGTCCACCGCGGCGGCGGACTCGGCCAGCATGTCGGCGAGCTCGCCGAGCCGGGCGCGCACCGGCTCGGGCAGCGCGCCGCCGCGCTCGGCGACCAGGTGCGCGGCCAGCGGCTCGAAGGCCTGGCGCAGCTCGGCGAGCTCGCGCGCCTGGTCGCCGCGCAGCGGGCCCTGGGCGCGCCACTCGATCACGTCCGGGTCGAGCAGGTTCCACTCCTGCACCGGACGGATCCGGGTGCCGACGTTGGGGCGGGCGGAGACCAGGCCCTTGGCCTCCAGCACGCGCAGCGACTCGCGCACCACGGTGCGGGAGACCTCGAAGCGGTGCCCGATCTCCTCGGGGACGAGCGGACGGTCGGAGCCGAGCTCGCCGGCGACGATCATCTGGCCGAGCTGTTGGACCAGCTGGCCGTGCAGGCCGCGGCCGCGCTGGGCGGCGGCGCGCGGGAAGACCAGCGGCGCGGCGACGGGCATGTGCGGGCGCAGCGGCTGCGCGGAGTCGACCGGCTCGGCGGGACGGACGACGGGAACGGTCACGGTCATCACGCGGCCGGTGCTGTCAGTGGCGGTGTTCATGGTGATCTGGTCGGCTTTCCTGACGGACGGCTTAAGAGGATTTCACCGGTGCCAACCATGATTGTCACGGAAAGCACTCCTCCGAGTGATAAAGCGGATTGTCGCCGAGGAATACCGCTGCGCTGCTGCTAGCGGCCCTGCCAGGGGCGTTCCGCCGAGGCGCGGCGACCGTCCGGGCCGCTGCGCGGACCGGCGTGTTGCGCTGATCGGCTCAGTCGATCCGGCGGCGGCGCGGCGCGTATCGGGCGGCCGGCAGCCGTGACATGGCGAGGGCCGCCCACGGGATCGTGTGGGCGGCCCTCGCCATGCCGCGTATGCGACAGGAGATCATCTCAGCGAGATCACGTGGAGGCGCAACCGATGATCTGAAGATACGTGACGGTGTAGGTAGAGCCGACAGGGTACGTCAAAACCGCGTCACCCGGCGCGGGAGCAACGTTGCTGTACGTCTTACCATCCACGGTCATCTTAGTGACGCAGACATTCGATCCGTCGTAGATGTCGAACACGTCGGTGATCGAGAGCGAGTACGATCCTTCGCCGTAGCAGATATTGCCGCCGCTGTTCAAAGTAACGTGGACGGTATTCGACGTGCAGGTGGTGACAGCAGGAACGATCCGGGTCGCAGCATCCGCCGCGGAGGCGCCGAGACCCAGCGCGACCAGCGGCGCAGCAACAGCGACAGGAAGAACCGACCGGACATACTTGTTCATTGAAAACCCCTCCCCGATATGCCCGCCTCACAAGCGGCCGCACAGATACATCTTGCAGTCAGCCTGAGACAGGATATTGGGCCGGCATTGGAGTGCATCCGGCCCACGAACCACGGTAACCAGGCAAGGATCATGAGTCAATAGGAAATCGCCGATCTTCTCAGGGGGCTCCTGAAAGATGAGCCTGTGCATACTCAAGGCATGCTTTGCGCGTGAGATATGCGGACGATATCCGAATATATCCACTCGATCTCGCTTCGCGACATGCACACTGAACTGCTCGCCGACCGCAGCCTCTTGCGACTGTCCGTTCGCCGCCGTCGATGCTGGTCAGTCGACCCGGCGGCGGCGCAGCGCGTAGAGGGCGCTCAGCAGCAGCATGCACAGCAGCGCCTCGGGCAGCGCGATCGCGGTCTGCTCGACGGGGAGGCCGAAGTCGTTCATGGCGTGCACGATGTCGAGGGTGTACGGGCTGTGCGATCCCGGCAGCAGCGCGAGGGTGAGGGCCGCGACCAGCCAGGCCGCGGGCACGGCGAGCACGCGCAGCCGCAGCACCGGGGCGCAGAGCACGCCGAGCATCCCGCCGAACGCCGCGAAGCAGGACTCGGCCGGGGTCGGCAGCGCCAGCACGACGCCGAGCGAGATGTGCGAGGCCGCCACGCTGCCCCGGGTCAGCGCGAAGCCGCCGAGCGCGGTGAGGTATGCGGCGAGCCTGGTCGCGGAGGCGAGCCAGATCCCGACGATCAGCGCCACGAACAGCTTGCCGAACAGCCCGGCGGCGCGCCGCGGCAGCCGGGTGTACGTGGTGAGCCCGACGCCGTAGCGGTAGTCCTCGGTGACCAGCCCGGCCCCGAGCCACGCCGCCGCCAGCACCGCGACCGTGCCCGGCAGGATCATCCCGGCCGCGCCGCCCGCGACGACCCACGCGGCGTGCGCCTGCGGGTTCCCGGTGTTCACCGCGGCCCGCGCGGCCGGCAGCGTGGCCAGCGCCGAGCCGAACATCGCCAGTCCGAACACCCCGAAGGTGGACCGGCGGGTCCGCAGCCGCGTCGCCTCGTATCCCGCGGCGGCCCACGCCGAACGCAGCCCGATCACCGCACGCTCTCCTGTCCGGTCGCGACCGTGTCGTCGTTCTGCGGCAGCGGCGTCAGCTTCAGCACGCTGGTCGCCTCCGTGTCCCGCGCGGGGTCCGGCGCCGCCTCGGACGCGGACTTCGGCACCTCGACGACCGACAGCAGCGCGGACTCGCCCGCCGAGTCGGGGTCGATCGAGATCGCGCTGAACGGCATCGTGACCTCGGCCTCGGCGTGCTCGGGCACCCGCACCGTGGCCGGGGCCTGCACCGGCAGCACCGACGGCGGACGGCGGCAGGCCTCCAGCACGGCGACCACCGGGTCCTCCGCGGCCGAGCGAACCGACAGTTCGTGCAGCGGGATCTCGTTGCGGAAGGCGAGATCGCCGATTCTGGCCCGGTCCAAGCCTCGTACCTCCAGACAGGCGCCGTCGAGCTGGGTCGGCTCGGCGCCGGCGGCGACGAGCACGGCGGCGAACCGCAGCACCTGCGGCGTCCGCACGATCACGCAGTCCCCGGACAGGTCGCGCGCGGCCTGCCGGGCGGTGCGCTGCCCGATCAGCCGGCCCTCGTCGAGCACGAGGATCCGGTCGGCCCGCAGCACCATCGCGTCGGTGTTCTGCCCGGTGACCAGCACGCAGCGGCCCTGCGCCGCGTACGCCCGCAGCAGGGAGTTGAGCCAGTCGAGACCCTCGGGTTCGAGCCCGTACTCGGGGTCGTCGAGCAGCAGCACCTCGGGGTCGCCGAGCAGCGCCTGCGCGAGTGCGAGGCGGACGGTCATCCCCTCGGTCAGCTCGCTGATCCGGTCCTTGGCCTGCCCGCCGAGCCCGCAGACGTCGAGCACCGCCGCGATCCGCTCGCGCCGCCCGCCCGACGCCGCGCCGGGATCGGCCGACAGCGCCAGCCGCAGCTGGCCGCTGACGGTGCGTCCGGGATGCAGGGCCAGCGGGTCGAGCATCGCGCCGACCACGCGCATCGGGTGCCGCAGCATCCGGAAGCTCCGCCCGTCGTAGAGCGTGCGCCCGCCGCCCGGGTCGAGCTGCAGCATCCGCCGCAGCACGGCCGTCTTCCCGGCGCCCGGCAGGCCGAGCAGTCCGGTCACCTGTCCGGGCCGGACCTGGAAGCTGACCCCGTCGAGTACCTGCCGTCCGTGCCGCCGCGCGCTGAGCTCGATCGCCTCGATCACGAAATCATCGTCGCGGCCCGTCATCACGGAAAGCGCCAGGACACGCCCGTACCCAGCCGGATTCACCCCGTCGGACCCGCGCCCCGCGTGCGCGTTTAGGCCGGACGGGTGATCACGCGGGCCGCAGCATCGGCGGGTTGAGCAGCGTCACGTCGCCGCGCTTGAACAGCTGCGCGGGTCGGCCGCCCTGCCGGGTCGTGGTGCCGCCGGCCGGGAGGACGTAGCCGGGGGTGCCGGTGACCTTCCGGTGGAAGTTGCGCGGGTCGAGCTCGACGCCCCACACGGCCTCGTACACGCGGCGCAGCTCGCCGACGGTGAACTGCGGCGGGCAGAAGGCGGCGGCCAGCGGCGTGTACTCCAGCTTCGAGCGGGCCCGCTCCACGCCGTCCGCCAGGATCTGCTCGTGGTCGAAGGCGAAGGCCGCGCGCCCGCCGCCGTCCACACCCTGTGCATTGGGGAACAGGTCCGGCAGCAGGTCGGCGACCGGCGCCCAGTGCGCGTCCGCCGCGTCGCCCCCGGCCGTCGGGGACGGCAGGTCCGGGGCCAGCGCGAGATAGGCGACCGAAACGACCCGCATCCGGGGATCGCGGTCCACCGTGCCGTACGTCGCGAGCTGCTCCAGGTGCACGGGCAGGTCCGCGAGGCCGGTCTCCTCGGCCAGCTCCCGCTTCGCCGCCTCGCCGAGCGACTCCCCCGGCCGCACGAATCCGCCGGGCAGCGCCGTCCGCCCCGCGAACGGCTGCTCGCCGCGCCTGATCATCAGGGCACTGAGCCGCGACTCGCGGACGGTGAGGACCACCAGGTCGACGGTGACGGCGAAGGCGGGGAAGCGCGCCGGGTCGTAGGGCTCGGACTCGGTCATGGCGGCCATCATATATCGTCCGAATGACGATAAATAGTTGAACAAGAGCGTGCACTACACCCCCACCTCGGCCATCGACTCCAGCCTGCGCGCCGTGCCGTGCGAGGCCGCGCGCACCAGCGCCGGCCCGACGCCGCGCTCCAGACCGGCCTGGATCAGCGCGGCGAGCGGATAGTCGGGGATCACGGCGAACACCCGGTCCAACGTCAGCGTGGCCCACGCGCCCCAGCCGAGCGCCCACGAGGCCCAGGCCGCCACCGAGTACGCGGCGGCCGCCTGATCCGCCGTCACCGCGCGCCGCGCCAACTCGACCGCGAGCGCCAGCGCCTGCCCGGCCCGCTCCGTCGCGCACCACGTGGCCAGGTAGTCGCGCACCCGAACGTCCGTCAGCCCGAGCAGCAGCCGCGCCGCGACGTCGTCCGGCAGCCGCCAACCCGGACCCTCGACGCTCGAACCGACCTGATCGGCCAGCGCCCACAGTTCGCGCACGTCCTTCCAACTGCGCAGAATCCCGCTCCAGCGCTGCCCGGTGCGCGCCTCCTCGGCGTCCAACAGCGCCTTGCAGGCCGCGCGGGTCCGCTCGACCGTGCCGATCGAGTACGGTTCGAGGCTCGTGGCCAGCGCACTGCGATCCGGCAGCACGACCAGCCCGGAGTACGTGCTGAGCGCCGCGACCTCGCTGGCCGCCGGATCGACCGGCGTGCCCTCCGGCGGGCAGCAGTCCGCGCGCTCGCACAGGAACGACCACCAGCGCTCGGCTGCCACGAACATCGAGTCCAGCGGCGTCAGACCCCTGCGGCGCAGGTGCGCGCACAGGATCACCGACAGCCGCCGGTAGAGCGAGGGCAGCGGATCCGCCCCGACCCGCGGATAGATCAGCACGATCGCCTCCACCGCGTGCTCGTTGAGCAGCCCCTCCACCGCCCAGCGCGCGAACCGCGCCGGATCCCGCTCCACCTCGCCCAGGTCCACCCGCATCCCGTGGCAGATCGAGGACCGGCCGCCCGCCCCGTGCGGACTGAGGCCGAGCACCACGACGCTGTCGTCCGGGACGAAGCCGAAGAAGTGCGGCACCGCCGCCGCGACCTGCCCCGGGCTGCTCAGCTTCACGCTCACCTCGCCGAAGACCCCGCCGCCGCCGCCCGCGTCCACGCCGGTCGCGATCTGGAAGCCCTCGAACCGGTCCGCCGCCAGCGCCACCGCCGAGGCCTCGTCCTCGGCCACCCGCCACTCGTCCTGCATCGCCCTCGTCTCCCTCCGCCCGAAACCCGCGCTCCGCCGCAGGTCAGCAGCGAAACGCCCGTCGAGAGCAACGATCTTCGACGCGGGCCGGATTGTCGCGGCACGAATCGCACCCTGTGCACAACCCCGGCCTGTGGACAACACCCATCGCCCGTTCGGAGCAGGCGACCATATGCTCAATGCGCCTATTCGGCGAGATTCGGGAAGATCTCAGCAGGCTCTCAGCGCAACGGAAGAGACTGATCGCATGCGCATTCTTGTGGTGGACGACGACCAGGCGGTCCGGGACTCGCTGCGTCGCTCCCTGGCGTTCAACGGCTACGACGTCGAACTCGCGGCGGACGGCCTGGCCGCGCTCGAGTCGATCGCGCGCAGCCGCCCCGACGCGGTCGTGCTCGACGTGATGATGCCGCGGCTGGACGGGCTCGAGGCCTGCCGCCGGCTGCGGTCGGCGGGCGAGGACCTGCCGATCCTGGTGCTCACCGCGCGCGACGCCGTCTCGGACCGGGTCGCCGGCCTCGACGCGGGCGCGGACGACTACCTGCCGAAGCCCTTCGCGCTGGAGGAGCTGCTCGCCCGGCTGCGCGCCCTGCTGCGGCGCACCCAGCCCGCGTTCTCCAGCGAGAACGGCAAGCTAGCCTTCGCCGACCTGACGCTGGATCCGCTGGCCCGCGAGGTCACCCGCGGCGAGCGCACCGTGCGGCTGACCCGCACCGAGTTCAACCTGCTCGAACTGCTGATGCGGCACCCGCGGCAGGTCCTGACGCGCTCCCAGATCCTCGAGGAGGTCTGGGGCTTCGACTTCCCGACCACCGCGAACTCGCTCGAGGTCTACGTGGGCTACCTGCGCCGCAAGACCGAGGCCGACGGCGAGCCGCGGCTGATCCACACCGTGCGCGGCATCGGGTACGCCCTGCGCGAGACGGCGCCATGAGCACTGGCACCAGCGCGGCCGCGCGTTCCCGGCGGCCGCGCCTCGCACCACGCGGGCCGGCGCTGCGCCGCCTGTTCACGTACCACACGTTCCGGTCGCGGATAACGATGCTGGTCGTCGCCGCCGTGGGTCTGTCCGTGGCCCTCGGCGCGCTGATCAGCTACATCGCGCTGAGCCGGACCATCAACCACAACGTGGACAACGACCTGAAGCAGCGCACCTCGGTCCTGCTGAGCACGAACCTCGCCGGCCTGACGGTCCAGCGGCCCGGCCTGGATTCGACGGGCAGCACCGTCGCGCTGACCATCGCGGGGCTGAAGATGTCCATCGTGAGCGGCGACGGATCGAGCATCGGCCCGACGCCCACCCCGATCAACGGCGTGGTGACGAACGACGCGGCACCGGTCGGCACGCCGGAGACCGCCGTGGCGCGCGGCGACCTCGACTATTCGCTGCGCACCGTCAACGTGAACGGCGAGCTCTACCGGGTCTACGCGATTCCCGACACTCCGCTGCACGGCGCGGTCGAAGGCACGTTCATTCCGCAGGACACGGCCATAGTGGTCGCCGTGTCGATGGCTTCGACCGAGAACACGCTCAACACGCTCGCGACCGTCTCGCTCATCGTCGGCCTGATAGGAATCGCGCTGGCCAGTGCCGCCGGGTTCGCGATCGGCCGGGCGGCGCTGCGGCCGGTCGAGGAGCTGTCCAACGCGACCGAGTACATCGCGCGGACCGGGGATCTGCGCAGCCTGCCCGTGGTCGGGGACGACGAGCTCGCGCAGCTCACCCGGAACTTCAACACGATGCTCGAGGCGCTGGCGCGGTCCCAGGAGCACCAGAAGCGGCTGGTCGCGGACGCGGGCCATGAGCTGCGTACGCCGCTGACCTCGATGCGCACGAACCACGACCTGCTCGCGCAGGTGATGGCGAAGCCGGACGACGACCGGCTGCCCGCCGAGGAGCGCGTGGCGCTGATGAACGACGTGCGGGCGCAGATGGAGGAGCTGTCGGTGCTCATCTCCGACCTCGTCGAGCTCTCCCGCGACGAGCAGCCCTCGCACGGCATCGAGCGGCTCGACCTGCGCGACATCGTGGACCGGGCGACGGAGCGGGTGCAGCGGCGGGCCCCGGCGCTGACCTACGACCTGCAGCTCTCGCCCTGGTACCTGGACGGCGATCCGGCGGCGCTGGAGCGGATGATCACCAACCTGATGGACAACGCGGCGAAGTTCTCGCCGGAGGCCGGGACCGTCACCGTCACGCTCGCGGACGGGCTGCTCCAGGTCGCCGACCAGGGCCCGGGCATCGCCGAGAAGGACCTGGCGCACGTCTTCGAGCGCTTCTACCGCTCCCCCGAGGCGCGGGCCACGCCCGGATCCGGGCTCGGGCTCGCCATCGTGCGGCAGATCGCCGAGTACCACGGCGGCCGGGTCGCGGCGGCCCGGGCGCCGGGCGGCGGCGCGCTGCTCGGCGTGTGGCTGCCGGGCTCGCCGGTGGAGGCGGAGCTGCCGGCGGCGGCTCAGTCGCGGTAGCCCGCGGACAACCCGATCGGCCGCGTGTCGGCCGTCCTCATCACTCGCTCGGCGGAATCCTCATCAGATTCTTTGACCGGGAGTCCGGATGCCAGGTCTCGTCCAGAGGCCTGGCATTTCGGTTCGATAACGAATTCAGATTCCACAACGACTTCTCCATCCTGTCTCAGCAAGGTCTCAGCCGTCGGGCCGAGAGTACTGCCATGACCGAGACGCCAGACCACTCCTCCACGCCCGAGCAGCCGCGCCCGGCGGACCAGGAAGCCGACCGCGAGCTGGTGCCGGCCGCCGTCCTGCCGCAGCAGGGTGAGACGGCCTCGGCTCCGGAAGCGACCACGCAGCTGGGCGAGCCCGCCCCGACGGCGCCGCTCAGCCCGGGCGACGCGCAGCCGGGCGGCGCGGGCCAGGGCCAGGGCTGGCTGCAGGAGCCGCCCGCCGCGCTCGCCCCGCCGAGCCTGCCGGTTCCCCCGGCGTCCGCCACGCCCGCCCCGGCCCCGGTGCCCGCCGCGGCTCCCGGTCAGCCGCCGCAGCCCGCGCCGGTTCCCGCCCCGGTGCCCGCGTACGCCGCGCCGAGCACCCCGGGCCCGACCCCGGCCGCCGCGTACGGCACCGCCGAGCAGGGCGCGCCGAGCTGGGCCGCCCCCGCGTCCGGCGGACTGCCGCCGTACGGCGAGGGCCCCGCGCCGATCGGTTTCGAGCCCGCTCCGGCCAAGCCCAAGAAGAACCGCACCATCCTCACCGCGGCGGTCGTCGCGGCGCTGGTCGGCGGCGGCGTGGGCGCGGGGATCAGCTACGCGGTGCGCGGGAACTCCGACAGCGACGTGACCTCGTCCACCTCGGTCAACACCAACGGCCTGAACACCGGCTCGGCCAACGCGACGGCCGTGACCGCCGTGGCCAAGAAGGTGCTGCCCTCGGTCGTGACGATCACCGTGGCGCCGAGCTCGACCAACTCGAACAGCAGCTCGTCCTCCTCCGGCGGCGACATCGGCACCGGCATCATCCTGAGCTCCAAGGGCGAGATCCTGACGAACAACCACGTGATCTCGACGGCGGCCAGCGGCGGCTACACCATCACCGTCACCTTCGACGGCGGCGCCAACGCGCAGGCCACGATCGTGGACCGGGACCCGACCAGCGACCTCGCGGTGATCCAGGCCTCGGGCGTCAGCGGCCTGACCCCGGCCACCCTCGGCGACTCGACCACCGTGCAGGTGGGCGAGCAGGTCGTGGCGATCGGCGCGCCGCTCGGCATGTCCAACACCGTCACCAGCGGCATCGTCTCGGCGCTGAACCGGCCGGTGATCCCCGCCACCGACAGCAGCGGCTCGTCGAGCAGCAGCCAGACCACCTCGACCACCGCGCTGGACGCCATCCAGACCGACGCGGCGATCAACCCGGGCAACTCCGGCGGTCCGCTGATCGACATGAACGGGCACGTCATCGGCATCAACGCGGCCATCGCGAGCACCGGTTCCGACTCGCTGGGCAGCAGCGAGTCCGGCTCGATCGGCCTCGGCTTCGCCATCCCGATCTCGCAGGCCGAGCCGGTGGTCAAGGAGCTGGAGGCCAAGGCCACCCCGACACACTCGGTGCTCGGCGTGCAGGTCCAGGACGCCGCGACCACCGCCTCGCACACCGGCGCGGTACTCGCCTCCGTCACCTCCGGCGGCGCGGCGGCCCAGGCGGGCCTGAAGACCGGCGACGAGGTCATCAAGATGGACAGCCAGGAGATCGACGGCATGGACGCGCTGGAGGCCGCGGTGCACTCGTACCGGCCCGGCACGACCGTGAACATCACCTACATCCGCAACGGGGTGACGTCGACGACCACGGCAACACTGGCCTCGGCAAGCGACTCCAGCAGCTGAGGTGGTCGCCACAGCCACAATCAGATCCGCTGACGGCGACTGACCGGTCATCAGCGGCGGGTTCCCGGTTCATGAATGAGGGAGCTTCGGCACCAACTGGTGCCGAAGCTCCCTCATTCTCGTCTCACCTCAAGGACAGATGTAGACGTGGCCGGTGGATTCGTACTGGCCGTCATTCGGGCTGCTCGTGCTCAGCTGCACCCACTGACCCGAGACTGGAAGCCTGATCTCGGTCGTGTTGGCCGCCGTACCCCAGACAGCGTTCGGGCCGCTGGGGTTCGAATAGCAGGCTGGTGCCGATTCGGTGAGAGTCGCCGGACCGGTCCATATGATGTTGCGCCCGGAAGAGCACGGAGTCGATGTCCCCGCGGTGCAGTTGAAGCCGGCACCCGACACGTTCTTGGACTCTTGGCCCAGGTCGGCGATCGTGACGGCGGATGCGCACTCGACGACCACTCCTGCCGAGTTCTGGCAGTACACCTCGACGCCGGCCTCGACCTGGTACTCGGTGTTCGGGCAGACGAGCTCAAAGCAGGGACTCGTCCTCAGGTCGGCGCACACCACTCCCGAATAGCCGTCGACGGTGCCGATGACGTGGCAGGTGTGGGCGCCCCCACCGTTCGACACGTACAAGATCGACATGCCATTGGGAGCCGTGGCACGAGGGGTGACAGCCTGCGCGATGGACGTGCTGCCGAGCAATACGGCAAAGACCGCCAACGTCGCGGCCACGAGTCGGCGCGTGATTCGCTTGTTCAAGAAAGCCCTCCATGTCACCTGAATAAGATCAGTCGAGGGCTCCCGGACGAGCACGCCCTGAGAGCGCGTCCACCCGATTCGATTCCCCCCGGAGGGATCACTCTCCACGCAGGATCCGCTGGTTGTCAACCAGTTTCCCTACTCGCAGCGGCTCACACGGCGGCGGCCCGTTCGCCGTCCTCAGTCCTGCTCGTCGTCCTCGAAGTCCGGCAGCTCCTGCATGGCCGGGTAGCGCACCGGCCCGCTCTGCTCGGCGGCCAGCAGCACGGCCGCCGCGGACACGGTGAGCGTGGCGCCGGGCTGCTCGCCCGCGGCGTCCGACCAGGAGCCGTCCGGGTTCTGCAGGCCCATCAGACGCGCCGCTATCCGCCGGTTCCAGCGGTCGCCGGGCCGGGTGCACGCGCCGAACCAGGCGAGGTCCGAGGCGTCGAAGTTCTCGAAGCTGCGGCCGACCACGTCCAGCAGCCGGCGCACCACCATGATCCGCTGCTGGGTCCGCAGCACCCGCGCGGCCAGCCAGTGCGCGACGAGCGGCGCGGGCAGCCGGCCGTGCGGGTCCACCAGCCACTCCAGCACGTCCGAGGCCTTGGCCACCTCGTCCGGCGCGGCGTCGTAGTCCGCGAGCGTCGCCGCGCAATTCGCCGTCAGATACGCGCGGGCGCCGGGGGATCCGGGCAGCAGCCACTGCGGGATCTCGAACTGCGGCGTGCCCGGGCTCGGCCCCTCGCTCCAGGTGCCGTCGGCCGCCTGGGCGCGCGTGATGAACGCCAGCGCGGCCGGGATGTCGGCGGCGATCGCCTCGGCGGGCAGGCCGCGCAGCAGGAAGAGCTGGTAGCAGGTGCCGTCGAGCGTGGAGAGGCCGGCCGACCAGAACGCGGGCCAGCCGCCGTCCGGGTTCTGCGGCGCCCCCGGCGGAATCGGCCCGCCCTCGACCGGCCGATGTGCCAAGGCCGCGAACCGCGCACGGTCGAGAAGGTCACCGTGCACGTGCACGTACTCCCACGCCGCCGCGAGCGACTCGGTGCTGCCCTCGTTCACGCGAGGAAACCTAGCGGTACCTCAGTACTTGCGTCCAGGGTCATTCTGACTCGTACACCGATCGCAACACGTAGGTCACCAGCGGCGATTCATGAACACCCCGAGTATCCTGCCCTTTCTTCCATGATCTCCGGGCCGCGTTCTCACCAGGCGCCGGTGATGGGACCGCGTTCGACGGGCGACGCGTGCCCCTTTTCGACAAGCGTGGCGGTAACCCGGTCGAGGAGCGTGAGCGCATCGGCGACGGCGCGGCGCTCGTCTTCGCTCAACGCCTCGCCGAGCGCCTCCGTCAGCCTGCTGATGCGTCTGCGGCGATCGGCGTCGAGTGCGTTCCGACCGTGTGTGGTGAGCCCGAGGAGCTTTTTACGGCCGTCGTCCGGGTCGGGCGCGGCCTCCAGGTATCCGGCGTCGGCGAGTTCCTTGACCGTGGCGGCCATGGTCTGGTGCCGCACGCCGCGCCCCGCAGCCAGATCGGCCGTCGTCTGCGGCCCGTGCAGGTCGATCAGATCGAGCACCGCAGCCGGAATCGGGGCCAGTCGGTCGACGGTGCGCGTGGCCCGGACCAGCGCACCGACGGTCGCTCTGAGGTGGTTCGCCAACGCGTCGCTCACACCGCCAGCGTACCCGATATACAGGTTGCACTGTACAGTTGAACCTGTACATCTGAGACGGGAGCCGACCATGCAGTTGACCAAGCACGCCCACGCCTGCGTGACCCTGGCCGAGGGCGGCGCGCGGATCGTCATCGACCCGGGCGCTTTCACTCCGGACGCCGCCGCCGCGATCGCCGCCGCCGAGGCCGTCCTGATCACGCACGAGCACTTCGACCACTTCGACGAGAACCTGATCGCCCAAGCGTTGGCAGACCGCCCCGACCTACGCGTCTACGGCCCGAACACCGTCGTCGACCGCTGGCAAGACGCGCGTCGTGGCCAGGTCACCGCGGTCGCGGAGGGCGATCAGTTCACCGTCGCGGGATTCGACATCGCGGTCTTCGGCGAGCGCCACGCGACCATCCACCGCGACGTCCCCGAGATCACGAACGTCGGCTACCTCGTCAACGCCGCCCTCTACCATCCCGGCGACGCCTACCATGTCCCCCCGGCCCCGATCGAGACACTGCTGCTCCCCACCAGCGGCCCCTGGACCAAGCTCGGCGAAGCACTCGACTACACCCGCGCAGTAGCCCCGCGGCGCCTCATCCAGATCCACGAACTCATGCTCAGCGACCTCGGCCAGCAGTCGACGGCTCGCTTCCTCGGCCCCGAGATGCTCGGCCAACTCCCACTGACCATCGTGCCGCCCGGTGACACGGTCTCACTCGGCGAGGGCTGACCCCGGAATCGGTTCGGCCAGCGCCGCTCGCGAGTCGGGGGCCGGGAAGGGGTCGGCGAAGTACTGCGTCTCGTGCGCCACGAGGCCGTCGACGAACTCCATGATGCTCACCGAGCGCGTCGATGCGCCGTCGTATGTGATCACGCACTCGCTGACCCAGAAGTCGCCGCCGCCCTGGATACGGACGACGGTGAAATGCCGCTCGGCCGGATGCCCGCCGCGCTGCGCCTGAATCTTCGCGCGCCCGCGAAATCTCTCCCCCGATTGCGGATAGTCGAGGAGCGCGTCCGCAGCGTAGATCGCGTGCTCGGTTTCGATGTCCCCGAGTTCGGAGGCAGCCCAATGCTCCTCGATCCGGGTCCGCGTCTCGCCGTCGCGCGTCATCGATCCTCCTCGGTCGCTTCACGTGCCCCGAAAACAACAGTGGTGGGACGGCATCGCGCCGCCCCACCACTGTTTACCGCTCAGTGCTCAGACTCAGCTGCAGCCGCTGGTCGAGCCGCAGCCTTCGCAGACGTAGCAGGAGCCGGCCGGGCGCATCTTGGTGCCGCAGTTGGCGCACAGCGGGGCGTCGGCGGCGTGGCCGAGCTTGGCCTCCAACAGCTCCATGGAGGAGTGCGCGGAGGTCGGGGTCACCACCTGCTCGGGCGCGGCCGGGGCCTCGTCCTGCTTGCTCGGGGCGTGGCGCTCTATCGGCGCGGACTGGGCGAGCTCGGTGAAGTCCGTGTCGCTGGCGTCCTCGGTCGGGAGGTACGAACCCGTCTCCAGCTGGCGCTGGCGCTCGGCGGCGGAGTAGATGCCGTAGTCCGCGCGCACGTCGAAGGGCAGGTAGTCCAGGGCGAGGCGGCGGAAGATGTAGTCCAGGATCGACTGGGCCATCCGCACGTCCGGGTCCTCGGTCAGGCCCGCAGGCTCGAAGCGCATGTTCGTGAACTTCGAGACGTACGTCTCCAGCGGCACGCCGTACTGCAGGCCCACCGAGATGGCGATGGAGAACGCGTCCATCATGCCCGCGAGGGTCGAGCCCTGCTTCGCCATCTTCAGGAAGACCTCGCCGAGGCCGTCGTCCGGGTACGAATTGGCGATCATGTAGCCTTCAGCGCCGCCGACCGAGAACGAGGTGGTCGTCCCGGTGCGCGACTTCGGCAGCCGCTTGCGGGTCGGGCGGCGCTCGATCACGGTCTGCACGATCGGGGCGACCCGCTCCACGACGCTCTCGGCCGCCGCCTTCGCCGCGGCCTCCTTCTTCGCGCCCTTGGCGTCCTGCAGCGGCTGGCCGACCTTGCAGTTGTCGCGGTAGACGGCCAGGGCCTTGAGGCCCAGCTTCCAGCCCTCGTAGTAGATCCGCTCGATGTCCTCGACGGTCGCCGACTCCGGCAGGTTGACCGTCTTCGAGATCGAACCCGAGATGAACGGCTGGATCGCGGCCATCATCAGCACGTGGCCCATCGGCGCGATCGAG
>DATJIF010000159.1:0-33304 GCA_035493475.1 Actinospica sp.
GGAGGACCTCATCCGCACGGTCACGGCCGCCTACTCGGCCGGGTGGCGGCAGGTGAAGCTGTACTTCATGTGCGGGCTGCCCACCGAGACCGACGAGGACGTGCTGCAGATCGCCGAGATGGCGCGCAACGTCATCAAGGCGGGGCGCGAGGCGACCGGTTCGCGGGACATCCGCTGCACGGTCTCCATCGGCGGTTTCGTGCCGAAGCCGCACACGCCGTTCCAGTGGTGCGGCCAGCTCGGCGCCGCGGAGACCGACGAGCGGCTGCGCAAGCTGCGCGACGTGATCCGGGCCGACAAGAACTACGCGCGGGCCATCGGCTTCCGCTACCACGACGGCAAGCCGGGCATCGTCGAGGGCCTGCTGTCCCGCGGCGACCGGCGCGTCGGCAAGGTGATCCGGGCGGTGTGGGAGGACGGCGGCCGCTTCGACGGCTGGTCCGAGTACTTCTCCTACGACCGCTGGATGGCCGCCGCCGAGCGCGGCCTCGCGGACGAGCCGGTGGACGTGGCCTGGTACACCACCCGCGAGCGCGACCAGATCGAGACGCTGCCGTGGGACCACCTGGACTCGGGCCTGGACCGGGACTGGCTCTGGGAGGACTGGCAGGACGCGCTGCGCGAGACCGAGGTGGACGACTGCCGCTGGACCCCGTGCTTCGACTGCGGCGTGTGCCCGCAGATGGGCACCGAGATCCAGATCGGGCCGACGGGGCAGAAGCTACTTCCGCTGTTGTGATCCAGATCGGGGCAGTGAAGTCCGGCGGGGCAGAAGCTGCTCCCGCTCAGCGTGGTGTGATCCGGGCGCGGGACGGGGCGCTTCGACCGGTCTTTGACCTGAGTTTTGCGCCCCGTCCCAGCGCCGCCGCACGTGGCGTGGTTTCGCCGCCCGCACCTGCCGCCTAGTCTTTGCGTTATGACCGCAGGCGAGACGACCAACACCTCCGTGACCGAGTCGGAGCCCCCCGCAGCGCAGGCCCCCGGGCAGGCGGAGCGGCTCGACTCCATCCGACCCTTCCTGCCCCGCGAGTTCGCGGCCCGGCTGGTGGACCAGCTGACCGTGGGCTCGAACCCGCAGTCGGTGGAGGTGGTCGCGCCGCTCACCGGCGAGACGATCGTGGACCTGCCGCAGTCCGGCCCCGGCGACGTGCGGCACGCCTTCGAGAAGGCCCGCGCCGCGCAGGGCGCCTGGGCGGCCCGGCCGGTGGGGGAGCGCGCCGCGGTGCTGCGCCGACTGCACGACCTGCTGCTCGACAACACCGAGCACCTGCTGAGCCTGCTGCAGGTGGAGACCGGCAAGACCCGGCTGCACGCGTACGAGGAGATCGCGGTCTCGGCGATGACCGCGCGGCACTACGCGCACGCCGCGCGCGGCTATCTGCGGCCGAAGCACAAGATCGGCGTGTTCCCGGTGCTCACCAAGGTCACCGAGTACCGGCAGCCGAAGGGCGTGGTCGGCGTGATCACCCCGTGGAACTATCCGCTGGCGCTGGCCGCGATGGACATCCTGCCGGCGCTCGCCGCGGGCAACGGCGTCGTGCACAAGCCGGACAACCAGACCGTGCTCAGCGGCGTCTACCTGCGCGAGCTCGCGGTGCGCGCCGGACTGCCCGCCGAGCTGTGGCAGGTCGTCACCGGCGACGGACCGGTCACCGGCCCGGCCGTCGTGGACCACGCCGACTACGTGGCGTTCACCGGCTCGACCCGGACCGGGCGGCAGGTGGCGCAGCAGGCGGCCGGTCGCCTGATCGGCTGCTCCCTGGAGCTCGGCGGCAAGAACGCGATGATCGTGTTCGACGACGCCGACCTGGACAAGACCGTCGCGGGCGCCATCCGGGCCTGCTACACCTCGGCCGGCCAGCTGTGCATTTCGATCGAGCGGATGTACGTGCACCACGCCGTGTACGACCAGTTCGTGGACCGCTTCGTCACCGAGGTCAAGGCGCTCAAGCTCGGCTCCAAGCTGGACTTCGCCGCGGACGTCGGCTCGCTGACCAACACCAAGCAGTTGGAGACCGTCACCCAGCAGGTCGAGGACGCCCGGATAAAGGGCGCGCACGTGCTCGCGGGCGGGCGCCGTCGCCCCGACATCGGCCCGCTGTTCTACGAGCCGACCGTGCTCACCGACGTGGCCCCGGGCATGACGCTGTACGCCGAGGAGACCTTCGGCCCGGTCGTCTCGCTGTACCGCTTCGACAACGAGGCCGAGGTGCTCAAGGCGGCGAACGACACCCGCTTCGGCCTGAGCGCCTCGATCTGGACCCGCGACGCGAAGCGGGCCAAGGAGGCGGCGCTGCGGCTGCACTCCGGCATGGTCAACGTGAACGAGGCGTACGCGGCGGCCTTCGGCTCGGTCGCGGCGGCCACCGGCGGCATGGGCGACTCAGGGCTCGGACGCCGCAGCGGCGCCGACGGCATCTGGCGCTACACCGAGGTGCAGACCGTGGCGCGGCAGACGATCGCGCCGATCGCCCCCTCGTTCGGGCTCACCCCCGCGCGCTACACCAAGTACCTCAACTCGGCGTTGCGGCTGCTCAAGGCCCTGCGAGTGCGCTAGCAGAACCCGTATGCGCTGCGTGTCCGGGCGGGCCGCCGGGGTGACCCCGGCGGCGCCCGAATCGTAAAGCCCGGGTAATATCGACGCCTCGACTACCGTTCCCGACTGCTCGCCAAGTAGCTTGGGTGCTGCGGGAGAAACCGCGGTCGGCACCTCTGGGCACACACAGACTGCGCAGTAGGGGGGCGTCGGGCGGGGCGGGACTCGCAGTCCACCGCCTGGCCGAGGAGTTGCCCGGGCCGGCGGTGATCACGGAGACAAGGTCCATTCCTAAGAACGGGGAAGGTGGCGACTGATGGCAGGGAAGTTTTCAGCTACTGCGGCTGACATGGCCAAGGCCTCGCAGGCCGTCCAGCAGTGCGTGCAGGAGATCCAGGGCGAGATGCGCTCGCTGCAGAGCAGCGTCGAGCCGCTCGGAGCCTCGTGGCAGGGTGCCGCGTACTCGGCCTTCCAGCAGCTGATGCAGCGGTTCGACGACGACGGCAAGAAGCTGACCCAGGCGCTCGACGCCATCGGTCAGGCCATCAACGCGAACAACAACAACTACCAGGCGACGGAGGAGCAGAACACCTCCACGATCTCCAAGCTGCTCAGCGGCCTGCAGTAGTCCGCCGTAGGGCTCGTCATGGCCCGCGGTCCCGTCGAGGCCGCGCGGCAGCGAAGAATTCTTGAGGGGAGAAAACCATGAGCGACCAGCGTATGTTGGTGACGTTCGCCGAGCTGGCGAACGCGGCCCAGACCATCCAGCAGACCTCGAACAACCTGAACTCGAAGCTGGACGAGCTGAAGCAGCAGCTTCGTCCGATCGTCGAGAGCTGGACGGGTGAGGCGGCCACGAACTACCAGGTTCAGCAGCAGAAGTGGGACCAGTCGCAGGGCGACCTGAACCAGGTCCTGCTCGCGATCGGCAAGGCCGTGGACGCCGCGCACGACGCGTACTCCTCGACGGAGAAGGCGAACGCGCAGGCCTGGCAGTCCAGCTGAGCCACGCTGCTGTTCCCAGTGGGCCCGCCCCGTCCGTGCGCTCTCCGCACGGGTCGGCGGGCTCTCTGCTAGGGTGGCGCGCATGAGCAGCAGCGCCCGTCGATTTAGCTATGGCCACCGGATCGTTCCGGCCGGCCATGTCGTCGAGCGCTGAGAGACTCAGCCGAGACCATACGGCGAGCCCCGGACCGATCCCCGGTCCGGGGCTTCGTCGTTCGCGCGCGGCTTGCGGGGCAGGGGACGGTGCGCGGCTTCCGTCCACCGACAGCAGACCCCGCGAGGAGAGCCCCGTGAACACCGCAGCCGCAGAACCAGCGGAGACCACCGTCACCACTCCGACGAACCCCGCCGCCGAGGCGCCCGGCGGGGTGCCCGGCGGGCGGGAGCGGATCGACGCCATAGACGCCGAGATCATCGCGCTGATCCAGCGGCGGACGGCCGTGTCCGCCGAGATCCAGGCGGCCCGGATGACCGACGGCGGCCGCCGGCTCGACCTGCGCCGGGAGACCGAGGTCATCGGCCGCTACACCCGTCCGCTCGGCCGCCCCGGCACCAGCGTGGCGATGGCGCTGCTGGAACTCGGCCGCGGCCGGGTCTGAACCGTTCCATACGCGGCCGCCCGCGTAACCGGAAGTCCGCTCAGTCGTTGTCCCCGCTGAATGGATCCCGGGCGATCGGCTCGGATCCGGCGCGTCCGGTCGCCGGGTCCGGCTGTGGGACCTCGCCCGGAATGCCCGACGGCCACGCCCATTCGCCAGGACCTGCGCCCCGCCCGCCCTGCGTGCGGGGCGCAGGCAGGCGAGGGCCTCCCACCGGGGCCGGTAGAATCAACCCCATCATGGATGACGCCTCCACCTCCCCCCTCGTCCTGGTCGTCGACTTCGGTGCGCAGTACGCCCAGCTCATCGCCCGCCGCGTGCGCGAGGCGCGGGTCTACAGCGAGATCGTGCCGCACACCTGGAGCGCCGAGCAGATCCTGGAGCGCAAGCCGGCCGCGGTGATCCTCAGCGGCGGCCCCTCCTCGGTGTACGCCGAGGGCGCGCCCGCCGTCGGTGCCGAACTGTTCCGCGCCGGCGTGCCGACCTTCGGCATCTGCTACGGCTTCCAGGCCATGGCGCGCGCGCTCGACGGCGTCGTGGACCACACCGGGACCCGGGAGTACGGGCGCACCGCGCTGAACGTGGCGGACACCGGGTCCACGCTGTTCGACGGCAGCACCGCCGAGCAGACCGTGTGGATGTCGCACGGCGACTCGGTCGTCGCGGCGCCGGAGGGGTTCAAGGTCACCGCGTCCACGTCCGGCACCCCGGTCGCCGCGTTCGAGGACGACGCGCGGCGGCTGTACGGCGTCCAGCACCACCCCGAGGTGCTGCACTCCGAGTTCGGCCAGCGGGTGCTGGAGAACTTCCTGTACCACGGCGCCGGGATCAAGCCCGAGTGGACCACCGAGAACGTCGTGGACGAGCAGGTGGCCGCGATCCGCGAGCAGGTCGGCGGCAGGCAGGTCATCTGCGGGCTGTCCGGCGGAGTGGACTCGGCGGTGGCGGCGGCCCTCGTGCAGCGCGCCGTCGGCGACCAGCTGACCTGCGTCTTCGTCGACCACGGGCTGCTGCGCAAGGGCGAGGTCGAGCAGGTGGAGCGGGACTTCGTCGCGGCCACCGGCGTCTCGCTGAAGACCGTGGACGCGCGCCGCCGCTTCCTGGACGCGCTCGCCGGGGTCAGCGACCCCGAGGAGAAGCGCAAGATCATCGGCCGCGAGTTCATCCGCGTCTTCGAGCAGGCCGAGCGGGAGATCCTGGCGGACGCCGCGGCGAGCGGCGAGGCGGTCGAGTTCCTGGTGCAGGGCACGCTCTACCCGGACGTCGTCGAGTCCGGCGGCGGCGCGGGCACCGCGAACATCAAGTCGCACCACAACGTCGGCGGCCTGCCCGAGGACCTGCAGTTCAAGCTGATCGAGCCGCTGCGCAAGCTGTTCAAGGACGAGGTGCGCAAGGTCGGCGCGGAACTCGGCCTGCCGCGTGAGATCGTGCAGCGCCAGCCGTTCCCGGGCCCCGGCCTCGGCATCCGGATCGTCGGCGAGGTCACCGAGGAGCGGCTCGACCTGCTGCGCGAGGCGGACGCGATCGCCCGCGAGGAGCTGACCGCGGCCGGTCTCGACGACGAGATCTGGCAGTGCCCGGTGGTGCTGCTCGCCGACGTGCGCTCGGTGGGCGTGCAGGGCGACGGCCGCACCTACGGCCACCCGATCGTGCTGCGGCCGGTCTCCTCCGAGGACGCGATGACCGCGGACTGGACCCGGCTGCCCTACGAGGTGCTCGCCACGATCTCCACCCGGATCACCAACGAGGTGCCGGGCGTGAACCGCGTCGTGCTGGACGCCACCTCGAAGCCCCCGGCAACCATCGAGTGGGAATAGGTGTAGCATCTCAGCGCCCTCACGGGCTGTCCCAGTTTCGCCGGTGGAGGGGGATTTCGCGGTGGTGCAAGGCCCGGAGAGCCACACCGGCGCTCGTCTGGAGTACGAACGGGAGCTGGCCGAGTTCGCCGAGCGCTGCCGCGAGTTCGCGCAGAACGAGGGCGTGCCCGCCGCGCTCTCGCACTCCGAGAGCGGCGCGCGGCAGTGGATCTCCGACGAGCTGACCCGCCGCGCGCAGCGCCTCGCGGTCGCCGCGCGCGCCGAGAACTCCGCGTGGCTCTCGCTGGTCGGCCAGTGGACGATGCGCGGCAGCTGGATCCTCGGCGGCCTGGTCCTGGTGGCCGACCTCGCGACGCTGCCGCTCTCGGGATCCTGGACGCTGCCGCACACCGCGGTGCTGTTCGCCTTCGTGGCGCTGGCCGCGCTGGTGACCGGGCTCAGCCTCGTGCACAGCGAGGTCGGCGGCGTGCTGTGCTTCATGGTCGGCGCGGACGGACGGCTCTCCCCGGCGAAGGCTCTCGGGCTGCTGTGGGGAGCGGCCCTGAGCACCGCGCTGGTGTACTTCGCCGTCGAGGACTTCGCGGCCGGCACGTCGTCTGAGCGTTCTGATATCAGTGCCGCGATCTCGCATCCGCGCTGGGAGTACCTGGTGCTGCTCGCGGCGCCGATAGTGGTGTCGATCCTCACGAACTCGGTCGCCGCGATGCGGATGCGCCGCCGCGCGATGCCCTACCTGCCGGGCCAGCGCGCCCAGGTGCGGGACCTCGTGCTCGACGAGACCGGCTTCGGTTCGCTCGCCGCGGCCGTCTGGCTGCCCTCGTACCTCGCCGCGGTGCTCTTCCTGATCGCCGGGCTGGCGAAGAACCCCTACGAACTCCCGCAGCTGCCCGCGACGGTCGTGTGGATCTCGCTGGCCGCCGCGCTGCTCTACGCCGCCGTCCGCCTGGTCGAGTCGCGGCAGCCGGTGCTCGTCTCGGTGGTGCGGGTGCGCCCGGCCGGGGGCCTGGACGGCCCGATCCGGCAGGGCGACGAGATCGAGATCAGGGGCCTTGGCTTCGTGCCCCCGGCCGCCGCCGCGCCGGAGCAGCTGTCCCGGATCGTGGTGAAGCTCGGGCCGATCCACATCCACGTGCCGCTGGTCCCCGGCACCGAGGGCGGCTTCACCAACCCGACGGACAGCTCCGTCACCGTGCCCATCCCCTACGACGTGGACCCGGGACCGTGGACGGTGCGCGTGGTGACCGCCGCGGGCCTGGAGACGGACGACTACGCGCTCGACATCGCCGCCGCGGAGGATTGACGGGACTGATCCCGGCGCTCGTCTAGCGCCGCCGGCGGGTGACCGCGCCGACCACCCAGGCCAGGCCGAGGCCCAGCACCAGCACGGAGCCGGTCCACTGGGCCGCCGCGTGCAGATGGCCGCCGGAGGACAGCAGGTACACGAGCCCGATCCCGATGAACACCAGGCCCGCCGTGATCGACGCGGCGTCCGGCCGGATCCGCGCCCGGTTCTTGCTCTCGGTCTCCATCATCAGTCCCCTGTTCCGATGTTCACGTCGCCGATGCCGACCTTCAGGTCCAGCACGAGCGTGCCCTGCGCCTTGCCCTGCGCCGGGATGGTGAAGTTCTTGTCCACGCTGAAGCCGTTGTCGCGGCTGGTGCCGTAGCGGTTCACCTGCGGCACGCCGTCGTCGGTCACCTGGCCGACGTCCATGTGCGAGTGGATCACCACGTTCACGTCCGTGGGCAGCACCACCTGCAGGTCGCCGATGCCCACCTGCGCGCTCGTCGTCACCGTCTTCCCGGCCCCCGGCTGCACGCTGGAGAGGTCCAGCGTCCCGTCGCCGACCGCGAGCTGGTACGAGGGCTGCACGGCGGCCGCGGAGGCCGGCGTCCAGTTCTCGTCGCCGACGGTGCCGTGCAGCGGGACCCCGACCGCGGCCAGCGTGATCAGCGGCACCGCCACGACCAGGCCGACCGGCACCAGCGCGGTCGTCTTGCCGAACACGCCGCCGATCACCATGCCCGCGCCGAGCAGCACCAGCACCAGCGCGCCGCCGGAGAGCCAGCCGAGATTGATCAGCCCCGCCGCGTCCAGCACACCGAGCACGCCGGTCGCCGCGAGCAGGCTGGCCAGCACCAGGCCGCCGTAACCCCGTCGCCGCGGCCGCTCGATCACGGCCGTGACCGGCGCCGCGACCCCGAACGAGGGCGGCGGCGCGTCCTGCGGCTCGCCCGACTCGCCGACGTACCCGGCGGATCCGGACTCCGGCGACGGCTCCCCGCCGCCCGTCGCCGCGCCCTGCGATCCCGGCACCGGCTGCTGCCACCAGGTCGGCGGCTGCTCCGGCGTGCGCCCGCCCGGGCCGCGGCCCAGCTTGATGTCGCCGCGCCAGATCAGCACGCCGGCCACCGCCGCCGCGATCATCCACAGCGGCCACATGTTCGTCACGCCCTGGGTCAGCGCGGAGATCGCGGCCAGCGTGCCCAGGCCCAGGCCGATCGCCACCACGACCGCCAGCAGCGGGTTGCTGCCGGTCAGCATGCGGTGCGCCTCGGAGCGGTCCGCGCCCTCCTGCGGCACGAACAGCCAGGCGGCGGCGTAGGCCAGCAGCCCGATGCCGCCCACGAAGGAGAGCACCGCGAACAGGATGCGGAAAACAACGGGATCGATGTCCAGGTGCCGGCCGAGCCCCCCGCACACGCCCGCGATGACCTTCGAGCGCCGGTCCCGGCGCAACGGGCCACGCACGGCGTGGCCTCTCGTCGTCTCTTCGCTCATGGTGACCAGGATTCCGGTAGCGGGGGTGCGGCCACCACCGGGAACAGCCCGGAACGGACCCTGGAATCGTCCGGCCGCGGTCTCAGGGTACGGCTCGGGGTCAATCCCCGATGCCCGGCCCGGCGCGGACGTGTGACGATGTGGGGGTGATGTCGCCGCCGCTGCCCGAGGACACCCGCCGCCTGCTGCGTTCCCGCAAGGGCAGGCTCGCGGGCGGGATCTGCCGCGGCCTGTCCATCCACCTCGGCGTGAACGTGTGGCTGCTGCGGGCGCTGTTCCTGCTCTTCATGTTCGCTGGCGGGCTCAGCGTGCTCGCGTACGCCGCCTTCTGGATCTTCGTCCCGCTCGGCGACGTGCCCGAGGAGGAGCGGTCCGCGCCCCGTCCGCAGGTGCGGCTCGCGCTGCTGGCACTGGCCGCGCTCGGCGTGCTGCTGATGTTCGGCCTGCCGATGCCGCACCCCGCCAACTGGCGCACGATCCTGCCGCTGGCGGCCGTCGCGCTCGGTCTCGCCGTGCTCTGGCGGCAGGCCGACGACGTGCAGCGCGCGGGCGACGGCGAGCGCGCCCGGACCCGCAACACGACGCACCTGGCCCGCGCGGGCCTCGGCGCCGCGGTCGCGATCGGCGGCATGGTCGTGCTCGCCGACGGGAACAACAGCTGGTCCCAGACCGGCCGCACCCTGCTCGCCGCGCTGGCCCTGCTGGTCGGCGCCGGGCTGATCGGCCTGCCGTTCTTCCTCAGGATCCTGCGGGACCTGGCGCACGAGCGCACCGAGCGGGCCCGCGAGCAGGAGCGCGCCGAGGTCGCGGCGATGATGCACGACTCCGTGCTGCACACCCTCACCCTGATCCAGCGCTACCACGACGACCCGGCGCAGGTCGCCAGGCTGGCCCGGGCCCAGGAGCGTGACCTGCGCGAATGGCTCTACGGTGAGCGCAAGTCCGCCGCCGAGAGCTTCGCCGAGGCGATCCGCGCCGCCGCCGCCGAGGTCGAGGACCGGCACGGCGCCCGCCTCGACGTGGTGTCGGTCGGCGACGCGCCCCTGGACCCGCAGTTGGAGGCGTGCGTCGCGGCGGCCCGGGAGGCTATGGTCAATGCGGCGAAGTACGCGTCCGAGGCGCCGATCTCGGTCTACGCCGAACTCGCGGACGACCGCGTCGAGGTCTTCGTCAAGGACCGCGGCCCCGGCTTCGACCCGGACGCCGTGGCCCCGGACCGGATGGGCGTGCGCGAGTCCATCAGGGGACGGATGCGCAGGCACGGCGGCCAGGCCGAGATCCGCACCGCCCCCGGCGAGGGCACCGAGGTCCGCCTGACCGCGAAGCGCGCACCCCAGCCGCCGGCGAACAACGGCAGTACGAGCAACACGAGCAGTCACGAAGAGAGGTCGACCCCCGGTGCAGAACCAACCGTCGTCGAGTCCTGAGACAGTGGCCGCGGCCGACCGTCCCATCCGGGTGGTCCTCGTCGACGACCACAAGCTCTTCCGCACCGGTGTGCGCGCCGAACTCGACGAGGCCGCCCGCGGCACCGTGCAGATCGTCGGCGAGGCCCAGGACGCCCCCGGCGCGGTGTCCGTCATCGTCGAGCAGAAGCCCGACGTCGTGCTGCTCGACGTGCACCTCCCCGGCGGCGGCGGCGTCGAGGTGCTGCGCCAATGCCTGCTCACCGGCGGCGGCCCCGGCAAGGCCGCCGACACCAGATTCCTCGCCCTCTCCGTCTCCGACGCCGCCGAAGACGTCATCGGCGTCATCCGAGCAGGCGCGAGGGGCTACGTCACCAAGTCCATCTCCGGCACCGACCTGGTGGACGCCCTCAAGCGAGTCGCCGAGAACGACGCCGTCTTCAGCCCCAAACTGGCCGGCTTCGTCCTGGACGCCTTCTCCGGCGCCGCCCCGTCCGCCTCCGCCCCCGCCACCTCCGTGGACGAGGAACTGGACCGCCTCACCGCCCGCGAACGCGAAGTCCTCCGCCTCATCGCCCGCGGCTACGCCTACAAGGAGATCGCCCGCGAACTGGTGATCTCCGTCAAGACCGTGGAGACTCACGTCTCCTCGGTCCTGCGCAAACTCCAGCTCTCCAACCGCTACGAACTCTCCCGCTGGGCGAACGACCGCAGGCTGTAGGCGTCGGGCAGCGGTAGGTTGTGGCGGGTGCCCACCAACGAGGAGATCACCCGCCACCACGATCAGAACCCGGACGAGGATCCGTGGGTCCTGGGCCCGCCCAAGCCCGCCCGAGTCGAGGTAGTGCCGTACAACGACGAATGGCCCGCGCGCTTCGAAGCCCTCGCCGCCGACATCCGTACAGCACTCGGCCCGGCAGCACTCGATATCGAGCACGTCGGGTCCACCTCAGTACCCGGACTGGCCGCGAAAGACATCATCGACATCGATCTGACGGTGCCAGATCCGGCCGACGAGACCCGATACGTGCCACGCCTCGAAGAAGCAGGCTACGTACTGACGATCCGTGAGCCGTCGTTCCACCAACACCGCTGCCTGACATTCCCGGAGCCGCGGGTAAATCTGCACGTCTTCGGCCCGGACTGCCCCGAGACGATCAGACATCGCATGTTCCGCGACTGGCTGCGCGCCCACCCGGATGACCGCGACCTGTACGAGCAGGCGAAGAAGCAGGCGATTCCAGGCGGCGGCCACGTCATGGACTACAACCTGCGCAAACAGGACGTGGTGCGAGAGATCTACGACCGGATGTTCCGCGCCGCCGGTATGAAGTAACGGCGGCGCTAGAGCCTGGCGAAGCGTGACTCGGTCTCGCGCAGCATCTGTTCGCGGCGCGCGGGGGTCTGCTGCGTCCCTAGCCTCGGCCCCAGAACGGCGGGGTGGTGAACATGGCTCTGCGGTATCTGAGGGTGAGGTGCATGCGGCGGTTGTATTCGACTGCTCCTACCGCGATGCCCATGGGGAGGGGGGCGGGTGGGGCGTACCAGATGGCGCCGGTGCGGACGGCGCCGAACCAGAGCTGTTCCAGCTCGCCCAGGTTGGCGAGCATGGCGCTGGGGACGCGGGAGGCGGTGCGGCGGTCTACGGGGCGTTTGAGGGTCTTGCGGATGCCGAAGGGGGCCCAGGGTTCGGCGAAGGTTCGGGCCATGGCGTCGAGCTCCACGGCGTTGCGGCGGAGCCACTTTGTCTGGGCGGAGACGGCGGAGAGGGGATTGGCGGCGATGTCGGCCAGGTCTAGGGCGACGGTGCCGTAGGCGGAGTGGTTGCCCATCTTCAGGTTCTCGTCCATCACGGACCTGCGGTCGATGGGCATCACGACCCTGATCTGGCCCCAGCCCTTGCCCTTGGAGGCGTTCCACTCGTAGACGGCTCTAGCTACTTCGGCCAGGAGGGCGTCCTCGACGGTGGCGTCGGCGTAGTAGGAGATGGCGTTGGACAGGTCGCGCATGTCCATGGCCACGTGGCGGAAGTGGTAGCCGTTGGTGGGGCTCAGGCGGTCCTGCGCGGTTCTTCCCGGCTCGACGCGGAGCGGGGGGCCTTGGATGCGCGGCGGGCGGGAGTTTCCGCGGAGCAGGGGGGCCTGGTCGTGGGCGGGGGCTAGGGCTTTGCCGCCGGTGTACGCGGAGGCTATGGCGCGTAGCAGGCCCAGCGCCGAGTACGGGTCGAAGCGGGCGGCGTGGGCGGCTAGGACCAGGTTCGTGACCCTTGGCTGGCGGAGCACGTGCAGGCGGAAGAGCGGGCCGGTGCGGACCGGAAGGGGGGTCGCGAAAATCTCTTCGCGCGCCTCCGCGAGCTCCCCTCTGGTGGCCACCATGCGGTCCTGTACCGGGTCGGTCTCCGCGATGCCGGGTATGGCCCATTGCGTCCACAGTCGCATGGGGGAGGTGGTGGCGATCCGCGCGCGGGCCGCGGGTTGGGCCTCGAGCACCGCGATGACCGCGTCGCGCAGTCTCGGCAGCTCCAGTCTGCCGGTCAGCGCGGCCTCGACGTAGTGCAGGTTGGGCTCCTCGGGGCGTTCCGAGAGCAGGTTGACTTCGTCGACCGCGGAGCATGCTTCGGTGTGCACGACGTCCCATCTCGCATAGCGCTTTTCGACCGCCAAGCTGAGACCAGATTGTATCCGTCGCGCCAAACGAGTGGCGTTGATGAGGTAATCTCACTTATCCTGTGCCTGCATGAAACCAACCTGAAGGGGGGCAGCGTGGCCGCGAAGGAATCCAGCGGGGACGCCTGGTTGAGGCGGTTGACCGGCTACATCTGGCGCTACAAGAAGATCGTGCTGATCGCCTCGGCCAGCTCGATCGCCATCGCCGGGATCGGCGTCGTCGTGCCGTTGGTGCAGCGCACCATCATCGACGACGTGATCCTCACCGGCAGCCGCCCCGTGCTGCCCTGGGCCATCACGCTCATCGGGATCGCGCTGCTCAACTTCGTCGTCTCGCGCGCCCGGCGCTACCTCGGCGGCTCGATCGGCATCGAGGTGCAGAACGACCTGCGCACGGAGGTCTTCGACTCGCTCTCCCGGCTCGACGGCCGCGGCCAGGACAACCTGGAGACCGGGCAGATCGTGGCCCGCTCCTCCTCCGACATCAACATGGTCTCCCAGCTCATCGGCATGGCCCCGATGCTCGCGGGCACGATCCTGATGTTCTTCAGCGCGATCACCGCGATGCTCTTCCTCTCCCCGCTGCTCACGCTGGTCGGCCTGGCGGTCGGTCCGGGGCTGCTGGCGGTCAACGTCGTGGCCCGCAAGCGGCTGTTCCCGGCGACCTGGGACGCGCAGCAGAAGACCGGCGCGCTGGCCGGGGTGGTCGAGTCGGCGGTGACCGGCGTGCGCGTGGTGAAGGGCTTCGGCCAGGAGCAGCAGGAGATCGGCAAGCTGGACCGCGCCGCGACCACGCTGTTCGCCGCGCGGCTGCGCCAAGTGCGGCTGACCGCGCGCTACAACCCGACGCTCGGCGCGATCCCGACGATCGGCCAGATCGGCATCCTCGCGCTCGGCGGCTGGATGGCGCTGCGCGGCGAGATCACCATCGGCACGTTCTTCGCGTTCTCCAGCTACCTGGCCTCGTTCGTCGGGCCGGTCCGGATGCTGGCCACGCTGATCACGTTCGGCCAGCAGGTGCGGGCCAGCGCGATCCGCGTCTTCGAGGTCATCGATTCGAAGCCGGACATCCAGGACAAGGACGACGCCGGAACGATCCCGCACGAGGCGCTGGACATCGAGTTCGAGGACGTGACCTTCGGGTATCTGGCCTCTGAGCCGGTGCTGCGCGGCCTGGACCTGAGCGTGCGGCACGGCGAGACCCTCGCGGTGATCGGCACGTCCGGCTCCGGCAAGTCCACGCTCGCCATGCTGCTGCCGCGCTTCTACGACCCGCAGGGCGGCGCGGTACGGATCGGCGGCCAGGACGTGCGCGACGTGACGACGGAGTCCGTGCGCGGCTCGATCGGGCTGGTGATGGAGGAGGCGTTCCTCTTCTCCGACAGCGTGCGCGCGAACATCGCCTACGGCCTGCCGGACGCGACCGACGAGCAGGTCCGCGCGGCCGCCCGGGCCGCCGAGGCCGACCGCTTCATCGAGGAACTTCCGGAGGGTTACGACACGGTCGTCGGCGAGCAGGGACTGACCCTGTCCGGCGGCCAGCGGCAGCGCGTCGCCCTCGCCCGCGCGCTGATCACCGACCCGCAGATCCTGCTGCTGGACGACGCGACCTCGGCCGTGGACGCCGCCACCGAGGCCGAGATCCACGCCACGCTGCACCGCGTGATGGAGAATCGCACGACCCTGCTGATCGCGCACCGCCGCTCCACGCTGGGCCTCGCGGACCGGATCGCCGTGCTGGACAAGGGCCGTCTCGTCGCGGTCGGCACCGCGGACGAGCTGGAACGCGACTGCGCGCTCTACCGGCTGCTGCTCTCCGGCCCCGGCGACGACGCCGAGGGCGTGGACGCGGGCGAACTGCCGGTGGACAACGAGATGGTGCAGGTGGACGGCGTCACCCCGGCGCTCTGGGACCGTTCGGGGCTGCCCGGCTTCGGCGGGTCCGCGCACGCCGCGGTCACCGCGGCCAACCGCGTGCCCGGCGGTGGCGGCGGGGGAGGGGCCGGCGCGGGCGGCGGCCGCGGCATGATCTCCTCGATGCCCGCCACGCCCGAACTGCTGGAGAAGGTCGCCGCGCTGCCCCCGGCGAACGACAAGCCGCACCTGGACACGGCCGAGATCACCAAGGCCGACTACTCGTTCTCGCTCAAGCGGCTGCTGCGGCCGTTCCTCGTCATGCTGGTCTTCGGCCTGCTGCTGGAGACCGCCGACGCGCTCGCCTCGCTGGCCATCCCGGCGCTGATCCGCACCGGCGTCGACCAGGGCATCCAGGGCGCCGCGTACCACGTCATCGCGACGATGGCGCTGATCGGCCTCGGCCTGGTCGTCGCGGACTGGATCGTGGAGTCGATCCAGACGATGGTCACCGGGCGGATGGGTGAGCGGCTGCTGTACACGCTGCGGCTCAAGACCTTCGGGCACATGCAGCGCCTCGGCCTGGACTACTACGAGAAGGAGATGGCCGGGCGGCTGATGACCCGCATGACCTCGGACATCGACGCGCTCTCCAGCTTCCTGCAGAACGGCGTGTCCACCGCGGTCGTCTCGGTGCTGACGTTCTTCGGCATCGCGGGCGCGCTGGTCGTCGTGAACTGGCGGATGTCGCTGGTGGTCTTCGCGGTGATGCCGGTGATGATCGTGGCCACGATCATCTTCAAGCGGCTGTCGTCGAGGGCATATACGGAGGCGCGCGAGCGGATCAGCGCGGTGAACGCTGACCTGCAGGAGAACGTCGCGGGCATGCGCGTGACGCAGGCCTTCCGGCGCGAGGGCGTCAACCGCAGCCGCTACGCCGGGAAGACCGACGCCTACCGCGTCTCCCGGCTGACCGCGCAGCGCTACATCGCCACGTACTTCCCGTTCGTGCAGCTGCTGGCCGACCTGACCGCGGCCTTCGCGATCGTCTACGGCGCGCACATGATCCATCAGGGTTCGATGTCGGCCGGCGCGCTGATCGCGTACCTGCTGTACGTGGACATGTTCTTCTCGCCGGTGCAGAACCTCTCGCAGGTTTTCGACAGCTACCAGCAGGCGGCCGTCGGTCTGCGCCGGATCACCGAGCTGCTGCGCACGCACACGAACACCCCGGAGCCGGAGCAGCCGACGCAGGTGTCCGGGCTGACCGGTCTGATCGAGTTCAAGGATCTGCGCTTCGGCTACACGGCCAGCGCGAACCCGGCGCTCGGCGGCAAGGACGGGGACGGCGCCGGGGTGAACGTCGTGATCGATCCGGGCACGACCGTGGCCCTGGTCGGCGAGACCGGCGCGGGCAAGTCCACGATGGTCAAGATGGTCGCGCGCTTCTACGACCCGACCGCGGGCGCGGTGCTCGTGGACGGCGTGGATCTGCGGGAATACGATCTCGCCGAGTATCGCGGACGGCTCGGCGTGGTGCCGCAGGAGGCGTATCTGTTCCCTGGCACGGTCGCCGAGGCCATCGCCTACGGACGTCCCACTGCCTCCGACGCCGAGGTCGAGGCGGCAGCCCGGGCGGTCGGCGCGCACGAGATGGTCGCTCGGCTGTCCGATGGCTATCTGCACCAGGTCGGCGAGCGCGGCCGGAGTCTGTCGGCGGGCCAGCGCCAGCTGCTCGCCCTCGCCCGGGCCTACCTCGTGGATCCGGACATCCTGCTGCTCGACGAGGCCACGGCGGCGCTCGACCTGGCCAGCGAGGCGGCCGTGACCCGCGCCATGGACGAGGTCGCCCGCGCCCGCACGACCCTCGTCGTCGCGCACCGCCTGACCACGGCGGCCCGCGCGGACCGGATCCTGGTGCTGGACGGCGGTCTCGTGGTCGAGGACGGCACGCACGACGAACTGCTGGCCGCCGAGGGCTCGTACGCGCGCCTCTGGAGCAGCTTCATGAACGCCAGCTCGGAGGGCGCGGAGCGGTCCGCGGATGCAGAGGTCTAATCTCTCTAACCACGAATGTGAGTTAGGGGCGGACATGCAGTTTTCCTTGTTGGGGCCGGTGCGCGTGCAGGGCGCCGACGGTGTCGTGGACGTCCGCGGCGTCCTGCGGCGCACCCTGCTCGCGGTCCTGCTGCTGGACGCCGACGCGGTCGTCTCCAACGACCGGCTCGGCGTCCACCTCTGGGGCGACGACGCACCGGGCTCGGCGGGCGCCCCGCTCTACAACCAGGTCACGCGGCTGCGTCAGGCGCTCGGCGAGGCGGGCGACCGGATCAAGGCCGCTCCGCCCGGATACCTGATCCACGTCGAGCCCGGCGAGCTGGACCTGCACGTGTTCGCCGAGCGACGTGAAGCCGGCGGACGTTCGCTGGCCGCGGGCGATTGGGCTGCGGCCGAAGCGGAGTACGCGGCGGCGCTGGCGCTGTGGCGCGGCGAGCCCTTGGCGGATCTCCCGGCGTTGGCCGACCATCCGATGGTCCAGCGGCTCGCGGAGGACCGGCTCCAGGTGACGGGCGGTCTGATCGAGGCGCGGCTCAACCTCGGGCGGCACGACGAGGTGATCGACGAGCTCGTGAAGCTGACTGCGCGTCATCCGCTGCATCAGTCGTTCCACGGGCAGCTCATGCTGGCGCACTACCGCGCCGGGCAGCGGACGGCCGCTCTCGACGCGTACAGCGCGATGGAGCAGACGCTCGTGGACGAGTTGGGGATCGAGCCGTCGGCCGACCTCCGAGAGCTGTACGAGCGAATTCTGAACTCCGACGAGTCCCTTCTGCGCATTCCGAGCCCGGCCGTCGCCCCGGCGAGCCCTCGGCGCCAGCTTCCCGCGGACACCCGGCTCTTCACCGGCCGGGCGAGCGAGCTGGACGAACTGCTCGACCTCGCCGAGTCCGCGTCCGCCGGTACGAGTGCGGGCGCGGCCGTGCTGTCCGCGCTCAACGGCATGGGCGGCGTCGGCAAGACCGCCCTCGCGATCCACGTCGCGCACCGCGTCAGCGAGTCGTTCCCGGACGGGCAGCTCTTCCTCGACCTGCACGGGCACACGGCCGGCCTGGAGCCGCTGCGGCCGCTCGACGCGCTGCACCAGATGCTGCGCTCGCTGGACGTGCCGCCGCAGGCGATCCCCGAGGAGCTCGCCGAATGCGCCGCGCTCTACCGGTCCACGCTCGCGGGCAGCAAGACCCTGATCGTGCTCGACGACGCGGCCGGAGCCGACCAGGTCCGTCCGCTGCTGCCCGCCGAGCCCGGCTGTTTCGTGCTGATCACCAGCCGCGCGATCCTGACCGGCCTGGACGACGCGCGGACGATCGGCCTCGACCTGCTCTCGGTGGCCGACTCCGTGGCGCTGCTGCGGAAGGTCGCCGGTCCGAACCGCGTCCCCGAGGACGATCCGGCGCTCACCGAACTCGTGGATCTCTGTGGTCGAATACCCCTCGGGATCAGAATCGCCGGGGCCAGGCTGCGGCACAACCGGAACCTGCGCGTCGAGGACCTCGTCGCCCGACTGCGCAGCGACGGCGACCGGCTGGAGAACCTCCGCGACGAGGACCGCAACCTCACAGCCCTTTTCGACGCGTCGTACGCGGATCTCGACGAGGCCGAGCGGCGCCTGTTCCGCCTCCTCGGCCACATGCCCGGCCCGGACGCCGACGTCTACGCTGCGGCGAACCTCATCGGCACTGACCTGCGCACGGCCGAAAGCCTGCTCGAATCGCTGCTGGAGCACAACCTCGTCCTGCGGCCCGAGGACGGCCGATACCGACTCCATGACCTGCTGCGGGTCTACGCACGAGCCCGCGCCGACAACGCCCCCGAGGACACGGACGCCGCGCTGACCCGGCTGCTCGACTACTACCGGCACACCTCGCTCGCGGCTGATCGACTGCTGACGAGCCGCGTCAGAGCGCACCTCACCGACGAGATCGTCGGCGCGGCCCCGGAGTCCGCACCCGAATTCCCGGACGAGGATGACGCCCTGGCCTGGTGCGCGACGGAGCTCTCCAACCTCCTCGCCGTGCTCGCCGTCGAGGGGATCTCCCCGGCCCGCCGGATCGCGCTGACCACGGCGCTGGCCACGTTCCTGTTCCGCCGCGGACCGTGGCCCCTCGCGGCGGAACTGCATCAGAAGGCTGCGTCGGTGGCCCACGAGGCGGGCGACGCGCTCAGCGAGGGCGAGGCGCTCATCCAGCTGTGCCAGGTCCAGCAGGCCTCCGGGCAGGTCCGCGCGGCCATCGAGACCTGCGACCGCGCGCTGGCCGTGTTCCGCTCCGTCGGAAACCTGCGCGGTACGGCCGTCGCCCTGGACTACGCGGCGGACGTCCGCATCTCCGCCGGCGAGTTCGACGTCGCCATGGACCTGGGCGAGCAGGCGTACACGGCGTACCGGGAACTCGGCGACAAGCGTGGAATGGCCGACGCGCAGTGGAGTCTCGGGCGCGTCAAGCAGCGACTCGTGAGCGCGGCCGTCGGAGCCGAGTACCTGAAGCGGGCTCTCGGACTCTACGAGGAGATCGGGATAACCGCCGGAGTGGCCGTCATCAACTTCGAGCTCGCGCGCATGGCGTTCAACGTCGGCCGCTACGCCGAGGCGGCCGAGCGCGCGTCCGGCTCCGTCCACATCTTCCGCGAGAAGGGCTACCGGCAGAACGAGTGCATCGGCACGCTGGACCTGGCCCACATCCTGTCCGCGCTCGGCCGGTTCGCGGAGGCGACCGAACTGCTCGACGCGGGCGTGCTGATCGCCCGGGAGATCGGGTTCCGCGTCGGCGAGACGATCGCGCTGTCGAACCGCGGCAAGATCCACATGGCGATGGGCGACTTCCAGGCGGCGGCGGACGCGTCGTCGGCCGCGCTGGAGATCTACCGGGAGGTCGGGGACCAGTACGGGCAGGTCCTGATGTGCCACGATCTGGGTTCGTACAAGCACGCGCTCGGCGACTACGCGGGCGCGAGGGAACTGCTCGACGAGGCGCTGACCCTGCTCGGGGAGATGAGCGACGCCGAGATGCGCGCCTCCACGCTCATCCGGCTCGGCGCCCTCGAAGCGGACACGATCGGCCCGGACGCGGGGATCGCGAGGCACCGTGCGGCGATCGAATTGCTGAGCGACGGCAGCTATCCGCCGGTGATGGCGGACGCGCTCGCGGGCCTCGCGCTGCTGCTCGCGCCGACCGACCCGGCCGCCGCCCGGACCGAGCTGCGCAAGGCCGTCGCCATGTACGAGGAGATGGGCGCCTGGCAGAAGGACCGTGCCGCCGCGTACCTCGCCGAGCTGGAGGCGGGCGCGTAGCCGACGGGGTCGGCGAAGCCGGGTCCGGGCGCGCGGGGAAAAAGATTAGCGCCCGGACCGCCGGTGGGTCGGGCTCCGTGCACCGCGCAAGGGGGAGAGGTCGCGGCTCACGGGGCCCCGGCGGTCCGGGCGCTGGATGGCAGCGCCCTCACGAGGGGGAGGGGGGTAGAGAACGCCGCCAGGTCGGTTGGCCTGTGGTGGTTCTCGGTACTCGGTTCTCGGTACGCGCGCAGGGACTAGGCGTACGGGTCGCTGTAGCCCGCGACGGTCATGCCCATGTTGGCGAGCGAGATCTCGCGCACCGTCGCACCGGTGTGCGGGGCGTCGATCAGCATGCCGTCGCCGATCCACATGCCCACGTGGCCGATCGTGCTGCCGTCGTAGAAGTAGATCAGGTCGCCGGGCTGCAGCTGCGAGTAGCTGATGTGCGTCGTGGAGTCGTACTGCGCGGCCGCGTTGTGCGGCACCGAGATCCCGGCCGCCGCCAGCGCCGCCATCGTCAGGCCGGAGCAGTCGAACTGGTTCGGGCCGGAGGCGGCGTAGACGTACTCGTCGCCGAGCTTGGACTTCACGTACGCCACAGCTATCTCGGCGCGCGAACCGTTCGCGGGCACGTTGACCGTGTTCGTCGAGCTGCCGCCGCCGGAGGTGATCGTGGCCTGCTGGGCCTCGCTCAGGCTGCTGATGACGGACTTGGCCTGGCTGGCCGCGTCCAGCGCGGCGGTCTTCTGCTTCTTCGCCGTGGCCACGGCCGCCTGCTGCTGCGCCAGTTCGGTCTGCGCGAGCTTCTGGTCGGCGGCGATCTGCGCCTTGTCGGTCGCGAGCTGCTTGAGCAGCTGGGCTTCCTTCTGCGAGACCTCGTTGCTGGCGAGCGCCTTGTTCAGGTACGTCTCGGGGCTCGACTCGAGCGCGAGCTCCAGGGTCGAGGACATCCCGCCGCTCTCGTACTGCTGCGCGGCCTGCAGGCCCATCGTGCGCTGCAGCGAGCTCATCTCGGCGGTGGCACTGGAGATCTGCGCCTGCAGGGCGTTGACCTTCGTCTGCAGCGCGGCGGCCTGCGAGGTGGCCGTGTTGTAGGCCTCGGTCGCGACCTCGGACTGCTGCATCTTCTGGTTGTAATCGGCCTTGGCCTGCGCCAGGGTCTCGGCGTGCGCGCTGCCCTGCATCAGCAGGGTCGATCCGGCGGCGACGCCCACCAGGGCTACGGCCGACGCCTTGCGCGGCGAGAGTTTCGGGGCGCGGTGAGACGGCATGCGTTCCTCTTCCGGCTGCGCCTACCGAGTTAGCTGACGGGTTCGGGCGGGAAAAGTCGCCCTACACCTCGCCTTCGCGGTCCGCGGCTGCGAACCGGTCCGGCGCGGCGATTCACCCCGGTGCTGCGGGTGGGTCCCCGGCTCCGTGGCGGTCCCTGCTCCCGGTTTCGCCCCGCGTAGGCCGCGGTGCGTGGGTCCGGGTCGGGCCCGCCGATTGGACTCGGCGCGGATATCCGCCGGGGGTCTGGCGACCCCGCGTGGGGCGGTTATCTGGTTGTGGACTCTAGCCATTCGGCTGCCGCGCATCGATTTCTCGGCACGGCTCTTTAGCTTCTCTTTGCCCGCGTCGTGATCGAAACGTGGCCGTACGGGGGGCCCCGGAGCCTGGTGTTTGATACGACAAAGCGGTGCTCTGCCCGTTTTGCCGGGCGGGCGAAACGGACGAAACGGCGCGCGCGTCGAACCGTTTCGTGATGCCGTGCGGGAGATAAGGGTTGCCGACAGAGTGTCGGTAAAAGCTGACGCCTTCTATATTCATGAGGCCCGCATAGTGTGCACGCTCCGATACCCGCCGGTCAACAGTCCGTCGCTGATTCGAGGCGCAGATCAGGGCGAACCGGTTGCCGTCGCGCCCTGCCCCTGCGGCGAGCTCGACGCCGTGGCCGCCGACGAGGCGGACGCCGAGGCGCTCGGCGACGCGGAGGGGCTGGTCGAGGACGTGCCGGAGCTCGACGACGAGGCCGAGGACGACGCCGTGGCCCCGGAACCGTTCGATGCGCTCGACTGTGCCGATTCCGACGCACCGTCACCTGCCCCGTGCGTCGTCTCGGTCACCGTGGTCGTCGTGGTGGTGGACGGCGTGGTCGACGAGCCCACGTTGCGCACCGGCGCCCCGACGAGCATCCCGACGACGATCGACACGCTGAACACGGCGACGATCGCGGCCGCGATGCCCATCGGCTTGCGGTACTTGAGAATCCGGGCCACGCGGGACGGCTTCTCTTCCGCCTCGTCCTCCGCCGCCGGCTCCGGCTCCACTATCAGCCGCGTCTCCGCGGTCGCGTCCTTGGGCGTCCACAGATCGGCCCGGTTCGCGCCGTAGAACCGTCCGGCGGGCACCCTCCGCGATTCCGGCGCCTCCTCCTCCACCTCGACGAGCTCGCCGTTGATCAGCAGCGTCTGCTTGATCTTCTCGCCGCCGCGGTGGAACAGGTGCCCCCAGATCGCCGCGCCGGTGGTGGCCACGACGGAGCCGACCGCCGCGCCGATGACCGTGCCCGCCACGCCGAGGTACGAGGCCACGACGGAGGCGCAGCAGGCCGCCAAGGCGGAAGCCGCGACCTGACTGGTGGTCAGATTCAGTCGCGGCTTCGTCGTCGCCCTGCTCCCCTGCTCGTCTTCGCGCTCGCTCATACATCCCCAGTGGTCAGACGGTCTCGTTATTCAACCGTAACTTAAATCACGTTCCCGGACCGTCCGCGCCCGCACGGCCTGTGACCGAACTCACGGGGGCGGCCGTTGTCGGCGGACGGTTCTACACTCGGGTTCGATGAGCGGCTACGAGACCCCCCTGTTCGATCTGCCCAAGCCCCCGGCCCCCGCGCGGCAGAAGGCGGGATCCGTGCTGCCTGGCCTCGGCCGCCCGGCCCGGCGCGAGGCGGGGGAGGGGGACGGGCAGGGAGAACGCGGGGACCAGCCGTCGCCGACCGCGCCGCCGTCCCGCTCCGGCTCCGGGCACACCTCGCACGCGCCGCATCCGCCGCGCGACCTCGAAGCCATGCTGGACGGCCTCAACCCCGCCCAGCGCGAGGCCGTCGTGCACTCCGGCACGCCGCTGCTGATCGTCGCGGGCGCGGGCTCCGGCAAGACCCGGGTGCTCACCAACCGGATCGCGTACCTGCTCGGCGAGCGCGACGTGCACCCCGGCGAGATCCTGGCCATCACCTTCACCAACAAGGCCGCCGCCGAGATGCGCGAGCGGGTCGAGGCGCTGATCGGCCCGCGCGCCCGGCTGATGTGGGTGTCCACCTTCCACTCCGCCTGCGTGCGCATCCTGCGACGCGAGCACGAGCACCTCGGCCTGCCGTCCTCCTTCACCATCTACGACGCGGACGACTCGCGGCGGCTGATGGCGCAGGTCGCCCGGGACCTCGACCTCGACGTGAAGCGGCACCCCCCGCGCGGCCTGCTCGCCGCCGTCTCCTCGCTGAAGAACGAGCTCGTCGACCACGAATCGGCCCGCGACGCCGCGCAGTCGGACCGCGAGGCGCTGATCGCCGAGGTCTACGGCGTCTACCAGAACCGGCTGATCGCGGCCCGGGCGCTGGACTTCGACGACCTGATCATGACGACGGTCAACCTCTTCCAGGCCTTCCCGGCCGTCGCCGAGAGCTACCACCGCCGCTTCCGGCACGTGCTGGTCGACGAGTACCAGGACACCAACCACGCGCAGTACGTGCTGGTGCGCGAACTGGTCGGTCCGGCCGACGGCGAGGTGCCGCCCGCCGAACTGTGCGTGGTCGGCGACGCGGACCAGTCCATCTACGCCTTCCGCGGCGCCACGATCCGCAACATCCTCGAGTTCGAGGCCGACTACCCGAACGCGAAGACCATCCTGCTGGAGCAGAACTACCGCTCCACCCAGACCATCCTGACCGCCGCCAACGCGGTCATCGAGAAGAACCGCGGCCGCAAGCCGAAGAACCTGTGGACCGACTCGGGCGCGGGTGAGCAGATCATCGGCTACGTCGCCGACTCCGAGCACGACGAGGCCGCCTTCGTCGCCAACGAGGTGGACCGCCTCACCGACGAGGGCCTCGCCAAGCCCGGCGACGTGGCCGTGTTCTACCGCACCAACGCGCAGTCCCGTGCGTTCGAGGAGTGCTTCATCCGCGTCGGCCTGCCCTACCGCGTGGTCGGCGGCGTGCGCTTCTACGAGCGCAAGGAGGTCAAGGACGTCCTCGCCTACCTCAGGTCCCTGGCGAACCCGGACGACTCGGTCTCGGTCAAGCGGATCATCAACGTGCCCAAGCGCGGCATCGGCGACCGTGCCGAGGCGATGCTCGACGCCCTCGCCGACCGCGAACGGATCTCCTTCGGCGCCGCAGTGGACCGCGCCGACGAGGCGTACGGTCTCGCGGCCCGCTCCCTCAACGCCGTCAAGGGCTTCGCGGCACTCATGGCCGGCCTCCGCGAAAAGGTCGCCGACGGCGCCGGCCCCGCCGAGGTCCTCGAAGCGATCCTCGAACGCACCGGCTACCTCGCCGAACTGCAGGAGTCCACCGACCCCCAGGACGAGAGCCGCGCCGAGAACCTGCAGGAACTCGTCGCCGTCGCGCACGAGTACGAGAGCACCGAGGGCAGCGAGGGGATAGACGGATTCCTCGAGCGCGTGGCCCTCGTCGCCGACGCCGACCAGATCCCCGGCGAGCACGAGGACGGCCTCATCACCCTGATGACCCTGCACACGGCGAAGGGCCTGGAGTTCCCCGTCGTGTTCCTCACCGGCCTGGAGGAGGGCGTCTTCCCGCACACCCGCGCCCTGGGCAACGTGCAGGAACTGGAGGAGGAACGCCGCCTCGCCTACGTGGGCATCACCCGCGCCCGCCAACGCCTCTACTTCAGCCGCGCCGTACTCCGCTCCGCCTGGGGCGCCCCCGCCTACAACCCGGAGTCCCGCTTCGTCGCCGAGGTGCCCAAGGAACTCATCGAGTGGGAGCGCGAGGCCCCCGCCCCCAGCTCCACCGCCTTCGGCACCCAGACCCCGCAACTCACCGCCTCCGCCAACAAGCAGCGCAAGACCGGCTTCAAGTCCCTGGGCTCCTCCGGCCGCGAGCCCATCTCCGTAGCCCCCGGCGACCGCGTCATCCACGACACCTACGGCCTCGGCACCGTCGTCTCCGTGGAGGGCCGCACCGGCGAGCACGCCACCGTCGACTTCGGCAGCGAGGGAGTCAGAAAGCTGGTCCTCGCCTTCGCCCCGCTGCAGAAGTTGTGAGGCGGCATGCCCGTCTACCTCGTCCAGCACGCCGAGAAGCTGCGGGAGCCGGGTGACCCCGGGATCACCGAGCTCGGGCGTGTCCAGGCCGCGCTCGTCGGGGTGTGGGCGAGGGGCGTCGGCGTACGTCGGGTGTATTGCAGTTCGCTGCGACGCTCACGGGAGACGGCGCGGCTGATCGCGGATGCCCTCGCGGTTGAGCCGGTGCAGGACGAGCGGGCCGTTGAGCGTATGAACTGGGACGGCACCGTGTCCTTCGCGGAGTTCAGTGCCGAGTGGGCCAGGACGGTCGCGGATCGTGCGTATGTGCCGTCCAGCGGGGATTCGTCTTACGCTGCGGCGGCACGACTGCTTGAGCTGGTCCACGAGGCCGACACCGGTGATGGTCCTGCTGCCATCGTCACTCACGGCGGCGTCACCGTGGACCTGCTGCGTACTCTGCTCGGGGATGCGGCGGTCGGCGAGAACCTGCTGACGAACGGGATACCGTCCTGTGCGATCACCACGTTCAGCGGGACGACGGTCGAATCCGTGGCGTCAGTCGCGCACCTTGATATGGCGCTCTAGACCCCCAGATATCTGAGCACGGCCAGTACCCTGCGGTGGTCCGTGCCGGAGACGGGGAGGTCCAGCTTGGTGAAGATGCTGGCCACGTGCTTCTCGACGGCGCGTTCGGTGACGAAGAGGGCGGCGGCGATGGCGCCGTTGGAGCGGCCCTCGGCCATCAGGCCCAGTACCTCGCGCTCGCGGGGGGTGAGGGCGTCGAGGGTGCGGCGGGTGTTGCTGGCGCCGACGAGTTGGGAGACGACCTCGGGGTCGAGGGCGGTGCCGCCGGCCGCGACGCGTTCGAGGGCGTCGATGAAGTCCTTCGTGTCCATCACGCGCTCCTTGAGCAGATAGCCGACGCCCGCCGAGTTCCCGGCCAGCAGGCGGCTCGCGTACTGGGTCTCCACGTACTGCGAGAAGATCAGGATCCTGAGGTTCGGGTCCGCGGCGCGCAGCTCGATCGCCGCGCGCAGGCCCTCGTCCGTGTGCGTCGGGGGCATCCGGATGTCCGAGACGACGATCTCCGGCCGGTGCTCGGCGACCACCTCGTGCAGCCGGGTCGCGTCCGGCACCGCGGCCACCACCTCGTGCCCCTCGTCCTCGAGCAGGCCCACCAGCCCGGCCCGCAGGATCGGCGAGTCCTCCGCCACCACGATGCGCATCCCCGTCACGTCCCCTCGCTGTTGACCGGTAGTCGAACGGCGACGGTCGTGGGACCGCCGACCGGGCTGTCGAGTGCGAGCTGCCCGTCCATCGTGCGCAGCCGCTCGGCCAGCCCGCGCAGGCCGGAACCCGCGCCGTCCAGCCGTGCGCCGCCGCGGCCGTCGTCGGTGACGTACAGCCGCACGTCCTGCGCGTCCGCGTCGCTGACCACCGTCACGGCCACGGCCTGCGCGCCGCTGTGCTTCGCGGCGTTCGTCAGCAGCTCGGCCGCGGTGAAGTACAGGATCGTCTCGGCGGCCGCGGGCAGCCGCGTCTGCAGACTCACCCGCACGGTCGTCGGGATCGGCGTCTTCGCGGCGAGGGTGGCGAGTGCCGGTTCGAGCCCGCTGTCCAGCGCGGGCGGATGGATGCCGCGGACCAGGTCGCGCAGCTCCTGCACGATCGCCTTCGCCTCGGCCTGGGTCTCCCGCACCATCGCGAGCCCCGATTCGGTGTTCCCGCGCTCCAGCTGCCGTTCCGCCCGGCCCAGCTGCATGCCCAGCGCCACGAGCCGGGCCTGCGCGCCGTCGTGCAGGTCGCGCTCGATCCGGCGCAGCGTGGCCGCCGCCTCGTTGATCGCGTTCGAACGGGTCTGCTCCAGCTCGCGGATTCGCAGCGAGTCCTCGGACGGCCCGAGCAGCCGCCGCATCAGCCACACGTCCAGCTGCAGGGTCAGCTCCGTCAGCCACGGCGAGGCGAAGAACAGGCCGATCCAGATCAGCAGCAGCGTCACCGAGTTGATCCCGCGCTCGCTGACCACGCCGACCAGCGTCAGCGGCAGCCCGAGCCGGAACGCCGCGCCGACCACGAACTCGAAGCTCAGCAGCAGCTTGACCAGCACGTAGCCGATCGCGCGCCAGCCGATCGCGTCGCCGTAGTGGTACCCGATGAAGCCGAGCACGCCGGGCCGCCGCGGCGCGCGCACCGGCTCGGGGATGTCCACCTCGAGCAGTTGGCGCGCCATGCCGCGGTGCAGCATGCCGAGCCCGCGCCCGAAGGTCACCATCGGCGGCAGCAGCACCGGCGCGAGCACGCCCGCCGTCACCACCGACACCGTGACCAGCAGCGCGATCACGATCACGCCGAACAGGTCGAGGAAGGGCTGGAAGAAACAGAACACGAACGTGCGCCAGGCGCGTGCGGTGAAGGGTTCACGCAGCACGCGCCGGACACCGGCCATGACCTGGTTGCTCGCCATCGTCACAGCATTCTCGCTCATCGGGATCTCTTCGTCTCGTCTACACGTCGCGGCGCTTGACCGCGGCCAGCGCCACGCCGCCGAGCACGACCACCCAGCCCAGCAGGATCAGCCCGGCCTGCGCCGGCGAGTACACGTTGCTCAGGTTGTGCCCGCTGCTGACGATCACGCTCGCGCCCTGCGGCAGCGCGTTCGACAGGTGCTCGCCGGCGCTGCCCGGGATCAGGCTCAGCACGCCCGGCAGTACGAACTGCAGCGCCAGCACGATCGTGACGGCCGCGGCCGTGTGCCGCACCAGCGCGCCGATGGACAGCGCGATCAGGCCCATCGCCGCCATGAACACGCCGAACAGCAGGATCGCCCGGATGGTCGTCGGGTCCGTGATCGACACCGAGGCGTGCGACCGGGTGATCGCCGAGCCGATGAAGAAGGCCGGGATCGCGACCATTTCCGACACGACGTACATGAACAGCGCGAACGTCCCGGCCTTGGCGAGCAGCGCGCGGGTGCGGCGCGGCTCGGCCAGCATCGTCGCCCGGATCATCCCGGTGGAGTACTCGCCCGCGATCAGCATCGCCCCGAGCACGCACACGGCCAGGCTGGCGAACTGCACGCCCGGCTGCAGGATCAGCCCGATCGTGTCCTGCCGGAACTCCGTCTGCGTCGAGGCGTCCAGGTGCTGGAACTTGCTCGTGTACACCGCGCACGCGGCGATCGTGAAGCCGAGGCTGAGCACGATCATCGTGGCCAGCGACCACCACGTCGAGCGCAGCGACTTGAGCTTGGTCCACTCGCCGCGCATCAGGTCGGTCATGCCGGGCCGATGCGTCGGGCGGACGGCCGCGTGCGAGGTGCGCACGGCGGCGGAGGTGGAGGTGGAAGGTGCGAAGGTCATGGTGGGTCCCCAGTTCGTCGTTGTCTTCGGTGGTCGTTCGTCGTCTTCGGCGGTCGTCAGCGGGCCGAGTACTCGACCGCGCCCGCCGTGAGCCGCATGAACGCCTCCTCGAGCAGCGCGGGCCGGGCGACCGCCGGGGTCGCCGCGTAGACCGCGGGGTCGGTGTGCCGCTCGATGAACTCGGCGGTGGTGCAGTCGGCCAGCAGCCGGCCGCGCCCGATCACCAGCAGGTGGTCCGCGGTCACCGCCATCTCGTTCATCAGGTGCGAGGACACCAGCACCGCGCGCCCCTCGGCCGCCAGCCGCTTCATCAGGTTCCTGATCCAGAACACGCCCTCCGGGTCGAGCCCGTTGACCGGCTCGTCCAGCAGCACGATCCGCGGGTCCCCGAGCAGCGCCGCCGCGATGCCGAGCCGCTGCGCCATGCCGAGCGAGTAGCCGCCCGCCCGGTTCTTGGCCACGTCGTGCAGCCCGACCACGTCGAGCACCTCGTCGACCCGGCTCACCGGCAGCGCCTGCGACTGGGCGAGCGCCAGCAGGTGGTTGCGCGCGCTGCGGCCCTTGTGGAAGGCCTTCGCCTCCAGCAGCGCGCCCACGTGGGACAGCGGCGCGGTCAGCGCGGCGTACGGCTTCCCGTTGATCAGCGCCGTCCCCGAGTCGGACCGCTCCAGCCCGAGCAGCAGCCGCATCGTCGTCGACTTCCCGGCCCCGTTCGGCCCCAGGAAACCGGTCACGCGGCCGGCGTGAACCTGAAAGGTGAGCCCGTCGACCACCGTCTTGCGGCCGTAGGACTTCGTCAGCCCGTGCGCCTCGATCGCCGGCGCCGGTTCGGTGTGGTGGTGAGTGAGATTCGCAGCGTTCTCCGTCATGCATCCAGGCTCGCGCCCGGAGGCACCCCGGCACGAGGGCACCACCCCCCGAGTCGGGGGTGGTGCTAGCCCCACCCCCCGGAGACGGATATCACAGCCGCGCCGAGAAGCCGCGCGCCGGACCCTCGGTTACGCTGCGACTGGCCGAAAGTGTCGAGTACGCGGGTACTCCATCGGCCCCACAAAGGAGTGAGCCATGAGCGAGACCGAGACCCAGGCGACCCAGCACGCCCCCGCCTCCGGCGCCCCCATCCGCGTCGTGATCGCCAAGCCCGGCCTCGACGGCCACGACCGCGGCGCCAAGGTCGTCGCCCGAGCCCTGCGCGACGCCGGCGTCGAGGTCGTCTACACGGGCCTGCACCAGATGCCCGAGCAGATCGTCGCCACCGCCATCCAGGAGGACGCCGACGGCATCGGCATGTCCATCCTCTCCGGCGCCCACATGACCCTCTGCCCCAAGGTCGTCGAACTGCTCAAGCAGAAGGACGCCGCGGACATCAAGGTCTTCGTCGGCGGCATCATCCCCGAGGCCGACATCCAGTCCCTCCGCGACGCCGGCATCGCCGCCGTCTTCACCCCGGGCACCCCCACCCAGGAGATCGTCGACTGGGCGTACGCGAACCTGGGCTGAGGCCGCCTCACCTGCCCCGAGAACCCTTGCGCCGCAACGATTCCGTTCACCCGCGCATGTCCACGGGCGATGCGGGCACTCGGGCGTATGGCTGGTGTATTGCAAAGGCGACAGAGCGGCGTGGGCGCGATCATCATGCTGGTGGTCGGCGTCATCGCGCTCATCTTGGTGCTGCACATCGTCTTCGTCCTGTTCGGGGCGAATTCGGGCAACGCGATCGTGTCCACGGACGCGGACTGGGCGCGACATCTGGCGGCGTGGTTCGACGGGTTGTTCACCACGTCGAACGCGAAGTGGAACACGGTACTCAACTACGGCATCGCGACGGTCGTGTATCTGATCGTCGGGCGGCTGCTGGCCGGGTTGGTGGAGCGGGTCTGACGGTCCACCTCTCGACGGTGACCCGTGGTGCGCGCCGGGGTCCGCGGACGATGCGGCGACCCGGTCCGCGTCCGATTCCGATAAACGGACGTATCGTGCGTACTGCGGGTCACGTCGCGCCGGACGATCTTCGGGGCGGCGGCGGAGGGCGGGGATCGGGCGGTGAGCGGCGTAGCTCACACCTCGCCGATTCCTTTCCCGTAACGCGGACGGGATAACCTCGGACAAGCATCTAGTCCAGGACGGGGACCGAAGTGCCCCGAGCCGCAGCACGTCATTGAGGACGGACGAGCGTGGATCTTTTCGAATACCAGGCGAGGGACCTGTTCGCCAAGCACGGCGTACCCGTACTCTCCGCCAAGATCGCTGACACTCCCGAGGAAGCCGAGGCCGTGGCCGCCGAGCTCGGCGGCAAGGTGGTCGTCAAGGCGCAGGTCAAGACCGGCGGCCGCGGCAAGGCCGGCGGCGTGAAGCTGGCCGAGTCCCCGGCGGACGCGCGGGCCAAGGCCGAGGGCATCCTCGGTCTGGACATCAAGGGCCACGTGGTGCGCCGGCTGATGCTGGCGCAGACCGCCGCCATCGAGACCGAGTACTACGTCTCCTTCCTGCTCGACCGCTCCAACCGCACCTTCCTGGCGATGGCCTCCGTCGAGGGCGGTATGGAGATCGAGGAGATCGCCGTCACCAAGCCCGAGGCGCTCGCCAAGGTGCCGGTGGACGCGACGATCGGCGTGACCCCGGCGAAGGCCGCGGAGATCGTGGCCGCCGCGAACTTCCCGGCGGACGTGGCCGACCAGGTCGCCGACGTGCTGGTGAAGCTGTGGCAGGTCTTCGTCGAGGAGGACGCCCTCCTGGTCGAGGTGAACCCGCTGGTCAAGACCCCCGAGGGCACCATCCTGGCGCTCGACGGCAAGGTCTCGCTGGACGAGAACGCGGGCTTCCGCCAGGCGGAGCACGCCGCGCTCGAGGACAAGGCCGCGGCCAACCCGCTCGAGGCGGCGGCCAAGGAGAAGCACCTCAACTACGTGAAGCTGGACGGCGAGGTCGGCATCATCGGCAACGGCGCCGGCCTGGTCATGTCCACGCTGGACGTGGTCGCGTACGCCGGCGAGGCGCACGGGAACGTCAAGCCCGCGAACTTCCTGGACATCGGCGGCGGCGCGTCGGCCGAGGTCATGGCGAACGGCCTGGAGATCATCCTCGGCGACACCGACGTGAAGTCCGTGTTCGTCAACGTCTTCGGCGGCATCACCGCGTGCGACGCGGTCGCCAACGGCATCGTGCAGGCCTTCGCGCTGCTCGAGTCGCGCGGCGAGGCCGTGACCAAGCCGCTGGTCGTCCGGCTCGACGGCAACAACGCCGAGCTCGGCCGCAAGATCCTGACCGAGGCCGGCCTGCCGGGTCTCGAGCAGGTGGACACCATGGACGGCGCCGCCGCGCGGGCCGCCGAGCTGGCCGCGAAGTAAGGAAGAGGAGGAATACACCATGGCTATCTTCCTCAACGAGGACTCGAAGATCATCGTCCAGGGCATGACCGGCTCCGAGGGCATGAAGCACACCAAGCGGATGCTGGCCTCGGGCTCGAAGATCGTCGGCGGCGTGAACCCGCGCAAGGCCGGCGAGAAGGTCGAGATCGACGGCGTGTCCATCCCGGTGTTCGGCACCGTGGCCGACGCGATCGCCGAGACCGGCGCCGACGTCTCCGTCATCTTCGTGCCGCCGGCCTTCGCCAAGAGCGCGGTCATCGAGGCGATCGACGCCGAGATCCCGCTGGCGGTCGTCATCACCGAGGGCATCCCGGTGCACGACTCGACCGTGTTCTGGGCGCACGCGCAGGGCAAGAACACCCGGATCATCGGCCCGAACTGCCCCGGCCTGATCAGCCCCGGGAAGTCCAACGCGGGCATCATCCCGTCGGACATCACCAAGCCGGGCAAGATCGGCCTGGTCTCGAAGTCCGGCACGCTCACGTACCAGATGATGTACGAGCTGCGCGACATCGGCTTCTCCAGCGCCGTCGGCATCGGCGGCGACCCGGTCATCGGCACCACGCACATCGACGCGTTGCAGGCCTTCCAGGACGACCCGGAGACCGCGGCGATCGTGATGATCGGCGAGATCGGCGGCGACGCCGAGGAGCGCGCGGCGGCCTACATCAAGGAGCACATCACCAAGCCGGTGGTGGGCTACGTGGCCGGGTTCACCGCGCCCGAGGGCAAGACCATGGGCCACGCCGGCGCCATCGTCTCCGGCTCCTCCGGCACCGCGCAGGCCAAGAAGGAGGCCCTCGAGGCCGTCGGCGTGAAGGTGGGCAAGACCCCCTCCGAGACCGCCAAGCTGATGCGGGAGATCGTCGAGGCGCTCTAGCCTCCACAACCCCCCGCACGACGCACGACGCTCGTCCGTGCCCCGGTACCGCTCACGCGGCGCCGGGGCACGTCCTCTTTAGGGTGATCGGGTGGCGAGCCGCGTCCGGGCGCGCGCTCCCGCGCGCCAGCATGGGGGAATGGCCGACACGGAACCGGTCCGGCTTCGCCGGGCTCAACACGGCGTTGACGGCACTGAGCACGAGACGGCCGAGGTCGACGCGGAGCCGGGGGAGCTGCGTGCGCATCGGCCGTGGCCGCACCTCACCCGCCTGATCGCCGATCAGCTGACCCAGTTCCCGCCGCTGCCGGAGACGGCGCGTGCGCTGCCCTCCCGGGTGCGGCGGGACTTCACCGAGCACGGCGCCGCGTACCTGTACGGGGTGCGTGCCGCGGTGCTGGTGGCGCTGTGCGGGTGGCTGGTCGCCGCCTCGCTCACGCTGCTGCTGTGGGC
>DATJIF010000160.1:0-313975 GCA_035493475.1 Actinospica sp.
GCCGGCCTTTCCCGTAGGAGTGCGTTGGGGTTACGCACGGAACGTGGCAAAGATGCCACCGCAGCGTGGTCGGTAAACCCCTGTGGCCGGGATACGCCGCAGGCTTGCGCCGTTGGGCTGATGGCCGCCGGGTCCGTCCCTGGACCGCGGCCAGACAGAAGGCGCCGTTCCGGACAGGACTTGATGCTCGCCCATGGACGTCCGCCGTGCACGTGGCCGCGCCGCCGCGCCGCGGAAGATCACCCGGTCGGCCGCGCCGGAAGTCCTGACCGGGCCGGATGATCGCCGTCACCCGGCCGTTCACCTGGCGGCTTCTCGTCCGCCCGGCCGACCCCGCCCGCGCCCCGGCGCGTGCCGCCACACGGTGGTGAATCGGCCGTCCGGGTGCCGTGTTCCGCGTCATCCCAGTGCCCTGATGCTCCCTTCGGGCGACACGGCATCCTCGAACCCTGACAGATCAGGCCGCTGACCTCGCGCGCCGAACCTCCTTTCACCGCAACGGACTACGCCGCGAGCGCCGCGTACGCCGCGGTCTCGAAGTCCGCCGCCACGTCGGGTGGTTGAGGGCTCTGCCATAGCCGCTGGGTCAGCAGGATGCCGATCAGCCGCTCCCGCGGATCGTTGAACCAGGTCGTGCCGAGTCCGCCGCTCCAGCCGTACCGGCCGACGGACGCGGGGCCGGTGCGCGCCGTGGTCACCTGCACGCCGAAGCCCCAGCCCGCCGCGTCCCAGACGCCCTCGGTCAGCCCGCCGTGCCGCCGGTTCTCGTCGGTGAGGTGGTCGGTGGCCATCAGTTCGACGCTGGGACGGGACAGGATCCGGGTCCCGCTGTAGACGCCGCCGCCGAGCAGCATCCGCGCGAAGACGAGGTAGTCGTCCACGGTCGAGACGAGGTCGCCGCCGCCGTCCGGGAACAGCGGAGGCTCGCTCCACACGCCGTTCTCGCCCGGATCCACCAAGGTCAGCGCGCCGGACTCCGGATCCGCCCGGTACGCGGAGACGAACCGCTCCTGCTTGTCCGGCGGCACGTGGAAGGCCGTGTCGTCCATGCCCAGCGGTTCGAACAGCCGCTCGCGCAGGTAATCCCCGAACGGCTTGCCCGCGGCGCGCGCGATCAGCACGCCGGTCACGGCCAGCGGCAGGTGGTAGAGCCACGCCTCACCCGGCTGGTGGATCAGCGGAAGCTCGCCGAGGCGGCGCATATAGAGGTCGGGTTCGGGGGCCGGCTCCGGCGACAGCCGCGGCGGACCGGCGGCGATCCCGGCCTCCTGCATGGCCGCCGTGATCGGCCAGTCCGGGTTCCATACGGCGCCGAAGCCCGCGCGGAAGGTCAGCAGGTCGCGCAGCGTGATCGACCGCCCGGCGGGGACGGTCTCGGTCAGCGGGCTGCCCGGGCTCCTGAGCACCCGGCGGTCGGCGAGCTCCGGCAGGAACTCCTCGACCGGATCGTCGAGCCGCAGCACGCAGTCCTCCACGAGCATCAGCGCGGCCACGGCCGTGATCGGCTTGCTCATCGAGGCGATGCGGAAGATCGAGTCCCGGCGCATCGCCTCGCCGTGGTCCGCGTCCCGCCGCCCGAGCACCTCGACGTGCGTCGAATCGTCCTTCGCCACCGCCGCCACGAGCCCGGGCACCGCGCCGCGCTGGACGTAGCCGGACAGGACGCGGTGCAGTCGGCTCAGGCCCCGGAGAGTGAAATCGTTCGCTGCCATGGTCCCAGTCAACACCGGACCGCCAACAGACGCGTACCCGTGAGGCGGGCGAGGTGTCCGAAATTCCTGAGAATCACCGAAGAAGCACGGTCAGGGCGGATTCGCGGGAACCGGCAAGATCGACGGCTCGTTCTCCAGATATCAGTGCTTGGTTATAGAGCAAGGAGGATGCGAATGCCGTTCCACTCAGGGTACGGCTACTACGGCACGGGCGACTGGCTCTGGTCGCTCTTCAGCACGGCCCTGTTCATCGTGCTGGTCGCGCTGGCGGTCACGCTGCTGGTGCGGATCCTCAACGGATCCCGCCGCCCGAACGGCCCCGGCCCCGGCCCGGCGAACCGCACCATGGGCGCCTCCTGGTTCGGCGGCGGACCCAACGGCGGTCCCGGCGGCGGCGGTGGCGGTGGTGGCGGAGGCGGCGGCGCTCCCGAGGCGACGACCCGTCCGGCGTGGCAGAACCCCGAGGCCGCAAGCGCCGAGCGGATCCTCGCGGAACGCTACGCCCGCGGCGAACTGACCGAGGAGGAGTACCGCGGCAGACTGGAAGTCCTGCGCCAGGCGGCGACCGGTTGGGCGCGACCAGGGCAAGGGCAGCAGCCACCGGCGGAGGCAGGACCGGTGTCGGAACTGCAACAGCCATCCGCGCAGGCAGGGCCAGTGGTGTCAGAACCACGGTCACCAGAGTAGGCGGGACCGGTGGTGTCGGAATCACTGTCGCCAGAGCAGGCGGGGCCGGTGTCGCGGCCGCAGTCGCCGACGTAGGCCAGGGCCGGTGTCGGGACCACGGTCACCAGCGGAGGCGTGACCGGTGGTGTCGGAATCACCGTCGCCAGAGTAGGCGGGGCCGGTGTCGCGGCCGCAGTCGCGGGCGTAGGCCAGGGCCGGTCGGGACTACGGTCACCAGCGGAGGCGGGACGGCCTCGTGGGCACAGCCGCTTGTTGAGCCTGAGCCATCGGTCGCGGCGTATCCGAGGGGCTCCGGCCTTGACCTCCGTCGCGTCCGCCACATTCGATACGTCCACCGCGTCTTCCGAGGCCATGGGGTCGGGGCGGGGGATGGCGGGGGGCAAGTAGGGCGGGGTGGTGTCGTGATGGGCCTGACCGCGAGTCTTCGGGTGCTCGCGGTCGCCGCGTGTCGGAGGGCTCGGGGGGCTCAGAGTCCTTAGAGGCCGGAGGCGCGGTCGATGGCGAAGCGAAGCAGGACTCTGCCGTCGCGCTCCATGGCGGCGCGGTACTCGGGCCAGTCGGGGTGGTCCTCGCCGCGCAGGGTGCGGTAGTAGTCGACGAGGGCGTCGATGCGGTCGGGGCCGTCGACGAACTCGGCGGTGCCCTCGACCTGGACCCAGCGGCCGTAGAAGGCGTCGTTGAACACGCAGAGCGAGACGCGGGGGTCGCGGCGGGCGTTGCGGGTCTTGGCGCGGTCCTCGGTGACGCTGATGATCACGCGGCCGTGCGTGTCCACGCCTGCGGAGACGGGGGACTGCTGGACCTTGCCGTCGCGGCGGTAGGTCGCCAGCACGGCGTGGTGGTTCTCGGCGATGAACCTGCGTGCTTCGTCGATATCGGTCATGTCTCAAGGGAACCCCGTGCGGGCGTCGTGGATTCCCCGGCGGTCCTTCGTTCGGCCGAATACTGCTACCGGGCGTTGGATCATCCGGGCGACGTGCTCGGTACGGTGGGGCCATGCCTTTCGCCACAGCGTTCGTCGCCATCGACCGCCCCGCGCGGTACGCCAAGCAGCTCGTCTCGCACCTCGGCCATCGCGGCGACACGACGCAGACCGCGGACGGCCGGGCGACGATCACGTTCAGCATGGGGACGTGCGTGCTGGCGCCGGGCGGGCGGCACCTGGAGCTGATCGCGTCGTCGCAGGACGCTGAGGGGCTCGCGGCGGTGCAGGACGTGGTCGCGCGGCATCTGGAGCGGTTCGCGGGCGCGGACTCGGCCGTGCGGGTCACCTGGTCTCCGGCGACGACGGGGGACGACGTGGAGCCGGTGAACCCGGCAGTGGCCGACTACGTGCTGGCGAACTCGACGCAGCCGGACGAGGTGCTGCGCGAACTCGTCGCCGAGACGCGGGAGGCGACCGGCGGTCGGGCCGGGATGCAGATCTCGCACGACGAGGGCGCGCTGCTCACGATGCTCGTGCGGCTGGTGGGCGCGAAGAACGCCGTGGAGGTGGGCACGTTCACCGGCTACTCGGCGATCTGCATCGCGCGCGGGCTGCAGCCGGGCGGACGGCTGCTGGCCTGCGACGTGAGCGAGGAGTGGACGTCGATCGCCCGCGGCTACTGGGAGAAGGCGGGCGTCGCGGACCGGATCGATCTGAAGATCGCACCGGCGCTGGAGACTTTGCGCGCGCTGCCCGAGACCGCCGAGATCGACTTCGCCTTCATCGATGCGGACAAGGAGAGCTATCCGGCGTACTACGAGGAGCTCGTCCGGCGGTTGCGGCCCGGCGGTCTCATCGCGCTGGACAACGTGCTGCGCGGCGGGCGCGTCGTGGACCCGGCGTTCCAGGAGCCGCAGCACGTCATCATGCGCGAGCTCAATGCCCGGGTGGCGGGAGATGACCAGGTGGACGCGGTGATGCTGCCGCTTCGGGACGGGGTCACGGTGATCCGGAAAAAGACGGCCGGGTAAAATCCGGACATGAGCCAGAACGCTGACTGGGCCAGCCGGTTCGAGAGCGCGCTCGACCGGCAGATCCGCGCCGCCGAGGAGCGGGGCGAGTTCGACGACCTGCCCGGCAAGGGCAGGCCGCTGGCCTCCGAATCCGCGCCGTACCGGCCCGACTGGTGGGTCAACCAGGTCGTGCAGCGGGAGAACGCCGGAGCCTACGCGATCCCGCCCGTCCTTGCGCTGCGCAAGATCGCCGACGAGCTGCGGGCCGGTGCGTCCGGCTTCACGTCCGAACGCGACCTGCGCGAGGCGGTCGAGGACTACAACGCCCGCGCCGACGCCGCCCGGAAGCTTCCTCAGGAGGGCCGCGCCGTCGTGCTCCCGCGGCTGGATGTGGACGAGGTCGTCGAGACCTGGCGTGCGCAGCGGCGTGGGCGGTCCTAGGTTGCTTGAGCCTGGGCCTCCGAGCCTAAGTGTCCCGAGACTAGGACATCCGAGCCTAGGACTTCTTCAGCGCAGGCCTACGCAGTCCAGGGCCCAGAAGGTGTCGGAGTAGACGAGGGTGCCGGTCATCCAGGGCTGATACGCGGACAGTCGGGCGACCTGGAAGGCGACTGGCGGGATGCGGAGCGAGGGGGAGCGGAAGCCGAGCTCGTCGGCGCGGTCGAAGCCTCGGGAGCCGTAGTAGGTCGGGGAGCCTTCGAGGAAGACGAGTGGCACGCCGCATTCCTCGGCCACGTCGAGTGCCGCGCGGACTAGGCGCGTGCCGATGCCCCGGCCTTGGAACTCCGGGAGTACGCCGAGCGGGGAGAGTACGAGTACGTCGACGAGTCGTTCGGCGGCGTCCAGGCGACTCGCGCTCAGTAGTACGTGGCCGATGATGAGGTCGCCGTTCCCCGCGTCCGAGGCTGCATCCGGACTCGACGTCGCGACGAGGCCGGACGGGGGTAGCGGGGCGGGGGCGGCGCGGAGGGCGTCGGCTAGGTCGGCGACACGCTCTTGGTCGAAGGCGCGACGGTGCACGTCGCGGATCGCGGCGTGGTCCTCGACGCGTTCGGGGCGGATCGTGAAGGCTGAGGTCATGGCCGTGAGGGTAGACCGACTCCGCGCCGACGCCACCTGAATTAATGGCCCGCTGGAGTTGGTGCCTACTGGGCCCAGGGCGGGGCGAAGTCGGAGCCGTCGGGAAGCTTGGCGGTCAGGCCTCGGCTGGTGGTGACCCACATGGACGACTCCTGATCCGTGGCGCCCTCGACCGTCAGCATGCTGTCGGCCGGGACCACTACGACGTCGCCGGGGGTGGCCGGTATGACGCTGTCGTCGACGATGAAGGTCGGCGCGCCGGAGGTGACGAGCAGCAGTTCCTCGCGGCTGACGCGGTGCGGGACGCCTTGCTGACCGGCGGGGATGCGCGTGCTCCAGGCGCAGAGCTCGTGCGCGCCGGTCAGCGAGTTGGCGTACGCGGTGAAGGTGCTGCCGTGCACGACGTGCGCGGTGCCTTCGGTGGAACGGATGACGGGCATGAGGCCCTCCCGAAATAGACAAGTGACTTGACTAGTACCCCTAGATGGTCAAGTAGATTGTCTATTCTGTCAAGGGCGTGCCACGATGGGGCTGTGTACGACATGAACAATGCGACTGATGGCGACGGCGACGGCAGTGGCAGCGGCGGCGACGGCAGCAGCGGGAGTGGCAGCGGGAGTGGCAGCGGGAGTGGCAGCGGCAGTGACAGCGAGCTGATCGCGTTGCCTGTGCTGCTGCTCTCGGCTGCTTCCACGCTGGTGGAGCGGATTCACGCGGGGGTGGAGGCGCGGGGGTTCTCGGGGTTGCGGCCGGCGCATGGGTTCGCGTTCGTGCGGATTGCGGGGGAGGGGGCGACGATCGTCGAGATCGGCGAGCATCTCGGGGTGACGAAGCAGGCGGCGAGTCAGTTGGTGGACGAGCTGCTGCGCAAGGGCTACGTGGCGAGCCGTCCGCATCCGCGCGACGCCCGGGCCAAGCTGATCACGCTGACCGAGCTGGGGGCGGCGGTCACGCGTGCGGCGGACGAGGCGTCGATGGAGGCGGCGCGGGAGTGGGTCGCGGTGCTCGGCGAGCAGCGGGTCAGGGAGTTGATCGCGGACCTGGGTCGGGTCGCGCGGACGGGGAGGCTTCGACCGTTCTGGTGAGTGACGCAGAGAGGCGGGGCGGGTTAGCGGGCCACGCTGGATCCGGCGCCGATCGGGGTGGAGCCGATGAGGTGGACGTCGTCGGGGCGGGCCAGTTCGCGGTGCATGAGGACGACGTCGTAGCGGTCCTGGTCGACGGCTACGGCGTTGGGGATGAGGCCGGTGCGGTGGAAGTCGCAGCGTTCGTAGAGGGCGATGGCTCCGTGGTTGTTGCCGCGTACCTCCAAGCCCAGGATTTCGATGTCGTGGCGGGCGGCGTCTGCTGCGAGGAGGTCCACGAGGGCTCGGCCTACGCCTCGGCCGCGGGCGGTGGGGGCCACGCAGACGCGGTCGAGTTCGGCCAGGACGCGGCGGGTTCGGTAGGGGCTGCGGGTCCACTGGGCCGTGCCGAGGACCGCACCGTCGCCGGACGGCTCGGAGTCGAGTACCACGCCTAGGCCCGCGTCGCCGGATGCCGCCTGCTTGAGGAGGGCGTCGAGGTGTGCACGATAGTCGGCGGCGGTCAGCGGGGCGGCTAGGCCCAGGGCCTCTTGGCGGGTCACGGCGTCGGCGATCAGGTGGGCGATCTGGTCGAGGACGCGCTCGTCGTCGGCTTGGTCGATCATCCGGGCTCTCGTCACGTTGACATGGTCTCATCGCGTACCACGGTGCGCGCGGGGACCTTGACCCTCATCAGTACTCGTAGTACGCATGAGGGTTGTTCGAGAGCTGCATCTCAATCCGAGAACAGTAGTGGAAGGGACCTACCCACATGCGCCTGCCCCACCTCTCCTCGCTGTCCCCGCGCGCCCGCCGCGGCGTCGTCGCGGTCACCTGCGTGGCCGCCGCGGCCGTCGCCGGGACCAGTTCGGCGGCGTCCGGACACCGGATCGCCGAGTCCGCGACGTACACCCCGGCCGCCGCCCGGCACGCCAACGCCGAGAACAGCGGCAGCACCAGCACCACGAGCGGCAGCACCCTGACGCCGTTCACGATCGTCAGCCCGAACTTCGCGGACGGCGGGCGGCTGCCGGCCTGGACCGAGTTCGGCGGCCCGTACGCGAGCGAGGCGGGGTGTGCCGGGAAGAACCTCAGTCCCGCTCTGGCCTGGCACAACGCGCCGTCCGGGACCGAGAGCTACGCCCTGTTCGTGCACGACGTGGACGCGCCGCAGTCCTGGGGGTGGACGCACTGGATCACGTACAACATCCCCGGCTCGGTCGACTACCTGCCCAAGGGCGACGACACCGCGTACACGCAGGGCACCACCGACTGGCAGACCAACGGCATCCCGCAGGTGGGCTGGGGCGGCCCCTGCCCGCCCGCGGACGGCGAGACGCACCACTACGTCTTCACGCTCTACGCGTTGTCGACCGCTGACATCTCCACGGCAGGGCTCGACTATACGGACCTGATGAACACCATCGCGCCGTACGTGCTCGGCGCCACCTCGATCGTGGGCACCTACAGTCTGTCCTAGCCGGCTTTCTCAACCAGCTTTCTTAGCCAGGGGTTCATGTCGCGTACAGGCAACTTGTCTGTACAGGTGCGAGGAGCGGAGCCATGATGCACGACGGCCCCCCGTCCCGTTCGCCGCGGTCGCGGCGAACCCATGGAAGGACTGTCGGTACCCATGGCTCCCCTCTCCCGCCGGGCTCTGCTCGGCTCCGCCGCCGCGGTCGGCGCCGGTGGCGCGCTCGGTCTGCTGCCGCTGAACGTGCAGCGCGCGATGGCCGCCTCCACGGCCGCCGGCTCGCTCTCCGCGGTCAAGCACGTGGTCATCCTGATGCAGGAGAACCGCGCGTTCGACCACTACTACGGCACCCTCTCCGGTGTGCGCGGCTTCGCGGACACCAGCCTGCTGCGCTTCCCGGGCGGCTCCACCGTCTGGAACCAGTCCACCAAGGGCAAGGCGTCCGGCGGCAAGATCCTGCAGCCCTGGCACCTGAACACGCAGACCACGGACGCGCAGCAGGTCAACGACCTCGACCACGGCTGGTCCGGCACGCACGGCGCGTGGAACGGCGGCCTGTGGAACAACTGGATCCCGGAGAAGACCGGGTTCACGATGGGCTACTACAACCGCGCCGACATCCCGTTCCACTACGCGCTGGCCGACGCCTTCACCATCTGCGACCAGTACTTCTGCTCGGTGCAGGGCCCGACCAACCCGAACCGGCTCTACCAGTGGACCGGCATGATCGACCCGAACGGCACCGCCGGCGGACCGGTCATCGACAACAGCGAGGCCGGGTACTCCTGGACCACGTACCCGGAGATGCTGCAGAACGCGGGCGTGTCCTGGCGGGTCTACCAGGAGCAGGACAACTTCGACGACAACCCGCTGGCCTGGTTCACGCAGTTCAAGAAGGCCGCGACCTCGTCTCCGCTGTATACGAAGGGGATGGCGCGGGTCGGCAGCATCGCGTCGGCCATCGAGGCGGACATCGCGGCGGGCACCTTCCCGACGGTCTCGTGGGTGGTCGCGCCGACCGCGCAGAGCGAGCACCCGGCGTCCCGTCCGGCCGACGGGGCGAACTTCGTCAGCGGCGTGCTGAACGCGGTCGCGAGCAGCCAGGCCGCCTGGGACTCGACCGTCGTGTTCTACAACTTCGACGAGAACGACGGCTTCTTCGACCACGTCGTCCCGCCGACCGCGCCCTCCGGCACGGCGGACGAGTGGGTGGACAGCGCGCCGATCGGCATGGGTCCGCGCGTGCCGATGACCGTGATCTCGCCCTGGTCGGCCGGCGGCGCGGTGTGCTCGCAGGTGTTCGACCACACGTCGCCGCTGCAGTTCGCCGAGCTCGTCACCGGCGTGGAGTGCACGAACATCTCGGCGTGGCGGCGCACTGTGGCCGGGAACCTGACCGCCGCGCTGAACCTGTCGGCCACCGAGGTCGCCTTCCCGACCACGCTGCCGAACACGGCGACGCTGGTCACGACCGCGAACAGCGAGGAGTCGCTGCCCGCCCCGACCGTGCCGTCCGCGGGCGCGCTGCCCGCGCAGGAGTCCGGCGACCGGGCCTCGGCGAGCAGCCTCGGCTACGTCTTCAACACGACTTCGTGGGTTGACACCTCGACGCAGAAGTTCTGGTTCAAGACCGTCTCGGCGGGCAGCCTCGGCGGCGGCTTCGCCTCGTACGTGCAGAACACCCGCACGTTCGCGAGCTGGCAGTACACGCTGCCCGCGGGCGGTTCGATCTCGGACTACTTCTCGGCGGTGACGTACGGCGGCGGGCCCTACGACGTGGACGTGCACGGTCCGGACGGCTACCTGCGCGGGTTCACGGGCAACGTCGAGACCATCCTGAGCAGCACGACCGCGCACCCGGAGGCGTACGTCGTGGACAACCAGGACGGCAAGACCCTGGCGCTGACGATGACGAACACCGGCTCGGTCTCGTGCACGTTCACCATCGGCGTCAACAAGGCGTACCTGGCCTCCGGCGGCAGCACGCAGACGGTGACCGTGGCCGCGGGAGGCACGGCCACCGCCACGCTGAACGCCACCTCGGCCGGGCGCTACGAGATCACGGTTACGGCGAGCACCGGCGACAACTTCGGCCGCCGGTTCGCCGGTCGTCTGTACCTTCAGTAACCCAGCAGGCTGAGACCGTGGCCGGTGTTCGCGCGGACACCGGGCCACGGTGGTGCCGCACGAGGTCGTGCTCTCCGTATCGGCGGGTCACGCGGTGCCAGTGCAGGACCCCGGCGAGCCAGTCGCGCAGCTGAGCGGCACGTGCGTCCAGTGCGGCACGGGTCCGCTGGTCCAGGTCGTAGTCGTCGTAGGCGAGGGGCAGTTCGACCTCGCCGGCGCGCTGGAATTGGGCCAGCCGCTGTGCCATCACGTCCTCGACGATCCGCAGCGCGTCCTTGTAGGAGCACTCGAAGAAGTTCTGGACGACGAGCAGCAGGTTGTGCACCTCGCCCTCGTACTGGATCTCCTTCTGGTACGAGTACACGTCATTGATCATGCAGCCATAGTCGGCAGCGCTGTTCTCCAGCGACGCGATCGCCTCGTGCTGCCGCAGTTCGGGCGGCACGACGTCGCCCTGCCGGATGCTCGCGAGGCACGACGTGAGCTCGGCGCCGAAGGTCTTGCGGCGCATCTCCAGGTAGTCGATCGGGTCAGGGATCTTGTTCAGTGCGGCGTTGTCGAGCTCCCAGAGCCAGCTTTCGATCATGTCGGTGACGGCATGGCGAAGATGGCCGCGCGCGTCCTCGGTCATGGTCGCGGTCGTGCGGAGCCAGAGGTCTGCGAGGCCGCGCTCGAGTGCGTTCTGCGGCTGTGGCTGGACGGCGCCGTCCTGGGTCGGCATGAGCATCTTGAGCCGGTCGGTCTGCACGGTCGCGCCGAGCCGGTCGCGGGTGCGGCCGAACGTGGCGGGATAGTAGTCGTCGGCGTACGTGCCCCAGGAGAGCCAGTCCGTGCTCAGACACAGATCCTCGGCGCTGCCGATCGGCTCGATTCCGGCGGCGCACGACGCGAAGTCGTAGTCTGCGACCTTCTCGGCGGTCCACAGGCTCCCGTCGAGGAGTCCCATACTCGCGCACCACTTGAGGGTGTGCGCGCGGGCCGTGGGCAGGTGCTCGTTGAGGCGGAGCGGGAACGGGAGGGTGAGGTCCGGGATCAGTGAGGGGCCGACGTGTTGGAACGGCACATGCGCGAAGGAGCGTGCCCGATCCGTCAGGTGCTTCACGTTGAACGCGGCGTTACCCAGACCCGGCACGCTGAACACGCTCGCCGGGGGCGCGATCCACGGGCTCTGCGACCGCGTCGTGCCGCCCTTGTTCATGTAGCGGCTCGACCGCATGTGCCACTCGTGGCCGCCGGACTGCCAGTCCTGCAGACCCTTGACGTACGCGGCGATCTGCCCGGCCGACAACGGATCGAGGCTCGACTCCAGGATCAGCGCGGGCACCTCGACGAGCGCCGTGTGCTCGAACTGCTGCAGCCGCGACGTCAGCAGATCATTGAGACGGTCGGCGGCCTCCTGCGGCGAGACGTCCAGGAACGTCTGGAACACCAGTACGCCGTTGTCGAGCTCGCCCTCCTGCTCGACCTCGCGCTGATAGGAGAAGATGTCGTTGCGGAAGTGGATCGAGTCCGAGAACGAGTCGCTGAGCACGCGCATCGGACGGCTGCGCGAGACGGCCGCCGGAACCTCAGCGCCGACGGCATGTTCCACCAGGCACGCGGACCACGGCGCGCCGCCGACCCGCCGCCGCATCTCCACGTACTCGACCGGGTTGGCGATCCGCCGCGCCCTGATGTTGTCCAGCTCCCACATCGACGCCATGATCAGGTGCCGCGTCGCCTCGGTGAACCGGCGCACCCAGTCCGCGCTGCGCAGCGGGGCCGTGCGCGCCCACAGGTCCACGAGCCCGGTCTCGCACGGATTGGTGGGCTCCAGACCGTGCTCCGGCACCATGAACGCGCACAGCCGGGAAAGGTATGCGTGTGCTGATGCGCGGTCGCCGCCGGCCTTGAATCGGGCGAGGAAGTGGTCGTCGAAGAAGAAGACCCACACGTACCATTCGGTGATCAGGGTCAGCATGTCGGGCGACGTATCAGGATGTGTGTAGCCGCACAAGAGCGCGTAGTCGTGTGCGGCGAGATCGTGCTCGGTCCACACGTCAGAACCCTCGAGCATGCCCAGGTCACGGGCCCAGCGCGTGGATTCCACGCGTGCGTGCTGGACGTAGGGGCTCAGGCGGGCGGGGTACGGGACGTAGAACTCGGGCAGTTCGAAGGGCTGCGCCATGCGGGGGCGCCTGCCCACATGCGAGCACTGATATACCACGTCTGCTCACGTATTCACTCGATCGTGTCAACCGCAGGTAAAAAGCCTTTATGTCACGGGCAATCGGCGCCTAGTGTCCGGCGGGTGACGATAGATCCCGCAGTGAGCGAAGACACCGCCGAGCAGGCCCGGCAGAGCCTGAGCACGGCTGCCGCCAGGAATCTCGCGACCACCACCAAGACGCCCCCGCAGATGCAGGGGATATCCTCCCGCTGGCTGCTCAAGGTACTGCCCTGGGTCCAGGTCAACGGCGGCTCCTACCGCGTCAACCGGCGGCTGTCCTTCGTGGTCGGCGACGGGAAGCTGACCTTCACGAACGTCGGCGACCGGGTGAGCGTGGTGCCCGAGGAACTCGGCGAACTCCCGGCGCTGCGCGACTTCGACGACCCCGAGGTGCTCGGCGAACTGTCCCGGCGCTGCGAGCAGCGCGAGTACGCGGCGGGCGAGGTGATCGCGCAGTCCGGCGCCGAGGCCGACTACGCCGTGCTGATCGCGCACGGCAAGGTCACCCGGCACACCAGCGGCAAGTACGGCAACGAGGTCCGGCTCAAGCTGCTCGGCGACGGCGACTACTTCGGCGACAACGTGCTGACCGACGAGGCGACCGGCGAGTGGCCGTTCACGGCGCGCGCCGAGACGCGGGTGATCGCGCTGCTGCTGCCGCGCGCGGCGTTCGCGACGGTCCGCGACTCCTCGCCCGCGCTCACCGACCAGGTCGCCGCCTACCTCGCGCAGGCCGAGGCGCCGCGCAACAAGTCCGGCGAGGCGGAGATCGACATCTCCTCCGGCCACGACGGCGAGCCGACCCTGCCGAACACCTTCGTCGACTACGAACTCAGCCCCCGCGAATACGAGCTCTCCGTCGCGCAGACCGTGCTGCGCGTGCACACCCGCGTCGCGGACCTCTACAACCAGCCGATGAACCAGATGGAGCAGCAGCTCAAGCTGACCATCGAGGCGCTGCGCGAGCGCCAGGAGCACGAACTCGTCAACAACTCCGACTTCGGCCTGCTGCGCAACGCCGACCTGCGGCAGCGCCTGCAGACGCACAGCGGCCCGCCGACCCCCGACGACCTCGACGAGCTCATCTCCCGCCGCCGCGACACCCGCGTGCTGCTCGCGCACCCGAAGGCGATCGCCGCGTTCGCGAAGCAGTGCACGAAGGCGGGCATCTACCCGGCCGGCGTCGAGTACCTCGGCCACCGGGTACCGGCGTGGCGCGACGTGCCGCTGCTGCCCTGCAACAAGATCCCGATCGGCAAGGACCACACGACCTCGATCATCGCCATGCGGACCGGCGAGGACAACCAGGGCGTCGTCGGGCTGCACCAGACCGGCATCCCGGACGAGTATCAGCCCTCGCTCTCGGTGCGCTTCATGGGCATCAACGACCAGGCGATCATGTCGTACCTGGTCAGCGCCTACTACTCGGCGGCCGTCCTGGTTCCGGACGCGCTCGGCGTGCTGGAGAACGTCGAGATCATCTCCAACGGCAACAGCTGAGCCGCGCTGTCGGTTCGGGCGGCGTCCCGCGGCGCCTCCCGAACCGGTCAGTGCTTGCGGCGGCCGAGCGCGTGCGCCAGGTTGACCAGCACGACGCCGCCCATCACGATCGCGGCCCCGGCGAGGCTGCCGTGCGTGGTGCCCTCCACGATGCCCATCAGCGGGATCGCCGTGATCAGCGACATGCCGCCGACGACGCGGCCGTCGGTGGACTTCTCCTTCTGCTTCACGACGTGCACCGTCGGCTGCGGGCCCCCGCTGCGCGCCGCGAGTTCGGCGTCCACGCGCGCGGCGACCTCGCGGTCCAGCCGGGCGGTCAGCGAGGCGGGCAGATCGTCCTCGACCGGGATGCGGGCGCGGCGTGCCGCGAGGACCGCGGAGATCTCCTCGGGCGTCAGATCGGGCACAGACATGCCTCGCAGACTACCGAAGCGGTGCGTTCTGGGCAGTAGGGCTGGCCCCACCCCGGGCGCGCTTCCCGGCGACGCGGAGATCGCGCAGATTCCAGCCCCGGCCCGCGGGATCGAGGTCGCGCGTCGAGGTGCGGAAGAGTTCTGTCGCGCGGCGCATGGAGAGCCGTGCGTGGCCGGAGTAGGGGCAGCGGTCGTCCTGCGCGACGTGCGCGGCCGCGCGGCGCTCGGTGCGGAAGACGGGCCCGGTCGTGCGGCCGATCGTGAGCAGCGGCAACAGTTCTGCGGACAGCTCGCGCCAGCCGATCCGGTCCGCCTGGCGCGGGTCGCTGCCCTTGCGCCGAACCCTGCGACGGGGGAGGTCGAGGTCTGAGACGTTGAGCGCGAGCAGATGCTCGGCGGGCGCGCCGCTCTCGTAGACCATGCGCCAGAGGGTCTGTTCACGCAGCGATACCCGGAGCGCGAAGACCGCCGCCGGGTCGATATCCGACTGCTGAGTCAGTTCGGAATCGGCGGGTCTACGCAGCGCCATGTGGCCCTTCAGTGCGCGCTCCGCCTGCGGGCCGATCCAGCCCTGCGCGGCCCACCAGTGCGCCGCGTTGCGCAGGATCGACACCTCGCGCTCGTACGTGCGGCGGTCCACGTCCATCAGTGCCCTGCGACCGAGGGCCTCGCGGACGACCGCCGTGGCCGCGTCGCCGTCGATGCGGGCCAGGGCGACGACGGGGGAGCGGGCGCCGCGCCGGGACGCGCCGGTCGGCAGGGTGTGGCCGACGAGCAGCCAGCCCCACGTCGCGAGCGTGACCCGGTAGACGCGCTGCGATGCGGGGGAGATGCGGGCGCTCGCGAGATACCGGTCCACGGCCACGGCGTACTCCACCGGAGCCGTCATCGTTCCTCCCGCAGTAAATAAAATGGCCCTGACGCCGTAAATACATATCTCTTTGCTTGCAACGTCACCCTAGCAGGGCGGTTCTCCTTGTCGAGGCCGCGCACTTCTCGGCACGCTCTTGAGTCATGACGACTCAATTCCGCCGCTATTTCCTCGGCTACACGGCCTCGCTGCTCGGCACGGCGATGGCCGGGCCGGCGACCGTCTTCGCGTTCCTGGACACCGGTCGCGGCGCGGACGGACTCGGACTCGTGCAGGCGGCCGGAATCGTGCCGATCCTGCTCTGCCTGCCGTTCGCCGGGGTCGTCGCGGACCGGATCGGCTGCCGCCGGGTGATCCTGTTCGCCGACGGGCTGCGGTGCCTGGACCGCGCCGCGTTCACGGCCGTGCTACTGCTCGTGCACCAGCCGCCGACCTGGCTGTTCGTCTTGCTCATCTGCATCGAGAACTCCGGCGACGGGCTGTTCTTCCCGGCCTACAGCGCCCTGATTCCGCGCCTCGTCGACGGCGATGAGCTCGTCACGGCGAATGCGCGGATGAGCGTGGCCCGGTCCACGATGTCGGTCATCGGGCCCTCGCTGTCCGGGGCGCTGGTCGCCGCGTTCGGGCCCGCGCTCGTGCTCGGTCTCGACTGCGTGAGCTACGCGGTGTCCTACGTCGCGCTGCTCGGCATCCCGGTCTCCTTGCCCGCCGTCACGTCCGTGCGCCGAGGCTTCCGCAGCGACCTGCGCGAGGGCTGGTCGGTCTTCAGCTCGCACCCCTGGTACTGGATGCAGACGCTGCAGTTCGCCCTGTTCAACTTCCTCGTCTGGGCGCCGTTCCTCGTGCTCGGCCCGACGCTCTCGGCGCAGCACTACGGCGGCGCGCGGGCGTGGGGCGTGACCATGGGCTGCTACGGCCTCGGCGCGGTCATCGGCGGCAGTGTTCTGATCCGCGGACGGAAGCCGAAGCAGCCGCTGCTCGTCAGCATCGTCGCCACGGCTGCGTACGCGCTGGCGCCGGGGGCCTTCGCGCTGAAACTGCCGATCGCCGCGATCGCCGTGCTGATGGTCGCGTGCGGCATCGGAACCTCGATCTCGGGGACGCTCGCCACGTCCGTCGCCCAGCGCATCCTGCCGAAGGACGCCCTCGCACGGGTGAGCTCGTACAACGTGCTCGGTGCCTTCGCGCTCGGCCCGGTCGGTCTCGCCATCGCGGCCCCGATCGGCGGCGTGGTCGGCTACCCGACGGTCCTCGGCTTCAGCGCGGTGTACCAGCTCGCGTCGGTCGCGGTACTGCTCACGATCCCGGCAGCCCGACGCGCGAAGACCACTACTCCGAGCGAGGAGCCGACTTCCGCGTCATCGAACGCACCTGAGCCGACACCAGCCACAGCAGAAGCGTCACCAGGAAGCTGATCGTCGAGTACTGATCGGTGATCTGGAACAGCTGGACGATCGTGCCGAGCGTGATGAACAGCACCGCGGACACGAGCAGCGCCAGGCACAGCAGCACGCGGCGGTCCGTGCGCAGGAACCGCCAGCCGTACGAGCCGACCGCGCGCCGCGCCGACCAGACCGTGTAGACCGGCCCGGCCACCAGGATCGCGACGAGCACCGAGCCCAGGATCCGCTGGCCGAACGAGCCGAGTACCGGAGCGAGCGCGTCCACCGAGTCGACCGCGAGCACGCTCAGCCACGTGAGCCGCCACACCCGGCTGAGCAGGATCGAGTCGATGTTGCGGCGCGCGAGCTCCTGGTGCGGATCCGAACTCAGAGCCCTGCGGAACCCGCGCAGCGCCCGGTCCCAGCGGTGCGCGGAACGGTCCAGCACGGCGAGGTTGTTCAGCGCCATCGCGTGCTGCGGATTGAGTTCCAGCACCTTGAGATACGCGGCGCGCGCGTCGTCCTTGCGGCCGAGCGCCTGGTACGCGAGCGCGCAGGCGAAGTGCGTGTCCGGGCTGTCCGGGCCGAGTTCGCGCGAGCGTTCGGCCGGGGCTGTCGCGTGCTGCGGGTCGAAATGGCAGATGCAGCGGGCCAGCAGCATGTGCCCGCGCCACTCGTTCGGCGCGAGCTTCGTCGCCTCCAGCGCGATGTTCGCCGCGAGCCGGAACTCGCCGCGCTTGTAGTGCATGTGCGACAGGACCCTGCGACCGTGCTCCGAGTCCGGTTCGGCGGCCACGGCGGCGCGCGCGGTCCGCACCGCCTCGTCCTGGCGTCCGACCGCCGACAGGCACAGCGCCGCGAGCCGCAGCCCCTCGGCGTTGTCCGGGCGCCCGGCCAGGATCTGCCCGACGACGTCCAGTGCTTCGGCGGCGCGCCCGAGGTCGTACAACTGCTGCGCGCGGTCGATCTCGACCCGCGCCCTCGTCGCGTCCGTCACAGCATCCTGCGCTTCTTCAGGTAGCCGGCCAGGTCGTCGTAGATCCCTGACTCGTTGGCGAACATGGCGACGTTGCGGGCGCTCTCCAGCCAGGCGCCGACCGACGGACGCACCTCGCCGACGGCCGCCTCCAGGTCGCCCATGCCGATCAGCCGGACCTGGCCGGTGCGCGCGGAGTCCATCAGCGCGAGCTCGGCGGCGGTCTCGCACACGTGCGCCAGGTCCGCGCCCGAATAGCCCTCGGTCTTCTTGGCGAGCGCGCCCAGCTTCACGCCGCTGACCGGCCGGTCCTTCAGGTGGTGGCGCAGGATCGCCTCGCGCGCGGGCTGGTCCGGCGGCAGCACCAGCAGCGTGCGGTCCAGGCGTCCGGGCCGGCGCAGCGCCACGTCCACGTCCCACGGCGCGTTCGTCGCGGCCAGCACGAACACGCCCTCGTTCGCCGCGTCCACGCCGTCGAGCTCGGTCAGGAACTGGTTGACCACGCCGCGCGCCGCGTTGTTGCGCAACTGGCTGCGCTTCTGGCCGATGGCGTCGATCTCGTCGAAGAACAGCACGCACGGGGCGTTGCGCCGCGCCGTCGCGAAGATCTCGCTGAGATTGCGCTCGCTGTTGCCGATGTACATGTCGAGGATGTCCGCGAGCGTCACCGAGATGAAGCTCGCGCCCAGCTCGCCCGCGACCGCCCGCGCGATGAAGGTCTTGCCGCAGCCGGGCGGGCCGTAGAGCAGCAGGCCGCCCTTGAGCGACTTGTGGTAGACGCGGCTGAGCTCCGGATTGCGCATCGGCGCCAGGAACGCCACCTCGAGCCGCTGCTTGACCTGCTCCATCCCGCCGACGTCGGCCAGGCTGATCGAGGCGGACTCCAGGTCGTACGCGGGCTCGGTCAGCCGTTCGCCGTCGTCCCCGACGAACAGCGGCTGCGCGATCTCGCCGAGGTCGCGGGCCGCGGCGTCCCAGTCGAAGGACTCGTCCATGTCGCCGGGGACGCGAGTCTGCCCGGGGATCGCGTCGGCGAGCGCGGCCCCCTCGTCCGCGTCGGGCGCCGGGGGAGCGGCGGGCGGCTGCGGCGCCGCCGGCTCCACCGGCTCGGCCGCGGCAGGCATCGTCGAGGGCTGCGATTCCGGGCCGGAGAGCGCGCGCCGCATCAGGTCCAGCGCCCGGGTCTCGGTCGGCGCCTGCCCGAGCACGACGCCGAGGTGCTGCACCGCCTCGTCCGGCCGCTGCCGCCCGATCAGCAGCTCCGCCAGGTGCAGCCGCAGCGGTACGTCCGCGGGCGTCGCCTCCACCGCTCGGCGCAGGCTCGCTATCAGCGGATCATCAGCCACCGGATACTCCTGTCGGTTCTCGCGCGGCCGCGGTCTGCGCGGCCGCCTCAGGCTATCCCCGCCGTGATCGCTTGCGGAAGAGCGCCCCAGGACGATGCGGACATAGTTACAGGATCAGGACGGGTAAGGAGGCTGCGGCGACTGCGGTGGGTAAGGCTGCTGGTACGGCGGGTAGCCCTGGTTCGTTCCGGCCCCGTTGACGGCCGCGACGAACGCGGTCGCCTCGTCGCGCCACATCTTGTGCACCTTCAGCCGCAGTTGGTAGACCCGGCCCTGGTTGTCCTGCAGCTGCGCCATGATCCAGAAGTGCGCGATGCCGTTGTCCGGCGGGGCGAAGCGGATCATGGTGCGCGGCACGGTGCCGAGGGTCTGCGTGGGCGTGTTGCTCATCCGCTTGGCGCCCACGAACAGCACGTGGTTTCCGGTCAGCAGGACGAACACCGGGTTCCCGGTCGGGTTCAGGAAGGGCGTGTCCCCGTATTCGGCCTCGAACAGCGCCTGAAGCTGCTCGCCGGGCGGGGCGAACTCGGCGGCGCGCTTGCCGAACTCCTTCTGGATGGCGGTTTTGCTCACGAGCATGGGTTCCACGGTACCCGGGGCGCGCGGGCTCCGGCGGGTGCGGCGCCGGCCGATCCGGGCACCCCCGCCGAAGTTCCCGGTTAACCGATTCGTGATGAACTCGTGGTCGCCGCGTTCTCGTTCTCGCAGCTCGCGCCCAGTTTCGCGTGAGCCTGCTCACAGCAACGCGTTATATCGTCTTTCTGTCAGCCGGATGTCAGCGTCGCGTCAGCCGAGGCTCATACGGTTCTCATGGCCGCAGCGCGGCGGCCGTCGACCGCCAACCCGTCGACCGTAGACCCTAGGGGGATCCATGGCTTCAATCGCACGATGGTGTTTCCGGAACAGAGGCAAAGTACTCGCGATCTGGGTGATCCTGCTGCTCGGCATCGGGATCGGCGCCAATCGCTGGGGCGACTCGTACAACACGTCGTTCTCCATGCCCGGCACCGACTCCACCAAGGCCCTCTCGCTGCTGCAGAGCATGGACGCCAAGGCCGCGGGGGACAGCGACCAGATCGTGCTGCACTCGCTCGGCGGCACGAAGCTGAGCGACCCGGACGTGCAGCAGTCCGTCGAGGCGATGCTCGGCAAGGTGGGCAAGATCCACGGCGTCGTCGGCGTCACCGACCCGTACGCCGAGGTCGGCGGCAAGCCCAGCGGCGCGATCAGCTCCGACGGCACCATCGGCTACTCGACGGTGCACTTCCAGGGCAACCAGAGCGACATCAACCTGGACGACGTCAAGAACCTGGTCAGCACGGCGCAGGCGGCGGCGGACTCCAAGCTCGAGGTCGAGCTCGGCGGCGTGGACATCTCCGGCACCGAGCAGTCCAGCACCGGCAGTTCCGAGCAGGTCGGCTACCTCGCCGCGCTGGTCGTGCTGCTGCTCGCGTTCGGCTCGCTGGTCGGCGCGCTGCTCCCGATCGTCATCGCCATCTTCGGCCTCGGCGTCGGCACGTCGCTGATCGTCATCGCCTCCCACGGCATGACGATCCCCGCGCTCGCGCCGATCCTCGCCGCGCTGATCGGCATCGGCGTCGGCATCGACTACGCGCTGTTCATCGTCACGCGCTTCCGCAACGGCGTGAGATCCGGTCTGACGCATGAGGACGCGGTCGTGCGCTCCCTCGACACCTCGGGCCGCGCGGTCGTCTTCGCCGGAACCACGGTCTGCATCGCGCTGCTCGGCATGCTCACCACCCGGATGAGCTTCCTGTCCGGCACCGGCATCGGCGCCGCGATCGCCGTGGCCACGGTCGTGCTCGCCGCGATCACGCTGCTGCCCGCGCTGCTCGGCTTCCGGTGGATCGGCAAGCGCATCCTGTCCCGCGGCGCCCGCAAGAAGCTGCGCGCGTCCGGCCCGATCACCGGCGAGCCGACCGGCGTGTGGGCGCGCTGGGCCAAGGTCGTCGAGAAGCGGCCGAAGATCCTCGCGCTGATCGCCGTGGTCATCATGGGCGTGCTGCTGATCCCGACGCTCTCGGTCCGCCTCGGCTCCTCCGACCAGGGCAACGACCCGAGCAGCACCACGACGCGCAAGGCCTACGACCTGCTGGCCGAGGGCTTCGGTCCCGGCTTCAACGGTCCGCTGCTGGTCGTCACGCAGATGGGCACGGACAGCGACCAGGCCGCGGTGACCGCGCTGGCGGACAAGATCCGCACCCGGCCGGACGTGGTCGCGGTCATCCCGGCGCCGTTCGTCTCCGGCTCCACGATCAGCACGATCACGGTCGTCCCGGGCAGCTCGCCGGAGGCCGTGGAGACCACGAACCTGGTCAACGACCTGCGCGACAACATCATCCCGCCGATCGAGCAGGGCACGACGATGCACGCCTACGTCGGCGGCACGACGGCGATCTACGAGGACTTCGCCAGCGTGATGAAGTCCAAGATCCCGCTGTTCGTCGGGGTCGTGGTGCTGCTCGGCTTCCTGCTGCTGATGGTCGCCTTCCGCTCGCTGCTGGTCCCCCTGGCCGCGGCGGTGATGAACCTGCTGGCGGCCGGCGCGTCCTTCGGCGTGATCGTCTGGATCTTCCAGTACGGCCACGGCTCGGACTCGCTCGGGCTCGGCGCGGCCGGTCCGGTCGAGGCCTGGCTACCGGTGATGATGCTCTCGATCCTGTTCGGCCTGTCCATGGACTACCAGGTGTTCCTGGTGTCCCGGATGCACGAGGAGTGGGTGCACACCGGGGACAACCGGTGCGCGGTGCGGGTCGGCCAGGCCGAGACCGGCCGGGTGATCACGGCCGCGGCCACGATCATGATGTGCGTGTTCCTGTCCTTCCTGCTGCTCGGCCAGCGCCCGGTCGCCGAGTTCGGCATCGGCCTGTCGGCGGCGGTCGCGCTGGACGCCTTCGTGCTGCGCATGCTGCTGGTCCCGTCGATCATGCAGCTGCTCGGCAAGGCGAACTGGTGGCTGCCGAAGTGGCTGGACCGGATCCTGCCGCACCTGTCCGTCGAGGGTGACGCCACCCCGCCGGTCGGCCGCGAGTTCGTGGACCCGGAGCTGTTCTCCACCCGGGCCGAGCGCAAGGCGGCGAAGGCGGCGGGGGCCGCCGTCTCGCTGCCGGGCCAGAAGTCCGGCGAGGCGGAGGACGCGGTCTCCAGCGGCCTGCGCTGACCGCGCACCGCACCTTCCGCGCAGTAGGTGAGTAACGCACGTGGCCCGGGCCGATCGCGAGGGGATCGGTCCGGGCCACGTGCGTGTAACAGCATTGCGGCAATCCTTCGATCGCAGCCCTATTTTCATGTGCCGCACAGGGTCGGCTCACCGCGCCCGGAAATCTTGGCTCTCGTTCCAGACAGGAATCGGACCGGATCGAGGGGAAAGACGCATGGCACGGACGGGTACAGGCTCCGGCAAACGGAAGATCGCGCTGCGCTTCGGCGCGGTCGCGCTGGCGGGCACGGCGGGCCTCGGCCTGCTGGCGGCGTGCTCGGGCTCGTCGTCGAGCAGCGGCGGATCGAGCAGCAGCACGCAGTGCGCGGCGGGCGGCGGCCAGGGCGGCGGCACGATGCCGACCGGCAACCGGCCGACCGGGAGCATGACCGGCACCCGCCCGACGGCGATGCCCAGCGGCATGAGCAGCGGCTCGATGCCGACCGGCGCGCGGCCCTCCGGCGGCGGCATGCCGAGCGGGGCGAGCGGCTGCGGCGGCGGCATGGGCGGCAACGGCGGCGGTGGCGGCCAGGCCGGCACCGCCCCGACGGCCACCGCGACCAGCAGCAGCTAGCGCCTAACGCGGCAGCGGCAGCAGGTAGATCGCGGCGGGTCCGGAGTCGCCGGGGTCGTCCGACTCGACGGGACGCACGTCCACGAGCCGGAACCCGTTCTTCGGGCTTCGCCGCGGCTCCGCCGCCCAGCACCCGCCGCGACGCCGGATTCGCGGCCTGCGGCGCCGAGGCGATCCCGCTGATCCGCGGATACAGCTCGCGGACCAGATCGCAGAAGGCGCCGATGACTGCCGTGCCGAGCCCGTAGCCGTACAGCTCGGGGTCGCCGATCAGGTAGTCGATCCCGGCGACGTCGGGCAGGCCGATCGTGCGGTCCCAGTCCGGGTGGTCGGCGTGCAGGTAGGTCTCGCAGAAGCCGACCGGCGCGCCGTCGGCCAGGATGAGGAACAGCCGCGCCGGATCGGTGCCGTCGATCGCCGGGCCGTAGTACGTGTCGAGCGCGCCGACGCTGTTGTCCTCGCGCGGCCACCAGCGGGCCACGTGCGGCGTGTCCAGCCACGTGGCCAGCAGCGGCAGATCCGCGCGCGCGAACGGTCGGAACGCGATCTCGGCCACGGCTCAGATCGCATCCCAGGGTGCCGCGTCGTACGCCAGTTGCAGCACCTTGACGAACTCGGTGACGATCGGCAGTTCGAGGTCGTCGATCCCGGTCACGGCCGCGATGCCGCGCGAGTTGGTCACGCACGCGCCCGCGTAGTCGCCGATGTCGTCGAGTGTGACGACGGCCGTGCGCGAGGGCAGGCCGTAGTCCGCGAGCCGCGGCGCCGTGAGCTGCATCGTGATCCCCGGCAGCACGTCCGCCTCCGGCCACACGACGCTCGACCCGGCCGCGTCGTAGAACGCGATGTTGGCGATGCCGGCCTCGGCCACGACACCGTCCGGCGAGACGAGCAGAGCATCATCGAAGCCTGCGTCGACGGCCCGGTCGATGTGGTAGCTCTGGCCGAAGTCGCCCGGCCGCTTGATGTGCGCGACCGTGCGCTCGTACCTGGCCGACTTCAGCCGCCGCGTGGCGTCGGCGGGCATCGTGTATGGCGGCCGCACCGTCACAAACACGCGCACGCCCCGCTTCTCGCCCGCGCTGCGCACGATCACCCGCACGGAACCGTCCGCGGCACCGGCCGTCGCCAGCGCGTGCCGGATCAGCTCCCTGACGCGCACGCCGCTCAGCGGCTCGCCGAACAGCGCCCGGTTCGCCTCGTCGAGCCGCGCGAGATGCAGCCCGAGCCCGCGCGTGCGGCCGCCGCGCACCTGCATGGCCGTGAAGTGGCCGTAGGTGTCCAGCGCCGCGTCCTGCAGCTCCTCGCGGCTCGGCTTGTGGCCGTCCACCTCGATCGTCGTCAACACGCCCCCTACGTTACCCGCGCGGACGGGGCCCGCCCTTCCCGAGGAGAGGCGGGCCCCGGTGTGGCCTAGCTCCAGGACCACTGCTGGTTCGACCCGCTGCCGCAGGTCCAGGTCTCGACCACGGTGCCGTTGGCCGTGGCCCCGCCCGTGACGTCCAGGCACAGCTCGGTGTTCGGTGCGCTGATGGTGCCGCTGGAGTTGATCTTCCACTGCTGGTTCGATCCGCCGTTGCAGCTGTAGAGGATCGTCGCGGCGCCCTTGCCGGTGGAGGCGCCCTTCACGGTCAGGCAGTACGCGCCGCCGTCGGTGTTGAGGGTGCCGCCGGAGTAGGTCCAGGTCTGGCCGGGGCCGTTGTGGCACGTCCAGATCTCTTCCTTGGTGTTGTCGGCGAAGGTGCCGCCGTAGGTGTCGAGGCACTTGCTCGACTGCGCGCTGATCAGCTCGCCCGGCCCGCTGCCGCCGCCGCTGCCTCCGCCACCGCCGCCGCCGGTGAAGCTGGACGGGTCGTAGCAGGAGTTGCTGGAGGAGTTGAACAGCGGCGTCGTGTCCACCGGCTCGCTGCTCGGCGGATTGATGATCACCGACTCCGAGTTCTGCGTAAGGTCGTCCTCGCAGTTGATGACGTCGTTGGAGTTGCCTCCCTGACCGCCGATCCAGAGGTCGATGTGGTAGAGGTTCGGTCCGCCGTCGGGGCCGGAGCCGGTCCAGTCCTCATCGCACTCGGTGCAGTCGTCCTCCATGATGAAGTACCGGTGCAGGTACGGGTAGTAGACGATGGTGCCGACGGGCAGTTCGGCCTGGTCGGTCGCGTAGGTGATCGGGTTCGAGTACGTGCCCGAGCCGCCCGCCGCGTTGTGGATGGTGTTGTAGCCCTCGTTCTCCGGGTAGGCGATCGCGTTCCCTGGGGGCGAGTTGTCCGGCCAGCCGTACAGCGTGACCAGGAAGTTGCGGGTGGTGCTGGCCTGGGCGGAGCCGGTGGCCGCCATCAGACCGAGCGTGGTCAGGGCGATCGTCAGCAGAGCGCCGACGAGCGCGGTCAGCCGTCGCTTGGTCAGCCGCATGCGTGGGTATCCTCTCTGTTCTCTCGCGCGTGGGTCCTTTCTCAGCCCTGGAGGATTCCGTAGACCTCTAGGTGTCCCTGGTCCCCGACGAACACCAGGCCGTCCGCGGTGGTCGGCACGGTGAAATGGTCGAACTCGCCCGGATCGAGGCCGTCCCGCCCCGGATCCGCGGCGCTGCTCCACAGTTGCTTCGCGACGTCGTCCGCGGCGAAGGCCCGCAACGTGGCCCCGTGCGTCTGGTCCACCGTCCACACCACGCCGCTGCCCGCCTTCCCGTCGTCCCCGGTCACCACCGGGATCGAGCCGGGGTACGAGAAGGCGAGCGGGGCCTCGGCGATGGGCGTGGCCGCGATCGTGCCGCCGGGCTGGAGCCGGTACTGCGTGAGCCGCGAGGTCGAGCCGCTGCCGTACACGTACGACGCGCCGCCCTGCGACCAGTACGCCCAGGTTCCCCACATGCCGCCCTGGACGGTGTCGAAGCTGAGCTCCTGCTTGATCGCGTCGATGTCGGTGCGCTTCTCCGTGGCCTGCTTGCACGGGGTCGGAACCGAGTGGTAGCGGCCGAGCGAGGCCTCGGAGAGCACGTACACCGCGCCGGTCTTGGAGGAGAGTACGAACTCGTGCTCACCCGGGATCACCAGCGGCGAGCCGGAGCCGAGATCCTGATCGTGCGCCGCGCGGCAGGTCTGGTCGAAGGGCGTGAAGTAGTCGAGGACGTGCAGCGTCCCCTGCTCCGGCACGACCTCGAGCACTGAGTCACCCGCGTCCCGGCCGCCGCGGTCCAGGTCGAACGGCCCGTTGCCGGTGACGAGGTAGAGGTGGCCGTGCGCGTCGACGGTGATGCCGCTCTCCGACTCCCACAGCCCGGCGCCCCACGCGTCCGGCGAGGTGTTGTAGACGACCTGCCGGGTCAGCGTCGCGGCCGAGTAGCCGAGCACCCAGCCGTGGTACGGCGCCCAGCCGCACCACGAGGCGAACCCGGCGTACACCACGCCGCCGACCTCGGTCAGCCCCATCCGCTGCTGCTCCTCGGTCGCCTTGAACGCGGCGCTGCCGTTCACGGCGTCAAGCCCTGATCCGCTCACCGACGCCGACACGACGGCGGGCGGATGGGTGTCGATCCCCGTGGCCAGGCCGAGCGCGTGCAGCCGGTACGTCAGCGCGCCCTGTTCGACGTCGAGCGCCATGACGTAGACGGTCTGCGCGGCCCAGTCGATGACCGGCGTGCCGGTGATGCCGACTTCCGGCGCGATCGAGTCGCACGTCCGGTTCTTCGCCACGCGGTCGGTCGCGGCCTGGAACGTGCGCGCGCCCGGCTGGAGCAGCGAGACGTGCCAGAACGGGGCCATGTGCGGGGACGTGGCGTCGGCGTCGAAGGCATAGACCGAGTCGTGCTCCGTCGCCACGATCACGACGTTGTGTTCGGCCCCGTCGATGAACAGTTTCGGCACGTACAGCGGCTGCGCGTAGATCTTGCCGTCGACCGGATAGCCGACCCGCTTGCCGAACCTGGCCGAGGACAGCGCGGTCTGACTGAGCGTCGGTTCCGCGTCGTCGAGCCCCAACCGGGAGAGGTCCCCGCGCGCCGTGAGCACCGCGTCCGCGGGTCCCGGCTTGAGCGCGATCCGGGTGGCCGCGGCGGGGTCGGGTCCCCCGATGCCCGCGGAGCCGGACGGGAGTGCGGCCCGACCCGGTCCCGCGAGCACCTGGGCGACGAGCAGTGCGATCACGCCGATGGCCGCGACGCCGGACAGGCCGTACGCGGCACGCCGCAGTGCGCGCCCTCGCCCGAGGAACACCGGACCTCCCAGGAATGGTGATTCCCGTAAGTTAGGTTTACTAACGTAGCCCGGAACGTACTCCGCCCCCGAAGGGTCGTCAAGGTCTGCGAAACGCGGGGGATCCCGGAACCGAGAGGCGCGCCGCTACTCGGCTTCGACGGCGACTTCCGGTTCGTCCGACTGCGCGGGCACCACGGCCGTGCGCACGTCTGCGTCGGCGTCGGCGGAATCCGCGTCGGCGTCGGCCGCGGGCTCGTCGGCACCCGGCCCCATACCCGTCTCGCCCTCGGCCCCCGCGGCGCGCAGCTCCCGGATCACCGCCCAGGCGATCGAGACCAGCGGCACCGCCACGACCGCGCCGAGCAGCCCCGCCGAGAGCGTCCCGGCGATCACCGAGACCGCCACCACCACCGGATGCAGCGCGACGGACCAGCCCATCACCAGCGGCTGCAGGATGTGCCCCTCGATCTGGCCGAAGACCACGATCAGCACCAGCACGATGACCGCCGTCGTCACGCCCTGGCTGGCCAGCGCCACGACCGTGGCCACCGCCATCGCGATGGGGGAGCCGACCAGCGGGATGAAGCTGGCGAAGAACTCGAGCAGGACCAGCGGCAGCACGAGCGGCACGTGCAGCAGTTTCAGCGCGATGCCGACCATGATCGCATTGGCCCCCGCGACCAGGATGATGCCGCGCGTGTAGCCCGCGAACGTGTGCCACGCGGCCGTGCCGCAGCGCTTCCAGGTCGGGCGCACCGTGCCGGGCAGCTGGTCCTGGAACCAGTGCCACAACTTGTCGCCGGAGTACGAGAAGAAGATCGAGCAGAACACCGCGAGCGCCAGCACCGTCAGCACGTCCACGATCCGGCCCGCGCCGTTCAGCGCCTGGTCCAGCAGCGTCGTGCGGTGCGCCGAGATGTACGAGGTGAGCTTGCCCTGCAGGTTGGACAGGGTGCTCGGGTTCACGTGGAAGGGCTTGGCCTCGAGCCAGTGCTCGATCCGGGTGACGCCGTTGTGGAACTCGCTGCTCAGGTTGCCCGACTCGTTCGCGACCGAGTTGCCCGCGAACCAGAACAGGCCGCCGAGCAGGCCGAGCCCGCCCAGCGCGGTGATCACCAGCGACAGCGACCGCGGCAGGAACCGGGCCAGCACGTTCACCGGCGGCCGCAGCAGCGAGGTGAAGATCAGTGCGATGAACAGCGCCACGAAGATCAGCTCGAAGCGCAGCGCCACCAGGAACAGCACGTACCCGGCCCCGCCGAGCAGCAGCAGCCGCCACGCGTAGTCCGAGACCTGACGCAGCCTGGGGCTGACCTCCCGTGGTCCGCCGCGCCCTTGCATCGTTGTCCAGCTCCTGACCGCTCTCGACTATCCGCCGTGGCCAAGGCTAGCGGTTAGGCTGCGGGTATGACCGACGACGCGAACCCCCTCGGCGCGTATCTGCGGGCCCGGCGCGAACTCGTGACCCCGGAGAGCGTCGGAATCCCGCAGCTCGGCGTGCGCCGGGTGCCCGGTCTGCGTCGCGAGGAGGTGGCGCTGCTCGCCGGGATCAGCGCCGACTACTACCTGCGGCTGGAGCAGGGCCGCGACCGCAATCCGTCGGTCCAGGTGCTCGAATCGCTGGCCCGCGTGCTGCGGCTGGACGAGGCGGGCACGGCGTACCTGCTCGGCCTCGGCGCCGACAAGCCGCGCCGGCCCCGCCGCCCGCGCGAGGAGGCCGTGCCGCCCGGGATCGCCAAGCTGCTCGGCACGCTCGCGCTGCCCGCCTTCGTGGAGGGCCGCTTCCTCGACGTGCTCGCCGCGAACCCGCTGGCCACCGCGCTCTCGCCGCGTCTGGTCGCCGGCCGCAACCGACTGCGCGACGTCTTCTTGGACCCCGCCGAGCAGGCGCTGTTTCCCGACTGGGAGCTGGCCACGGCGAGCCTGGTAGCCGGATTCCGCGACTCGGTCGGCCCGGACACCGACGACCCGCGCCACGTCGAACTCGTCGCGGAACTGTCGGCGGAAAGCGAGCGCTTCCGGACGCTCTGGGCCCGGCACGACGTCGAGGCACGCGAGGGAGCCCCGGTCCGGCTCCGGCATCCGCGGGTCGGCGAGCTCACGCTGAACCGGGAGAAGCTCGCGGTCGGCGGCGCCGAGGGCCAGATGCTCGCGATCTACCACGCCGACGCGGGCTCCGCGCACGCCGAGAAGCTCGAACTGCTCGCGTCCTATCAGGAGGGTCAGCTGGCGGCGCGCGTCGAGGAAGTCGTCTGAGCCGTCTGAAGGCTGCGGCGCATCGCGGTCAGCTGGGTCTGCAGCGCGCCGCGTCCCGCCGCGTAGCGCGAGGGGGTCAGCGGGCTGACGGGGGTGCCGAAGTCGGCGACCGCCTCGGCCGAGCGCTGCAGCCGCCGCACGCCGGTCCACAGCGGCGAGTGCCGCAGCCCGTCCGCGTTCAGCTTGATCGCGATCTCCTTGGCCAGCGCCGTGATCCGCCGCGCCGCCGCCGACGTCAGTGACCTGATCAGCGCCAGCACCGGCGTCGAGAGCGGCTCGGATGCGCACATCAGTTCGCCGTTGAGATCGCGCAGCACGTCCACCAGCGCGAGGATCCCCTGCCAGCGCGCCGATGCGACGATCGGCCCGCTCGCCTGCGCCGCCAGCTCGTACGCGTCGTCGAGCTCGGTGAGCAGCTCCGCGAGCGCGGCCGCCGCGACCTGCTGACCCTGCGCCGAGAGCACGGGCATCGACGGCAGCTCGAAGTCCGGGACCTGCCCGACCAGCTCGCGGCGCACGGCCGTGGCCGCCATCCCGAGCTGGATCTGACGGCCGAACACCCGCGGCCAGTCGGCGGCCTGCGGAACGTGCGTCGGGATCAGGGTCCGCTGCACCTCGCCGTCGCCCAGGCTGATCTGGTGCACCCCGGACGCCGCCGCGGACGCCCCGACGCCGACGAGCCGGCGCGGCCGGGCGATCCCGGCGGTCAGCCCGGAGCGCAGCGTCGAGGCGACCTCGCGCTCCTCCAGGCCCGCCGCCCGCGCCGCGCGGCCGAGTTCGGCCTCGACCTCGGCCCGGTCCAGCAGGCCGCTGCCGACGAGCGTGCCCAGGCTGTACGCCGCCCGGTTCAGCGTGTCGTTGCGGGTGCCGATCCGCGCCGACTCGACCCGCGCGATCTCCCGTTCGAGGGCCGTGCGCGCGTACGCCCCGCCCAGCTCCGCGCGCACCGGTCCGAGCGCCGACGCCAGCGAGAGCGGCTCGCCGGGCAGCGGCCGGTCCTCGATCGGGCGCAGCAGCGTACTGATCCAGTCCGGCAGCGGCGCGATCGGCGCGTCGTCGATCACCTCGTACCGCACGCCGTCCACCCGCGAGCCCGGCGCGACCACGTAGCCCCCGACGCCGCGCGTGTCGATCAGCGGCCCGAGCCGGCGCACGGTGTTGCGCGGCGGCGCCCCGTCCACCGGCGGCCGGAAGTACAGGTGGCGTCCGCCGCTGGCCGTGCGCACGCTGAAGGTGCGCGGCAGCTCCCCGCCGTGCTCCGCCGCCAGGTCCAGCAGCACCAGCCAGCCGTCCGACGCCCCGTCGGCCGCCTCCTCGTCCCCCTTGGCGACATCGAGGTCGACGACGACCAGGTTGCTCGGCCCGCAGGCGACGCCGTAGTTCGCGCCAGGGCTCTGCGTCAGCTGCCGAAGCCGCAGCGGCGAGGTGGTGGCCGCGTGCTCCCAGTCCCGCGGCACCGCGGGCACCTTCGTCCCCGGCCGCAGCGGGAACAGCGCGAAACCCCGCGCCATCAGCTCGGACGGTGTATCGGTCCGGCCGGTGGCCGACGCGTGCTGCTCGGTCATGGCAATCCCTCCTTCGAACAAGTGTGCTACTGATTCGCGGCGTAGGCAAGAGCACTGCGCTAGCCTGCTGAACGTGACGAATCCCGCAGACCTGGACCCCCGCGACCGCAATCGGTTCATGCTGGAGAAGATCCGCGCCGACGGCCCGGCGCCGTACCAGGAGAGCCGGTACGTGCTGCGCGTGCTGTCGGTTCCCGGCCGCAGCAGCGGACAGCCGCGCACGTTGCCGATCGCGGTCCCGATGGTGGAGGGGGAGCGCTACCTGTGCGCGCCGAACCGCCGCCGCGACTGGGTGCGCAACCTGCTCGCCGCGGGCGGGGCGTGCGAGATCGAGGGCGACCCCGAGCCGCGGCACCGCGCCGTGCTCGTGGAGGACGACTCGGCCGCCGTCGCGGTGAGCACCTACCTCACCAGCCTCGGCCGCCCGTCCGCCGAATGGCCGTTCCCGGTCGACGCGCCGGTGCCCGAGATCGCCGAGCACCTCGGCGAGATCGCGGTCTTCCGGCTGGAGCCCGTCCCGGCGTAGTCCGCCGCCCGATCTCCCGCTCACGGCGTGTTCCGCCCCTGTCATCGCCCCTGATCTGCGACGATGCGGAACATGAAGATCATCAGCACTTCAGCGACCCTGCTGACCACGATGCTCGCCATGTCCGCCGGTGCGGCGTCCGCCTCCGCCGCCGCACCGCGCGTCGCCGCGAACGACCTGAACATCGCCGTGACCCAGGGCTCCGCCTCCGTGGTCGGCGGCACGTCGGTCTCGTTCAAGGGCACCTACTCCTGCAACGACGCCCTCGGCGCGCACGACGTGACCATCACCGTCGCGCTCGGCCAGGGCAACGCGCACGGCGGCCACACCGCCACGCTCAACGTCCCGTGTCAGCAGACGGACAAGGCGTGGTCCGTCACCGTGCCGTTCAGCGGCGCCAAGGCGGGCACCGAGGTGGACGCCGAGGCCACCATCGTCGACGACTACCTGCGCGCCACGGCCGACACCCGGCTCATCGCGCACACCGCGTTCATCAAGGCCAACCCGACCGCGAGCGTCGCCTCCGACGGCACCGTCACGCTCACCGGCACCTACGGCTGCTCGGACACCGAGACCGGCGACGTGGTCGCCGAGGTCAACCAGATCCAGGCCGGGGGAGCGGCGGCGATCGGCGTCGCGGCCTTCACCGTCGCCTGCCCGGCCACCAACGCGCCGTGGAGCGCGAACGTCGCCATGGCCCGCATCCCGATCTCCTCCACCAACCCGACCGAGCAGAGCTTCACGCTCACCTGGGGCGACGGCCGCGCCCGGATCCTCAGCAGCGGCGAACTCGGCTAGCCGGCGCTGAGGCGGAAGCATTGGGCCCTGCGGCGCGTTGCCACCATCGATCGATCACCGTGATACGAAGACGGAGGCAACGTGCCGCAGAGTTCGCAGCCCCTGCGCAGACTCGGATTCCTCACCATCGGCCTGTTCGACGAGGCCGATCCGCGGTCGGGCCACGAGACCACGCTGAGCATCATCGAACTCGGCGAACAACTCGGCTTCGACAGCGCCTGGGTGCGGCACCGGCACCTGCAGTACGGCATCTCCTCCCCGGTCGCCGTGCTCGCCGCGGCCACGCAGCGCACGAGCCGGATCGAGCTCGGCACGGCGGTCATCCCGCTCGGCTGGGAGAACCCGCTGCGGCTCGCCGAGGACCTGGCCACCGTCGACATCCTCTCCGGCGGACGGCTCAACCCCGGCATCAGCGTCGGCCCCCCGATGCACTACGACACCGTCAAGGACGCCCTCTACCCGGACACCGCCGACGCCGAGGATTTCAGCTACGCACGCGTCGAACGCCTGCTCGCGTTCGTGCGCGGCGAGAAGGCCAGCGACTTCAGCGGCACCGTCGGGATCGAGAACTTCTCCGACCGCGTCCAGCCGCACGCCGCCGGGCTCGCGCAGCGCATGTGGTACGGCGGCGGCAGCCTGCGTTCCGCGCAGTGGGCCGGCGAGCACGGCATGAACCTGCTGACCAGCAGCGTCGTCAAGGCGGAGGAATCAGAGGACTTCGCCGAGATCCAGCAGGCCCAGATCCGCACGTACCGCGCCCACCACCCGGACGGCGAGCGGGCCCGCGTGTCGCAGGGCCTCGTCGTCATCCCGACCGACTCCGCGTCGGCCGAGCAGAAGGCCAAATACGAGGCCTACGTCGCCGGCCGCACCCCGCGCACCGCCACCCCGCAGGGCCCGGCCCGCATGATGTTCGCGCGCGACCTGGTCGGCAGCAGCGCCGAGATCGCCGAGCAGCTGTACGCGCACGCGGGCTTCCGCGAGGTGGACGAGGTCGCCTTCGCGCTCCCGTTCAGCTTCGAGCACGCCGACTACGTCCAGATCCTCACCGACATCGCCACGAAGCTCGGCCCGGCCCTCGGCTGGAACCCTGCGTCCTCCTGATGCCCCGCGCCGTCATCACGCCGTCGGCGGCCGCGGTGCCCCGGTCGGGTTGCTCAGCAGCCCGCCGGGCTCGGTCGGCCGGTCCACCGCGGTCAGCGGCGTCGCCACGTCCTCCAGCGACTTGCCCTCCGCGTCCACGCCCAGCGTGAACTCGACGATCGCGCCAGCCAGCATCACGGCCGCGCCGATCAGATAGCCGATCCACAGCTTCGAGTGGTGCTCCAGGTAGTCCGGCGTCCGCCCGGTCGTGTCGCCGATCAGCTTGCCGTAGAACCACGGGCCGAACGCGCCGAAGCACTGCGCGATCGCGAAGAACACCGCGATCGCCTTCGCCCGCACCTCCACCGGGAAGATCTCACTCACCGTCAGGTACGCGGCGCTCGCCCCGGCCGACGCGAAGAAGAAGATGAAGCACCAACAGATCGTCTGCGTCAGCGCGGTCAACTGCCCGGTGTGGAACAGCATGGCGCTGATGGCGAGCGCGACCCCCGAGATCAGGTACGTGCCGGAGATCATCATCCGGCGCCCGATCGTGTCGAACAGGTGCCCGAGCAGCAGCGGACCGAGCAGGTTGCCCAGCGCGAACGCCATGAAGTAGTACGCCGTATTACCTTCCGAAACGCCGTAGATCTTCGTCAACACGAGCGAATACGTGAAGAAGATGGCGTTGTAGAGGAACGACTGCGTGATCATCAGCGAGGCGCCCAGCACCGACCGGCTCGGATAGCGCCGGAACAGTGTCTTCGTCAGCGTCCAGTAGCCGACGCTGTCCGCGGGCAGGATCTCGATGGCCTTCTTCTCGTCGACCGGTTCGAGTGTGCCGCCCGACTGCAGCGTCATCTCCTCGATCCGCGACACCGCCGCCTCGGCCTCGTCCACCCGGCCGTGCATCACCAGCCAGCGCGGGCTCTCCGGCAGGTTCCGCCGCACGAACAGGATCACCAGGCCGAGCACCGGGCCGAACAGGAAGCCGATGCGCCACGAGTAGCTGACGTCCAGATGCTTGATCACGCCGATGGTCAGCACCGACGCCAGGAACGCGCCCGCCCAGTACGTGCCGTTCACCGCGATGTCCACCCGGCCCCGGTAGCGCGCCGGGATCAGCTCGTCGATCGCCGAGTTGATCGCCGCGTACTCGCCGCCGATACCCGCACCCGCGATGAACCGCGTCGCGTCCAGGTAGAACACCCACCCTTGGCCCCGCCCGAACGTCAGCGCGCTCAACCCGCCGCCGATCAGGTAGACCCCGAGCGTGATCATGAACAGGTTGCGCCGTCCCCAGCGGTCCGAGAGGTTGCCGAAGAACAGCGCGCCGAAGACCTCGCCGAGCAGGTAGACCGTGCCGACGGAGAACGCCACCGACCCGGCGCCCATGTTCAGCGCCCGCGGATCGGTCAGGTACGGGCTCACGTTGCTCGCGATGCTGACCTCGAGCCCGTCCAGGATCCAGGCGACGCCCAGCGCCACCACCATCATCGTGTGGAAGCGGGACCACCCGAGCCGGTCGATGCGCGCGGGCACCAGGCTCCTGATCCCGCCGCCGAACGTCGCCGGTTTGCTGAGCGTGGCCATCGTGGGCACCTCGTTTCGCGCCGATCGGGCAGATCAGGCAGGTCGAGCGGGTCGGACGGAGGAATTGCGATACTCCGGATTGCCCGCATCGCCCCGAGGGAAACGTCCGGCGGCCGCCCCGCGCGGCGACCGCACCGCCGAACGCGTGAACGGGACTCTGCTCTCCACCGGTCTCACCGAGCCGTGGTCAGCCGTCTCGCCGAGCCGTGGTCCCCTGTCTCGCCAAGCCGTCGCGCGCTGTCTCACAAACCCTTCAGTGATGTCTCAAAGACCAGGTCAGCGGCTTGCAACGGCTCACGCTGTCTCACGACCCCGCCGAACTGTTGTCCTGCCACGTCCGAGGCGGCAGAGTCTTAACCAGCCCACCCGCACACGCCACGGGGGCCGTGCTCGGGTCAGTCCCTACAGGGGAGTGCCGGTGTCGTCACGCCATCGACGACACCGGCACGGGACGCTTTCTTCTCGGGGCCGTCTCATTAGACTCATCCCGGTGACAGCCATCATCCCGGCCGACCTTCCGGCGCGACTCGACGAGCTGGTGCGAGCGGTCGGCGGCCGCGCCGCCACCGATCCCGACGAGATCCAGAACTTCTGCCACGACGAGCACTCCTACGTGACGCCGGGCCGCCCGTGCGCCGTCGTGCACGCCGAATCCGCCGCCGACGTGCAGGCCGCCGTGCGCTGGGCCGCCGAGCACCGCGTCCCGGTCATCCCGCGCGGCGGCGGCACCGGCATCGTCGGCGGCACCGCCACCACGGACGGCTGCCTCGTCATCTCCGTGGCCCGGATGACCCGGATCGTCGAACTGTCGCCGCAGGACGAGATCGCCGTCGTCGAACCCGGCGTGATCAACGCGCACCTCGACCGCGCCGCACGTGCCCACGGCCTGATGTACGCGCCGGACCCCAGCTCGTACGAGACCTGCACGATCGGCGGCAACCTCGCCACCAACGCGGGCGGCCTGCGCTGCGTCAAATACGGCGTCACCCGCGACTCCGTGCTCGGACTCGAGGCAGTCCTCGCGAACGGCGAACTGATCCGCACCGGCAGACGGACGGTCAAGGGCGTGACCGGCTACGACCTCACCGGCCTGCTCGTCGGCTCCGAGGGCACGCTCGGCGTCATCACCCAGGCCACCCTGCGCCTGCGCCCCGCCCCCAAACACCCGCCCGTCACCGTCGCCGCCGAGTTCGCCAGCGTGGTCGACGCCGCCGAGGCAGTGTGGGCCATCGTGCGCGCCAGCGTCGGCCCGAGCCTGCTCGAACTGATGGACCGCGCCACCCTCGAAGCCCTCGACGACTGGCGCCACATCGGCCTCGACCCCAAGACCAACGCGATGCTCCTGTGCCAAGCCGACGGCCCCGACGCCGCCGCGGCAGCCGAGACCATGGCCGACTGCTGCCGAGCACAGGCCGCGTCCGTAGTCGCCGTCTCCGACGACGAGGCCGAAGCAGCCCAGCTCCTCGACATCCGCCGCATGGCCTTCACCGCCATCGAACGCATGGGCGCCTGCCTCATCGAAGACGTCTGCGTCCCCAGGTCCAAACTCCCCGACATGTTCGCCGCCGTCGAACGCATCGCGAAAGCCCACGACCTGGCCGTCCCCACCGTCGCCCACGCCGGCGACGGCAACCTCCACCCCGTCTTCGTCTTCCCCCGCGGCCCCGTAATCCCCGCCCAAGTCTGGACCGCCGCCGAAGAGGTATTCCGCGCCGCCCTGGACCTAGGCGGCACCCTGACCGGCGAACACGGCGTAGGCACCCTCAAACGCCACTGGCTGAAGGAGGAACTAGGCGACGCCACCATGGCCGCACAATTGGCCGTGAAGCACGCGCTGGACCCGCTGGGCATCATGAATCCGGGGAAGGCCGTCTGAGGGTGCTGCGTGGGGCCAGCGTTCTGAAAATCGCCGCTCCGCGACTGTAGAAATAAGGCGCGCGGGGCTGACGCTCGGGTCGGGTTGCATCGGCGGCCTGCGGTTGCGTGTTCGGCCCTACCTACGCCGCCGACACTCCGCTTCGCTCCGTGTCGGCGGCTACGTCCGGGCCGATTACTTATTACTTACCCCGCCCACCCGCCCCAGCCTTCGGCCCGCTACCTTCGCTCCCTCGTCGCTGACGCTCCTCAGTCACTACGTCCGCGAGCCTGCGGCGTTGGCGCACGACGTCCGTACATCTGACGTCGGGAACGAGCGTAGTGGCGGCGACGTAGGTAGGGCTGGTCGTTGAGCGTGGGCCGGAGCATCTGCCGCTGCCGCTGTCGGAGGCTCGACTTACCATCGGGGTATGGGCTCCGAGGCGGTCCGGGTGGGGCGTCACCTGCTGCGGGCTAAGGATCTGGCGGACGCGCGGTATGCCGAGCCGTTGACGGTGGATGACTTGGCGCGGGCGGCGGGGTATTCGCGGGGGCACTTCAGTAAGGAGTTTCGGCGGGTGTTCGGGGAGTCGCCGCACGCCTATCTGCTCACGCGGCGGTTGGAGCGGGCGGCGGCGTTGTTGCGGACTACGGACTACGCGGTGGCGGACATCTGCTTCATGGTGGGACTGCAGAGCGTCGGGTCGTTCACGACGAGCTTCGTGCGGATGTACGGGCTCAAGCCGACGGACTATCGGGCGGCGTTCCCGCCTGCCTCGCAGTTCGCGCTGATCCCGTGGTGCGTGCAGCGGGCATACGGTCGGCCTAAGCACCGGACGTTTCGAGAAGACCGGGCGGAGACGGCGAACTAGCGTTGGAATCGTCAAACGGTTCGCCCAATCAGTTCGATCGCGGAGGCTGCCATGTCGTATCAGATCGCCAACTACCAGGTGCTCGTGCATGACCAGGACGAGGCGCTGGACTTCTACGTCAACAAGCTCGGCATGGAGGTCCGCGCGGATGTGACCGTGGCGGAGCTCGGGAACTTCCGGTGGCTCACGGTGGGGCCGGTCGGGCAGGACACGGCGATCGTGCTGATGGCGATCCCGGGCGAGCCGATCATCGACCAGGAGACGTCCGGGCAGATCAGGGAGCTGCTGGCCAAGGGTGTGGGGAGCACGGTGTTCCTGGCCACGGACGACTGCCGGGCGGCGTACGAGGAGCTGTCGGCGCGCGGGGTCGAGTTCCAGGAGAAGCCGGAGGAGCGGGTGTACGGGATCGACGCCGGGTTCCGGGATCCGTTCGGGAACCAGTTCCGGCTGACGCAGGTGCGGACCGGCTGGGAGGGCTAGCCGAAGGGGCACGGCCGCGGTGCGGACGGGGACGAGGGCGGGACACTCCTGACTCGCGGCGGCCGGTCTGTTCATGTGCTAACTTGCCCGGGTTGACGGCTGTCGGCCGTCGACTGGGGCGAGGGGCGAGGGACAGGGGCTCGGGGGAGATGACCACGTCGGGGGCGGCGAAGCGTAGGAGGCGGGCGCGGGTTCGGGCGGCGGCGCTGGCGGCGGGGTCCCGTCGCGGTGGGGACGAGGGGCGCGGCGGCCGCAGTGGAGGAAGGGCCCGTGGCGGCGGCGTGCTGCCACGGGCGGCGACGGTTGCGGACGGGTTTGATCGATGGCTGACGTCGTTGGGGACGTTGCGGCTGGCGGGAGTGTTGCTCGGGATCGCGGTGTGCGTCGCGGCGTTGTTCGGTGTGCTGCTGGACGGCCGGGAGCGGGCGCAGCATGCGTATGAGAGCGCTCAGGTCTGCACGGCGGGGTCGGCGGGATCGGTAGGGTCCGCGGGGGCGACGGGCGACTGCGTGGTTCTGCTCGACGCGACGATCTCGGGCAAGTCGGTGACCGGGGGGAAGGGGCCCCACGAGTACCTCCTCACGCTTGATGGACCGGATCCGGTGTCCGGGCAGTTCACCGTGCTGAAGGAACCTGCGTGGGACGGTATGGACGTCGGGGACGGGGTTGTCGCGACGGTGTGGAAGGGGCAGGTCGTGCGCATTGCCGACGGCTCGATCGCGGTGGATACGTCGTTGGCGCCGTCGGTTCAGTCTGCGATCTTCGTGGCGCTGTTGGCCTCGTCGGTCGCCTGGATCGTGGCCTTCGGGCTTTTCGCGGTACGGATCTTCGAGGCGGGTCGTGGGCGCGCGCTCGGGTGGAGTCGTGTTCTGGTTCCGGTCGACCTGGTGGCGGCGCTGAGCGTGTTCGTCTTCCCGTTCGGCTCGATCGCGGGCTCCACGGGCGGGTCGGCGCTCGCGGCGGTGCTCGGGGGAGTCGGGTGCAGCGCGCTGGCGGGGGGTTATTTCGTCGTGGACTGGATCCGCAAGAGGGACAAGCGGGATGCGGAGGCTACGCTTCTCGGCCGCCCGGTCTGACCAGGCCGGTTTCGTAGGCGTAGACGACGACTTGGGCTCGGCTGGCTAGGTTGAGCTTGGTCATCACGCGGTAGATGTGCGTCTTGACGGTGGCCTCGGCGAGCATCAGTTGCGCGGCTATCTCGGTGTTCGACAGGCCGGTGCCGACCATGCGCAGCACGTCGAGTTCGCGGCTGGTCAGTTCCTCGGAGGGACGGCGGGCGGTGGCGGCGGGGTCCACAGCCGAGGGAGGCAGCGATTGGTCGGGGGACGATGTGGCGGACTCGGCCTGTGCCGCCGCCGCGGCTGCTGCTGCCTCCGCTTCCGCTGCCGCCGCGGCCTCGTCGTGGCGCTGCTGGAAGGCCTCGACCAGGCGGCGGGTGATGTCGGGGGTGAAGGCCATGTCGCCGGAGGCCACGGCGTCGACCGCGGCGAACAGGCGTGCCGCCGGAGTGCTCTTGACGAGGAAGCCGCTGGCGCCCGCGCGGAGGGCGTTGTGGACGTGTTCGTCGAGGTCGAAGGTGGTCAGCACGAGGATCCTCGGCGGCTCGCGGTCGTCGCGTTCGGCGGCGGCGAGGATCTCTCTGATGGCGGTGATGCCGTCCATGCCGGGCATCCGGATGTCCATCAGGATCACGTCGGGGACCAGTTCGGCGGCCGTGCGCACCGCCTCGAAGCCGTCGCGCGCCTCGGTCACGGTGTAGCCGTTCGGCGCCGCCCGCAGCAGCGCCGCGAGGCCTGCTCGCACAAGATCCTGGTCGTCAACCACGAGCACGAGCGTCACGGTCCTGATGATATGCGAGCAGCCTTCGGCCAGTCTACCTCCGGGCTTAATGGCAACATGAGGATGACCGAGTAGCCGCCGCCGGGGCGTGGTCCGGCGGCGAGTTCGGCGCCGCAGATGGCCGCGCGTTCGCGCATTCCGATGAGGCCGAGGCCGGCGCCGCCGCGCCGCAGCTGGTCCGGGAGCAGCGCGGCCGCGGTGTCGGGCGACGGGGGGTCGCGGTGCGGGGGAGTGTCGTTGAGTACGGATATCCGCAGGCCGGAGCGTTCGTAGGCGAGGTGTACGCGGGTCGTGGCGCCGGGCGCGTGCTTGGCGACGTTCGTCAGCGCCTCCTGCACGATCCGGTACGCGCACGCGTCGGCGGCCGGGGTCAGCGATCGCCGCTCGCCGGAGATCTCGGTGGCCACCGGCACGCCCGTGGCCCTGGCGCGTTCGATCAACTCCAGCAGCCGGTCGAGGCTGAGCGCCGGTGTATATTCGAGCTCTGAATCTTGGGGCGCCAGCGTTTCCGGGCGCAGGACCGTCAAGAGGTTGCGCATCTCGCCGACGGCGTCCCGGCTCGCGGCGGCGATGAGGCCGAGCGATTCGCGCGCCTGGTCCGGGTCGGAGTCGAAGACGTAGTGCGCGAGTTCGGCCTGCACGCCGATCACCGAGATGTGGTGCGCCGCGGCGTCGTGCAGTTCGCGCGCGATCCGCACCCGCTCGTCGAGCGCGGCACGTTGCGCGATCAGCTCCTGCGCCCCCTCCAACTGCGTGGTCAGCTCGGCCAGCCGCCGGTTGCGCAGGGACAGGCCCCTGATGCTCGCGCCGAGGCCCCAGGCCAGGCCGGGGGCGATCACGGCCTCGAAGAGCGAGCCGAGCACGGGGGAGTTCGGCGTCGTCAGCCCGCCGGCGAACATCAGCCCCGCCACCAGCAGGCACGCGTACGCGCTGGTCCGGGTGCGCGCGACCATCGAGATCGTGGCGAAGGCGAGCAGCGGGCCGTAGAAGTCGAGCGTGGTCGCGTATCCGACGGCCAGGTACCACGCGTACGTGGCGCTGCTGAATCCGAAGACGGTCAGCGGATAGCGCCGCCGGAAGGTCAGCGGCAGCAGCACGGCGGCGCTCAGCAGGATGCCGCGCAGGTCGAACTCGTGCCGGTTCGGCACCGTCCAGTCGTGGCCGACGGAGGTCGTCGCGGCGAGCAGGGCCAGCGCGAGCAGCCCGTCCACCAGGAGTACGGGCAGTCGGGCGGCCGCCGTGCCGAGCCGTGCCAGCGATCTGAGCACGGCGTCAGCGTAGCGAAGGACGGGAGCGAGGAGAAAAGTGCTACACGGCGCCGAGCAGGTGGCTCGCGCGGCGCAGCGGGGCGGAGGCGAGGGTGCCGGTGTAGTTCACGATGAAGTCGCTGTTCGGGTCGGCGTCGGTCGTGGTGGCGATGACGTTGTCGAGCGCGTCGGTCATGTCGATGGACTGTGCGCCGGCCGCCTGGAGCGAGCCGCGGTTGATGCTCGCGTTCGTGAAGCCGATCGCACCGAAGTCCGGCAGCGTGGTGATGTCGGACCCGGCGGTCACGGCCTCGGCGACGATCTCGGCGCTGGCGTTCTTGCCGACCGGCAGCGTGGCCGGGTTGCGCACCGTCCAGCGCTGCGTCCAGTCCGTGAGCACCATGACGTACTTGCCGTGCGGCTGGGCCACGATCGAGGACGACATCTGGTCGCCCGCCGCGACCGGCGCGCCGTAGACCTGCACGCTGTTCGCGGGATACGTCTCCCACCAGGCGAATTGCTGCGGCGTGCCCTTGGAGCAGTCCACGCCGGTCCCGTCCTGCTCGACGCTCGTGCTGCCCCAGCCGTCCAGGCCGACCCAGAACCCGACGATGCCGTTCGAGGTGCAGGTCACGCTCGGTTCGATCCAGTTCGCCGATACGGAGGTGTACGTGCCGCCGGTCACCGCGTACCCGGCCCAGTTCGTGCTCTTCATCGTGCCGGACGACTTGCCCGAGGTCTTGCCGGGCGGCGTGTGGTGGTCGCGGACCGCGTGGGACAGCAGGCTGAGGCTGCTCGCCGGGATGCTCACGCCGCTCACGCCGCGGGCGTCCGGGGCTTGGCCCGCCGCGCTCGCCGCGCTCGCCGCGTGCGCCGTGTCGGTGCCGGCCGCGCAGGCCAGCGCGGCGAGCAGCGCCGCGGAGAGTGCTCGGTTCTTCAGCATGCGTCGTCCTCGACTGTGCGGGGGCCCCACGTACGTGACGCCTTGTCAGATATCCTGACAATCCGTACCCAGACGCGATCAACTCACGCATATCAAAGGTAAGCGTCACCCGCCCAGCCGCGCCGCTATCCTCGTGGCGTTTTCGCGGCTATCGAAATGAGAGCGGGAGAGTAGTGATGAGCTGGCATCGGCACCCGGGCATCCGCACCGGCGAGCAGTTGACCCTCGGCGAGCGGTCCGCCGACCGGATGCGCAACGGAATGGGCTCGTGGGCCTTCGTGTTCGGCGCCCTCGGGTTCCTGGCCGTGTGGATGCTGATCAACCGGAACTCGGGCTTCGACCCGTACCCCTTCATCCTGCTGAACCTCGTGCTGTCCTGCGTCGCCGCGCTGCAGGGGGCGATCCTGCTGATCGCGGCGAAGCGCTCGGACCAGATATCCAGCGAGCTCGCCCAGCACGACTACGAGACCGACTGCCAGTCCCGCGAGGTCCTCAAGACGCTCCAGGAGGAGTTCGGCGAGCTGCGGCGGCAGCACGCCGCGCAGAGCGAGCAGCTCACCGAGGCGCTCGCTCTGCTCAACGCGAATTTCAGCAGATGATCACTGGTTGACGACGATCGAGTTGAAGTCCGGCGCGTAGGCCGAGCCGTTCGAGATCTCGATCGTGTTGGAGCCTGCCTTCAGCGGGAAGTACGCGGTCACCGAGCCCGGCGTCGAGAAGTCGCCGGTCGGGGTGAACACGTTCGTCTGCACGACCGTGCCGTTGACCGTGAAGGTGGCGGAGCGGCCGGCCGTGCCGGAGGTCCCGTCGCAGTACACGATCTGCACCGGGTAGACGCCCGCCTTGGTCGCGGTCACGCCGGTGTACGTGAGCGTGCCGCTGGCGTTGCCGACGTAGCCGACCTTCTGGCCGCCGGTGCACGCGCTGCAGCTCTGCACGACCGCGCCGCCGGCCAGCGTGGCCGACGCGGCGAGGTACGTCGTCGAGGAGGTCGTCGGGTTCGTCGGCACGGTGATCGCGTCGAAGTCCGGTGCGTACGCGGCCGAGTTCGAGAACTCGATCGTGTTCGAGCCGGCCTTCAGCGGCAGCGAGACGGTCTCCGAGCCCGGGTTGGCGAAGCTGCCGGTCGGCACGTCGGCGAGCGTGCCCGCCGCGGCGCCGTTGACCGTCAGCGTGGTCGAGCGCCCGACCGTGCCCGCGGTGCCGTCGAGGTAGCCGACCTGCACCTCGTAGTTCCCGGCCGTGCTGACGTTCACGTTGTTGAAGGTCAGCGTGCCGCCGCTGCCCACGAAGCCGACCTTCTTGCCGCCGAGGCACGAGTTGCAGCTCGCGACCGCGGCGCCGCCCGCGAGGGTGTTGGCCGAGGAGGAGGCGAGGTACGTCGTCGAGCCCTGCGCGCCGGAGGGCACGAGCTTGAGGATCTGCGAGGCTCCGGCGGCGAGCGTCACGCTGTACGTGCCGCTGAGCGTGCCCGCCGAGGCTCCGGTCCACAGGTTCGTGGCCGTGGCGCTGCCGGTGATCCCGGCCGCCGCGAGCGAGACCGTGACCGTCTGGCTGGCGGACCCGCTGTAGTTGAACAGGCCGAGGATGACGTCCCCGTTCTGCTCGGTCTTCGCGTAGGCCTGCTGGTTCACGTTGCTGACGATGCGTCGGGCGTCGATGCCGTCCTGGTCGACCGCGATGATGTTCGCGTTCTTCAGGTCGGCCACCTCGGTCGAGTTCAACTGTGTCAGGTCCACGCCGAGCAGCAGCGGCGACGCGGCCATCGCCCACAGTCCGTACTGCGACTGGCCCTCGGTGGTGGTCAGGCCGTCGGTCGTCGCGCCGTCGCCGAACTCGATCGAGTCGTAGTCGTTGAACGCGCCCGGACCGCCGTACGGCTGCCAGTCGGCGATCTGCGCGAACCGTCCCTGCACGCTGCCCCACGTCGTGAGCGGCTGCGGGTTCCCGGCCGAGTTCGTGCCGCAGTAGCACTCGATGTCGCCGCCGGTCCGCCAGCCGTTCGAGTACTGCGCCCACGTCGCGGCGTTGGCGATGTCGAGGCTGTTCGACAGCTCCAGGTGGATCGCGCGCCCGGACTGCTGCAGGGCCGTCGCCCAGGCCTGCACGTCGCCGACGTCGGAGTCGCCGACGCCGTCGAGCTTCAGGTAGTCCACGCCCCAGGACGCGAACTCGTCCGCCCAGGAGTTGATGAACGCCTGCGCGCCGGCCGCGCTGTAGTTGATCCCCTGCATGCCGCCGCAGTTGTAGTTCGCCTCGCCCGAACCGTTCGCGATCTGCGAGGCCGTGTACGAGGTGCCCTGGATCGGCGTGTTCTTCGAGACGGCCTGGTCGGAGATGCCGGGGGTGACGTAGAGGCCGAACTTGAGGCCGAGGGAGTGCACGTAGTCGGCGACGACCGCGATGCCGTTCTCACCGCTGGAGCTCGGCGGGAAGGTGCTCGCGTTCGTCACCCACCTGCCGTAGGAGTCGACGTCCGGGCCCTGGCTGCCGGGGCAGTCGTACCAGAAGTCGTCCACGTTGACGTAGACGTACCCGGCGGACTTGAGCCCGCTGGAGACCATCGCGTTGGCCTGGGCCTCGATGTTCGCCGCTGTGGGATCGTGTCGGATATAGCTCCAGCTGCTCCAGCCCAGCGCGGGCGTCTGGCCCACCCCGTTGGACTCGGCCGCGGCCGGCGGGGCGGCGGCGACGCTCGCCGCGCCGATCCCGGTCAGCGTGGCGGCGGCCGTGATCACCGCGGTGAGCAGCCCGAGGCGGCGGCGCCGGACGGGCGTGCGGGGGGCGTGCGGGTGCGACGGCATTGGCGGACCCTTCGTGGGTGTGGATGGGGCCTGACTCCGTTCCGCTGTGCAGTGAACTACTGGTCCAGACAAGTGTCAATAAATGTTCGAAAACGTCTCTTCACGTGCTTTCGGTGCGCACCCGGCGGAGGCTGCGATGATGAAGGGGTGAGGCAGGCCGAACACGGCGGGGCGCCGGCGCCCGAGCTGCCGGAGCGGGCGAGCCAGTGGGCCGCGCGCGCCGAGCTGGCCGAGCACGCCGTGCGCGAGCGCCATCTGCGCCGGCTCTGGGCGCTGCCGGGGACGCTGCTCGGCGTGCCCGGATGGCCCGCGACCCCGGCGCAGCGCGTGCTGTTCACGCCGTGGAACTACTGGTGGCAGGCGCACGTGCTGGACTGCCTGGTGGACGCCTACGTGCGCAGCCCCGATCCCCGCCGCCGGGCCCGCGTCGCCCGCTTCGTCAACGGCGTGCGCACCCGCAACGGCAAGGACTGGCTCAACGACTACTACGACGACATGGCCTGGCTCGCGCTCGCCCTGCAACGCGCCGAGCAGTACGTGGGCGTACGGCGGCCGGGGGTGGTGGACCAGCTCGCGGGCGCGCTGCGGCACGGCTGGACCGAGGACTCCGGCGGCGGCGTCTGGTGGCGGCTGCGGGACAAGTACGACGAGGACTTCAAGAACGTGCCCGCCAACGGCCCGGCCGCGATCCTGTTCGCCCGGCTGCACGACGAACGCGGCTTCGAGACGGCGCGCTGGATCGAGGACAACCTCGTCGACCCGCAGACCGGCGTCGTCTGGGACGGGCTGCACGTCGGCGCGGACGGAGCGGTCCGCGAGGTCGAGAAGGTCACCTACACGTACTGCCAGGGCGTGTACCTCGGCGCCTGCCTGGAGCTCGCGAGCTGGGGAAATGACGGCCGGTCAGCGGTGTGGGCGGAACGCGCGGCCCGCACCGTCACGGCCGTCGCCGCGCACCTGACCCCGACCTCGCCGCCCAGCGCGCGCCTCGTGCTGCGCGGGCAGGGCGGTGCCGACGGGGGACTGTTCGCCGGGATCCTCGCGCGCTACCTCGCCCGCGCCGCCATCACGCTGCCGGAGTTCGGCCGCGACTACGAGCCCGAGGCGTTCCTCGCCAACGAGCTCGTGCTGCACTCCGCCCGCGCGGCCTGGCGCAACCGTGCCGCGGCGCCCGGCGGCCCGCTGTTCGGCCCGGAATGGTCGCGCCCGGCCGACGCCCCGCGCCCCAGGAGCCCGGAACGCGACCTGTCCGTGCAGACCGGCGCGTGGATGCTCCTCGAGGCGGCGGCCCTGCTGGCGCGTGCCCAGTACCGCTGACCGGAGATCGTCCCCCGCTCCGTCAGACGACGAGCGGCACGGCGTGGATCTCGTCGGCGCGATGCCCGGCGCGCTCGTGCACCCGCTGCACCGCGTCGGCCGACGGCGCCTCGGACAGGCAGTAGACCGTGCCCGACTCCGGGTCCGCCCAGGCCTGCTTGAAGTGCACGTGCTCGTCCGACTCGATCGCGAGGTCCGCCTTGTGGGCCTCGGCGAGCTGGTCGGCGGTGATGCCTTTCATGCCGTGGTGCACGTCCATGAAGGTCGCCATGGTCGTCCTCCTCCTCGAGGTGTGCGTATCAACCACGCTACGAGTACCCGGCGCGGTCCGCGACTCGGCCATCCGGGGGAACGTATGCCGAGATAACAGGCCCACAGGGAAGCGAGGCGGAATGCATGGAGGCGAGCGGAAGCGGCTGGAGTCGGCTGTCCGCAGTCTGACATTCGGGTGATCTGTCGACCCGTCAGCCGGACATTGTGGTTTCATCAGTTCATTTTGTTCGCATTGTGACCTATGGCCGAAGCGCCGCCAGCACCACCTCAGGATGCGATCGAAGTCAAGGAGCTGTTGCACCGTGAAGATCTCCCGTGCCGTGGGCGCCGCCGCCCTGTCCGTGGCCGTCGCCGCGTCGGTCGCGGCGCCCGCCGTGGCGTTGGCGGGCGCGGCTCCGACCCCGCCGTCGCCGAAGCCCGCGGTGCCCACCTCGACTCCGACCGTCGCGCCGAGCGCGCCGACCCCGACCACGCCGCCCAACTCGGCGTGCGCGGACCTGGCGAAACAGCTCGTGGCCCAACTGCCCGGCATCAGCGGGGATCTGACGGCGGTTCCGCCGAAGACGGACGACGCGACCACCCTGATCACGAACGCGATCAACGACGTCAGCGCGCTGCAGAAGGCGGGCTGCCTGCCGAACGTGCCGGGCAAGAACGTCGTGCCGCCGTCCACGGAGTGCGTCTCCGACGTGGCCAAGCTGCTCGCCGAGCTGTTCAGCCTGGTCAGCGACCTGTCCGGGATCCCGAACATCTCCGGCGCGGTGAGCGCGGCGGGCGGCCTGGTCACGGATGTGACCGGGCTGGTCTCGAACAAGTGCCTGCCCGCCGTGAAGGTGCCCACGTCGCCGGCGCCGAAGCCGAGCACGCTGCCGACGACTCCGCCCCCGGCTCCGAAGACACCGCCCGCGCCCACGCCGAAGCTCGCCGGCGGCCTGCCGGTCCCGTCGCCCTCGCTGCCGGTGCCCACCCCGGCCGTGCCGAAGGTCCCGGTGCCCACGCCGAGCGTCCCGGTCCCGACCCCGTCCGTGCCGAAGCTGCCCGTCCCGGTCCCGACCAAGCCGGGCCTGCCCTCGCTGCCGGACAACCCGAGCCTGCCCGGCCTGCCGACCCTGCCGCAGCTGCCCGGCGCCTCGAACTTCCCGACCGCCCCCATCACGACCGCGCCGACGACGCCCCCGGCCAAGCCGAGCTCCACGCCTCCGCCGAAGAAGTAGCACGCTGACGAAGCCGACAGGGCTGACGGGACGGCGGCTGGCTCCACGTGCGACGAGCGACGAGCGACGTGCGACGAGTCAGCCGCGTTCCGACGACCCCACGCGGTCGTCGAGCCAGTCCCGCAAGGGCTGCGCGTCGCGGAGGTGCTTCACGATGCGGGTCTTGGCCTTCGCCGTGTGCATCCACGGATCGACCGGCCATTCCTGCCAGGTGATCAGGCCCTTGTTGCGCAGCAGATCCGCGCGCGGATGGTCCTTCGAGTAGCCGCGCGGCGCCGTCTTGAGCGGGTCCTCGCCGACGACGTCGATGCCCCGGCCCTCGACCTCGGCGATGATCCGGCGCAGCTCCTCGCCGGTCACGTCCTCGGCCACGGCCTGCCGGTATCGGGCCAGCTGGTCCGGCGCCATCATGTGGTATCCGACGGCGACCGCGAGGCCGTCCGCGGACAGGTGGACGTAGCCGCCGTGCGAGAGCGTGGCGCCTATCGCCGTCTTGTACGGGGACTTGTCCGCGCTGAACCGCACGTCGCGGTACGGCCGGAACACCTTGCCGTCCCCGAACTCCGCCGCGAGCTCACCGAGCAGCGCCTCCATGGGCGCGAGCACGTCGGCGTCGTAGACGGCGCGGTGCGCGGTCCAGTACGCCTTCGAGTTGTCCGCCTCGAGGCCCTCGTAGAACGTGAACGCACGCTCCGGCCAGCCGGTGAATCCCATACCTTCGGACAGTAGCCGTCGCCACCGACAGCCGCGACCGCGAACGTGGATTCAGTCCTCGAGGCCGAGCCCGGTGAGCGTGCCGGGCAGATGCGCGAAGATCAGGCTCGTCTCCGTGTGCCGCACGGCCGGATGCCCGGTGAGATGGTCGAGCACGAACTCGCGCAGCGCATCCGAGTCGCGCACCGCGATGTGCAGCAGGTAGTCGTCGGTTCCGGCCACGTGGAAGACGCTGACCACGCCCGGCAGATGTGGCACATCGCGCATGAATGTGTTGATCTGCGCGCGGCTGTGCACGTTGAGCTGCACCGCGATCATCGCCTGCAATCCGAGCCCGAGCGCGGCCGGATCGATGTCGGCGTGAAAGCCCCGCACCACGCCCCGCTCCCGCAGCGCCCTGATGCGCCCATGGCACGTGGACGGCGCGATACCGACGAGTTCGGCGATCGCGTTGTTCGGCGTCCGCGCGTCCCGGGACAGGACCCGCAGGATCGCCCGGTCGATCTCGTCGAGGTCCTGAGGAATGTTCGGCGGCACAGTCATACACGACACCCTAGATGTAGATCCTGCGACCTTGAGCCACTAGCCAAGAATAATATTCACACATCTTCCCATCTTGCCGGATGTTCTTCATCCTGTTCCCCATGAGCATCGACACCCGCGCAGTGCACGCCGGACGCCAGGACCTCGCGAGCCTGGGCGTGCACGTGCCGCCGATCGACTTCTCGACCACGAACCCGCTGCCGGACATCGAGAGCGGCGGCGCGTGCTACGAGGCGCTGGCCACCGGCGGGCTGCCGGTGCCCGGCGGGACGCACGTCTACCAGCGGCTCTGGAACCCCACGACCGGCCGCTTCGAGCAGGCCCTCGCCGAACTGGAGAACTGCGAACAGGCGGTCGCCTTCGCATCCGGCATGGCCGCCATCACCGCCTGCCTCCTGTCGGCTGCCGCGGAGGGCAAGCGTCATGTCGTAGCCGTCCGCCCGCTCTACGGCGGCACCGACCACGTCCTGTCCACTGGTCTGCTCGGCACCGACGTGACCTGGGCCGACCCCGACGACGTGGCCGCAGCGCTCCGCCCCGACACCGGCCTGGTCATCGTCGAGACCCCGGGCAACCCGACCCTGGAACTCCTCGATCTCGCCGACATCGCACGCCAGTCCGGCGACGTGCCGCTGCTGGTCGACAACACCTTCGCGACGCCGATCCTCCAGCAGCCTGCCGACTTCGGTGCCACGTTGGTCGTGCACAGCGCGACGAAGTACCTAGGCGGCCACGGCGACGTGCTCGCGGGCGTGGTCGCGACGAATGCGGAGTGGGCAGAGAAGCTGCGCCGGGTGCGTGCCGTGACCGGCGGGATTCTGCATCCGCTGGCTGCGTACATGCTGCATCGGGGACTGCAGACGCTGCCGCTGCGCGTGCGCCACCAGTCCGAGTCGGCGCGAGAACTCGCCGAGTGGCTCGCCACGCACCCCAACGTGGAGCGCGTCTACTACCCGGGCCTGCCCGAATGCGACCCGAAGCGGCTGGTCGGGCGTCAGATGAGCGGCCCCGGCGCGGTTCTGGCGATTTCCGTCCGCGGCGGATACGAGGCGGCGGCGCGCATCGCAGGATCTTGCGAGCTGATCACGCACGCGGTCTCGCTCGGCGGCGTCGACACGTTGATTCAGCACCCTGCCTCGCTGACCCATCGTCCGGTTGCCGCCGAGGCCAAGCCGCACGCTTCTGTACTGCGGCTTTCGATCGGTCTCGAGGATGTCGAGGACTTGCGCGCGGACCTTGAACGGGCGCTCAAGCGGGGTTGACCTCGGCGGACGATGTCGGTGGGCGGTGGGCGGTGGGCGGTTTCAGGACCTTCGGCCCTGCGTGTCCCAGGTGGGCGGGCTTACCTTGAGTTCATGACTGAGCCGACGCGCATCTTTCTGCTCGATGACCACGAGGTGGTCCGTCGTGGGATCAAGGACCTGCTCGAGGTCGAGGGCGAGTTCGAGGTGGTCGGCGAGGCGTCGACCGCCGCCGAGGCGCTGGCTCGGGTTCCCGCGCTCAAGCCGCGGGTCGCGGTGCTGGATGTGCGGCTGCCGGACGGCGACGGGGTGACCGTGTGCCGGGACCTGCGTTCGCGGATGCCGGAACTCTCCTGCCTGATGCTGACCTCGTTCGCCGACGACGAGGCGCTGTTCGACGCGATCATGGCCGGGGCGTCCGGGTATCTGCTCAAGCAGGTGTCGGGGATGGACCTGGTCGGCGCGGTGCGCACAGTGGCCTCCGGGGGATCGCTGCTGGATCCGAAGCTGACGGCGGCGGTGATGACCCGGCTGCGGACCGGCGATCGGAAGGACCCGTTGGAGGCGCTGACCGCGCAGGAGCGGCGGATCCTGGACCTGATCGGTGACGGGCTCACGAACCGGCAGATCGGCGAGCGATTGTTCCTGGCCGAGAAGACCGTGAAGAACTATGTCTCCTCGCTGATGGCCAAGCTGGGGGTGGAGCGCCGGGTGCAGGCGGCGGTGCTGGTCTCCGGCATGCGCGGCGAGTCGGGGCACGGATCGTCCTCGGGGTCGTTCGGCACGAGGCGCTGAGGACTAGAGACGGGTAGCGTGGGCGCGTACGGCGGATCGTCCCGCGCTCTCCGACGTCTGGACGCCGCTGCTCCGGCAGAGCGGAGAGTCTCGGTGGACGATCAGTTCGGTGACGAGGTTTCGCGGGTGCTGCCCCAACTGCGCATCGACGAGTTGTTGGACGAGTTGCAGGCCCGGCTTTCCGCGGTGCGCTCGTCCCGGGACCGGGTGCGGCAACTGCTTGAGGCCGTGGTCGGCATCGGCAGCGGTCTGGATCTGGAGACCGCGCTGACCAGGATCGTTCAGGCCGCGACGACGCTGGTGGATGCGCGGTACGGCGCTCTCGGTGTCCTCGGTGGCGACGATCGGCTGGCGCGGTTCATCACGGTCGGGGTCACGCCCGAGCAGATCGCCGAGATCGGACCGTATCCAGAGGGCTATGGGTTGCTCGGCGAGCTGATCCGGCACCCGGAGCCGCTGCGTACCGAGGACCTGGCCCAGCATCCACAGTCTTACGGTTTCCCGCCGAACCATCCGCCGATGCACACCTTCCTCGGCGTGCCGATCCGAGTGCGTGAGGAAGTCTTCGGCAACCTCTATATGACCGAGAAGCAGGGCGGCGCTCCGTTCGACGCGGATGACGAGGCGGTGCTGACCGCCCTTGCCGCCGCCGCGGGTGTGGCGATCGACAACGCCCGGCTGTACGACGAGGCGCGGCGTCGTCAGGAGTGGCTGGAGGCGACGAACGAGCTGACCCGCGGCCTGCTCTCCGGCAGCGACCTCGAAAGCGCGCTCACCGGATTCGCGCGGCGCGTGGGGGCGATGGCCCAGGCCGATCTGACCGTGGTCGCGCTGCCGGACCCGGAAGGCGCGGACCTGGTCGTCGCGGCGGCGGAGGGACTCGGCGAGGACTGGGCCCGCGATACGGCACTGCCGATCGAGGAGTCGCTGATCGGCGCGGTGTTCAAGTCCGGGCAGATCGAACGCCTCACCGACGCGGCGGCCGACCCCCGCACGCGCACCGACCTCGCGCAGGACAGGCCGTTCGGTCCGGCGATCCTGGTGCCGCTCGGCGCGGGCGGACAGGTGCGCGGCGTGCTCTCGGTGGCCCGCGCACAGGGCGGTGCCGTGTTCGACGACGCGGTCGCGCAGCTCGTCTCGGATCTCGCGGTCCAGGCCTCCGTCGTGATCGAGCTCGCGGACCGCCGCCGGGACAGCGAACTGCTCTCGCTCTACGCCGACCGCGACCGGATCGGCCGGGACCTGCACGACATGGCGATCCAGCGGCTCTTCGCCACCTCGATGTCGCTGCAGGGCGCGTACAAGATCACCCAGAAGCCGGCCGTCGCCAAGCGGATCGCGCAAGCGGTGTCCGACCTCGACGACACCATGAAGGTGATCCGCTCGACCATCTTCGCCCTGCACGCGCACGAGCTCGGCGGGGAGGACTCGCCGAGCCTGCGCGCCCGGGTCATCGAGTCCTGCGAACGCGTCGCCGAGCAGTTCGGCTTCAGTCCCTCGGTGCGCTTCTCCGGGCCGGTGGACACGCTGGTCTCCGAGGACGTGGCCGAGCATCTGGTGGCCGTGCTGCGCGAGGCGTTGTCGAACGCGGCCCGACACGCTCAGGCCTCGAAGGTGGACGTCGAGGTCGTCGCGGACGGCGCGCACGTGACGCTCACCGTGCTGGACGACGGCGTCGGCATTCCGGCGGGCGGACGGCGCAGCGGCTTGGCGAACCTCGCCGAGCGCGCCCAGCAGCTCGGCGGCCGGTTCAGCGCCGATCCGGGTACGGAGGGCGGGACGGTGCTGGTCTGGAGCGTTCCCGCCGAACCGCTGGACGAGGGCTGATCCGGCCGTCCGTCGAACTCGCCGCCGGGGTCAGGGTGCGTCGGCCCGGACCTTCTCCAGCTGCTCGAAGATCGACTGGGCCCATGCCTCGATCTCGGTCCAGTCCCGGTCGTCGCGGTCCTTGATCCGCAGCCTGGAGACCAGTTCCCTGGCCGGCCACGCGAGCTGGGCGCGCTCGATCCGGCCGCCGAACACGCGGTGGCCGATCGCACCGGTCCGCGCCATGACGTCGTCCACGTTCACCCTCGCCTGGTTCGGGTCCGCCGCGGCCGCTCCCACCGGACCGCTGGAGAACAGCCAGACGGGCCGCTCGCGCAGCTCCTTCTCGAAGCGCTCGGCCGCGCGCCGGGCCGCGGGCAGCCAGCGCCCGAAGTAGACCGCGCTGCCGAGCACCACGCCGGCGTAGCCGGAGACGCCGACGATCTCGTCGGGCGGGATCACCGCGACCTCGGCGCCCTCCCGCCGCAACGCGTCCGCGAGGTGCCGGGCGATCTCAGCCGTGCCCTGGTGCCGACTCGCGGCGCTGATCAGAATGCGCATGATCGTGCTCCCCTTTCGGGTGTCCTTATAACTGGACGGTGCGGCTGCGGACCGGTCGGCGCCAGGGCGCATGGTCTTGACTTAGCGCACGTGGGAGGCGGGACGTTGGGCTCTGACCGCGTGATCGCCACCGCGCGAGGCTGAAGGTGTCGAACAGGGACTGACGTCGTCCACAGGAGGTCGCCATGTCTGAGCTGCGCTATCCCGATGCCGGTCAGGAACGGCCGATCACGGTCGCCGTGGACGGATCCGAGTACGCGCGGGCCGCCGCCGACTGGGCCGCGGGCGAGGCGCTGCGGCGCGATGAGGCGCTGCGTGTGGTCACCGTGGCGTCGGACGCGGCCGACGAAAAGGCGTTCGCGCTGCTCACGGACACCGAGACGCGGTTGCTGAAGGCCAACCCCGGGCTCGTCGTGCAACGCGACGCGCTGTTCGGCGACCCCGTGCACGAGCTCGAGACCGCCTCGCGCGAGTCCGCCGTGCTGGTCGTCGGTTCGCGCGGCCACGGCGGATTCGCCGGGCTCGCCCTCGGCTCGGTGAGTATGTACCTGGCCGCTCACGCGCACTGCCCGCTCGTGGTCGTGCCGCGGGGCCACGCGGCGGCGGCGCACCACGGCCCGACCGTCGTCGGCGTCGACGCTCACGAGTGCGTCCAGGTGCTGCGCTACGCCCTCGACCACGCCGAATGCGCAGGTGGCGGGCTGCGCGTGGTGCACGCGTGGCTCCCGTATCCCGCGCACTCCGCGACCTACATCAGCGACACGGACATCACGGCGCGGCAGGCACAGGAGCACCTCAGCGCGTGGCTCAAGGCCGCGCACGCCGAGCAGTACGACGTGGGCTCGGAGATCAGGGTGCTGCGCGGCTCCCCGGGCGAGGTGCTGATCGAGCAGTCGCGGGACGCCGACCTGATCGTGGCCGGCGCGCATCGCAGCTGGCTGCCGCGGGCCGGACGGATCGGGCCGATCGTGCACGAGCTGCTGGTCCGTGCGCGCTGCCCGGTGGCCGTCGTCCCGTTGCATTGACGGACGGCATTGTGGGTGTGGAACCGTCTCGCGGCGGTTCCACACCCACGGAGTCGATCGGTCACTGCTCGCTCAGCTGCACCGGACGCCCTTCGACCGCCTCGATGTCCTGCGCGGTGATGCCCAGCAGCCGACGGCCCAGGTCGATGAACGCCCGGCCGACGGCCAGCTCCTCGCCGATGCCCTCGACCTCGAAGTCGGACGGATTGCGCGTCGCCCGCCCGACACCGTGGATCGTCGTGACGCCGGTCTCCACAACCGCGTTCGCGACGGTCTCACCCTCGTCCTCGAACAGAAATACGTTGGCACGCCAACGCTTCACGTGCTCGTCCATGGGACTGCTCCTCTCCTTGGTTCCTCGAAATCAGGGTTCCGGCGCGACGGCCGCCGCCTCAGTCGAACTCCCAGGAGCGGGGCATGAGCAGCCGGCCGTCGGCGCCGAAGACCACCGCGCCGGCCGTGCGCAGTTCGCGCAGCCGCAGGCGGAAGTGCTCGTCGCACAGCAGCAGCTTCTCCGTCCCGCCGGGCGCGCCGGGCCGCGGCACCGAGGCCTCGACGGTCGGCCGGGCCGGGCAGCAGGACGCGTGCTCCGCGCTGAGCTGGGGGGCGCAGGTGAGCCAAGGACCGGAGAGGGACGTTGAAGTAGCCATGCCTCCACCGTGCTCCCGCGGCAGGCGCACGTTCAGAGCAGAACGTCCCGACCCCGCGAGGACCACCGGGCAGCCTCGGCGCGCCACCCGCAAGGACCTTCGGCCCTGCCGTCCGCGGTGAACTCCGGACCATCCTGAGCTCATGTGCGAGTACTGCGGATGCCAGGACGTGACGGCGATCGGGGAGCTGACCCGGGAGCACGACGCCGTGGTCGACCTGATCGCCGAGGTGCGCGGCGCGCACCGGAACGGCGATCTGCCGACGCTGTCCGGGTGCGCGGGACGGATCGCCGAACTGCTGGAACCGCACACCCGGGTCGAGGAGGACGGACTGTTCCCCGCGCTGCGGGAGGACTTCCCCGAGCACATCGCGAAGCTCGAGGACGAGCACCGGCTGATCGAGGCCGTGCTCCGCGAGGCCGCCGGCAGCCCGCCCGCCTCGAACTGGCCGACCCGGCTGCTCGCCGCGCTCGACATGCTGCGCCGCCACATCCTCAAGGAGCAGGACGGCGTCTTCCCCGCCGCGCTGACCAGCCTGACGACCGAGCAGTGGGAAGCGGTCGAGGCGGTGCGCGCGAAAGCCGGCACGGCGCTGCCGCGATGAGAACGCAGCGTGCTCATGGTCCAGGTCGAAGGACCCTGGTTCACGAGACGGCGCGGCGGGATCGTGGGAGGCGGATCGCCATGAGCTCGGAAGGCGGGGAGGTCTTGTGACCGTCGCGGTTCCGCAGGTGCCTCGGGAATCCGGAGAGCACGGGTTCGTACACCGGCAGTGGATGTCGCTGCCCCAGCACGCGGTCGAGCTGCCCGGGGTGCTCGATCTGCCGCGCCGTCCGCGCGCCGTGCTCGTGATGACCCGGGGCACCTGCGGAACGACGACCGACGCGCGCACCCGCAGGTTCAGCGAACTGTTGTGCCGCGAGGGCATCGGCACGCTTCGGGTCGAGCTGGTCGATGAGGTCGAGGTGGTCGATCCGCGGGTCGTGTACGACGTCGAACTGCTCACCGAGCGGCTCTACGGCGCCGTGAGCTGGCTCGAGCACCGCAGCCTGACCGCGGGCGTTCCGGTGGTCATGCTGGGTGCGGGCACGGCCGCGGCCGCCGCGATGTGCTGTGCGGCCCGGCCGGACGCGCAGGTGGCCGCCGTCGTCTGCCACGGCGGCCGTCCGGACCTCGCCGACGAGAGCCTCGGTGCGCTGCGGGTGCCGGTGCTGCTGGTGGCCCGGACCTCGGACCGGCGGACCACGGCCATCCTGCGTGCGACCCGCGCCCGGCTGCGTACCGCGAACGACCTGATCCTCGTCCAGCACAGCGGCGATCCGCTCCAGGAGGAGCACGAGACCGCGCTGACCGCGCGGGCGATCGCCGGCTGGCTGATCCCCAAGGCGCGTGCCGCGCGCATCAGCCGAAGCTGCGATCGGAGCGTGCGGCACGGGACACAGGACTAAGGCCTCTGCCGTTTGTCCTCCGGCCGCCGCACCCTGGTACCAAGGTGCGAGGGCCGGAGGTGGTGCGCGTGCGCGAGTACAGCGTTCCCTCGTTGTACGACGTGCCTGGCGAGGCGAACTTGACCGACATCGTGCACCGCAACGCGGAACGGACACCGCAGCGCACGGTGGTGGTCCGCAAGCTCGACGGTGTGTGGCACGACGTGACCGCCGCGGAATTCCTCGCCGAGATCGAATCGGTGGCCGACGGGCTGATCGCGCTCGGCGTGCAGCCCGGTGACCGGGTGGCGATCATGTCGCGGACCCGATACGAGTGGTCCGTCCTCGACTTCGCGATCTGGGAGGCGGGCGCCGTCGGCGTGCCGGTGTACGAGACCTCCTCGGCCGAACAGGTCGCGTGGATCCTCGCGGACTCGGACGTGACCGCCGTGTTCACCGAAACCTCGGCGCACACCGCCGTGGTCGCCTCGGTCCGCGACCGGATCCCGGGCCTGCGCTACATATGGCAGATCGAGCGCGACGACGGCGGAAGCGGTGCGCTGGCGGTGCTGGCGGAGACCGGAACCGGCACGGATCCCCGGATCCGCAGCCAACGTCGCGCGGCGCTCACGGCCGGAACGATCGCGACCGTCATCTACACCTCGGGCACCACCGGCCGGCCCAAAGGCTGCCTGCTGACCCACGGCAACCTGCTGTTCGAGATCGGAAACGCCGTCGAACTGCTCCCGGCGCTCTTCCGCAGCGACGAAGGGCGCGCCCGCACGCTGCTGTTCCTGCCGCTGGCGCACATCTTCGCGCGCATCGTGCACCTCGGCGTGCTCCATGGCGGCGCCGTGCTCGGACACCTGCCCGATCCCTCGCACGTGGCCGAGGAGCTCGGCGCGTTCAGGCCCACCCTCGTGCTCGCCGTCCCGCGCGTGTTCGAGAAGATCTACAACGCCGCGGCCCTCGAAGCGAGGTCCCGGGGCAGGGTCGCGGCCCACGTCTTCGGTCGGGCCGCCGATACTGCCGTCGAGTGGTCGCGGGCCGCCGAGCAGGGCCGGATCGGCGTACGGCTGCGGCTGCGGCACGCGTTCTTCGACCGCCTCGTCTACGCGGGCATCCGCGCCCGCCTCGGCGGACGGCTGCGCTACGCGATCTCCGGCGGCGCGCCGCTGGGGGAGCACCTCACCCGGTTCTTCCACGGCGTCGGACTGTCCGTGTGCGAGGGCTACGGGCTCACCGAGAGCGGACCGGCCATCGCGATCAGCCCCTATCAGCGGCCGAAGGCGGGCACGGTCGGCCCGCCGCTGCCCGGCACCGCCGTGCGCATCGCGGACGACGGCGAGATCCAGGTCAAGGGGCCGCAGGTCTTCGCCGGATACCTGCACGACGAAGCGGCCACCCGGGCCGCGTTCACCGCGGACGGCTACCTGCGCACCGGCGACCTCGGCAGCCTGGACGACGACGGCTACCTGTCGATCCGCGGGCGGGTGAAGGAGATCCTGGTGACCGCCGCGGGCAAGAACGTCGCCCCGCTCCCGCTCGAGGAACGGCTCAACGCCCACCCCCTGATCGACCAGTCGCTGGTCGTCGGCGACCGCCGGCCCTACGTGGCGGCGCTGATCACCCTGGACGCGGAAGCGGTCTCGAGCTGGCTCGTCCGGCGTGGCCGCGACCGCGACCGGCCGCTGCCCGAACTGTGCCGGGACGTCGAACTCACCGGCGAACTCCAGCAGGCCGTCGACGACGCCAACCGCTCGGTGTCCCGGGCCGAGTCGATCCGGAGGTTCGCCGTCCTGCCGACGATCTGGACCGTCGAGGGCGGGCACCTCTCGGCCAAGCTGAGCCTCAAGCGGTACGTGATCAGCGCGGAACACGCCGCCGACATCGAGGACCTGTACCGCGAATCATGACCCCCGGGCGCTGCGGACGCCGTGCAGCGCCCGCGTTCACTCGCCCCCGATGGCCTTGAGGACGTCCGTGCGGGCCGCGTGCCGGCCGGGGAGGACGGCCGCGAACACGGCGGCGAGCGCGGCGAGGCCCACGAAGGAGAGCAGGGTGACGATCGGGAGGCTGAAGTCGGTGACGCCCTGGCCGTGCAGTGCGCGGACCAGGACCCAGCCGAAGAGGATCCCGATCACCAGGCCGAGGACGGCGCCGAGCAGCGCGATGATGACCGCCTCCCAGCGGATCATCGCGCGCAGTTGACGCCTGGTCATGCCGAGGGCGCGCAGCAGGCCGATCTCGCGGACGCGTTCGAGTACCGAGAGCGCGAGCGTGTTCACGATGCCGAGGAACGCGATCACGATCGCGAGCACCAGGAGCGCGTAGAAGAGGGTCAGCAGCTGGTCGACCTGGTCGGCCTGTTGCTGCCGGTATTCGGCCTGGTCGCGGATCTGCACGCTCGGGTAGCCGCTCGTCGCCCGGTCGACCGCCGCGAGCGATTGTGCCGGGGTGGCCGAGGGCTGTGCCTTGACCAGGGCCAGGACGTCGAACTGGTCCGGATAGCGCTGCTGGTATTCGGTGAGCGGCAGCAGGTACGGGCCGTCGAGGTGGTTGTCCAGGTAGACGGCCTCGATGCGTTCCGTGCGCACGCCGCCGACCGGGAACTCCATGGCGATGCTCTGGCCGAGCTTCCAGCCGTGCGCGTCGGCGACGTCCTGCCGCACCGCGACGCCGCCCTGAGTCAGTGCGCTGATCTGGCCGGAGACGAGGTCCGTGTGCACGACGCGGGTGAAGGTGACGGGGTCGATGCCGTAGAGCTGCTGGGTCGTGCCGTCCAGCTTGAACTGCCCGACGCGCACGCCGGTCGCCGCCGCTATCTCGGGCTGCCGGCCCAACCGGGTCACCACCTGCGGGCTGAAGCCGGGGCTGGTGGTTCCGGCGCCGGTCAGCACATAGTCGGCGGTGACGGACCGGTCGAGCACGCCGTTGACCGAGACCTTGACGGAGGAGGCGAAGATGGTCACGAAGCCGACCAGGCCGAGGCCGATCATCAGGGCGGCGGCGGTCGCGGCGGTGCGCCGCGGGTTGCGTTCGGCGTTGCCCCGGGCCAGGCGCCCGGGCTGGCCGGCCCAGTGCGCGAACGGCCAGCCGAGCACGCGGGCGAGCGGCCCGGCGATCAGCGGGCTGAGCGTGGCGGTACCGAGGAACACGAGCACGGTTCCGGCCGAGATGTCGAGGAGCCGGTTGCCGACGGCGGTGAACAGCCCGGTCACCAGCAGTCCGGCTCCAGCCGCCGCGAACAGCGAGCCGAGGACCGCGCGCCACACGGCCGAGTGCGCCCGCTCGGTGGTCGTGCCCTCGCGCAGTCCCTCGACCGGCGCCACGCGGGTGGCCTTGAGCGCGGGAAGCAGCGCAGCGCCGACGGTGACCAGCACGCCGACCGACAGAGCGACCAGCACCGTGCGGAACTGGATCTGCAGGCTGGTCGTGGGCATGGAGAAGCCGACCGCCGAGAAGACCGCCTTGAGGCCTGTCGCGAAGAGCACTCCGAGGCCGAAACCGGCGGCCGAGGCGAGCAGCGCGATGAGCAGAGCCTCACCCAGGACCGAGCGCAGGAGTTGGGCGCGCGACGCTCCGAGGCAGCGCAGCAACGCCAGTTCGCGGGTGCGCTGGGCCAGGATGATCCCGAAGGTGTTGACGATGATGAACGAGCCGACGAACAGGGCCACGGCGGCGAAGGCCAGCAGCGCGTAGTTGATGAACTTGGTGAACGCGCCGACTGTCTGCACATCGTCCTGAGCCAACTGCTGTCCCGTCATCACCTGATACGCGGGGCCGACCTGCGCCTGGATCCGGTCTCGGAGCACGGTCGCGGACACGCCGGGCGCGGCGACGACGTCGATCTCGTCGTACTTCGCGGTCCGGCCCAGCAACTGCTGGGCGGTCGGCAGGTCGAAGGCCGCGATCGTCGCGCCGGCCAGGTTGTCGGCCTGCCCGAACCCGATGATCCCGGTCACGGTGAACGTCCGGGGCGGCCCCTGGAACAGGATCGTCACCTTGTCGCCGACGTGGAAGCCCTGGTTCCGCGCGGTCGCCGCGTCCACGGCCACCTGGTTCGTGCCGGTCGGCAGCCGTCCCTCGCGCAGCGTCCCGGCGGCCCGCAGCTTCGCGTACGGGGAGTAGGACATGCCGATCGTCGGCGCGCCGCCGGTGGTCACCGGCCGGCCGTTCTCGCCGACGAACTGCGCGTACCCGGCCACCGAGCCGCCGGCGAGTTCGACGCCGTCGATCCGGGCGATCCGGTCGCGCAGCGCGGCGGGCATCGGGTCGCGGATCGTGCCGCCCTGCGGGGAGGGGTAGCTCGCCTGGGTGCGCACGGCCACGTCCACCCCCTTGGTGACCTGGTCGAACAGCGTGGAGAACGTCGCGTTCAACGTGTCGGTGAACACGTAGGTGCCCGACACGAACGCGACGCCGAGCACGATCGCCAGCGCCGTCAGCGCCAGCCGCAGCCGGTGCGACAACAGGCCTCTGACGGTGACCTTCCACATGGCGGATCAGCCCCCGAACCGCTTCATCCGGTCGAGCACGCGCTCCGCCGTCGGCTGATGCATCTCGTCGACGATGCGTCCGTCGGCCAGGAACAGCACCCGGTCGGAGCGGGCCGCGGCGTTCGGGTCGTGGGTGACCATCACGATCGTCTGGCCGAACTCGTCCACCGAGCGCCGCATGAAGCTCAGCATCTCGGCCCCCGACCGGGAGTCCAGGTTGCCGGTCGGCTCGTCCGCGAACACGATCGCGGGCTTGGCCACCAGCGCCCGCGCCCCGGCCACCCGCTGCTGCTCGCCGCCGGAGAGTTCGGCCGGCCGGTGGCCGAGCCGGGCGCGCAGGTTCACGGCGTCGACGACCCGGTCGTACCACTCGCGGTCCGGCCGCCGGCCGGCGATCGCGAGCGGCAGTTCGATGTTCTCCGCGGCCGTCAGCGTCGGCAGCAGGTTGAACGCCTGGAACACGAAGCCGACCCGGTCGCGCCGCAGCACCGTCAGCTCCCGCTCGGAGAGCCGGCCCAGCTCGACGTCCCCGATCCAGACCTCGCCCGAGGTCACCCGGTCCAGGCCGGCCATGCAGTGCAGCAGCGTCGACTTGCCGGACCCGCTCGGCCCCATCACCGCGGTGAACCGGCCCGCCCCGAACTCGACGCCGACCTCGTTCAGCGCGGCGACCCGCGTCTCATCGCGACCGTAGATCTTCGTGAGCCCCACGGCGTACGCCGCGACGCCCGGACGCGACCGCGTGTCCGTCCCGTTCCGCTCCACGACTTGATGTTCCATGCCTCAAGCGGACACCGGCCCGCGGCGCCGTGCCAGGGTCGAACGGCACCGGAAAGCCCGGGACCGGGATCCCCGGCGCGGTCGGGCCGGGTCCGTCCCCGCGGGCGTCAGAGTCCGGCGGCGATCAGCATGTCGTGCGCGAGCCGCGCGGCGTCGTCCACGTCGATCCGCGCCCGCCCCTGGGCGGGGTTGGGCGCGAGCCCCTCGGCGAGGGCGTGCACGGCGGCGGCCAGCGTCCTGACCTGCCGTTCGAGATCTTGTACGCGTTCCGCGGTCGCACGGTCGGTGCGCAGGGATTCCTCAGACATGCTCGGCTCCCTTCAAGCGAAGCGGCCACTCGCGGCAACCCCTTCACGACTCCAGCTCATCCGCCCGGCCCCGGCGGGACAAGAGCCGTTCGGCCCGCGATTTCCGGTTTCCGAGCCGCCGCGCGCGGACTAGGCTTCGAACCGGCGTTCATCTCGGGATTTGCCTGTGATGCGCACGCCGGAATCCGAGGCGGTCTCGATGGAGATCATCCGCGAACACTCCCCCATCGCCCCGGACGGGATCGGTCTCGTCGAGGTCGGAGCGGACGGGCGGCAGACCGAGATCCTGCCGGACTATCGGTACGCCGACGACGGGCTGGAGGACGTCCTTCGGCGCATCCTCGACGGCGCGCTCTATCTGACCGGCGCGGACCTGGGGAACGTACAGCTGTTCGATCCGGCCTCCGGGGGGCTGCGGATCGCGGCGCACGCGGGGTTCGGCCCCGACTTCCTCGACCACTTCGCGCTGGTGACCGACGACGACTCGGCATGCGGGCGCGCGGCGCATGTGCGGGCCCAGACCGTGATCGCCGACGTCGAACGCGACGACGACTTCATCCCGCACCGGGCCGTCGCCGCGGCCGCCGGGTTCCGCGCGGTGGCCTCCACCCCGCTGGTCGACGCCACCGGCGTGCTCATCGGCATGGTCTCCACGCACTTCCGAAACCCCACCCGCCCGGCGGAGCACGCCCTGCGCCCGCTGCGGGTCTTCGGCCGACTCGCCGGCGATCTCGTGGCGCGCACCCGGGTCCACGGTGCGCCGCGATCCGGCGACGCGCTCGGCCTGGCCGCCGAGGGCGCGGTGAACCGGATCTTCGCCGCCAGCCTGGTCCTGGCCGGCGCGCAGGCCGCGGTGCCGAACAGCCTCTGGCGCGACCGCCTGGAGGCCGCGATGGACGAACTCGACGAGGCGGTCCGGGAGATCCGGATCGCCGCGTTCCGCGCCGCGGACGGGTAGACCGCCGAGCGCGCCAGCCGCACCGCTCTCCGGACGTCCGGCCCGACGGCGTCAGGCCGCCCGGTCCTACTGCCCTCACCCGGCCGTGCCCACGCTGGGTCAGGGGGCTCCGCGGCATCCGTGCGCCGACCGGCCTCCTCGAATCAGAAGCCGTAGGAGGCGGATCATGAATCTCAGCAGCACGCGACGCGCCCGGAGCATGGCGGTACTCGGTCTCGCGATCACGGCGGCCCTCGCGGCCGGGTGCGCTTCCAGCGCTCCGAGCCCCCAGGCGTCCGGCAGTTCGTCGACGACGCCGCTCGGCACGGTCTCGGCCACCGGGGGTACGACGCCGAGCGCTGCTGGCACGACAGCCAGCGCCGGCCACACGCCCACGGTCCCGGCCGGTACGCCGCGCTGCCACACCCGCGACGTGTCGGGATCGTTCACCTACGTGGTGGGCAGCGGCGAGCCGGGAAGCGGCAGCTACAACATCGAACTCACCAACAAGTCCACGCACACCTGTACGGTCCGCGGCTACCCCGGCCTGCTGCTCCTCGACATCAACCGGCAGCCCCTGCCGACGAACGTCATCTGGGATCCGCAGAACGTCAAACCACTGATCACACTCAGGCCGGGAGCCTCGGCGTCGGCGAACGCGCACATCTGGCACGTGGCCACCACCGGCGACAACATGCCGACATCGACGATGGGCCCGCAGGACTGCCAGCCGACGTCCGAGTACATCGAGATCACTCCGCCGGACGAGACCACGCAGCTCGTCGTGCCCGTCCAACCGCCGACCCCGGTCTGCGGACGCGGCACCATGCACGTGTCCGCGTTCGTCCCCGGAACGCAGGCGCTCGGCCACTTCTGACGTTCTGACGCGCGAAGGGGCCGCATCCCCGCCCTGGATCACGCCGGGGATGCGGCCCCTGCCCGCCGTCACTTGCCCTGCTCGGCCTTCTCCGTCGACTTCACCTCGATGGTGCGCGCGGACTTCTTGGGGGGCTTGCTCAGCGGGACGTTGACGGTGAGGATCCCGGCGGCGTACGTCGCGGTGATCTCCTCCGCCTTCGCGTCCGGGGGCAGCCGCAGCGCGCGGCTGAACGAGCCGTAGCGGAACTCGCTGTGGTGCTTCTCCTTCTGGACCTCGGTCCGCTCGGCGCGCAGCGTGAGCACGTCCTCGGACACGCTCACCTCCACGTCGTGCGCGGGGTCGATGCCGGGCAGTTCGGCGCGCAGCACGAACGCGTCCGGCTCGAAGTGCGCCTCGATCCTGATCGCCTGCGCGGCCTGCGGGCTCTGCCCCGACGGGAAGATCGAGGGGAAGAGGTCGAACAGGTCGCCCAGGAACGGAATGGTCGGCGTGCTCCGGTGAGTGATCTCGGCCATGGTGGGGTTCTCCCTTCGTCAGCCAGACTCTCCGACACCTCAAGCCAAGCACCGCGGACGCCGCACACCAGGGTCCTTCGGCCCGTGCGCGGCCTCGGGACCGAGGTCCGGTGGCTCAGGGGTCCGGGGTCCCTGTCCGGCGCGGCGCCGCGGAGAGACATTCTCGGTGGACCGGTAGCCGGTCCTTCGGGAATCCGGCTCGAGGAACGGAGACGATCCCATGCCGATCGGCGCGCACATCTCAGTCATCGTCGCGGGGGCCGTCCTGGCGTTCGCGACCCATGTTCACGTCGCCGTGGTCAGCCTCGGGGCGATCGGGGCGGTGCTGATGACCGTCGGGGCCATCGGGCTGACCCTGCAGATCACGTCGCTGGCGCGGCAGCGCAGGCTGACGGCGGCGGAGAGCGCGCCGCCGAGCGGCGCGGTGCTCGTGCGGCCGTCCGAGTCCGCGGACCGCACGACGGACCTTCCCTCGCCGACGGACCGGATCTCGGGAAGCGGGTGGTGACGATGCGTCGGGCCAGTTTCATCGGGGCCCTGGTCTCGCTGACGATCGGGGCGGTGCTCGCGTTCGGGGTGAACGCGTCGTGGCGGTGCTTCGACGTGCGCACCGCGGGGTTCGTCGTGATGCTCGGCGCGCTGGCCGACCTGGTGATCAGGATCCTGATCGCGGACAGCCCGCTGCTGAGCCCGCAGAGCGCGGAGGTCGCGGCGGTGGTCGAGCCGCTCGGCGAGCCGCTGCTGGACGCGGACGGGAACCCGTTGATCGTGGCGAATCCCGCCGCGGCGACCGGCCCGGCCCACTTCGCCTCGCCGGGCGCGGCGCGGCCGGAGGATCCGGCGTCGGAGGCCGCCCAGGCCAGGCGGGTCAGGACCGTGCTCGGACGGATCGACCGTGACGCGTTCGCGCAGCCGCCCGGCGTTCCGCAGGCGCCGCCGGCCGTGATGACGATCCTCGGGCGGCCGGTACGTCCGCGTCGCCGCGCGGCCGACAGGCCGGTCAACCACCGTTGAGGACTGAGGCCGTGACCGAGGTCCCGCCCGCCTGGCGATAGCACGCGGCGGGACCTCCGGCCCTGGTCGGCTGGTACACCGGCTCGGCACGATGTTGGTGGAGGGCCTGCTCCGAAGCGGGAATGCGATGGCCGGACTGCGCGAGTTCTTCCTTCGGCTCCGCCTGGCGGGAGCGCCGGGCGCGCCGACCGGAACGGCGGTGCCTCGCGACGAGGCCGCCGAGCGGGACGCGGAACTCGACCCGGTGTTCGGAGCGCTGGCCGCGGCGCACGCCGAGGCGGCGCGCATCCGGGCGGAGGCCGAGGCGCAGGCGGCGACGATCCTGCAGGCGGCGTCGCGGGACGCCGCGGAGATCGTGCGTGCCGCGCGGGAGTCGGTTCCGGCGATCCGTGAGCAGAGCGCGGCCGAGGCGCGTGCGGAGACGCAGGCATCGGCCGCGGAGATCGGCAGGCAGGGGCGAGACCGCGCAGACGAGATTCGAGAGCACGCCGCGACGCGGGTGCCGCGTTACGTCGAGCAGGCCGTCCGCGTGGTGGCCGCCTCGCTGCGCCCCGGGTCGATACCGACGGGCCCGGGGCCATGAGCGGCGGCTGGGTGGCCGGGACGGTGCGTGCCAGATCGCTGGTACGGCGGGCGATCGGCGATGCCGGGAGCCACGACCTGGCCGCCGGCCCGGCTCTCTCCGACGCGCTGCTGCGCCTGTCCGCGACGTCGTACGGCCGAGGACTGTCCGCGGACGCCACCCTGGCCGAGGCGGAGCACACCGTGGGCGACGCGGCTCTGTGGAATCTGCGCGTCCTGGCGGGCTGGCTCCCGCGGGCCGGCCTCACGGTGTTGAGCGTGCTGGCGGCCGACTACGAGATCCGCAACGTCGCAGACCGGCTGCTCGCGCTCACCGGCCGACCGGTGCCCGCGCCCTACGAGCTCGGCGCGCTGGCCCGCGCGTGGGGGAGCGCCGCGGGGGCCGGATCCCCCGCCGAGGTCAGGGGGGCGTTGACCTCCTCGCCGTGGGGCGACCCGGGATCCGCCGAGCCCGCCGCGCTGCTCGCCGGGCTGCGGCTGTCCACGGCGAGCCGCCTGGCCGAGCTGCACGATGCGACCCGGCCGTGGGGCTGCGGTCTCGCCGCGATCGTCTACGCGCGCGAGCGGTTCCTGCGCGACGCTGCCCTGCCCGCCTCCGATGCGCGCGTCGCGGCGACGATCGGACCGGCGGCACGTGCCGCGGACTGGCCGGGGTTCGTCGCATCGCTCCCCGCGCGTTCCGCCGACTGGCCATTCGAGGGCCTCGCCGAGCCGAGCGAGCTGTGGCGCGCGGAGGAGCGGTGGTGGACCCGCGTCCGGCGGGACTCGGAGCGGTTGCTGCACGCTCCCGGTTTCGGTCCCGAGATCGTGATCGGCTGCGCCCAGACGCTCCTGGCCGACGCCCACGGCGTGTGCGCGGCGCTCGAAGCGGTCTCCCGCGACGGCCACGGGATCGGAGACGGTCATGTCCGCGACTGAGCAGCGCGCGACCGGGCTTGAAAAGCGCGGCGACGCGGATCGCGGCGCCCGGACCACTAAGACCCGACGCAGGACGTTGCGACCCGTGCGGATGCGCCGGATCGCGGTCGTCGCCCCGATCGATGAGTTCTCCGACGTCCTGCGGGCCGTCGGCCGCGACGGCTGCGTCGATTTCCACCGGGCCGCGAGCGATCCGGCCGCCGGGAGTGCGGAGGCGGAATCGCTGGAGCACCACGTCGCGTCCGCCGAACGCCGCGACGGAGTGGCAGCGCTCGCCGGTTGGTGCCCGGCGGAGCGGGTGCGGTCCCTGACGGCCGATGTCGGGGCGGCGGGAGGCTCGCTCGTGGCGTTGCCGATGCCGCCCTCGGCGGATCCGCCGACGCTGATGAGCGATTCGGGCCGCGCCTACCGGTCCTTCTCGCCGCTGGTGCGGATGTACGGGACGGTTCCCTACGCGGATCTCGATCCGACGTTCCTCGTCGGGATCACCTACATCCTCATGTTCGGTGTGATGTTCGGGGACGTCGGCCACGGTGCCCTCATCGTCGCCGGGGCGCTCCTGCTGAGGTCCGGGCGGATCAGGGCCCTGTCCCGGATACGCCACCTGTGGCCGTTCCTGCTGGGCGCTGGCGTCACCGGCATGGCGGCGGGGCTGCTGTACGGCGAGTTCTTCGGGCCGACCGGCATCGTGCCCGCGCTGTGGATCCGGCCGCTCGACCAGCCGCTGCGCCTGATCGGATGGGCCGTCGGATTCGGAGTGCTGCTGCTGGCGGCGGCGTACGCGCTCGGCAGCGTGAACCGGTGGCGCGAGGGCGGCCCGCGGATCGCCCTCTACGCGGTCTCCGGTATCGCGGGTGCCACGGTCTTCTGCGGCGCGGGGGTCGTGGCCGCGGGGTTCCTCGCGCACTCCCTCGCGCTGAAGATCGTCGGCGGTGCGTTGGCCGGGGTGGGCGTCTGGGCCGCCGGCCTGGGTCTGGCGGCACGGACGCCGGGCGGTGCGGCGGGCGGCGTCCAGGTCGGTGTCGGCCTGTTCGACCTGCTCACCCGGATCCTGTTCAACGTGATCTCCTTCGCGCGGCTCGCGGCCTTCGGACTGACCCACGCGGCACTCGGCTCGGTCGTGTGGCAGGGCACCCGCGGTCTCGCCGCGCACGGTCCGGCCGCGGCGGCGTGCGGGGTGCTCCTGTTCGTCGTGGGCAACGCGGCCGCCTTCGCGCTGGAGGCCCTGGTCGTGGGCGTCCAGGCGATGCGTCTGGAGTACTACGAGCTGTTCTCGCGGATCTTCGAGCCGGAGGGCAGGCCGTTCCGGCCCTTCCGGCTTCCCGACCGGCCACCGGAAGGATGAACGATGATGATCTGGCTGATCGCCGTGCCGGTGCTGATCGCGGCTACGGCACTGTGGATCCGCACCGCGCGGCGCCGACCGAGGCTGGCCCGGCGTGTGGTGCCGGTGGTCAACGGACTGCTGTTGACGGCGGGGCTCGCCGTGCTGCTCGTCGCGCTGGGCGGCGGCGCGGCGCACGCGCAGCAGGCGACCGCGGCCGCCGCGGCGACGGGCACCGGCACGAGCAGCGCCCTGATCGGCGCCGGAATCGCCATCGCGGGCTCGTCGATCGGCGCGGGCATCGCCGTCGCGTACACGGGCGCGGCCGCGCTCGCCGCGATCAGCGAGCGTCCCGAGATGTTCGGCCGGGCGATGGTGATCGTCGGCCTCGCCGAGGGGATCGCCATCTACGGCCTGGTCGTCGCGGTGATCCTGATCGGGAAGGGGTGACCGCGGTGAGCGGGGTCGGGCGGGTCGCGGCGCTCGGCGAGGCTGGGAGCGTCGAGGGTTTCGCGCTCGCGGGCGTCGTCGTCCTCCCGGCCGCGGGTCGCGAGGCGGTGCTCGCCGCGTGGCGCGAACTGCCCGCGGACGTCGAGGTGGTGATCCTCAGTGACGCCGCCGCCCGGATCCTCGAAGGCGTCGCGGACGGCGGCCGACCGCTGACGGTGGTGATGCCGAAATGACCAGTTCGCCGGTCGACGACGAGCGGGTGAGCGCGTTGGCGGCGGTGTCCGCCCGCCTGGTCGCCCGCGCCCGTCAGGACGCTGAGGAACACGTGGCGGCAGCCCGCGCGGAGGCCGAAACCCTCCTCGACGTGGCACGGGAGCGGGCCGGCGCGATCATCGACGAGGCTCGTTCGCAGGGCGAGGCACTGGTCGTGGCCGAGAAAGCACAGGCTCTCGCCGGAGCACGCAGGCAGGCGCGCTCGCTGGAACTCTCGGCGCAGCGGGCCGTCTACGACGAAGTCTGCGACGCGATCACGAGCGGCGTCAGAGGACTGCGTGACGCCGACGACTATCCGCTGATGCTGCGGGAGCTCGAACGCCGCGCGCGCCTGGTGCTCGGCGCCGACGCCGAGATCGTCGAGGCCCCCGGCGGCGGTCTGACGGCTCGTCGACCGGGGCGGGTGGTCGATCTGAGCCTCGCATCGATCGCGGCGGAGGCCGTGGACCGGCTGGACGGGGAGGTGGCGGAGCTGTGGACGCCGTGATGCCCGAGTCCGGCATCGTGCGCCGGGTCTCCGGACCGCTGGTCGAGGTCGAGGGGCGGGCCGCGATGTCGGAGCTCGTCCTGCTCGGCACGGCGGCGGTGCCGGGCGAGGTGGTCGCGATCCGCGGCGACCTGCTGACCGTGCAGGCCTACGAGTACACCGGGGGACTCACGCCCGGTGACACCGCGGTCCCGCAGGCCAGGCCGCTCTGCGCGGAATTGCGTCCCGGCCTGCTCGGCGGCGTCTTCGACGGACTGCTGCGTCCGCTCGACGGCGCCGGGATCTGGCTGGGCGGGACCGCTGCGAAGCGCAGTGCCGCTCGGTGGCGCTTCGAGGCGGCGGCCAAGACGGGCGACGCGGTCGGCGCGGGCGGTCTGCTCGGCACGGTCGCCGTGCCCGGGCCGGTCGTGCACCGCGTGCTCGTCCCGGTTTCCGCGGTCCCGCCGGGCGCGTCGTCCGAGCTCGAGTGGATCGCCGCGTCCGGCGACTACGCGGCCGACGAGGTGATCGCGAGGGTCGGCGGGGCCGAGGTGTCGCTGACGGAGCTCTGGCCGATCCGGAAGCAGCGTCCTGTCACGCGTCGCGTCGAGGCCGCGGCGATGCTGCACACCGGTCAGCGCGCGCTCGATCTGCTCTTCCCGATCGCGAAGGGCGGCACCGCGGCGGTTCCGGGCGGCTTCGGCACCGGCAAGACCGTGCTGCTGCAGCAGATCGCCAAATGGTGCGACGCCGACGTGATCGTGTACATCGGCTGCGGCGAGCGCGGCAACGAGATGGCGGACGTGGTCGAGGACTTCGCGCGGCTGGAGGATCCGCGGACCGGCGGACGGCTCGCCGAGCGCACCGTGATCATCGCGAACACCTCGAACATGCCGATGATGGCCCGGGAATCGAGCGTGTACGCCGGTGTCTGCGTCGCGGAGTACTACCGCGACATGGGATACGAGGTCGTGGTCATCGCCGACTCCACCTCGCGATGGGCCGAGGCGCTGCGCGAGTTCGCCTCGCGCTCCGGCGCGCTGCCCGCCGAGGAGGGCTTCCCCGCGAACCTGGCCTCCGCCCTCGCCGGATTCTACGAGCGGGCCGGCGCGGTCGAGGTGCTCGGCGGCGGGCGCGGCTCGGTCACGGTGGTCGGCGCGGTCTCGCCCCCGGGCGGCGACCTGGCCGAGCCGGTGACGGTGCACACCGAGCGCTTCGTGCGCACGCGCTGGACCCTCGACCGGGATCTGGCCTACGCACGGCACTACCCCGCGGTGTCCTGGGCCGACTCGTTCTCCCGCGACCAGGCCGTGCTCGCCGGAGACGAGTCCCGGCGGACGCGGGTGGCGCACGCGCTCGCCGAGGCGGACCGGCTGGCCGACCTGGTGGACCTCGTCGGTATCAACGCGCTGCCGCCGGACGAGCGGATGTCGGTGCTCGCCGGGCGGATCGTGCGCGAGGGCCTGCTCCAGCAGAACTCGATGTCCCCGGCCGACGGGTACAGCCCGGAGGCGAAGACGGCCGCTCTCGCCGACGCGATGCTGGCCGCGGCCGACAGTTGCCGCGAGGCGGCGCGTGCGGCCGGCCCGGCTGCGGTGGAGGCCGTCGACTTCGGTCCGCTGCTGCGGGCCCGCGACGAGGCGGGACCGGACGACCTGGAGATCGTCGCGCGCCGTCGTGACCAGGTGCTCGCCGAACTCGGCGCACTGATCGGGGGAGGTGCGGCCTCATGATGGGAGCGCCGCGCGTCGAATACACCTCGGTCCGCGAGGTGCGCGGGCCGCTGATCGTGGTCGGCGGCGTCGCGGGTGTCGGCTTCGACGAGTATGTGCGCATCGACACCGCCGACGGGGGACGGCGCTACGGGGTCGTCGTGGAGGCGGACCGCGATCTCGCCGTCGTCCAGGTGATCGAGGGCACCGAGGCGCTCAGCGCGGCGGGGGCGCGGGTCCGTTTCGCCGGGAAGCCGCTGCGCGTCCCGATCGGCGAGGGCTGGCTCGGCCGGGTGTGCGACGGACGCGGCACGCCGGCCGACGGCGGACCGCCGATCCTCGGCACGGCCACCGCCCCGGTCGGCGGCAGGCCGATCAACCCGATCCTGCGCGAACCGCCCGCCGAGCCCGTCATCACCGGCGTCCGCGCGATCGACGCCCTGACGACCCTGGTCCGCGGGCAGAAGCTGCCGATCTTCTCCATGCCCGGCCTGCCGCACCTCGAACTCGCGGCGCAGATCGCCGCGCAGGCCACGGCCGGCGGGGAGCCGTTCTGCGTGGTGTTCGCCGGAATGGACCTGACCCACGTCGACGCCGCCTACGTGCGCGACGCCCTCGAGGAGCGCGCCGCGGCCGGCGAACTCACGCTGCTGATCAACACCGCCGACGCCCCGGTGCTGGAGCGGATCCTGACGCCGCGCATCGCGTTGACGGTCGCCGAGAGCCTCGCCTTCGACCACGGCCGGCACGTCCTGGTCGTGCTCGCGGACATGACGAGCTACGCCGAGGCGCTGCGCGAGGTCTCCGCGGCGCGCGGGGAGATCCCGGCCCGCCGCGCGTATCCCGGTTACCTCTACAGCGACCTGGCCTCGCTCTACGAACGCTGCGGCCGGATCCGCGGCAGACCGGGCTCGGTCACCGTCGTGCCGGTGCTGACCATGCCCGGCGGCGACATCACGCACCCGGTGCCGGACCTGACCGGCTACATCACGGAGGGTCAGATCGTGCTGTCCGCGCAGACGGCGGCGCACGGCACCTACCCGCCGATCGACGCGCTCTCCTCGCTCTCCCGGCTCATGCACAAGGGCGCCGGACCGGGCCGCACCGATCCGCGCCACCTCCCGCTGGCCGCGCAACTGCTCGCGGCGCTGGCCCGGGCCCGGCAGGTGCGGGACCTGGCCGACCTGATCGGGGAGGCCGCGCTCGGCGACGCGGACCGGCACTACCTGGTCTTCGAGCAGCGGTTCCGCGACACGCTGCTGAACCAGGGCCGCACCGAGCGGTGCACGCTCGCCGAGACGATGGACCGGGCCCTGCGCGTCGCGCTCACACTGCCGCGCGGCGAACTGACGATGCTCTCCGACGACGTGCTCGCCGCCGCCCTGAGCGAAGCGGAGCCCTGATGGTCACGGTCCGGGTGCCTCCGGGACGGGCGGGACGGCTGCGGCTGCGCCGCCGGCTGGCCGTGGCCGAGCACGGCGCGAACCTGCTGGACCGCAAACTGCAGGCGCTGCTGGCTGAACAGAACGTCAGGTCGGCCGCCGCGCGCGAGAGCGAACGGGCTTGGCGCACCAGCGTGCCCGTCGCGCGGACGTGGCTGGCCAGGGGCCTGTCAGCCGGGGGGCGAGACGCGCTGCGCCAGGCCGTACCCGCCGCGGAGGCGACGGCCGCCGTGCACGACACCGTGTTCATGGGCGTGCGCTACCCCGATCACGCCGAATCGGGGACGCCCGGTGCCGAATCCGCAGGTCTCGGCGCGCCGAGTGCCGCTCTCATCAGCGCCCGCACAGCCTATGAGGAGGCGGTGCGGGCCGCGGTGCGAGCCGCGGTCGACCTGGCCGCCGAGCGTGCGGTGGACGGCGCGGTGCTCACCACCCGGCGCCAGCTCCGCGCGCTGCGCCGACACTGGATCCCGCGGCTCCGCGAAGCCTGCGCGCACCTCGACTTCGCCCTCGAGCAGAGCGACTTCGAGGACAGCGTGCGCCGCCGCCGAGCCGTACGCACGGGACCCTCGACCCTACTGGCCGGGCGGGATCGGCCGGACACTGGCGTCATCACCGCGGAGAACGAAGGGAGACAGGCACCGTGAGCAGCAGCGAAAGCCAACGAGCGAGCGGCGAGGCCCGTCGAGACATCCCCAGCCGCGCGGGACGCGAAGGCGACGACAAGCACTCCAACGCCCTCCTGCGCTACCTGCAGGCCCTGTACACGCGCGAGCGTCGCCCGCAGCCGCCGAAGCCCGACGAACCGCACCAGGACGACGAGCAGGCGCAGGACTGAGGTCCTCAGCCGTGGTGCGCCTCGGGGACGACCGCGACCGGCGTCGGCGACCGCGCCAGCAGCATCTCGATGACGTGGCCCGCGCCGACGGAGAGCGCCCCGTGCCGGTGGTGCGCGCCGACGACGAGCAGGCGGCTGTCCCAGGCCTCCTCGATCAGGACCGGCACCGGGCTGCCGCGCACGGCCGAGATCTTGACCTTGACGTCCGGAAACGAGCTGCGGAACGGCGCTAGGAGTCCCTCGACCGCCTCGCGCTCGTCCCCGCGGATCCGCGCGATCTCCGCGAGACGGGTGTTCATCGGCGTGGATGACGCCGTGTCAGGCGGCCAGGCGCGTACAGCGTGCAGCACGGCGCCGTAGCGCTGGGCTGCGGCGAAGGCGTAGCGGATGGCGGACTGCTCCTGGCCGGCCTCGACGCCGAGCACGACCTTGTTGAGCACGCGCTCGAATTCGAATCCGTAACCGGGCACCACGACGAGCGGGCTGTGCGTGTGCGCGGCCAGCTTGCGGCTGACCGAGCCGAGCAGCATCCCGGCAAACCCGCCGTGCCCGCGCGTGCCGGTGACGACCACCGCGGACTCCAGGCTGAGGGTGTGCAGGGCGCGGGCGGCGGGGAGGTCCGACAGTTCGACGTCCACCCGCAGCTTCGGGAAGTCGGTCCGCAGGTCCGCGGCGATCCGTTCGAGCAGCCTGCCGCCGTTCTCCCGGGTCCGGCGCGCCGAATCGGGCGTGGTCGCCGAGATCCGCGGCGGGTGCACGGCGTGCACGACGGTGAGCGGCGCGCCGCGGCTCAGCGCCTCCTGCGCGGCCCAGCGCGCGGCGCCCGCGGCGTTCTCCGACCGGTCCACGCCGACGACCACGCGGCGCGTGACCTCGTCGTTCCTGATCTCGGTCACGGCCTCACCTTCCGCTGTGGTCCAAGGCCGGGAACGGCCCGATGACACCGGGGTCGTAGTTGTCCAGCAGACCGGTGCGCAGCGCTTCGAGGCCGGCCCGGTCGATCTCCGGGTCCCGGCGCCGCGCGTCGCGTTCGGCGCGGCGCACGTCGAGTTCGACGGCGCTGCGGTTGAGCTCGTCCGGGCCGACGACCCGGGCGGTCCGGACCGTGCCGTCCGGCAGCAGGTCGTAGCGCTGGTAGACGATTCCGGCCGGGGACTCCGCGGCCGCGACGCCGCGGCCGGGCCGGGCCGTGGACACGAGGTGTTCCGGTCCGGTGGGCGGGAACCGGTCGATCAGGGCCGCGGCCTCTTCGAGGACGTGGACGAGTTCGACGGCGCGGACGAGTGCCGAGCGGTACGGGTTGCGCTCGTCGGGAGTCAGACCGGCCTGTGCCGCGGCTCGCAGCGCGGCCGGGCGCAGCGCTCGTCCGCACAGGGCGTAGCGGGCCAGCGGTCCGGTCAGCGCCGCCTTGGTGCCGCGCAGCACCGCGCGCCGCGGATGGTTCGGCGCAGACCTCGGCCGGCTGATGTAGGACTCGAAGTCGGCGAGCGTGAACCCGGTGCCGTTGCTGGCCAGTACGCCGACGCCCGAGTCGAGCGGATAGCGGGCGCCGCCGTGTGCCACGGGATGCGGCATCGGATCGTCCAGCGCGATCAGCGGGATGTCGAGAACGGAGGACGGCACGTCGAATCCGGCGACCCAGTTCGCGGTCTCCAGCGCCGCCGCCGTCGCATCGTCCAGCCGGCGGCGCAGCGCGGTCAGGGCCGCGTGATCGGGCCGTGGCCACGGTGCGGGCCGGTCCGGGCTCGCGGGCCGCAGCACGCCCTCGCCGACGACCGCGGCCAGCGCGGCGCCGGTGCGGTGCAGTTCGATCCCGCGCGCCACGGCCCGCCGGTGGTGCCGCGCCGTCTCGATCGCGCTCGTCTCGCCGAGCAGGTCCGGTGCCTGTACCAGATGGATGTGCGCGGCGTGTCCCTCGATCCAGGCGGCGCAGCACAGCAGGCGGCGCAGCGTCTCCACGGACTCGGGGACCTCGATGCGGAACGCGGCCTCCAGCGCCCGGCACGCGCCGACGCGGTAGGCGGTCCGGTCGTGGCCGTCGATCGCGGCGGTGAGCAGCGCGGGCACCATGTAGGGCCGGCCGCGCACGGCCGTCTCGATGCTTCGGGCGTACGCCCGAGCCAGGTCGTCTCGGCTGGTGGGGTCGGACATGGCGGGCGTCTCCTCTCGATGGGGTGTATGCCACCGGATTAAGACCAGCGTGTTGCGCGGACGGCGGGCCCGGCAGAGCGCTTCGGTCCGTGATCTTCGGGGCGAAGGTCTCGCCCGCGCGCCGCGGTGCGGCCGCCGAGGGATGCCCCAAGGTCCGTGGATTCGGGACCTTCGCCCGGCTGCGGGGGCGCGTGGTCGGCAGGACCCTGATCGCGGAGCCGGAAACCGACAGGCTCCTGACCCCCTTTCGAGGAGCGTGAGAGAACAATGGCGACGCAACACGGGTTGCACATCCATCTCGGTCATCGGGCCGGAGCCGCGGCGGCGCCCGAGACCGCATCCCTGACCAAGACCGGCCTGCGCGACGCGGTGATGGCCCTGATCCGGGTCGGTACCGGTTTCCTGTTCCTGTGGGCGTTTTTGGACAAGACGTTCGGGTTCGGCTACGCGACCCCGTCGAGCCGGGCGTGGATCCACGGTGGTTCGCCGACCAAGGGTTTCCTGGCGAGCGTGAACGCCGGTCCGTTCCAGTCGTGGTTCAACGCCTGGGCCGGGCACATGTGGGCGGATTACCTGTTCATGATCGGTTTGGCCGGGATCGGCGTGGCGCTGGTCTTGGGTATCGGCGTCCGGTTCGCGGCGCTGTGTGGCGTGTTGATGGTGACGTTCATGTGGTTCGCCGTCTTCCCGCCGGCGAAGTACGGTGCCGGTGGTGTGGCCACCGGTTCGAACAACCCGCTGGTCGATGAGCACGTGATGGACGCGTTCGCCCTGTTGGCGGTGGCGATGTTCGGCGCGGGTAGCCGGTTCGGTCTCGGCGCGTGGTGGTCGAAGCTCCCACTCGTCTCCCGGCACCGCGGCATGCTGTGAGGTTGCCGGGCCCCTGAACGTGGGGGACCAATGACTCTATTGGTGCCTACTGCGCGGGGACAGCATCGGCCTTATGGATACGCCCGAAGCCAAGCCGCTCGGCACGCTGACCGTGCCCGAGGCGATCGCCCTCCTCGGCACCCAGGTGGTCGGGCGGCTGGTCTACACGCTTCGGGCGCTTCCCGCCGTGACCCCGGTGAACTTCGTGCTGCGGGACGGCGCGATCTGGATCTGGACGGCCTCGCAGCCGTCGATGTGGCAGGCCGTGCGCGGCGCGGTGGTCGCCTTCGAGGTGGACGAGATCGACCGCGAGCACCACACCGGCTGGTCGGTGGTGGTGCTCGGCGTGGCGGAACTGATCCGCGATCCGGAAGCGATCAAGCGCGCCTTCGCGGACGGGCCCGAGCCGTGGGCGGCGGCGCGCGAGGAGCACCTGCTGCGCATCCCGCTCACCCGGGTGTCCGGCCGGCGGGTCGGATCCGCGGACCCGGCCGACGACGGAAGGCGCGCTTGACCGGAGAGCGGCGGGACGGGTCCTCAGCCCGAGACCTCCTCGAGCGCGCGGCGCGCGGCCGCCGGGTCGGGGGTATCCGGACGAGCCCGGGGGATCTCCCGATCGATGCCGAGCAGCCCGTACACCGCGTGCATCGCGGAGAGCACGGAGTACTCCATGCTGAAGGCGACGTGCCCCGGGATCTCGACGAACTGGCCGAGGAACGCGAAGTTGCGCGCGCCCGCCGGGACGGGTTCCGGCCGGTCGCCGGGTGCGCGCGGCGAGAGCGGGCTGCCCGCGTACGGCAGCAGGACACTGACGGCGCTGGTGGTCGCGCGCACGATCGCGGCGCCGCGCCCGAACCCCAGCTGTCCGACGAGTTCTTCGACCACCTGGCGGCCGTCCGCCTCGAGCATGGTGACGGGGGCGTGATCGCCGCGCGCGTCGAACCGCATGCCGTACCCGAGCACGGTGTGCGTTCCGGGCGGCTGGCCGGTGAAGTACGGCTGCCGCGGTACGGCGATGGTCAGCAGCCACGGCGAGTCGCGGAAGGTGACGAGGCCGCCCGTGCCCTCGCGGTTTCCGGTCAGGTGGCTGATATACCAGGTCAGATCCGGGGTGCGCGAGGTCAGCGTGAACGAGAGCCACGCGGTGTCCGCGACGTGCGCGGTGAACGCGTCGGGGCGGCCGAAGTCCGGCCGCTTGCGGGCGATGGACTCCCACAGGCTCCAGGCGTGGTCGCGGCGGCCGGGCCCGGGTTCCGGCGGATGCTCGTCGTCCCCGTGGGCGGCGTTCGCCGCGATCGAGCCGAGCGTGGCCAGGACGTGATCGTGCGCGCCGAGCTCCAGGACGTCCGGGACGCCGTGCACCGTCAGCCGCAGGCTCGTCGCGCGCCGCCCGCCCGCGCCGTCGTCGGCGAAGTCCAGGTCGGTCACCGTCGCGCCGTGGGTGAACGCCACGCCCCGGCCGAGCAGCCAGCTGTGCAGCGGCCGGATGATCGACTGGTGCTCGCTGCGGCGGGCCCGGCGCAGCCCGGAGAGCGTCGGCAGGCGCGGCAGGTCGTGCAGGTGGCGCATCAGCGAGGTCTTCAGGTCCAGCGCGTTGGATCCGGGCCCCAGCCGGTACGTCGTGCTCCAGAGGATCCAGAAGTCGGTGGCGAGCAGGTGCGCGGGCAGCACCTGGTCGACGCGGCGGGCGGCGAGTTCTCGCTCGGATCCGTTCGTCAACAGCGCCGCCAGGCATGCCCGGTCCGTCTCGTCGAGATGCGGGTCCGGCTCGGCGACCCGGTGGTCGGCCCCGATCAGCCGGGCCCTGGCGTGGACCGGGGCCTCGCGGTGGGCGGCCCGGATGTCGTCGAGGACGCTCATGCGCGCCCCGGAGAGCACCGGAACGGAGCCGAGCAGGTCCCACAGGCAGGCGCACGAATCCTCGTCCATGGCCCGCACGGCGTTGCCGAGGAACAGATCCGGCCGATCGGCGAGGGCGCCGGAGCGCAGCGCCCCGCCCGGTCTGGCAGCCGCCTCCAGGATCCTGATCCGGTCGCCGGGGACCCCGGCGTCACGGATCAGGAACGCCGCGGCCGCCAGCGACGCGATGCCCCCGCCGACGAGCAGGAACCGGTCGCGTGTGCCCGGTCCGGCCATGATCCGCCTCCAGCACTCGGCGCCGCCGCGACGGCGTATTGTCTGGTTTCTCCCATCCTGCGCGGAACGGACGCGGCGTCATAGGGCCGTTGGTCCCCTCAGGGCGCGTGGTGCGCTTCCATCACCGCGGCGATCGCTTCGGTGGCGTTCAGCGTGAAGGGGCCGGTGCTCTGCAGCCGTTCGTAGCCGCATTCGGCGCCGGCGAGTTCGGCCACGGAGCGGGCGAGGACGGCCTTGCGGACCGCGACCAGCGAGACCGCCTGGCTGACCGCGGCGAAGGCCCCGAGCATCGGCGCGTCGAGCCGCCTGCCGCCGCCGTGGGCCGACGCGATCTCCGAGGCCGGTACGGTGACGAGGCGCACGCCCGCCGGATCGTTGACCGGCCCGGGCGCGTTGACCAGCACCAGGCCGTCCGGTGGCAGGCCGCGGAGCGTCTCGCGCCGGGTCAGCAGCGCCGGGTCGAGCACGAGGATCGCGTCGGGCACGTCGACGGGACCGTGGGTGCGGATCGGCGCGTCGTCGATCCGGCAGCCCGTCTCGACCGGTGCGTCGATGCGCTCGGGGGCGGGGCCGGGCACCGCGACGGCGTGCCGGCCGTCGTGGATCGCCGCGGCGGCGATCAGGTCGGTGAGGGCGGTCACGCTCGCGCGATCGTGGCCGAGCACTCTGATCCGATACATCGTCCGTCTCCCGTCTGCTCAGGTCCTCGGGTGCTGAAGTCGTGGCACTAGCCAGTCGCCGACCACCCGCGCGGCCAGGGCGATCTCGTGCTCCTCGTCGAAGGCGCGGTCGGCGCGCGGCAGCAGGATCAGGTCGCTCCTGGCACCCAGCCGGGAACGCGTCTCGCGCAGCACCGGCACGACGCCGCGGTCCCGGATGCCCGCGATCATCAGGACGGGTGCGCGGACGGCGGCGAGGGCGGCGTCCGCGAGGTCCGGCCGTCCGCCTCGGCAGACGACCGCCGCGATGCGCTCGTCCGCCCGCGCGGCCAGCAGCATTGCCGCCGCCGAACCGGTGCCCGCGCCGTACAGCGCCACCGGCAGCCCTTCCGTCTCGGTCCGGTGCCGCGCGTGGTGGACGGCGGCGGCCAGCCGTTCGGTCAGAGTCCTGACGTCATAGACGCGCCGCGCGTCGAACGCCTCGTCCGCGTCGATGATCTCGACGCGCAGAACCGCCACGCCGGCGCGGACCAGGTGCGCGGCCGTCCACTCACTGCGCGGGCCGACCGTGGTGCCGCCGAAGCCCTCGGCGAACACGAGCAGGCCGACCGGGTGTTCGGGCATGTCGAGTACGGCGGGCAGCCGGGTGGTGCCGTGCTCGATGGACAGCCAGATATGCCGGGTGCTCAACGGAAAACCGGTGAGCGGCACCGAAGGCGTGCTCGTGATGACGGACATCGTGCGGCTCCTTCCAGGGGGCGCTCAGGTGGCGATCACCCGTATGTCCAGTCTCCGCGCGGCGTGCTCGACTCTGGAGGGCCGATCGTCCTGTCCGGTCGGCCGGTCGGTCCCGAAGCCGCGGCGTCGGGGAATTCGAGGCGCCCGCCCGGCGGCAGGACGGCCGACTCGCCGTGGCAGTGCACGTCGATCGGCGCGTGCCGGCCGGGGCTCGCGGACAGGATCAATCCGGTTCCGCTGATCTCCACGGAGAGCGCGTGGTCCCGGTAGGCCATCGCGAATTCCAGCTTGCCCAGTTCGGGGGGCCAGTACGGGTCCAGGTGCAGCGCGTCGTCGCGCATCTCGACGCCCGCGAAGCAGCGTTGCAGGACGTCGAGGGACCCGGCCAGCGCGGCGAGGTGCACGCCCTCGGCCGTGGTGCCGCCCTGGATGTCGGCGATGTCGCTGCGCAGGACCTCCAGGAAGTAGCGCAGCGCCTCGCCTCGGTGCGCACGGGCCAGGACCGAGGCGTGGACCACGGCGCTGAGCGTCGAGCCGTGCGACGTGCGCGCGAGGTAGTAGTCGGTCGTGCGCGGGATCGACGCCGGGTCCCAGGAGTAGCCGAGCCGGCTCATCAGGCCGTGGAGTTCGTCCGCGGACAGCAGGTAGAACAGCATCAGCACGTCGGCCTGTTTCGACGCCTGGTAGCGGTTGACGTCGTCGCCCTCGGCCTCCAGGATCCGGTCGAGGCGGCGGATGTCGGGGTGCCGGTCCCGCAAGCCGGCCCAGTCCAGTTCCTCGAGCTCCTCGTAGCCCTCGAACTGGCTGATCGTCCCGTCCGCGTGGAAGGGCACGAACATCCGGTGCGCGACGTGCTCCCAGCGGTCGGTCTCCTCGACCGTGATCCCGAAGGCCTCGGAGAGTTCGGCGCGGCGCGCGGTCGGCAGCAGCCGCAGCAGGGCGCGGGCGCGTTCGAGGACCCAGGCGGCCATCACGTTCGTGTAGGCGTTGTTGTCGATGCCCGGCTCGCCGGCGCCGGGGTACCGGGTGTGGAACTCGTCCGGACCGACCACGCCGCGGATGACGTACCGGTCGAGGGCGTGGTCGTAGTGCGCCAGCGACCCGAAGAACCGGGCGATCTCGAGGAACATCTCGGCCCCGCGCTCCACCAGGAACTCCAGGTCGCCGCTCGCCTGGTAGTACTGCCAGATGTTGTACGCCACGGCGAGCCCGACGTGGCGCTGGAGGTGGGTGGCGTCCGGCAGCCAGCGTCCGGAGGCCGGGTTCAGATGCGTCGTCTGGCTCGTCTCGCTTCCGTCCGCGCCGGACTGCCAGGGGTACATCGCGCCGCGCGCTCCCGCCTCCCGCGCCGCCCAGCGTGCCGCCTGCAGTCGGCGGTGACGGTAGCCGAGCAGCGATCGCGCGACGTGCGGCAGCCGCGTGGTGAGCGCGGGCAGCACGAACAGTTCGTCCCAGAACACGTGTCCGCGGTAGGCCTCGCCGTGCAGACCGCGCGCGGGCACCCCGGCGTCCAGGCCGAGAGTGTTCGGGGAGACGGTCTGCAGCAGGTGGAAGACGTGCAGCCGCAGCGCGGCGGCGGCCTCGTCGTCGCCGAGGTCGACGCGGCAGCGCTCCCACAGGAGCCGCCAGGCGCGCACGTGCCGGGTGAGGAGCGCGTCGAATCCGTCGAGCCGCCCCAGCCACCCCACCGCGGCGGCGGCCGGTTCGCTGATCGCCCGGTCGTGTCCCGTGAACAACGTGGCGGTCTTCTCGACGGTGACCGGACGGCCCGCTTCGACCGGCAGGATCAGCTCGTGTCCGACACAAGCCCCCTCGACGACCGGCCGGCGCTCGCAACGGGCCGGATCCGCGTGGCCGACGACCCGGCTGCGCACCGCCTGCGCGATGCGTACCCGTGACTGCACCGTCTCGGTCTCGACCAGCGCAGACTCGTCGCCGAGCAGTTCCGCGCGCTCGACACGCAGGTGCTTGCCGGACAGGTCGCGGTAGCGTTCGACCCCTGCGTTGGCCGTTTCGCCGTCGATGACGGAGCGCACCGTCAGCGTCCCGCTCCAGTCCTCCGGCTGGATCGTGGTCTGCAGGGCGCCGACGTGTGCGTACTCCATATGCGCGAAGCGGCGCTGCACCAGGCGCGTGGAGCGGCCCCGTTCGTCGCGGAAGGACAGGTCGCGCACGAGGATCCCGCGGCGCAGATCGAGCGTCTGCCGGTAGCGGGTGAGATCCACCGCCCCGACGTCGAACCAGGGGCCGTCCTCGATGCGCAGACCCGTGGACAGCCAGTCCGGCAGATTCACGATGCTCTCGTTGACCACGTCGCGTCCGGCCACCGTGTCGGTGAGCGCGTTGTAGCACCCTGCGACGTACGTGCCCGGGTAGTGTGCGGCGCCGGCCACAGCCTCGGGCGCCGAACCGCGCGTGGCGAAGTACCCGTTGCCGACCGTGCACAGCGTCTCGCGCAGCCGCTCCCGCTCCGGGTCGAACGAGTCGTATACCAGGGACCAGTCCATGGCAGATCTCCTCGGAGCGGCGTGAACCGGACTAATGCCACCATGCGTCCGTGCCGCGCGGATGCTCAGGGGCGAAGGTCCCGTCCGCCGTCGGCCCCTCGCCCGCCGGGACTTCCGACCCTGGCCGCCCCGGACGGCCGCTGGGCACGATGGCCGCGACGCACTCGGCGCGCCCGGTGAAAGCGAGGTCCCATGCCCCGGCCCAGCACCGCACGACATGTCCAGCCCCGGACCGCGGCCGCGGCGAGCGACGGGCCCGCCGCGGATCCCCGTGAACCGCTGGCCGATCTGTGGGCCGACCTGGGCAGCTCGCCGGCCGGGCTCTCCCAGCGCGAGGCGGCCCGCCGGCTGATCGTCTACGGCCCCAACACCCTCTCGCGGCGCGGCGGGCGGCGGTGGCCGGGCGAGCTGCTGCGGCAGTTCACCCATCCGCTCGCGCTGCTGCTGGCACTGGCCGCCGTGCTCGCCGGAGTCACCGGGACGCCGAATCTCGCCGCCGCGATCGCGGCGGTCATCGCGCTCAACGCGGGGTTCGCGTTCGTGCAGGAGATGCAGGCCGAGAAGGCGGTGGAGGCACTGGCCGCGTTCCTGCCGGACCGGGCGGTGGTGCTGCGCGACGGGGAGCGGGCGGAGGTGGCCGCCGCCGAACTGGTGCCCGGCGATCTGCTGCTGATCGAGGAGGGCGAGCGGGTCTGCGCGGACGGGCGGTTGTGCGACGGGAGCCTGGAGGTCGACCTGTCGGCGCTGACCGGGGAGTCGGTTCCGGTCTACCGGGCGGCCGACCTGTTGGATCGGGACGGGCCGGTGCTCTACAGCCGGGACCTGGTGTTCAGCGGGACGGTGTGCACCGGCGGCTCGGCGCGCGTCCTGGTGACCGCCACCGGGATGCACACGGAGCTGGGCCGGGTGGCCGCGCTGAGCCAGCGGGTGAAGCGGGAGGAGAGCCCGCTGGAGCACCAGGTCAAGCGGGTGGCCTGGCTGATCGCCGCCGTGGGCCTCGGCGCGGCGGTGGCGTTCATGCCGCTCGGGCTGCTCGCGGGCCTTTCGGCGGGCTCGGCCGTGGGCTTCGCCGTCGGGCTGTTGGTGGCGAACGTGCCGGAGGGACTGCTGCCCACGATCACCCTCGCGCTCGCGGTCGGGGTGCGCGACCTGGCCAGGCGCGGCGCGGTGGTCAAGCGGCTCTCGGCGGTGGAGACCCTCGGTTCGACCACCGTGATCTGCACGGACAAGACCGGGACGCTGACCGAGAACCGGATGCGGGTGACGCGTCTGTGGACCGTCGCCGCCGATGCCGACCTCGACGCGGCACCGGGCCGGGAGCTGCCGTCGGACGTCAGGACTCTTGTTCGGTCCGCCGCCGCGTGCACCACCGCCGCCCCGGCCTCGTCCGCGGGATCCGCCGCCGTGGGCGACCCGACCGAGCTCGCGCTGCTCGAGATCGCGGACCGGATCGGTGTGGGTGTCCCGGTGCGCGAGCGCGACGTTGCGCGCCGGACGGTGTTCCACTTCGACCCCCGGCTGAAGCTGATGAGTACGGTCGACTCCGAGGACGGCGACGACGCGTGGACGGCGCACGTGAAAGGCGCCCCCGAGGTGGTGCTGGAAAGGTCCCGGTTCGTCAGGGACGACGGACGGGACGGGGAACTCACCGCCGCGGACCGGTCCGCGGTCCTGCGCGCGGTCGAGGACCTCACCGGTCAGGGACTGCGCGTGCTCGCGATCGCGCGCCGCTCCGCGTCCCCGGGCGAGGCCGTACCGACGGACCGGGAGAGCGTCGAGCGGGAGTTGTGCCTGCTGGGCCTGGTGGCGATGCTCGACCCGCCGCGCGCCCACGTGCCGGCGGCGATCGAGCAGGCTCATCGCGCGGGCATCCGGGTCCACGTCGTCACCGGGGACAACGGCCGGACGGCGGCGGAGATCGCGCGGCGGGTGGGAATCGGGCGCGGCGGCACCCGGGTGATCAGCGACGGCGAGCTCGCGGCGATGAGCGAGCCCGAGCTCGACGCCCTGCTGGACTGCGGGCAGGAGCTGGTCTTCGCGCGCAGTGCGCCCGAGGTCAAGCTGCGGGTGGCCGACGCGTTGCGCGACATGGGCCAGGTCGTCGCGATGACCGGGGACGGGGTCAACGACGCGCCCGCGCTGCGCCGCGCGGACATCGGGATCGCGATGGGCCGGTCCGGCACGGACGTGGCGCGCGAGGCGTCGACCATGGTGCTGACCGACGACGACTTCGCCAGCATCGTCGCGGCGATCGAGGCCGGGCGCAGAGTCTACGACAATGTCAGGAAGTTCATTCTCTACATCTTCGCGCACCTGCTGCCGGAACTGGTGCCCTTCATGGTGTTCGCGCTGTGCGGCGGGCTGGTCCCGCTGCCGCTGACGGTCATGCAGATCCTGGCGATCGACCTCGGCACCGACACGCTGCCCGCCCTCGCCCTCTCCCGTGAACCCGCCGAGCCGGGACTGATGGACCGTCCGCCGCGCAAACGCTCGGACGGTGTGATCAACCGGGCGCTGCTGGCGCGCGCCTGGGGATTCCTCGGCGTGATCTCCGCCTCGCTCGTGATGGGGGTCTTCTTCCTCACCCTGCTGCGCGGCGGCTGGCACCCCGGCGCGGCGGTCGAGGCCGGCACGCCGTTGCACCACGTGTATCAGCAAGCCTCCACCGCCGCGTGGCTCGGGATCGTCGCCTGCCAGATCGGCGCCGCCTTCGCCGCCCGCACCGACCACGCCTCACTGCGCTCCGTCGGCGTCCTGACCAATCGTCCGCTGCTCGGCGGCATCGCGGTCGCGCTGCTCTTCGCGGCGATCGTGGTCTACCTGCCCGCCGCGCATCCGGTGTTCGGCACGGCCGCCCTCACCCCGAGCCAACTCGCCGCCGTCGCGCCGTTCCCCGTCCTGGTGTGGGGCGCGGACGAGATCCGCAGAGCGCTCCGCCGCCGGTGAGCGGGGCAGTCAGTCGGGGATGTCGTCCGCCTTGCCGACCACGAGCGCGAACAGGTCGGCCAGGCCGGCGAGGCTCGCCGCCTGCAACGACGCTGCGGAGACGAGTTCGCCGTCCGGTCCGCGCAGCGCGCGCGTCGCCGTCGCCGCCGCGACCACGGTGGGCCGGTATCCGCGGTTGAACGCGTCGCGCGCCGTGGAGTTCACGCACATGTGCGTCATGAACCCCGCGAGCACCAGGTCCTCGACGCCCAGGGCGCGCAGCCGCGCGTCCAGATCCGTGCCGACGAACGAGCTGGGAAGGTGCTTGACCAGCACGGGCTCACCGGGCAGCGGAGCGACCTCCGCGCTGATCCGGCCGATCTCCGCGGTCGTGTCGTACGGCGATCCCGGTCCGGCGTCGTGCATCACATGGAAGACCGGGACGTCGGCCGCGCGGGCACGGGCCAGCAGCCGGGCGGCCTCCGCCACGGCGGGCTCGACGTCCTCGAGGCGCATCACGCCGTGCCGGTAGGTGTTCTGCAGGTCGATCATCACCAGGGCCGAGTGGCCGAGCGGCGCCGGGTGCTCCGGGAGCGCCAGCAGGCGACGCAGTGTCAGGGATTCGGACATCGTCCTCCACCGCCTTCGTGTCGATACCGCAAGTCTCAGTAAGCCGATCGCTGCCTGGTAGGGGCAAACGGCCCGGATCGCCGTGTCAGCAGGCGTGGATCTGGATCTGCCAGCCGTGCCCGGGGTGGTAGTCGGCGCGGAAGAGGATGCCGCCGATCGTTCCGTCGGTGCGCTGGCCGCTGTAGTCAGTGCCCTGCTTCCAGACGAGCGGGACCGGGCTCGTCTCCAGCCAGCCGCCGGTGGAGGCGCAGCCGCCGTTCATCCCCATGATGTACTCGGTCTGGACGGCGATCGCCGCGACGGCGCGGGAGGCCGGCGAGACCGGCGCGATCGGGGGCAGCGAGGCGGCCAGCCTCCGCGTGGCGCTCACGTCGGCGGGGTAGCGGGCGGCGGCGGGAGCCCCGTGGCCCAGGTCGCCGATCAGGAACCGCGCCTCGGCGCTGTCCCGGGGAAGCCGGTCGTGCCGGAAGTCCAGGATCGCGGTGAGGGCGTCGGCGCGCGAGACCAGCTCGCTGAAGACCAGCAGCACCTTGCGTTGCAGCGCGGCCGGCATGGCTCCGGGGATGGCGTCGACCAGGGCGTGCTGGTTGATCGACGTGACCGCGGTGACGGTCGCCGGGGTGAAGGTGATGAAGTCGGCGCCGATGCCGCTGTTGACCAGCGCGGCCGCGGCGCGGATCTGCCGGTCGGTGCGGTCGGCGACGGCGAAGAACCCGGCGAGGGCGTCGGCCGCGCTCGGGCTGTGCGTCGTACCGCCGTGCGGGGTGCTCGCGCTCGTACTCGGCGTGGCACGCGGGCTGCTCGGCGCGGTGCTGGGAGCGGCGGGCACGGACACCTTGACCGGTGCGGACGTCGGCGTCGCGCCGGGACTGGTGCTGCTCGCACACGCGGCGGTCAGCAGACTCGCGGTGAGCGAGAGTGCGAACAACGACGTGATCCGGGCCGGGCCGCGGCCACGTCGGCGCTGGGAATCGAAGTGCGCTGCCGTCCTCATGACGACCTCCATATGCGCGGCGGCCCGGAAGGAGAGGAACACGGGTGCTCGCTACTTGTCACGCTAGCCGTCGTCGCGGTAGCGGTACTCGGCCGTTGGTCCCCCTCTCGACCAGGATGAAGACCGTCGTCAGCGCGTGATAGCACCGGTGATCGCGAAGCGTTCGACCGTGGCGGTGTGCCCGCCGGTCGCCGCGACGATGGTCACCACGAGTCCGCGCGGCGCACTGAACGGCAGGCTGACCGACCAGGGTGCCCGCTGTCCGCCCGCAGGCGTGCGCGCCTGACCGAGGGGGTTCTCGTAGGAGTAGCCGTGCATCTGGACCGACACGCTCTCATCCACGCCGGTGATCAGACCACTGACCCGAACGGGGGACGCGATCGTGCTGCCGTAGTGCGGTGAGCTGAGCGTGAGAGTCGTGTCCTCGGATCCGACCACTTCCCACGGGGCATACAGGTCCGGTCCCATCCGCCGCAGGTGCAGCACGGCGGCGGTTGCTTTCTCGCCGTTCGGATCGAGGTATCCGACGGTGACATTCGCGTCCCTGCCGTGCACGACGGTGCTCAGCACGAGGTCGATCCCGCTGTATCCGAGGTAGCCCTGGGTGAAGGACTGCGCCGTCGCGCCCGCGTTGTTGTGCCAGGGCTGGTGGCCGCCGGATTCGTAGGACCGCTCCCACACCCGGGCCTGCGCCAGCGTGGTGAACGGGTACAGCGGAAGGAGCCCGGCGAGCCCGGTCTGATCGGAGCCGGTGCCGGAACCGGTCGGCGCCGCGGTCGCTGAGGGAGTAGGTCGCGGCGTGACGGAATGGGTCACCGTCGGAGATGGAGATGCAGAAGCAGAGCTCGCAGGCGGCGGGGCGGTGGACGGACTGCTGCCGGGGCCAGTGGAACTAGAACACGCAGCCGCCGACACGGCGAACACCGCCACGGCGAGCCCGGCAAACCGTTGTCGAATTCGAAGGTGCGACATGGCACTCACCTTGTCTCCCGAGTCGCTGATCCTCATGGTTGGCGAGGCCCCTTGGTCCCGGCCACGAGTTCGGAGACCCCGATCTGTCCGCGTTCACAGACGGGCGTCGGCGGCGAGACCGGCACGATGAGATGGCTGGTCTCATCGGGCGGCGTTATCTCGATGTACGTCGCCACGGGCTCGCAGGTCCACACCGTTCCAGGGCTCGGTGACGTGTTATCGCCCTCGCCTGGGACGTCCGGGGAGAAGTAGGCGGTCGACGACGCAGCTGAACCCGGGCGGAGCGAGATGGTCCGCTTCACCGTCAGCACGCCCCAATGCACGTCTGTCGGCAGCGGTGCGTGCCGGGCGTCGAGCAGCAGCAGTCCGGGGAATCCGTAGACCGTGCACGTATGCGAACTACGGTTGACCAGCTGGATGTTGTACTCGGTATGCCCGGCGCTCTGACCGTTCTCCACGACCTTGAAAGACCCGGACACATCACGCGTATGGCAGCGCGGAACGCTGCCCTGGCCAGGCGTGGTGGGCGCAGCGGAGGTCACAGGCGCGGAAGTCGCGGGCGCGGAACTAGATCGCGACGGCCCCGACGTGGTGGGAACCCCTTGCGTCGCAGCACTCGTACTGCTGCCGGCTTGAGACGTTCCGCCCCCGCTCGAAGCGCAGCCGGCGACCAGCGCGCACACCATCGCCAACCCCACCGAGAGCCCGCCGACACGGACACGCACACGTGAACGCCCAGCGGCGAAGCGGCCCCGAGACTCAGCCATCACGCAACCTCCCCGGTACGCGGCTGCGCCGGTCCACGCCTCCGCAGACCTTCACGCTAACCAGCGCACCAGGGGTCCGATACGTCCGAAAGTCCCGTACTATCCCGGCGGTCGGACCTCAGCGGCGGCGCGGTGCTCCTCGCATCTCTAGCGCGGACGCCGTGCGATTTCGAGGGCCTTGCCGGCGGTGATCGCCGCAAGTCCGGCTGCGAACAGCGAGAAGACGTACAGGTGCTGCACGAGGAGGAAGGGGAGCAAGACACAGCAGCACACGCAGCCGAGTATGAGAAGGCTCCGCACAACGCGCGTGGAGGTCGTCCGTGCCTTGGCCTCTTCGTCCGTGATCATGGCGAGCACTCTACCGTCTGCGTGGAGCATCGTGATTGGAGCAAGACCACAGTTGTCCTGCCTGCACGGCGAGTAGGCGTTGGAGGGTTAGGCCGTCGGGGGCCAGGGCGCTGATGACGACGGCTGGTGCGTCGAGGGGGAGTACGGCGATGGCGTGGTCGGCGGTGTCGTGGGGGGTGAGGGTGAGGCGCTTGTCGGGGGGCACGTCGGTCCAGGTCGGGTCGACGATGAGGGTGGTGGCGCTGGCTCGGTCGGTTCCGGCTACGGCTGGGCCCAGCGAACCGGGGAAGTGCGGGCCGACGGCTAGCGTGTGGTCGAGGAGGGTCCTTTCGGCGCGGCGTACGCGTAGGCGGGTTGTGGCGGAGCCGGGTGGTTCGTTGTGGCGGCCTAGGAGGGTTTGTTCGTGCCAGGTCAGGCGGGCGTCTTCGGCCATTTCGATGTGGACGGTGGTGCGGTGGAGGGCGCCGTACGCGGCGATCAGTGGTTGGGGGTTCCAGGTGAGGGCGGCGCCCGCTTCGATGCGCACGTTGATGTCGAGTGTTGATTCGCGCGGTTGGGGGGCGGGCAGGGCCAGGGAGGCGGCGACGCTCTCGACGTGCACTTCGGCGCCGTGGCCGAGGTGCACGTCGAGGTGGAGTTCGTCGCCGCCGACGGGTCCTGCTGCGCCGCCGACCAGGTGGACGCGCGCGGCTGACGTCTCAGTGCCCGTATGTGTTTGGCGCAGCAGGAGTGGCGCCTGGCCGACTAGTTCGGTCAGGCGGGTGCTGCCGTCCGGGCGGGCTTCGGCGACGAGGCGGGCGGCGGCTTTCACGCAGGGCTCGGGACCTGGTGCGATGCGGTGTCGGTGTCGGTGTGGGATTCGGCGCGGCGTTGGGCGATCAGTTGCGTGATCCAGGTGGCTACGTCGGTGGCCAGGGGGTCGGCGGTCAGCGAGGTGAAGACGGTCGGGCGGTGGCCGCGCTGTTTCGCGGCGTCGCGGCGCATCACGGCCAGGTCGGAGTGGACGAGTTCGGCGAGGTCGGTCTTGTTGACGACCAGCAGGTCGGAGGCGATGATGCCGGGTCCGCCCTTGCGCGGGACCTTGTCGCCGCCGGCGACGTCGATGACGAAGATCTGCCGGTCGATCAGGCCCTTGCTGAAGGTGGCGGTGAGGTTGTCGCCGCCGCTCTCGATCAGCACGAGGTCGAGCGGGTCGAAGCGGCGTTCGTGGGCCTCGACGGCTTCGAGGTTGGCGGAGATGTCGTCGCGTATCGCGGTGTGCGGGCAGCAGCCGGTCTCCACGGCGCTGATCCGTTCGGGTTCGAGCACGGATTGGCGCAGCAGGATCTCGGCGTCCTCGCGGGTGTAGATGTCGTTGGTGACGACGGCGAGCGAGTAGTCCTCCCGCAGTGCGCGGCAGAGGGCTGCGACGAGGGCGGTCTTGCCGGAGCCGACCGGTCCGCCGATGCCGACGCGCAGCGGTCCTCCGGTGCGCGCGGGCCGCAGCCGCAGTCCGCCGCCGCCCGCGTTCTCGTCTTCCGGATGCCTACGATGCAAAGAGACGCACCTCCCATGTGCTGTGGTGTTCTGCCGAGATGTCCAGGCGCGGCGCGCTGAACGAGGGCAGTTCGCTGTACGGGCCGAGCGCGGCTTTCGTCGCGGCGCCGGCGGTGGCTTGGACGTGGGGTTCGAGCGCGGCGAGTACCGCGGTGACGGAGTCGGGGTCGATGCCCGTGAGCCGGGTGGCGGAGCTCGCCGGGCCGGTCACGGAGCCGAGCGCGGACGCGGTGGCGACGTCGCTCGGGCTCAGGCCCGCTGCTGAACCGGCTGCACCGAAGGCGATCGGCTGGTGCGGGCCGGCGGGGTGCACGGTGGCGGCCGCGCTCAGCATCGGACCGGACCAGCCCGCACTCGCCGCGCGCAGCAACTGCCGCCCGAGCGAGCGGGATACGCGGCGTTGCGCGGGAGACGGGGTGCGCGCGTCGTATTCGGAGTCGAGTTCGGTGAGTTGAGCGAGGTCCACGGCGTCGAGGGCGGCGGCGGAGAATGCCGCTCCCACTAGGCCGGTCGTGGTCAGTCGGCCGAGCAGGAACTCGTACAGCTCATGGGCGTCGTTCACCCGTTCGGCGGCGACTGCGGCTTCGAGACCACCCGAGTGGGCGTGTGTGCCTGCCGGCAGGCGGCTGTCGGCGAGGATGAGGAGCGCGGTCAGGTTCATGGCAGAGGGCTCAGAACAGGAAGTAGCGCTGGGTCAGCGGCAGGGACTGCGCCGGGGTCGGTTCCACCACGTCCCCGTCGATGCGCACGGTGAAGGTGTCCGGGTCGACCTCGATCCTCGGCAGCGCGGTGTTCTCCGGCAGGTCGGCCTTCGTCAGCCCGCGGACGTCCTTCTGGGCGACGAGTTCCCTGCGCAGGTCGAGCCGCTCGGCCAGTCCGTCCGCCAGTGCGGCCGGTGCGACGTAGGCGAGGCTGGTCGCGGGTGCCGCGCCGCCGTACGCGCCGAACATCGGCCGGGGCAGCACCGGCTGCGGGGTCGGGATGGAGGCGTTGGCGTCGCCCATCGCCGCCCACGCGATCGCCCCGCCCTTGATCACCAGGCTCGGCCGCACGCCGAAGAAGCGCGGATCCCACAGGACGAGGTCGGCGAGCTTCCCGGGTTCGACGGAGCCGATCTCGCCGTCCATGCCGTGCGTGATCGCGGGGCCGATCGTGTACTTGGCCACGTAGCGGCGCGCGCGGTGGTTGTCCGCACGGTCGTCGCCGGGCAACGCGCCGCGCCTGGCCTTCATTGTGTGCGCGGTCTGCCAGGTGCGGATGACGATCTCGCCGATCCGGCCCATCGCCTGCGAATCCGAGCCGATCATCGAGATGGCGCCGAGGTCGTGCAGCACGTCCTCGGCGGCGATCGTGGTCGGGCGGATGCGCGACTCGGCGAAGGCGAGGTCCTCCGGGATCGAGGGCGAGAGGTGGTGGCAGACCATCAGCATGTCGAGATGCTCGTCGATGGTGTTGACGGTGTGCGGCCTGGTCGGATTCGTGGAGGCGGGCAGGAAGTTCGGCAGCCCGGCGACGGTGATGATGTCGGGTGCGTGCCCGCCGCCCGCGCCTTCGACGTGGTAGGCCTCGATGGCGCGGCCGGCGATCGCGGCGATCGTGTCCTCGACGAATCCGGCCTCGTTCAGCGTGTCCGTGTGGATCGAGACCTGTGCCCCGGAGGCCTCGGCGACGCGCAGGCACACGTCGATCGCGGCGGGGGTGGCGCCCCAGTCTTCGTGGATCTTGAAGCCCGCGGCGCCCGCCTTCAGCTGCTCCCACAGCGCGTCTTCGTTGGTCGTGTTCCCCTTGCCCAGCAACGCGAAGTTGATCGGCCAGACGTCTAAGGCCTCGAACATCCGGGCCAGGTGCCAGGCGCCCGGGGTGACGGTGGTGGCCTTGCTGCCCTCGGCCGGGCCGGTGCCGCCGCCGATCAGCGTCGTGATACCGGAGGCGAGCGCCTCCGTGATCGACTGCGGGCAGATGAGGTGCACGTGGCCGTCGATCCCGCCCGCGGTCAGGATCCTGCCGTTGCCGGCGACGATCTCGGTGGACGGCCCGATCACGAGCGCCGGGTGCACGCCGTTCATCGTGTCGGGGTTCCCGGCCTTGCCGAGCGCGACGATCCGCCCGTCGCGGATGCCGAGGTCGGCCTTCACGATTCCCCAGTGGTCCAGCACGATGACACCGGTGATCACGGTGTCCGGGCTGCCGGGCGTGTCCCGGTGCACGCGGGTGACGTGGCCCATGCCCATCGACTCGCGGATCACCTTGCCGCCGCCGAACACCGCCTCCTCGCCGTAGCCCGATTCGGTGCACAGGTCCCGCTCGACCTCGATGAGCAGGTTCGTGTCGGCCAGGCGTACCCGGTCGCCGACGGTCGGGCCGTAGAGCGCGGCGTAGCGGTCGCGGGATATCTCAGCCATCGAGCGGACCTCCGGCGGTGCCGCGCAGCCCGGTCACGACGCGTCGCCCGGCGATGGGGACGAGATCGACCTCGCGGGCCAGGCCGGGCTCGAACCGGACCGCCGTGCCCGCCGGGATGTCCAGGCGCTGGCCCCATGCGGCGTCGCGGTCGAACCGAAGCGCCGGGTTGGCCTCGGCGAAGTGGTAGTGCGAGCCGACCTGCACCGGCCGGTCGCCCGCGTTGAGCACCGGCAGCGTCGTGCGCGGCGCGCCGGCGTTGAGGGTGACCGGTTCCCCGGCGAGCAGGTACTCGCCGGGGACCGACGGCTGTGCGTTTTCCATCAGTGCCCTTATCCGATCGGCCGGTGGACGGTGACGAGCTTGGTGCCGTCCGGGAAGGTCGCCTCGATCTGCACCTCGTCGACCAGCTCCGGCACCCCGTCGAGCACGTCCTCGACGGTGAGCACGCGCCGTCCGGCGTCCATCAGTTCACTGACGCTGCGCCCGTCGCGGGCCCCCTCCATCAGGAACGAGCTGATCACGGCGACCGACTCCGGGTAGTTCAGGCGCAACCCCCGGGCCCGCCGCTCCTTGGCGAGTCCGGCGGCGACGTGGATGAGCAGGCGTTCCTGCTCGTGCGGCGACAGGAGCATCAGACTGCTGCCTTCTTGCACGCGTCGTGGCACGCGGCTTCCAGGCTGCAGCACAGCGAGCAGATCGCGCCCTTGTGGAAGGGGCAGGCGGCCATGTCGGGTCGCTCGAAGGTGTCCGTGCAGACGGTGCAGCCGATTTCGACCATGGACAGCAGTCCGTCGACGATCAGCGGCTGCTCCATCTCGTCGACGCGGGCGATGTAGTACTTGCCCTTCGTCGCGTAGGCGAGGATCGGCGAGAGGACCATGGCGATGGCGAGCGCGATCAGCGGCGAGAAGGCCTTGGCGTAGGCGCCGAACGCGTTGAAGTACGCGGCGATCGAGACTGCCGAGGCGATCAGCATCGAGCCGAAGCCGACCGGGTTGAAGTTGTACAGGTGCGCGCGCTTGAACTCGATGTAGGACGGGCTGAGCTTCAGCGGCTTGTTGATGACGAGGTCGGCGGTCACGGCGCCGATCCAGGCGATCGCGACGTTCGAGTAGAAGCCGAGGACGTTGTTGAGGAACCCGAAGACGCCGCCCTCCATCAGGGCGAGCGAGATGCCGACGTTCAGGAAGATCCACACGACGCGGCCGGGGTGCTTGTGCAGGACGCGGGAGAAGAAGTTGGACCAGGACAGCGAGCCCGAGTAGGCGTTCGTCGAGTTGATCTTGATCTGGGAGAGCACGACGAAGAACGTGGCCAGGCCCAGCGCGACGGGCGCGGCGAAGGTCTTCAGGCCGAGCAGGTACTGCTGGATCGGCTCGTCCGCGACCGACTTCCCGATCTTCTCGGTGACGTAGAACGCGAGGAACGCGCCGCCGAGCTGCTTGAGCGCGCCGAGCACGACCCAGCCGGGGCCGGCCGTCAGCACGGAGGCCCACCACTTCTTCGCGTTCTGCGGGGTCTTGTCCGGCATGAAGCGCAGGTAGTCGACCTGCTCGCCGATCTGCGCGATCAGCGAGAGCGCGACGCCCGCCCCGGCCCCGGCACCGAGGATCGTGAATCCGGCGCCGCTCGCCGAGTCGCCGCCGAAGTGGGTGAACCTGGCGAACTCGCCCGGATCCTTGATCGCGATGGCGATGAACGGCGCGACCATCAGGATCAGCCAGATCGGCTGCGTCCACACCTGCATCTTCGACAGCGCCGTCATGCCGTAGATGACGAGCGGGATCACGAGCAGCGACGCGATCAGGTAGCTGACCGCGAGGGGTATGTGCAGGCCGAGCTGGAAGGCCTGCGCCATGATCGAGCCTTCGAGGGCGAAGAAGATGAAGGTGAAGCTGGCGTAGATGATCGAGGTCAGCGTGGAGCCGAGGTAGCCGAACCCGGCGCCGCGGGTGAGCAGGTCCATGTCCACGGAGTACTTCGCCGAGTAGTACGCGATCGGGATTCCGGTGGCGAAGATGATGACCGCGGCGATCAGGATCGCGACGGCCGCGCTGGTGAAGCCGTAGGAGATGGCGATCGAGCCGCCGATCGCGAAGTCCGCGAGGTACGCGATGCCGCCGAGCGCGGTGGTCGCGACGACGTACGGACTCCAGCGGCGGAAGGACTTCGGCGCGTAGCGCAGCGAGTAGTCCTCCAGCGTGTCGTTCTTCGCCCAGCGGTGGTAGGTCCGCCGCTCCGGGGCACGGGTCTCGGTCTCTGTCATGTCCGGCAGCGTGGCGCGCACGTGTTGAGCCCGTGTTACGCGGCGTTACTTCACAGAGAAACTATTTCTTCGAAGGGGTATCTCGGGATCGGGGGCCCTACCATGAGTGGCGTCGCTAGAGTTGCGCGACGATGTCGAAGTCGAAGGCGTCGGCTCGCGCGAGATAGATGGGTTGCTCCACGTGATTGCCGTGCAGCGAGACCGCCCCGCGCGGACCCTGATACGCCGCCGACCGGCCCGTGCGAATCATGGTGCGGACATCGAGGCTGCGCGCCTGGTCCGCCAGCGCCGCCAGCAGCCGCACCCCCTCGTAGCAGGACTCGCCGAGGCTGCTGAGCACCGGCGCCTGCGTCCCGAACCGCGCCGCGTAACGGCCGTTGAAATCCAGGCTCTCGGCGGTCGCCAGCGTCTCGAAGTAGGCGGCCGCAGCCCACAGGCCCTCGGTCGCCTCCGGTCCGGCGGCCATCAGCATGTTCTCGTCCATGTGCGTGCTCAGTCGCAGGGCGCGCTGATGCAGCCCGGCCGCCGCGTAGCCGCGATTGAAGTGCACGGCGTCCGCGCCGATCAGCAGCATCAGCACCACGTCCGCCTCGCTGCGCTCGATCGACCGCAGAGTCGCGGCGTAGTCCTCCGTGCCCAGCGGCACGAACGCCTCGCCGCACACGCGACCGCCACACGAACGCGCGTACCGGACAGCCGCACGCGCCGTGACCCGCGGCCACACGTAGTCGTTGCCGACCACGAACCAGCGACGCACCCGGTGCGACTCGGCCAGCAGCCGCATCGCCGGAAGAAGCTGCCGCACGGGAGTCTCACCGGTCACGAACACCCCCGGCGTTCGCTCGCCGCCCTCGTACTGCGCGGTGTAGATGTACGGCACCCGACCGGCGATCCGCGGCACCAGTGCGCGCCGCACCGCCGAGATATGCCAGCCCACCACCGCGTCGACCGCGCCGATCGACACCAGCGCCTCGACCTCGGCGGCCACCAGTTCCGGCGCACGGCCCCCGTCCACCGGCAACACCCGCAGTTGACGCCCGAGCACCCCGCCCGCGTCGTTCAGCTCCGCGACCGCCAGCCGGGCCGAGAGCTCGCACGACGGCCCGAAGACCCCGGCCGGACCGCTCAGCGGTATGACCAAGGCCGCCGTCAACTCGGTCTCCGGGGACATGCCAGCCATCCTGAACTGCCGGTAGCCTGCACGTCCAGACCCGCGCACGCGGTGAGCCAAAAGGAAGGGGCGGCACTGTGAGCACCGCGAAACCCCAGCGTGATCTGGTGCATCTGCTCAGCCGGGCCGAGCACTTCGCCACCCGCCGCCTCGCCGCCGTCCTGGACGCCGAAGCCGCGGGCTGCTCGATCGAGCAGTGGCGCGCGCTCGCCCTGCTCGCCGACGGCCGAGGCCACACGATGACCGAACTCGCCGACTTCGCCCTGCTCCCCGCGCCCACCGCGACCAAGCTCATCGACCGCCTCGTCGCCGACAATCTCGTCTACCGCCACCCCGACCCCGCCGACCGTCGCAGAGTCCTGGTCCACGCCGCCGACCGCGGGCTCCGACTCCACGCGCGACTCGCCCCGGCGATCGACCGCGTGCAGGCGGAAATGCTCGACGCGATCGGCACGGACACCGGGATCGAAACAGTCCTCGACCACTTGGCCGAAGCACTCGACCGACCCGCGGTGCGCGCCAAGCCTTAGCGGCGTCGTTGATGTGTATGGCCGAACCCTGTGCGGGCGATGCAGACTGTGAGAGTGCCGTCACCCGAGGTTCCTTTAGTCCCGCGCCCGGAGTACGACCTCGCCTACGACTATCTGCATGAGCCCGACGTCGTAGGCGTACTCGTCTCCGGCCCGCGCGCCGCGGGCACTTCGACGATGCTGCGGATGCTGCGAGACCGTTTGGAAGACGCCGGCGAGATCGTCCTGTACCGCGGCGCCGCGGACGGCCCGATGCTGGCGGCGGACCTCGTCGACCAGTTCGAACGCGCGGCACGCACCACGTCGTTGGGAGACGGCCTCATACGTCGAAGGCGCGGGCGGGCCGGCTGGCTGCCGGACCTCGGCGAAATGGCCGACCAGCTGCGCGGGGCCGACGGGCCGACGCCGGTTCTCATCTTCGACTCGCTTGGTGACCAGCCGGATCCCGCCGAGTTGCCCGCGGTGCTGTCGGCGTTGGAGTACCTCACCCACACCCTGGCGGGTTGGCGATTCGTCTTCGGGTTGACCGAGCTTCCCCCCAACATGTTCCTGCGCCTGCCCGGCTTCCAACTCGTCGAACTTCTGCCGCTCGGACGCCTGCGGACGGATCCCCTGCTCCGTCGATTGGCGACTGAACTGGACACGACGGCGCGGACCGAGCGCCAGCCGCGCGACGACGCCGCACTCGGTACGTGGCTCCACTGGCTGATCACTCCCGCGATCGCTCGCGCAGAGTGGCCGAAGGACGTGGACCGTGCCCTCGAGGATCTGGCGCTGGCGGGCGGTCGGGAGACGGTGCGTGTGCTGGCCGACCGATCGGGCTGCACGCCCGGCCGACTTCGCGAACTGCTGGAGACGGATCCGGCGCGCATGCTGGTCCGGATGGACGACTCGGGTGGCCTGCCCGGAACCGCGCAGTTCCTCGACGAACCCGTCGCCGAGTACTTCCGCACCCGGCTCGTGCTCAAGCATCCGTTCCGAGTCGCGGACCTCGCCTTCGGCGCCGAAGCCGCCGAATTCGACCGCCTGCTGGATTCCAGCTTCGTCCGGCGCCCGTTCCTCGAGGACATCGCAGGCGGGAGCCGGTCCCGGATCGTCGGAGGCCGCGGATCGGGGAAGAGCGCCGTATTCCGTGAGCTCGCCGCACTCCCGCCGGGAAAGCTGGTCATGCGCTCGGCCACCGACAGCGGAGACCTCCTGCAACGCATCATCGACCCCTCCTCGGCGAACACCGAGACACTCAGGGCCGCCTGGCTGGTGGTCATCGCCGCACTCGCCACCGATGCACTGCCGAACCCCGTACCGAAGCAGCTGCGCCACGCGGCACGCGAACTGCGGCAGACCTTCGGACTTCCCATCCGCCGCGCCGCACTCCGGCGCGGCGTGGCGAGACTCGGCCGCATGATCGGCGGAACCACGCTCACCTTCAGCATCGGCCCGGCAACGCTGTCCGCCCAACTACCGTCGCAGGCCGGTGTCGGCGCGAGTCCGACGACACGTACCGCGCGATCCGCCACGGACGTCAAAGCGTTCCTGGAGAAGCTGGACTCGTTCCTCAAGGGTTCCGACCGGCGGTTCTTCATCCTGTTCGATCGCATCGACGAGAACTTCATGTATGACCGCCAAGTCCAACAGAAGCTGATCCAAGCTCTGCTGCAGGCGGAATCGGCGATAGCACTGATGCCGCGCCTCGGAGTGATGCTGTTCCTGCGCACCGACCTCCTTGAGCTCAGCCAGCCCCAGGAAATCAGCAAGGCGGTGTCGCGGACATTCGAGATCACCTGGTCGCCAACCGAATGGCTGCAGGTCCTGGCACGCCGCGCCCTGGCCAATCCGGCATTGCAGCATCTGGCCGAACGGCTCCGCACCGACAGAGGCACGGTGGACGCCCGCGCCGTACTCGAACTGCTCTTCCCCCGAGAGATCGAAGGCGAGGCGGTCGAGCACTGGCTGCTCGACTCACTGAGCAACGGCAACGGCCACATCCAACCCCGCCTCGCCGTGCTGTTCCTCTACTACGCCCGCGAATACTCCCCGGCACCGCACGAGCCCGTCTCCGCGCTCCCAGTGTTCAGTGCCGCCGCCGCCACCCAGGCGATGGATCGCATCGCCGAACTCTGCTTCAACGAGATCATCGACGATTTCAAGGTGGCACCCACCTTCGTGAACAACTGCCGCACGGCCATGCTCTCCGAGTTCACCCAGTCGAAGGTCGAGCACCTCTTCGCCGCCGCGGAAGGAGAAGCCAGCGAACAGACACGACTCCTCGCACGCCTCGGCTTCCTCCGCAGAGTAGTCGGCGCGGACGCGAACGGTCCCACGGCCTCCTTCGAAATCCCCCGCCTCTACTCCCGGCACTGGCTGCGCTGAGCCGGTGGGGGCGGGGTCCCGCTCAAGGCGCGATACATGTTCAGATCGTCATGGGCGGTAGGGGGAAGTACGGTTGAAGATCGGGTGCCGCCCAGTCCGTCGGCGTCTGGCTGCTTTCGGCGATGCGTATGTAGAGGTCGTGCAGCGATGAGGCGGTGTGCCAGTCGTTGCGGCTCAGACGGGGGTCTTCCTCGCTGTATGCGCCCTCGATGACCGCGGTGAATTTCGAGGGGCCGTCCTGCCTGACGAGGATGGTGTTCGTGTAGCCGTCGGCCCTCTTGATCTCCGCGACCTTGCGGATCTCGTCCGGTCGCAGCGGCGTGAGCGTGTCCGGCGGCGGATCGCGCCAGACGAGCCACGGTTCTCCTCGGGTGTTCACCCGCTGCCACAGGGTGTGGTCGTTCGGGCTGAGCCGGATGGGCGGAGCACCGTTCTTGCGGAGGAACTGGTAGCCCGCGAGCACGATGGCGTTGAAGTCCTCCGTGTCGGTCTCGATGGGCAGGATGTCCGTCACGAGGTACTTCCCGCCGAGCGCGGCCCAGCCTCCGGCCCGCTCGACGACGGCCCGCAGTTCTCGCAGGAAGCCGTCGCGGTCTTCCTGGGCCAGGAAGTACATCTGGTCGATCCGCAGCGTCGATCGCACTCCGCCGCGCAGATCCCACAGGGAACGCGCGTGAACCTCGAGCTGCCGGGCCATGTCGGCGGGAAGCCGTGACGAGGCGCGGGCCGGTGACTGACCGCGCTCACGGCGGTTGAACAGTGGCATGCTTCTCCGGCCTCCTTGCCGCTAGGGCCTGCGCCGCCGGACCAGGAGCGCTCCGTCGCGCGGAGCCTCGATGAGCTCCCAGGGCGTCTCCCTCCTGCCTTGCGCCAACCAGGCGATGAGGGCGATCGGCCAGAACAGAATGGACACCGTGCAGACGAGGAACCACGGGAGACTTCCGAACACCGTCCGGGCGCTGAGCGTGCCCATGAGGGTCATTCCGATGCGCGCCCGTTGCACGCCGGTCGTGATGATCATGCCGAGGAAATAGCAGAGTCCGATGACGAGGTCCATCAGCTTCGAGCCTCCCGTGCCGAGCAGTGATGCAGCATGACGTTCATGCTCGCTAAGTGTTCTGACGGACGGCCCGGCAGGTCGTGGCCGCCCGTCGCCCGACTGCGTTCTTCGCCACGGACGCGGAGGATGTACGACGGAAAACGGCCGCTCCAGCGGACTGGAGCGGCCGTTGTGGTGCGGTTGGGGTCAGGCAGCGATGGCGAACACGTGCAGCGCGCCTTGGTTGGTGCTGGAGGGGAGGGTCACGCTGGCGACGGTCTTGCCGGAGGTGAGGGAGATGGGGCTGGTGGCGAAGATGTTAGTGCCCACGGTCTGCCGGGTGCCGGAGCTGTTGTTGCGGTAGGAGGTGGTGATGGCCTTCGTGTTGCCGGACTGGACTGAGGCGCTGCCGCCGTTGAGGGTCCAGTCGGAGAAGGACAGGGTCACGCTCTGGGTGGTGCCGTCGGTGAAGTGCACGGTCGCGGTGCCGGTGGAGGGGCCGTTGGTGGAGGCGCCGAGGAAGGCGATGGTGCCGGAACTGCCGGAGACGGCCACGGTCTGGCCGCCGGCCTGGTAGTTGTCGGCTGTGCCGGCGGAGACGTTGGGCCAGGTGAAGGTCTTGCCGGACGCGGTGATCTTCGAGCCCGGGGTGATGCCGGCCGCGGAGAGGGCTTGGGCCGAGTAGGCGTAGCCGCCGCCGTCGAAGTTGGCGCCGGAGGAGTTGTCGTTGCCGATGCCGGTGTTGTTGTAGGTCACCGCGCTGGAGCCGGACGAGTAGAGGGCGGCGCTGCCGTACAGCTGCTGGGTGAAGGACGAGATGTACGCGCTCGCGTCGGTGTCGGGGAGGTTGTAGGTGTTGAAGACGCCGTAGCCGCCGGACACGGTCTGTTGGGCCAGGCTGCTCGCGGTCGACGAGTCGGTGTTCTGGATGTCGATCGCCGCGGGGGCGAGTTGCGCGTTCGTCAGGCCGGGGACGTCGGGTACGCCCCAGGTGCCGTAGTACGGGTTCCAGCTGTAGTCGATCAGGTCTCCGACGTTGATCCCGTTGTACGACAACGTTGTCGAAGAGGGCCCGATGAAGTAGAGGGTGATGAGCTTGTCCGGCAGGTCGTTGCGCAGCGCCTGCACGAGGTACGGGAACGACCAGTCGTTCGGCTGCCCGGTGCCGTTCGTGCCGTAGTCGGCGTATTCGTCGTCGAAGTCGATGCCGTCGAGGCCGTACGTGGCCACGGCGTTGGACAGCAGCGACGCGAACGCCGCCGCGCTCGCCTGGTCGGGGAAGTTGGCGAACCCGGCGCCCTCGTGGTTGCCGAGGATCGAGAGCAGGACCTTGATGCCCTTGGCCTGCAGCGGCGCGATCTCGGTCGCCGCGTTGTCGAGCACGGCCTGCACCTGCGGGTTGAAGTACAGGGTGGCCTTGCTGCCGTCGTAGTTGATGTTCGCGGCGAAGATGATGCCGATGTCGAACACGTTGGCCCCGTTCGAGGCCAGCGTGTACTTGCCGACGTTGGCGAAGCTGTTGTTGTTGACCTCGACGTACGCGGTCGTGATCGGGCCCGACTTCGTGGCGGCGCGGGCCGTCCCGGCGCGGGCGACGAGCGAGGACGCGCCGACGACGGCGACGGTCGCGAGCCCCGCGCCGCGCAGCAGGGTGCGGCGGGTGAGGGACGGGTTGGTGGCGGAGTGGTGGTGGTCCATCGGAAATCTCCTTGTGGGTTGGGAGATACGCCCTTCAAAAACTGGACTAGACCATGGTGGGCGTCAAGGGTGTCGTTCGTTCGGCTGTCGTCACTCCCCGGACTCGGCGCCGGACTCGGCTTCGAGTTCGCCGAGGAGGGAGGCGAGCAGGCCGTCCTCGGGGGGCTGGCCCTCGGCGGCGATCCGCTTGGCCAGCGCGCGCAGCGGGATCGGTTCGAGGAGCAGTGTGATGGGGACCTCGAGCCCGAAGTCGTCGCGCAGGCGGCCGCCGAGGTGCACGGCGGTGAGTGACTCGCCGCCTGCCGCGAGGTACGAGACTTCCTGGTCTTCGGGCTCGCTCACGCCGAGCGTGGTGCGGAGCAGTTCGGCGATGCGCTCCTCCACGCTGTCGAGGTCGGGTGACTCTTCGATGACGGGTTCGGGTTCGGGAGACGAGTCGGAGTTGGAGTCGGAGCCGGGGACGTGCGCAGGCTGCGGGCGTAGCGAGAGGGCGCCGTAGGACGTGCCTGCGAAGTGGTAGCCGGGGAGGTGGCCGCGGCGCGGCGTCGGGTCGTTGAGGGTCACCGGTACGTCGTGGAGCCAGAGGGCGCCGAACGTCGTCAGGGCGCTGGTCTCCTCCGTTCCGCCACGGCCGAGCAGGGGGTAAGCGGGGCGTCCGTCGAGGATTCGCCTGGCCTGTCCGTCGAGTCCGGCGCCCGGGCCCGCCTCGACGATCGGGCCGGGCACCGCCGCACCGGCCGTCCGTACGGCGTCGGCGAAGCGTACGGGGCGGCGGATCTGGTCGGTCCAGAAGTTCGGATCGGTCGCCTGGTCCGGGGTGATCCAGGTGCCGGAGACGGTCGAGACATAGCCGTTGCCGGTAGGTGCGTTGAGGGAGACCTCCTTCGCGACGATCGCGCGGAACTCGTCGAGGACGTCGTCCATCAGGCGGGAGTGGAAGGCGTAGTTGACGCCGAGGTCGCGGTGGATGATGCGGTTGGCGGTCAGGGATTCGGCGAGTCGTGCCACGGCTTCGGGAGTGCCCGCGACGACGCAGGATTCCGGGCCGTTCACGGCGGCCAGGTCCACGGAGGTGGAGAGGAGTCGGGCCACGTCGTTCTCGGCGGCGCGGACAGCGAGCATGGCGCCCGGGGGAGCGTCGGCCATCAGGCGGCCGCGCTCGGCGACCAGGCGCAGGGCGTCGTCCAGGGAGAGGACTCCGGCGAGGTGTGCCGCCACGTACTCGCCGATGCTGTGGCCGACCATCGCGGCGGGCTCGACGCCTCGGCTGCGCAGCAGTTCGGCGGCCGCGTACTCGACGCTGACGATCGTCGGCTGCCAGTACTCCGTCGCGCCACGCGTTCCGGCCTCGGGAGCGGTCAGCCAGCTGCGGGGGTCGATTCCGTGGCTGGTGCGGAGGATGTTCGCGCAGCGGTCGAGCGCGTCGCGGAAGGCGGGGAAGCGTTCGTAGAGTTCACGGCCCATGCCGACGTACTGGCTGGCCTGGCCGGGGAAGACGAACAGGGCGCCGTCGCCGGCCGTCGTCGTGCTCTCGTGGGTGGTGAGCGAGCGCAGACCGGTGACGGCTTCGGCGCGGTTCTTGGCAGCGACGTAGCCTCGGTGGGTGAGGCGGGCTCGGCCGTGCTGGAGCGTGGCCGCGGCGGTGGCTAGGTCGATGTTCGTGTTCTGTTCGAGGGCGTCGGCGAGGGCGTGGGCGGTCGCTGTTGCCTGCTCGGGGGTGCGGGCCGAGACGGGGAGTACGACGCTGTCGGTGGCCGGGGCCGATGCGATGTCAGGGGCCTGTTCCAGGATGACGTGGACGTTGCTGCCGCCGAGTCCGACTGAGCTGACTCCTGCGCGGCGGGGGGAGCCGTCGAGCGTCGTCCACGCTCCGGCGGTGTCGACGATCCGGAGCGGGGTGGCGTCGAGGGCCAGGTCCGGGTTTGGCTCCTGCACGTTCACCGTGGGCACGAATTCGCCGTGCCGGACCATCAGCGCGGCCTTGATCAGCCCGGCGACGCCTGCCGCCGCGTCGAGGTGGCCGAGGTTGGACTTGACCGAGCCGATGCCGACGCGCGTGGCTCCGGCGTACGCGGCGGACGTGGCGGCCACCTCGATGCGGTCGCCGAGCGAGGTGGCCGTGCCGTGCATCTCGATGTAGCCGATCGCGGCCGGTTCGAGGTCGGCGGCGGCCAGGGCCTCGGTCATCGCGGTGAACTGGCCTCGCTCGCCGGGCGCGGTGAAGCCGATCTTGTCGCTGCCGTCGTTGACAGCGGCCGTGCCCCGGATGACCGCGTGGATCGGATCGCCGTCGGCCACCGCGTCCTCCAAACGGCGCAGCGCGACCAGGCCGACGCCGTTGCCGCGCACGGTCCCGTCGGCCTCGGCGGAGAACGGGCGGCAGCGGCCGTCACGCGACATGATGCCGCCGCTCTGATGCACGTAGCCCTCGCGGCGCACGGAGTCGATCGCGACGCCGCCCGCCAGCGCGAGGTCGCACTCGCCGAGCAACAGCGCCTGCACCGCCACGTGCACGGCGGTCAGCGAGGTCGAGCACGCGGTCTGCACGGCCATGGCGGGTCCGTCGAGGCCGAGCCGGTAGGAGATCCACGAGGCGAGGAAGTCCTTGTCCGTCAGCAGCCTGACGTTGAGGGCGCCCAGGTCAGCGCCGGTGGTCGGGTCGGCGAGCGCCGCGATCATGTGCTCGCTGGTTCCGCCGCCGACGTACACGCCGGTCCGCACGCCAACGTCGAGCGGATCGCGTCCGGCGTCCTCCAGTGCGCCCCAGGCCGTCTCCAGCAGCAGTCGGTGCTGCGGGTCGAGCAGTGCGGCCTCGCGGCGGGTGAAGCCGAACAGTTCGGCCTCGAAGCGGTCGGCGTCCTCGAGGTAGCCCTTCGCCGCGACGTAGTCGGGCCGGTCGAGCAGCGCGGGATCGATGCCGTCGGCGAGCAGTTCCTCCCGGCTGAACTCCCGCAGCGAGCACACCCCGGCGCGCAGGTTCGCCCAGTAGTGGTCGACGGTCGGCGCGCCGGGGAAGCGGCCGCTCATCCCGACGACCGCGATCGCCCGTTCGGGCAGGGAGTCCAGGAGTTCGCCGTTCACTGATTCGCCTTTCGGTCGTTCTTGTTCGGGGTGCGGCGCAGGTTGTCGAGGCGGCGGCGCCGGTCCGCGCCCCGCTCGGCGCCGGCCTGTTGCCGAGTCGGCGCCGGGCCGCTCAGGTGCTCGGCGAGGGCGGCCACGGTCGGGTGCCGGAACAGCGCCACGAGGTCGAGGGCCGCCAGGTCGCCCTTCTCGGTCAGCAGGTTGTGCACGGCGAGCAGCCGGACCGAAGTGCCGCCGAGGTCGAAGAAGCTGTCGTGCACGCCGACCCGGTCGAGGCGCAGCACCTGCGCCCAGACCGCTGCGATCCGCCGCTCCAGTTCGGTGCGCGGCGCGGTGTATCCGCGTGCCAGTTCGGGTCGGGCGTTGGACGGGGCGGGCAGCGCGGCCTTGTTGACCTTGCCGGACGCGGTCGTCGGCAGCGTGTCCAGCGTGACGAAGACTGCGGGGACGAGGTGCGCGGGCAGTCGTTCGGCCAGCCACGTGCGCAGCTCTGTGTCGGCGGCCGGGGCTTCCGTGCGCTCGGGCACGATGTATGCGACGAGGCGCCGATCGTCGCCGCCGTCGTCGTGCGCGATGACGACCGCGCGGCGTACGGCGTCGTGCCCGGCGAGTACGCCCTCGATCTCGCCCGGCTCGATGCGGTAGCCGCGTATCTTCAGCTGGTCGTCGGCGCGGCCGAGGATCTCCAGTACGTCGCCGTCTGGCAGGTATCGTCCCAGGTCGCCGCTGCGGTACATGCGGGCTCCGGGCGGGCCCAACGGGTCGGCCACGAAGCGTTCGGCGGTCAGCGCCGCTCGGCCCACATAGCCGCGTGCCAGGCCCGGACCGGCGATGTAGATCTCGCCGACGACGCCGAGGGGCGCCGGTTGCAGCCGATCGTCGAGTACGTAGACGCGCGCGTTCGGCAGCGGCCGTCCGATGACCGGCGCGTCGCCTGCGCTGAGCTCGGCGGCCGTGGCGGCCACGGTCGCCTCGGTCGGCCCGAAGGCGTTGCGGAACGAGCGTCCCGGCGCCCAACTTTCGATCAGCGCGGCCGGGAGCGGCTCCGCGCCGACGAACAGCGTCCGCAGGTCGGGGAAGTCGCGCGGATCGAGGGAGGCGAGCATGGACGGCAGCATCATCACCCAGCTGATCCGGGCCGCCCGCAGCCGGTCCGCGAGCGGCGCGCCGAGCCGTTCGTCCGCGCCGAAGATGTGCAGTTCGGCGCCCGCTGTCAGCGCGAGGAACATGTCCGAGATGGAGAGGTCGAAGGTGAACGCGCCGAGGCTCGCCACGCGGTCCGTGTCGGAAACGTCGAAGGCCGCGCGCCGGGTGCTCACGTAGTCGGCGAGGCTGCGGTGCTCGATCGCCACGCCCTTGGGACGGCCGGTGGACCCGGAGGTGTAGACGATGTACGCGAGGTCGCGCGGCCCGGCGGCGCGGCGGACATCTTCTCCGGACGGCGGTTGTGCGGCCTCGGCATCCTTCATGGCGTGCGCGTCGAGCAGCAGGTCAGCGCCCGCGTCCTCGGCGAGCAGGCTCAAGCGGTCGGCCGGGTGGTCGGGGTCGAGCGGGAGGTACGCGGCTCCGGTCTTGAGGACGCCGAGCACGGCCACCGGCATCGCCGCCGTGCTGCGCGGCAAGGACAAGCCGACCACGGAGCCCGGGCCGACGCCGCGTGCCGCGAGATGCCCGGCGACGCGGCTCGAACGCTCGTCGAGTTCCCAGTACGTGACGGACTCGTCGCGGGTCACGACGGCGACTGCCTCGGGCAGGGCGCGGACCTGGCGTTGGAAGAGGTCGACGACGGTGAGGGACGCGTCGTCGGTCGGCTGCCAGGGTCCGGTCGCGAGCTTGATCAGGCGGTCGCGGTCCTCGACGGTGAGCCAGGAGACTGATGCGAGGCTGCGTCGGCCGTCGTCCGCGACGAGTTCGGCGAGCAGCGTGCGCAGCAGCCCGGCCCAGCGTTCGATCGTCGAGGGCGAATACAGTTCGGTGCGGTAGACGAAGCGCACGCGCAGGCCGGTGGCAGTGGCGGTGGCGCGTTCGGCTTGGGCCATGAAGTCGAACTTCGCGACGTCCAGGAACAGTTCGAGCCGCCGCACGTCGGCGCCGTCGAGGGCCAGCGGCAGTCCGTCGGCGTCCTCGAGCGAGCAGACGACCTGGTAGACAGGGTCCTGATCGAGCCCGCGTTCCGGTGCGAGGGCTTCGACCACGAGATCGAACGGGACGTCCTGGTTGTCCTGCGCGCCGAGGAAGGCATCGCGGGTACGGGAGAGCAGATCGCGGAACGAGACCGAGGCCTGGCCCTCGCCGAGATCGACTCGTAGAGCCAGGGTATTGACGAACATTCCGACGACGTCCTGCAGGTCGGCGCGATCTCGGCCCGCGACAGGCGTGCCGACGACGACTTCCGACTGTCCGGCGAGGCGGCCGAGGAATACGGCGGACGCGGCGAACCACGCCATAGTCGGAGTGACGCCGACCTCGCGGGCGAGCCGGTCGAGCGCGGCCGTGGTGGTATCGGGGATCTCGAACAGGTGGTGCGCGCCTGCCGCGCTGCGCACCTGAGGTCGAGGTAGGTCGGCGGGCAGGGTGAGGACCGGCGGCGCGTCCTTCAGTGCCTCGCGCCAGTAGGCGACCTGGCCGGCGTAGGCGCCAGCGGCGGTCTGCTCGCGCTGCCAGACTGCGTAGTCGGCGTATTGGAGAGCAGGTTCTGAGAGGAGGTCGGCGGGTTCGCGGTCGGCGAGCAGCGCGGCGTAGCAGGCGGACAGCTCGCGGACGATCAGGTTCAGCGACCAGCCGTCGGCGACGAGGTGGTGCGTGGCCAGCAGGATCCGGTGCGTACCGTCTTCGACCTCGATGATCAGGACACGAAGCAGCGGACCGTGTTCGAGGTCGAATGGTCGGGACGCTTCGGTGGTCAGCAGGTCGTCCACGTCCGCGATCGGAACGCCGCGCTCGACGCGTAGGCCGGATGGCGCACTGCCTCGGATGACCTGCACGAACTCGCCATCGACGACGCGGAACGTGGTACGCAGCGCCTCGTGCCGCTCGGTCAGGATCCTGACGCAGCGCTCGAAGATTGCGGCGTCGAACGGGCCGTCGACCGCGTACGCCGCGTAGATCGCGTACTGCGCTGTCCCCGGCGTCAGGCGCTCGAGGACGAGGAGCCGCTCCTGCGCTGCCGACACGGGGAATTCGTACTCTTCGACTTCGGTGTCCACCGTCATCGCGGAAGTCCTCCTTCGCTGAGGCAGGCGATATCAGGGTTCTCGGCAACGACGGCCAGCAGCCGAAGCAGGTCGTCGGCGAGTAGCTGGACGGTCGGCGCGTCGAAGAGGTCCGACGCGTACTGCAGGGCTCCCGCGATGCCCGCCGGTTTGCCGTCCTGGTCGTAGCTGTCGACGAAGAGGAACGCCAGGTCGCGCTTGGCCCCGGTCGGCGTGATCGGCTCGGGGATGACGACGAGCCCGTCGAGTTCCAGCTCCTCCAGGCCGCCGGTATCGAAGGCGATCATCGTCTGCGGCGCGCGCGGCAGCAGCTCGCATACGCGGCCGAAGGGCAGGTCGGCGTGGTCGTACGCGGCGAGGTCGGCGGCGCGGACGCGGTCGAGCACTTCGCGGAACGTGGGGTCGCCGCTCAGGTCCGTGCGCAGAACCAGAACGTTGACGAAGTTGCCGACGAGCGGTTCCAACACCGCCTCGACGCGCCCGGCGAGCACCGAGGACAGCGGGATGTCGGTCCCCGCGCCGTGCCGCGCCAGCACCACGCAGACCGCCGCCTGCGCGATCATGAACAGCGTCACGTCCATGGCGCGGGCGAGTTCCAGCAGGCGGGCGTGCAGGCCGGCGTCCAGGTTCGCGTCGAGCTGCACGCCGTGGTAGCTCGGAACCTCGGGGCGCGGCCGGTCGAACGGCAGGGCGAGCTCGTCGGGAACGCCGCGCAGCGTTTCGCGCCAGTACGCGAGCTGCCGGTACGCGAGGCTCGCCGGGTCGTTCTCGTCGCCGAGCAGGTCGCGCTGCCAGTACGCGTAGTCGCTGTAGCGGATCTCGAGCGGCGGCCACGCGGGTTCTGCGCCGCTGCCGCCCTGCTTCCGTGCCGAGTACGCGGTGCCGAGGTCGTCGCAGAGCACGCGCAGGGACCAGCCGTCGCCCGCGATGTGGTGCAGCACGATGCACAGGACGTGCTCGTCTTCGCTGATCCGCAGCAGCCTGACCCGGATCGGCACCTCGACGGTCGGATCGAAGGCGCGGCCGTACTCGGCGTTGAGGATGTCGAGCGTGTCCGACGCGGGATTGTCGGTCTGCCGCATCCTGGCCGTGGGCGGCAGGCCAGGGAAGATGGCCTGGTACCGGGGTCCGTCGCCGTCCGTGGCGGGGAACGACGTGCGTAGCGGTTCGTGCCGCAGCAGGACGTCGTCCACGGCACGTGACAGGGCATTGGCATCGAGCGGGCCAAGCAGTCGCAGAGTCAGGACCATGTTGTGCATCGGGTTCGGACCCTGCCGGAGGAAGTCGTCCAGCGCCTCACGTTGCGCGGACGACAGTGGGATCAGCGTGGTGTCGGGCGCCATCAGTCGTTTCCCGGCGATCGGCGGACGAGGGCGGGCCTGACGGTGGTCGCGGCGTTGCTTTCCGAGATGCGCGCGGCGATTCCGGCGACTGTGCGCGCCTCGAACACGGCACGGATCCCGACGTCGACGCCGAGCGTGGAGCGGATGCGCGCGACGAGGCGGGTCGCGAGCAGCGAGTGGCCGCCGTGCGCGAAGAAGTCGTCGTCCGGCCCGATGTTCGCGCGGCCGAGCACCTCCTCGAACAGCGCGGCGACGGCCTGGGTCCGCTCGTCCATCTCCAGTGGCTGCCGGTCGTTCCCGGCGGCCTCGGGGGCGGGCAGCGCGGCGCGGTCGAGCTTGCCCGCCGGGGTCAGCGGCAGCGCGGCGAGCGGGACGAACGCCGAGGGGATCATGTGCCGGGGAAGCTTCGCGGCCAGCGCATCCCGCACCACGTCCGGGGAAACGGTCTCGGGGACGTAGTAGGCGACGAGAACCGCGTCACCACTATGAGCCTCCGCCCGCGCGAGAACGGTCGCCGTCTCGACGCCGGGGCACGTGGCGAGCGCGGCCTCGATCTCGGCGGGCTCGATCCGGAAGCCGCGAATCTTGATCTGGTCGTCCGCGCGGCCCACGAAGTGGACGGTCCCCTCGGCATCGAGCCAGCAGCGGTCGCCGGTGCGGTACATGCGGGCACCGGGGCGCGCGGCGAAGGGGTCGGCGATGAAGCGTTCGGCGGTCAGTACGCTGCGACCGGCGTATCCGCGTGCCACGGACGCGCCGCCGACGTACAGCTCACCGACCACGCCGGGCGGCACGGGCTGCAGGTGCGCGTCGAGGAGGTAGGCGTGCGAACCGGCGATTGGGCGGCCGATCGCGGAGGCGGCGTCCGGTCCCGCACCGGGTACGACGTGGCTCAGGCTGGTCACGGTCGTCTCGGTCGGGCCGTACGCGTTGATCAGTCGAGCGCGCGGAGACGATTCGAACCAGGCCTCGACCATGGCCGGGTCCGCAGCCTCGCCGCCGATGACGACCAGCCGCACCGACGCCGGAAGCTCCACCTTGGCGCGCACGATCTCGTGCCAGTAGGCCGTTGGGAGGTTCAGCACGGTGATTTCGTGTTCGTCGATCGCGGTGAGCAGATCGGCGGCCGACGTGTGTGCGGGTCCGCCGCCGATAACGAGGTGCGCGCCCGCGACGAGCGTGCTGAAGACCTCCTCAAGAGCCACGTCGAAGCTGTGCGAGGCGAACTGGAGCGCCACGTCGTCAGGTGTGAGGCCGAACGCAGCCGCCTGTGCGTTGGCGAGGTTCGCGAGGGACGCGTGCTCGACGGCCACGCCCTTGGGATGGCCGGTCGAGCCGGAGGTGTAGATGACGTACGCGAGGTCATGCGGGTCCGACGTGATCGGCTTATATGACTCGGAAGTCGCCTCGGCCGAAGTTAGCGTCAGCACGGCGCCTGAGTCGTTGACCAGGTAGTTCAGGCGGTCGGCCGGGTACTCGGGGTCGAGCGGGACGAAGGCCGCGCCCGACTTGAGGATGCTGAGGAGCGCGACCGGGAAGTCCACCGTCCGAGAGAGCGAGACGGCGACCGTGGTCTCTCGTCCCACGCCGCGCGACTGCAGCGTCGCGGCCAGGGCTTCGGCGCGCTGGTCGAGTTCGGCGTACGTCAGCGTCGTGGCGGCGTCGCTCACGGCCGGGGCGTTCGGCGTGTTCTGTGCGTACGCCGCGATCGCCTCGTGCACCACGGGCATCGATGATGATTCGGCCAACGGAGCGATAGCGGCCCCGTCCGTCACCGCGGGGACGCTGCCGATCGGGCGGGTGCCGTCGGCGAGCAGGCCCGAGACCAGCACCTGATAGGCCGCCAGCCACTGCCGGACCAAGGCCTCGTCGAACAGGTCGGCGCGGAACTCGCAGGTCAGGAACGTCTCGCCGCGCATGTTGCGCAGGATCAGCGCGAAGTCGTTCTCCTCGGCGCCGGTCGAGAGCCGTTCGTGCCGGGCCGCCTCCGGCAGGTGGAAGATGCTCTCCTGCCCGGGCAGGTACATGAACACCCAGCGGATCAGCGGGCTGCGACCCATCAGGCGTTCCGGGTTGACGTCGGCGATGACCCGGCCGATCGGCACGTCGGCGTTGGCCAGGATCTCGCCGAACTCGGTCGCGAAGCCGGAGACGAGCTCGGCGAACGTGCGGTCGGCGGTCGGCTTCCAGCGCGTGGCGACCATGTTCATGACGTAGCCGATGACCTCGTCCAGGCCCTGCGCCGCGCGGTTCGCGACCGGCGTGCCGACGATCAGGTCGTCCGTAGCCGACAGGCGCGAGGCGAACACCGCGAAGGCCGCCATGAGCACGTGGAACAGCGTCGCGTCGTGCTCCTTGGCGAATGCGCGCGCCCGCGTCATCAGCTCGGGTTCGAGGAAGAACTCGACCTGGCCCGCCGCGAAGTCCGACTCGGCGGCCTCACGCTGGACGCCGAGCGCGGGGGACGGCGGCAGGTCGGCGAGGTAGTTGCGCCAGAACTTCAGCTGGTGCTCGTGGACGCCGGCCGATTCGAGCTCGCGCTGCCAGGCCGCATAGTCGGCGTATTGGACGCGCGGCCGCGGAGTCGGGTACGGCACACCGTCCAGATAGGCGCGGTACGCCTTGGAGAACTCGGTGTGCAGCACGTCGAAGGACCACCAGTCGGTCACGATGTGATGCAGGCCGAGCAGCAGGGTGCGACGATCGTCGTCGACCGTGATGAACGTGCCGCGAATCAGCGGGTCGGTCCCGCCGAGGTCGAAGGTGCGGCGACGCAGCTCCCACACGGCCGCCTCGTACGCCTCGGGACCCGGCTTCTCGGCATCGCGTCGCAGGTCCACGTGCTCGAACTCGATCCGCGCCGGACGGGTGAACTCCATCCGCAGGTTTCCCGGCGCGCCGGTGATCGAGCCGCGCAGGATGTCGTGGTTCGCGATGACCCACGACAACGCTGTCTCAAGACCCGTGGGATCGACCGGCTTGTCGAAGTGGTAGGCCGAGCAGAGGTTGATCGCCGCCGAGTCCGGATACATGGACTCGAACATCCACAGGTCCTCCTGCGCCGGGCTGAGCGGCGCCAGGGTGTCGTCACCGCTGCCCGGGTCGGTCCGCCGCTGCGGGACGGCACCGAGCACCGGCGCGAGCGGCTCGCCCGCCTCGATCATCCGGCGCAGCAGGCGGACGCGCTGCTCGGAGGTCAGCGCGGCGACGCGTTCGGCGATTGAACCGGCCATCAGAGCGACTCCCCATCCGCGGGTTCCAGGCCGGCGTGCGCGTCGCGCAGCCGGTGCAGCGACGTGAGCACGTCGTCGAGCCCCAGGCCGAAGTCGACGAGGCAGGCGACCTCGTCGCAGCCCAGGTCACGCAGCTCACCGAGCGCGGCGCGGCAGCGCTCCGGCGTGCCGAGCAGCGAACCGAACGTCAGATAGCGTTCGAAGGCGAACTCGGCCATCATGTCCTGCTGCGCGTCGGTCATCTGCGGCGCGGCCGTCTCGCCCGCGCCGACCTTGCTGCTCGCGATCTGCTGGAAGTACGACTTGAAGTACGACTTCAGCGGCTCGCGGACCTTGCCGCGCACGCCCGCCTCATCGTCCCCGACGTACGCGTGCACCATGAGCGTGACCGTGCCCCGCGACGGCGCGCCGAGCTGCGGCGGCGCCTCGTCGAACGCCTTCCGGTAGAGCTCGATCTTGGCCGCGAGCTCCTCGCGCGACTGGCCGGGCGCGGCGGCGAGCACGTTCGTCCGCAGCCGCCCGGCCGCCTCCCACGTGCGCGGACTGCCGGAGGAGGTGAGCCACAGCGGCAGCGTCCTGCTGTACGGGCGCGGGCCCGGGCGCACCTCCACCGGCTCGCCGAGCCCGTCGAGGAACTCGGCGCCGTCGCCCGCCCACAGCCGGCGGATCAGCTCGACCTGCTCCAGCGCGTTCTCCCGGCGGTCCGCGAAGTTGTGCGGGGCCAGCACGAAGTCGGTGGAGTGCCAGCCGGTCGCGACCGAGAGCCCGACCCGTCCGCCCGAGAGGTTGTCCAGCACGGACCACTCCTCGACGGTGCGCAGCGGGTGCTTGAGCGGCAGCACGGCGCTCCCGGCACGCACCTCGATCCGCTCGGTCAGCGCGGCCAGTGCCGCCCCGAGCACGGCGGGCGCCGGGAACGCGCCGCCGAAGCGCTGGAAGTGCCGCTCCGGCGTCCACACCGCGCGGAAGCCGAGCCGGTCCGCCTCCTGCGCGATCGTGACGATGTCGCGGTACTTCGCCGCCGCCGACTCCGCGGGGTCGGTCTCCGCCCCGAAGAACATCACGCTGAGATCCATCGTGCTCCTGTGCTCCTTACCTGCGGGGCCGCCGCGGGATCGCCGCGATCGGCTCCTTCCGTGCCCCAGTGGTCGCCGTCGAGTCGAGGTCTTCGGCCAGCGCGCGCACGGTGCGGGCCCGCAGAATCCGCACGGCGCCGACCGGACGGCCGGTCTCCCGCTCGACCCTGGCCGCGAGCCGTACGGCGGCCAGGGAGTCGCCGCCGAGCTGGAAGAAGTCCTCGGTCGGGCCGACCGCGCCGCGCGGCACGCCGAGCTCCTCGGCCCAGACCGCGCACAGCCTCGCCTCGGCCGCGGTGCGCGGCGGATCCGTCTGCGCAGCGGCGCTCGGCTGGTCGGTCGGTGCCGGTTCGGGCAGCGCGGCCCGGTCGAGCTTGCCGGACGTCGTGGTCGGCAGCGTGTCGAGGCGGACGAAGGCGGACGGGACCATGTACGAGGGCAGACGTTCCGCGAGCCACCGGCGCAGTTCGTCGTCTGACACGACAACGTCCTGACCGGTGGCTACGTATGCCGCCACCAGCCTCGCCGCGCGCACGGTCGCCGCAGCGGCCCCGACGGCCGGATGCGTGGCCAGCGTCGCCTCGATCTCGCCGAGTTCGATCCGGAAGCCGCGCAGCTTGACCTGGCCGTCCACGCGGCCGACGACCTCCAGCCGGCCGTCGCCGCGTCGCCGTCCCAGGTCGCCGGTGCGGTACATCCGGCTGCCGGGTATGGCACTGTGCGGGTCGGCGACGAAGCGTTCGGCGGTCAGCCCCGCGCGACCGGCGTAGCCACGGCCGAGCGCGGCACCGGCCGCGTAGATCTCGCCGACCACGCCCGGCGGCACCGGTTCGAGCCGTTCGTCGAGCACGTAGACGCCGATGCCGCGCAGCACCGTGCCGACCACGACCGGATCACCGGAGGCGAGATCGGCCGTGGTCAGCGCGACGGCGGCCTCACTCGGGCCGTACGCGTTCACGAGCCGACGGCCGCCCTCCGCCCAGCGCTCGACGAGATTCGCGCCGAAGCCCTCACCGCCGAGCAGCAGCGTGCGCATGGTCGGCAGCGCGTCGGCCCGCTCCGGCAGCGACGCGGCGGCCGCCGGAGCGATCATGCCGATGGTGATCTTCGAACGGTCGATCATCGCCTCGAGTTCGCCGCCGAGCCGCTCCTCGGCCGTGGCGACGTGCAGCGCCGCACCCGAGGTCAGCGCCATCGTCAGGTCCCAGACGGACATGTCGAAGGTGAAGGCCGACCATTGAAGGACCCTGTCGTCAGGCCCCGCCTGGAAGCGATCGGCCTGCGCGGCGGCGAGATTCGCGAGGGCGCGATGCTCGATGACCACGCCTTTCGGCTGGCCGGTCGAGCCCGAGGTGTAGATGAGGTACGCGGCGTCCGTGCCACGGATCGTAGGCGCGGTCCACGGCCCGGACGCGGTCGGTTCGTCGTCGTCGAGCAGCAGCACCGGAACACCGAGCGCACGCGCCTGATCCGCAGTCTCGCGCACGGCGATGACCATCCGGACTCCCGCGTCCGCGACGGCGAATCGGTTGCGGGCAACCGGGTTCTCGGGATCGAGCGGCAGATACGCGCCGCCCGACCTCAGCACGCCGACGGACGCTTCGGCGATCCCGGCGCAGCGCGGCAGGTAGACGGCGACGACGCTCTCAGCCCGTACCCCGTTCGCCCGCAGCCGCCCGGCCAGCGTGCTCGATCGTTCGTCGAGCTCCGCGTAGGTCAGCCGCGTCGAGCCGCAGACCACGGCGTCGTGCTCGGGGAACGCGTCCACGTTGCGCCGGAACAGATCCAGCACGGTCGCGTCGCCGACGTCATCCGGCGACCGCGTGTCGTTCCAGTCGGTCAGCACGCGGCGGCGATCGGATTCGGAGAGCAGCGGCAGTGCGCTGGCACGGTCGTCCGGGCGGTCCGCTGCGGATATCAGCAGTCGGATATAGGCGTCGGCGATCCACTGCGCGGTCGAGCGGTCGAACAGTCCCATCGCGTATTCGAGTTCGAGGGTGAGGCCGTCGCCGTGCGGGTTCTCGGTGAACTCGAACACGAGGTCGGCCTTCGCTGCGCCCGTCTTCGGCACCGAGACCTCGGAGGCGCCGTCGAAGTACCCCTGAAGGCTGTTCTGCAGCACGACGAGCGTCTGGAACAGCGGATGCCGACCGGACACGCGCTCGGGGTTGAGCGCGGAGACGACTGCGTCGAAGGGCACGTCCTGGTGCGCGAACGCGTCGAGCTCGACCTCTCGGCACCTGCGGACGAGCTCCACGAAACTCGGATCGCCGGTCGTGTCCGTGCGCAGCACCAGCGTGTTGACGAAGAAGCCGATGAGATCGTCGAGTGCCGGATCGGAGCGTCCGGCCGTGACCGTGCCGAGCGGGAGGTCCGTCCCGGCGCCGAGCCTGGTGTAGAGCGCGGCGAGGGCTGCGTGCAGCGCGGAGAAGAGCGTGCCGCCAGCCGCGCGGGCGACGTCGGTCAGGCGCGCCTGGTCGGTGGGGGATACGTGCGCGAGTACGACTTCTGCGGCGTCTCCGGTGGACGCAGTGCGACGTCGGTCCGTGGGCAGCGGCAGTTCCGGCGGACAGTCCCGCAGCAGCTCAGACCAGTAAGACAGCTGCGACGTGGATGAGATTTCCTGCTGCCAGAGCGCGTAGTCGGCGTACTGGATGGGGAGCGGCGGGCGTGCAGTGAGGGTGCCGCTGTACGCCTCGCTGAGGTCGCGGAGCAGCGGACGGAGCGACCAGCCGTCGCCTGCGATGTGATGCAGCACGAGAACGATGGTGTGATCGTCCACGGCTACGCGCAGGGGCGGCTCGTCGCGGAGGACGAACGGCTTGCGGACGTATTCGTCTATGGAGCAATCGAGGATCTCGACGTCAGGAGTCTGGCTTTCGATTCGCTGATACGGCTCGCCGTCCACCGCCGGGAACGTCGTGCGCAGGATCTCGTGACGTGCCACGACGTCGCGCACGGCAGCCCGGAGTGCGTCGATGTCTGGCCGTTCAGCGACACGAATCAGCACCGGAAGGTTGTAGGCGGATCCGGGGTCGGCCTCGTTGAGGAACCACAGGCGGCGTTGCGCGGCACCGAGGGGGATACGTTCCGGACGTTGCGGCCGAGGGACGGGACGAGTGGTCGTAGCTTCAATGAGTTCCAGCGCCAGCGACTCGGGTGTCGGCGACTCGAACACCTGCCGGAGGCTGACATCCCGGCCGAGCTCGGCGCGGATCACGGCGACCAGGCGCATCGCCGTCAGCGAGTTGCCGCCGAGCTCGAAGAAGCCGTCTTCCGCACCCACTTCGTCCGTTCGGCCGAGGACCTTCGCGAACGCCGCGCACAGCCGACGTTCCGCGTCCGTCTCGGGTGCGCGCGAGGGCCGGTGCGTCACCGCGGGATTCGGCAATGCCGCGCGGTCGAGCTTGCCGGTCGGTGTACGCGGCAGGTCCGGGAGCGTCACGAAGATCTGCGGGACGAGGTGCTCCGGCAGTCGGGCCCGGCAGTGGTCGCGCAGGTGCGCCGGATCGCCGTGCGGTTCCAGGACGACGTACGCGACCAGGGACTTCGAACCCGTGCCCGGCACGATCTCGCGGGCGGCGACCGCGCATCGGCTTACGGCCGGGTGCTCGGCGACGGCGGCCTCGACCTCGCCCGGTTCGATGCGCATGCCGCGTAGCTTGAGCTGGTCGTCGGCGCGGCCGAGGAATTCGAGTGCGCCATCGTCCGCCCGCCGCCGGGCCAGATCGCCTGTCCGGTACATCCGGCTGCCGGGGTGCGTGGCGTACGGATCGGCGACGAAGCGTTCGCTGGTGAGGGCGGGTTTGCCGAGGTAGCCGTGCGCCAGGCCCGTGCCGCCGATGTAGATCTCGCCGGTCACGCCGTCGGGCACCGGTCGCAGCGCCTCGTCCAGCAGGTGCACCTCGTCGCCGGGGAACGCGGTGCCGATCGCGATCGACTCGCGCGCCGCCTCGTCGGGCGTCACCGGCTGGAACGTCGAGAGGATCATGGTCTCGACCGGCCCGTATCCGTTGACCAGGCGCAGGTTCGGGTGAGCGGCGAGGGCGCGGCGCACGTGCTCGGGGGAGAGCGGTTCGCCGCCGGTCATCACCTGGCGCACGCCGGTGAGCGCGGCCGGGTACTCGTCCAGCAGGTGGTTGAAGAGGCTGGCCGCCGCGTACAGCACCGTGACACCGTGCTCGGCCACCGCGTCTGCGATGAGCTGCGGATCCGGGCGCTGGCCACGCTGCAGTACGCAGGTCGCGCCGTTGACGAGCGCTCCCCACAGCTCCTGCGCGAGCAGGTCCCAGGAGATCTGCGAGGCCTGCAACACGACGTCATCCGGACGGATCGCGCAGTACTGCGTCGCCGTCACGGTACCCACGATCGCGCGGTGCGGTGCCAGGACGCCCTTCGGCAGGCCGGTCGAGCCCGAGGTGTACATGACGCACGCGGCGTCCTGCGGACCGACCTCGGCGCGCGGACCGTCCGGCGGAGACGCCTCGTGCCGCGCGATGAGCTCGGCGTCCGTGTCGATCAGCACCTTGAGCGGCGCCGGGTGGGTGCTGCTCAGCGCCGACGTCGTCACCAGGGCGGATGCGTGCGTGTCGGCGAGGATCAGCCGGATCCGCGCCTCGGGCAGTTCGGGGTCTACCAGCGCGTACGCGGCTCCGGTCTTGAGCACCGCGAGCGCTGCCACGGCGAAGGAGATGGAGCGCTCCAGCAGGACGCACACGATGTCCCCGCGCCCGATCCCGTGGGACGCGAGGTGCCGGGCGAGCCGGTTCGCACGGGCGTCCAGCTCCCGGTAGTCGAGGCTCCGCCCCTCGCTGCTCAGGGCCGTCGCGGCGGGGGAGCTCCGGGCCCGCTCGGCGACGAGGCCGTGCACCGTGCCCGGGCCGTGCGTCATCAACGTGCTGCTGCCTGACCGGCCGGCCGGATGTCCGTCCAGTGCGTCTCGACGTACTCGAGGCACGCGGCCCGCGGCGCCGGTCCGCTCGCGGTCGTCCACCCTGCGGGCACGGCGAGGCCGGCGGGCCACAGCGAGTGCTGCCGCTCCTCGTTGACCAGCACCAGGAAGGCGCCGGACTCGTCGTCGAAGGGGTTGGTCGCGGTCATTCGTGCCCTCCCAGGGGGACCATCGGTTCGGCCGCCGGCTCCTGCGCCCTCTCCTCGGGCAGGTCCGGCATCAGGGTGTCTATATCGCGCAGCGAGGGCACCGCGAGCCCGGCCAGGCCGACGACGAAGGTCATCAGGCCCGCGAGGAACAGCATCGCGGCCATTCCGGTGCCGCGGCCGTGGCCGATCAGCGGGGCGAGCAGGCCGACGATCCCGGTTCCGGAGGCGGCCTGCGGCTCGAACACGTGGTCGGCGAGGGGGCCGGAGACCAGGAACACCAGCGGGGCCACGCACTGCGAGAGGAAGATCGAGGCGCCGAAGACCCGGCCCTGCAGCGCGGCGGGCACCTTGGCCTGCATCTGGATCGTCTCCATCGCGTTGACGATCGGCAGCAGCGCGGCACAGACCAGCTCGGCGGCGCACCAGGCGGGCAGGTCGCGCCCGGCGCCCATCGCCACCTGCCCGATCAGCCCGACGCCCGCCGTGCCCAGCAGCAGCACTCTCATCCGGCTGCGCGGCGCCTTGAGCAGCGACATCAGCAGCCCGCCGACGACCCCGCCGATACCGGTGCACACGCTCACGATCGCCCAGGCCGCCTCGTCGTTGTCGCTGCGGGCCAGGATCATCGGCGCGAGCACGGCGAAACCGAAGACCGCGGATATGTTGGCGACCAGGATCACGCCGGTCAGGCTGCGCAGGCTCGGCGTGGTCAGGATGTAGCGCAGCCCGGCGCCGGTCTCGCCCCACAGCGACGACTTCTCGGTCTTCTCGGCCTTCTCCGCGGTGACCGCGTCCCGGATCGGGATGGCCACGATGGTGAGCACGGCGATCGCGTAGCTGACCACGTCCAGCACCAGGATCGAGCCGAGGCCGCCGGTCGCGATCAGCACGCCCGCGAACACCGGGCCGCCGATCGAGGTGATGCTCTGCGCCGTCGCCATCAGGCCGTTCGCCCGCTGCAGGCCGTCGCGCGGCACCAGCAGCGGGACGGCCGCCGAGAACGCCGGGTACTGGAAGGCCTCGGCGACGCCCGCGAGCGCGAGCGCGACGTAGATCTGCCAGATCGCCAGGTGGCCGAGGAAGTAGACGGCGGCGAGCGCGCCCAGCGCCAGCATCCCGCCCAGGTCGGAGAGCTGGAGCACGGTCTTCTTGGGCCAGCGGTCCACGAGGGTCCCGGCCAGCGGGCTCAGCAGCATCCGGGGCAGGAAGCCGGCCAGCAGCAGGCCGACGACCGTGGTCGCGTGGCCGCCGGAGGCCCAGCTGTGGATGACGAAGGCGAACTGCGCCATCGTCGTGCCGAGCAGCGAGGCCAGCTGCCCCACCCAGATGAGGTAGAAGCCGCCCATCCGGGAGTACTCGTCGTTCCATCGTTGCAAGGCGCCGCGGGACGGCGCCGTGCGGTCGCCTTCGGTCATGGTGGGTCTACTCCGGCGATTGATATAAAGATATGAGGATAGGTAAGCGGTGAGATGGTGGTGGATCACCCCGTCCGCGCTCCCTACCCTGGCATATCAGGGCTCGCTGGACAAGACGGTGCCGTATGGTGTGGCCCCGACGCCCGTACCCGGAGCCCCGTTGGCAGGCAGACATGTCATTCAGCACACGGTCGGTGTACATCATCGGATTCGCCCCCGAATGGCCGGACTGGACCCTTCGCCCCTCCGGAGCCTACCCGGACTCCGGCTGCCGGGTCGTGTTCGTGGAGGAGCCGGACGTGGCCCGCAAACGACGGGTGCGCGAGGCGGTCGCCGAATACGAGCACTGCGAGCTCGTCGAGATCGAATACCAGCTGCCCGGCGCCCTCGAACGCTTCCTCGCGCGCCACCCGGACGCGCATCCGGCGGCGGTCGTGCCCGGTATCGAGTACGCGGTGCCCTTCGCCGCCCGGCTCGCGGCGCACTACGGACTGCCCGGCGCCGGAGCGGCCGCCGCCGACGCGCTGCGCGACAAGGCCCTGCTGCGCGAGATCACCGCGGCGCACGGCGTGCCGAACCCGGTCTCCCGCCGGGCCGAGAGCGCGGCGGACCTGGCCGCGTTCGCCGACCGGCACGGATTCCCGCTGATCGTGAAGCCCGCCGACCGTCAGGGCTCGGTCGGCACGCGCATCGTGACCGACGCCGCCGACCTGGAGCGGGCCTGGGCCGACGTCCGGGAGCAGGACGAGCCGGGCATCACCCCGGACCGCCCGATCCCGCCGCGGATGCTCGTCGAGGAGTTCGTCCCGGGCCCGGGATTCTGCGTCATCATGCTGGTCGCGGGTGGGGAGCCGGTGTTCGCGACGGTCGCGGCCAAGGGCCTGTTCCCCGGCGACCGCCCCGTCGAGTGCTGGCACCAGATCCCCGCCGACATCCCGGATGAGGCCGCGCGCCGGATGATCGAGCAGACGCGGCAGGTCGTGGCCGCGGTCGGCATGGCTGACGGCGTCGTCGGCTGCGAGTGGATCCTGCCCTCCGACGGCACGCCCCGCCTCGTCGAATGCGCCGGACGCCTCGTCGGCGACCTGCTGATCCCGATGACCGAACTCGCCCACGGCATCGACGTCCCAGGCGCCCTCATCGAGATCCTGACCACCGGCCACGCGCCGAAGGTGGATCTGACGTGGACCGCGCAGCGCCACTGCTCAGTTCAGTTCCTCGCTGCAGATCCCGGCAGCACGTTGCGCGCCGCCGACCCCCTCGCGGTCTACGAACTCCCGGGCGTGCTGCTCGCAGATGTCTTCCTCACTCCCGGCGAGCGCGTTCCCGTCCTCCGCAGTTCGCACGACCGGATCGCCGCCGTCCTCGTAGAAGGCCCCGACGGCCCCACCACCCGAGCCCGTGCCGAGGCCGCCGCCTCCGCCCTTTCAGCGAGCCTTGAGTTCGAGGGTCACCAGGCGACCGGGAGCGCGTGAGTGCCGTAGATGGCCATGTCGTGGCGGAAGGGGATCTCGGCCAGGGGGACGGCGAGGCGCGGGGTGGGGAGGCGCCGCGCCAGGGTCGCGAAGACGGTCTGGAGTTGGACGCGGGCGAGCGGGGCGCCGAGGCAGTAGTGGACGCCGTAGCCGAAGGCCAGGTGGTGGCGGGATCGGCGGGTGACGTCGAGGGTGTGCGGGTCCGGGAACGCGTCCTCGTCGTGGTCGGCGGAGTCGCCTGCCAGGATCACGCCGTCGCCCTCGCGCATCAGCCGCCCGCCGTACTCCACGTCCTCGGTCAGCACCCTGCGAATGCCGCTCTGGCCGATGTGCAGGTAGCGCAGCAGTTCCTCGACGGCGTCGGCCGCTGACTTCGCGTCCGGCGACTCCACGAGCGCGGCGTACTGCTCGGGATACGTGAGCAGAGCCGCGGTGCCGAGGCCGATCATGCACATCGTCGGCTCCTGACCGGCCAGCATGAGCAGCAGGGCGTTGATGACGAGTTCCCCGCGCTTCAGCCTGCCGGGGCGCACCTGCTCCTCCAGCACGCGGCTGATCAGGTCGTCGCCGGGCTCGCGCTCCTTCACGCCGACGAGTTCGTCGAGGTAGAGGTAGAGCTCGTGGTGCGCCTTCTGTGCGGCTTCCGGCGCGCAGTCGCGGGAGTTGAGGATCGCGTTGCGCTGCCGGAAGAAGTCGCGCCGCTCGTACGGCACGCCGAGCAGCTCGCAGATCACCATCGTCGGCACGGGCAGGCCGACGTGCTTGACGAGGTCGGCCCCGGGACCGGCGGCCAACAGGTCGTCCACGGCGCCGTCCACGATCTGCTGGATCCGCGGCCGCATCGCCTCGATCCGCTTGATCGTGAACTCGGGCGTCACCGCGCGGCGCAGCCGGTCGTGCTCGGGATCGTCCTTGAAGACGAAGCTGCTCGCGCCGCTGAGCACCGCCCTCTGAGCCGGGCTGACCAGCGGGTAGCCGCCGCGCGAGGGCTCGGCGCTGAACCGCGGGTCGTTGATCATGGCGCGCTGGTCCTCGTACCGGGTGACCAGCCAGACCTCGTTACCGTCCCACTGCCGCGCACGGGAGATGGGCTCGGTCTCGCGCAGCTCCCGGAAGTTCTCCGGCTCGGCGAACGGGCAGCCGGCCGGACGCGGCATCGGGAAGGAGCGGACGGTACTCATGATCAATCAGGCCTCTCGCATCAGGGCACTACTGATGGCCTGCCGCGGGCAGACGCGGACGGCCTCGGCCACGGCGTTCCACTCTGTCTCGGCCGGTTCCGCGTCCAGCAGGATCACGCTGCCGGTGTCCTGGTCCTGGTCGAAGACCGCGGGCGCGATCATCGAGCACTGGCCCGAGCCGATGCAGCGGTCGAGGTGCACGGTCAGCTTCACTTCTCCTCCAGGGGGCCGCGGCGCGACCAGGTGTCGAAGGCGGCGGCGCGGACGGCGTCCACGTGCGGGCGCAGCAGCATGCTGACGTGGCCGCCGGAGACGGGGACGAGCGCCAGGGATCGCGCGCCGACCTTCTCCCAGCCGTTGGCCTGCGCTTCGAGGTGGAGCAGTCTGCGCGGCTGGAGCGTGGCCTCGGTGCCGAAGCCGTCGGCGGGCTTGACCAGGACCAGGTCGAGGTCCGAGGGCGGCGGCCGGTAGCCGGTGACGGCCCGCAGCCCGGCCTGGTAGACCTCGAGCGCGCGCAGTAGGAACTCCTCGGCACGCTCGGGGTCCGGCGCGCCGAGCGTGGCGGCGATCTCAGGGCCCTGTTCCTCCAGCGGCCGCTCCCGGTCCACCGCGCAGTCGCAGCCGCGTTCCGGCGTGCACCACAGATGCCGCAGCAGCAGCATCTCCTCCAGCGCGACCAGGTCGTCCTCAGCGGGCGGCGGCACGTCGTCGAGCGGGGTGTACGCGTCGAAGAGGAGCAGCGGATCGACGTGTTCTCCCGCGTCCCGCAGCCGTCGCGCGGTCTCGTAGGCGAGCAGGCCGCCGGACGAGTGGCCGCCGAGCCGGTACGGGCCGTGCGGCTGGACGCGGCGGATCTCCTCGGCGAAGAGCTTCGCGATCACCTCGGCGTCGTCGAGGACTGCGGTACGGACGTCGCCGCCGCCGAGGCCGGGAAGCTCGAGGGCGTAGAACGGCGTGTGCGGCCCGAGTGCATGTGCCAGATGCCTGAGATACCTGGCAGAGGAGCCGAGTCCCCCGACGCAGAAGAACGGACGCGGGGGAGTGAGGGCCAGCAGGTACGGCGCGGCGGCACGTGGCATATCAGGGGTCGGGCTCGCCACGTCACCGGCCGCGTCGGCGAGTTCGCGGGCCGCCGCGGCGAGGCTCGGCTGTTCCAGGAAGAGCGTGTGCGGGATCCGGAAGCCTAGGCGGGCCGAGAGCTGCGCTTGGAGCGTCGCGACGGTCAGCGAGTCGAGGCCGAGGTCGGCCAGGGGTGTGTGCTCGTCGATCCGCCTGGCGTCGAGGCCCAGTTCGGTGGCGATGCGATCCGTCATCCAGCGCAGGATCGCCGCCGCAGTCCGGTCCTCTTCGAAGTGCCGGGCGACGAGCGCACGCGCCTGCGCGACCACGCATTCGACGAGCTCGAACCCGACCAGCCCGCCGACGTAATACGTGTGCCCGACTCCCTGCATCGCTTCGAGCCGTTCGAGGACGCCCGCTTGCACGTCCTGCGCGTCGAAGTGCGGCATGAATCGCCAGGAGCGGCGCAGGTGGACCTGGCCTGGAGTTCCGCCTAGCCGCGTGACGTCGTGCCGCAGCATCTCGTCGAGCGTGTCGTTGTCGTGCTCTGCGTCGCGGTATGTATATGCCGTGTAGACGTCGCTGGGCTCGTGGCGGTGGTGCAGCGCTACGGAGTGCCCGCGCTGCGCCGGATCGTCCGCGTGGTCCTTGGCGAAGTAGAAGCCGAAGCGCGGCAGGCCGATCGCGGAGACGACGACCGTATCGTAAGCCTGATACGCGACACGTGCCGCGAGGTCGCGCTCGTCGTCAGTGGCGTCGAGGAAGGGGAGCGCGTCGTCCAGCGGGATCGCCAGGACGAGATCGTCCACCTCGATCTCCGCGCCCTCCGTGCTGACGACCACCGAGTCGCCGCGCCGCTCGACGCTGCGCACGGTCACGCCGAGTCGGACGTCCGCGAGCCGCTCCGCCAGCGTGCGCCAGAGTCGTGCGAATCCGCCGGAGACGGTGAACGCCCCGGCGTGCCCGAGCAGGTGCTCGTCCCCGGTCAGCAGGCCGGTCATCTCGACGTATTTGACGAAGTAGAGCGCGGCCGGGTCGTCGGCGAGGTAGCCGTACCCGGCGGCGGTGTATCCGAGCCCGAATGTCTCGGCCAGCGACCACAGATCGTGCCGGTCGAGCCAGACGGAGAGCGGTTCGGCGAGGGCGGCCGCCGAATGCGCGAGGCCGGGTTCCGCGATACGGGGGAACTCGCGGTCGCGCAGCCGGGTGTAGCGCTGGTAGACGTCGCGCCGGAAGAACGCCGTATCCTGGCCGCTGACCTCGCCGGATGCGCCGTCGAGCACGTTGATGGGCGTGATCGGCTCGGTGGCCAGGCCGAGTTCGGTGATCAGCGCGGCAGTGTGCGTGTAACGGCTGGTGCAGATGTGGCCACCGAGGTCGAACGGCAGCCCATCCGCCTCGATCGACGCGCACTTTCCCGCGACCGAAGACGCCGACTCCAGCACCGTGACGCGGTGACCTGCGCGTTCGAGCTCGTAGGCCGCGGTCAGTCCGGCCGGACCGGCGCCGATCACGCACACGCTGCGTCCGCGCCTGGTCCGCGTCGGCCGGGTCAGGGCGGTGAGCTCGGCGGGGGCACGCTCCTCGCGTCGGGCGTGTGCCGCGGCGCGATAGATCAGGGCTCGAAGGTGGTTCACGGACGCGGTCGAACGTGGCGAACGGGAGAGCGCGATGCCGAGGCCGTCCGGTGCGAGTGCGGGGTCGAAGCGCAGGCGGCCGACAGCTTCCTGATCGACGGCGCGATCGAGGCTGATCTCGCCGAGGTCCAGCCACGGGTATTTGTCCTGCGGCCAGGGCCGGGAGGCGTCGAAGGCTGCTGAGTCCTGCTCGGGGTCTCGTAGTTGCACTTGGAGACTGAGCCGGATGCCGACTCCCGCGGCCTGTACCTGCGCCTCCTCGCGCAGGACGGCGTCGGGGCGCGTGTCCTTGGCGGGTCGGCCGATCTCCTGCGGCGCGTCCGGCGGCCAGAGTTCGTCGCCGTATTCGTAGCGCGGTGCCTCGACGGGGCGCAGGGCCGGACGTACCCGGTAGCGGGCCAGCCGGGTCACGCCGTCCTCGGTGCGGAAAGCCTGCGGGACCTGCGTGTGGAAGTCGTAGGTCTCGTACGGTGCGGCGCGCCGGATGTTGTCCCAGATCACGTCGCGGGTGCGCGGCTGCCGCTCGACGAGGGCGCGGCGCTCCTCCGGCGAGGCGAAGGCGCGCTGGAAGATCTCGGCAGTCGGTGCGAAGAAGCACTCGCCTGTGTTGAACGTCAGGTCCATCAGCCCGGACGTGCCCGCGGGATCGTCGAGCAGGCGCAACGTCAGGCCGCGGACAGTCGGGCTGACGTCGTCGGTGCCGACCGAGTTGCTGAACCGTGCGAGAACCGGGAACTCCCGGCCGGGACGGAAGAATTCCTGCACGGGCAGTTCGGCGGACGGCGCGATCCGGAGCGTGCCGCCGAGGCTGGTGCCGGTGGCGTGGAAGAACCGGTCGCGGCGCGTAGCGGAGGCGACGGTCAGCGCGGACAGTTCGATCAGGATATTGCGGAAGTCGTCATCGACGTCGAAGATCCTCGGGTCGTCCGGACCCTCGGCGAACAGCACGCTCATCGGCCGCCTCGCAGCACGGCGATCCGGTGCGGGTCACGGTCGATCGAGCCGTCGGCCGCCGCCGTCGCGCAGGCCGAACGCCGAACCTTGCCGCTGGTCGTCTTCCGTACCAGGCCGGGGGAGCCGATCACCAGCACGTCGAGCTCAAGCTGATGGTCGCGGCGGATCGCCTCGCGCACGGCTTCGGCGAGTTCGGCCACGGCCGCGGCGTGCGGCGAGCGTTCCCGCGTCTCGACGAACAGGCCGAGCGCCTCGCCGCCGAGCACGTCTTGCGCATCCATCGGCGCGACCGCGAACGCCGCGACACCGCCGGGGCGCACTGCGACATGGCAGCCGCGCACGCTGTCCTCGATGTCCGCCGGATGCAGGTTGCGGCCGCGCACGATGATCAGATCCTTGCGACGCCCCGACACGTACACGTCGCCGTCGAGCAGGAAGCCGAGGTCCCCGGTACGCAGGTAGCCGGTCTCATCCTCGCCCTCGATCCGTGCGGCGAAGACCTCGGCCGACAGCTCCGGCCTGCCGCAGTACCCGGCCGCCGTCGTCGAGGAGCGCACCCAGATCTCGCCGACCTCGTCCGGTGCGCACGCCCGACGCGTGTCCGGATCGACGATGCGGATCAGGTCGCCGTCCTTGCTGCTGCGGCCGCAGTTGGCGCGCAACGCGACCGGACCGGCGAAGTCCTCGAGCACGGGCACGACGTGGCCGAGCTCCAACTGCTGCTGATCGAGCCGTGCCATACCCTGCCCGCGGTTGGTCACGCTCGCGGTGTTCTCGGCCAGGCCGTACGCGGCGAACATGACGTCCGGTCGCAGGCCACTGACGGCGAATGCCTCGGTGAACGCCCGCAGCGTCGGTGCGCGCACCGGCTCGGCCGCGACGATCGCCATCTCGAGCGCGCTCAGATCCCACCGCGCACGCTGCTCCGGCGTACTGCGGCGCACGGCGAGCTCATAGCCGAAGTTCGGCGCCGAGGTGATCGTGGCCCGGGTGCGGGACATCACGTCCAGCCAGAGCGCCGGTTCGCGCAGGAACGTGAGCGGCGACATCAGGTGCGTGCGCGAGTTGCCGAGCGACGTGCTCAGGATGACGTTGATCAGACCCATGTCATGGTACTGAGGCAGCCAGAACACGCCGACGGTGTCCGGGCCGAGCCGCAGGTCCACGACGTTCGCCGCGATCTCGTGCGCCAGGTTCCCGTGCGTCACGACGACGCCCTTGGGTGAGCCGGTCGAGCCCGAGGTGTACTGCAGGAACGCCGGTTCGTCGGGGCCCGCGGGCACGTGCCAGGACGCGGGATCCGGCCGGTGCCGCGCGCCCGGCTCGATGGCTGCCGTGCGGTACCAGGTGAGCGCGGGCCAGCGCGGCCCGCTCCGCCCGAACAGCCCGGCGACCGAACCGGCCCGGCGCGCCCGGTCGTACGCGCCGTTCGTCAGGGCGACCGTGGCGCCGCAGTCCTCGACGATCCGCGCGAACCCCTCCAGTCCGCCGCGCCTGCGCAGCGGGTCCGGCGGATACACGGGCACCGGCAGCACGCCCGCGGCGAGGCAGCCGAGATACGCGGCGATGAACTCCAGCGAGGGCGGGTAGACCAGCACGGCCCGGTCGCCGGGTCGCAGGCCCCAGCCGCGCAGCGAGCGGGCGACGAGGTCGGCGGCCGCGGCGAGGTCGCGGGCGTCGAGGACCCGTTCGTCGGCTCCGTCATCGCCGACGAAGGTGAACAGGCGGCGGTCCGGGTCGGTTTCGCAGAGCGTCCGGAAGCGGTCGAGGACGAGGTTCGAGGTCGCGGGGAGGGCGGCCGGAGAAGGACGCATGGGGGTGAGCTCCTGTCAGGAACGCGCGTGGGCCTCGAGGATGTCCGCGGTGCGGCCGACGGGATCGGGCTCCCGGCGCACCAGGCGGCCGAGCGCCGCGGCCGTCTCGGCCACGTCCGGATGCAGCAGGTGCTTGACCCCGCCAGTCAGGGCGTCGGCGTCGAGCTCGCGCAGCGGCCGGTGCACCCCGGCGCCGAGCCGCTCGATCGCCGAGCCCCACATCGCCTGATCGAGCATCACGGACGCGACGAGCGCCGGGACGCCGGCCTGCGCGGCCTGCCCGGTGGTGCCCGCGCCGCCGTGGTGCACGACGAAGGCGCAGCGCGGGAACAGCGCGGAGAAGTCGGCCTCCGGGACGAGGTGGATCCGGTCCGGGTCGCGCACGTCGGCGCCGGGCAGCCCCGCCCAGCCCGCCGCGACCACGGCCCGCACGTCCAGCTGCTCGGCGGTCCGCTGGATCATCTCCAGCGTGGCCGCCGGATCCGCGACGGGCATGCTGCCGAAGCCGAAGAAGCCGGGCGGCGGACCCTCGGCCAGCCACCTCTCCGTGTCGTCGTCGAGGCCTTGCTCGCCGAGCAGCCGCCGGGTCTCCACGTCCGGCTGGAGCCAGCCGACGAGCGGACGCGCGGCGGTCCAGTCCAGGCCGGGGACCACGTTCGGGCTGTAGGCCTGGATCTCGACCGCGCCGAGCGACTCGGCCCGGGCGAAGGTCGGCAGGTCGGTCTCCGGAAGCCCCAGCGCCGCGCGCAGCCGGTTCACCCCCGGCCGGGACGCCGCCCACCCCGCCTGCTCGAACGCGAGGTGCGTGGCGATGTTCGCGGCCGGGTCCGTCGAGGAGGACGACGTGACGAACGGATTGGCCCAGACTCCGTTACGCCGCACCGGGAACAGGTGCATCAGCGCGAGCGGGATGCCGCGCGCCTCGGCCACGACGGTCGCGACGTCCTCGGTGAGCGCCCCGGAGACGAGCAGGTCCGCGTCGGCGCTCGCGGCGAGCAGCGTCCGGGCGATCTCCTCGCCGTGCGCGGCCATCACCCCGCGCAGCCCGGCCAGCAGTTCGGCGCGGTCGCCGGAGTGCAGCCAGGACCGGTCGGCGGCGGGATCGGTGAGGAAGGCGCGCCAGTCGGCGGGCAGCGCGAGCGCCTCGATCCCGGCCGCGCGCACCAGGTCGGCGTATCCGGAGGGCACGGCGGCGACGACGGAGTTCCCGCGCTCCGTCAGCTCCCGGCCCAGGGCTGTCAGGGGTTGGATGTCCCCCCGGGTGCCGTGGTTCATCAGCGCTATCCGCAGTCCGGCCACGCGGCGGTCCCCTCAATGTGCTGTAACAGTTCGCGACTGCGTCCATGGCACGTCAGGGCCGCCGCGCCGCGCAAGACCGCGGCCGCGGAGGTGGCCGATCGGACCGGCTACGGTTCGCCGGGTCCGAGCCGATCGGCCTGTGCGGCGTCGGCGGCGGCGCTCGCGATCTGGCTGCGCGATCCGGCGCCGAGTTTGGCGAGGATGTGCGACACGTGCGTCTGCACGGTCCGCGGGGACAGCGCGAGCGCGCGCGCTATGTCAGGGTTCGACCCGCCCTTGGCGACGAGTTCCGCGACCTTGAGTTCGGTCGGGGTGAGGGCGAGCCAGCCGCTCTCGGCCCGGTTCGAGCCGGGCTTTCGGCCGCGGCGTACGCCCAGCTTCCGCAGCCGCGCGTCGGCGCACAGGATCTCGGCCTGCGCGCCGAGCACCTCGTACGCCTCGACGGCCCTGGTCAGGTGGCTGCGCGCGGCCACCGGATCGCCGCGGACGGCGAGCAGTGCCGCGCGGTCCGTCTCGACGCGGCCCAGGGGCAGCAGCCGCTCGGACCGCTGGAAGTAGTCGGCGGCCGAGGCGAGGAGCGCGGAGTCGCCGCCGAGCAGCCCGCGGCAGTGCTCGGCGGCCGCCAGCCGGGCCGGCGATCCCGGCGCGGCGGCTTCCGCGGCGAGGACGGCGGCCTCGGCGTGGTCCGGGCGGTCGGCGTCCAGCGCCAGCCTGACCAGGTGCGGCAGCCACAGGTCCTGCTGGCCGAAGTCCGCCGCGTATACGGATTCGAGCACTGACACGAGGAGCTTGAGCGCGTCCTCGTTCCGCCCCTCCTGCTCGGCCCGCAACGCCCTGGCCATCAGCGCGAATCCGGCCCGGGACCGGACCGCGGGATCCGCCGGGAGCGGCCGCGACGGCAGCCGGTCGAGGAACGCGTCGGCCTCCTCGTGCTCGCCCCGCTGCGCCGCGATCAGCGCCCCGAGGCCGAGTGCCTGCCACGGGAGCCACGCGGCCGGGCAGACGCCGTTCGGCGGCAGGCGGCCGTCGAGGGCCGCGATCTCCGCGCGGGCGGCGTCCCAGTGCCCTGCCGAGTACTCCAGCACGGCCGCGGCGGCGCCGACGAGGGCGAGCCTGGCCTGCGCGCGGGTTCCGACGCCGAGGTCGAGCGCGTGGCCCAGCGCCTCGCGAGCCTCGGGGCGGCGGTCGAGTTCGTCGAGCAGGATGATCCTCGTCGCGGCGGTCTGCAACACCGGGTCCGAGGAGAGCCACGTGTTCGCCTGAAGGATTTCGAGGGCTGAATCGGCCGCCGCGAGCGCACCGGCGAGGTCCCCGCGCACGTAGAGCATGCGGCAGCGCGCGTGGTGTCCGCTGTACGCCGTCATGGCGTCGGTGGCTCCGGCCAGGCCCTCGATCGCGCGTTCGGCCTCGACGTAACGGCCCTGATAACACAGCACCCGCGCACGCAGGCCCAGGAACCGTCCGTGCCAGTCCGGATCGGGTTCCGTCGTCAGGGCGCTGTCGGCGACTTCGAGGGCTGCGTTGGGATCGCCCTGCCGGAGATGGGTGACGGCGAGCATGTAGGTGGCCATCGCGTGGTTGGCCGGGGCGACGGCCCGTGCGCGCAGGCTTTGCAGGACGCCGACGGCCTCGGAGCCGCCGAGCCGGTACACGGTGCCCGCGAGCTTCTCCCGCAGCACGATCATCGCGGGGTGCTCGTTCGGCACCCGGTCGACCGCCCGTTCGAGCAGCGTGGCGCCCAGGTCCGGCACGTTGACCGCGAGGCTCTCCGCGTTCTCGACGAGCCAGTCCAGCGGCCAGCCGCCGACGATCTCGGGCGCGTGCAGCAGCTGCCCGGCCACGACGCGCAGCCCGGCGCCCGCCTCGGCCAGCAGTTTCGCGGCGCGCAGGTGCATGATCGCGTGCAGCGCCTTCGGCACGGTCTCGTCGAGCTGCCGGACTCCCGGTTCCACCTCGACGAACAGGTCGTTGTCGTACTCCTCGGCCGGCGGTTCCGGAGTCGGCAGGCGGCGCCGCGCGACGATCCACGCGATCTCGCTCCGGGAGCGGGCGCCGAGCTTGTGCAGGACGTGCGAGACCTGCGTCTGCACGGTCCGGGCCGAGACGACCAGTTGGACGGCGATCTCAGGGTTGCTCAAACCGTCGGCGACCAGCGTCGCGACCCGCGCTTCGGCCGGGGTCAGCGCCTCCCAACCCTGATTGCCCGCACGCCGTCGCAGCACGAGTCCGAGGGCGCGCGACTGGGCCACGGCGCGGTGCATCTCGGCGGTCGCGCCGAGTTCGCGGTAGCCGTCCAGGGCCGACCAGAAATACTCGCGCGCCGTCCGATCGTCTCCGTATCGGGCGGACGCGACGGCCAGCCCCTCCAGCGCCCGCGCGCGCAGCAGGGGACGCCCGGTTCGCTCGAAGTACTCCGCGGCCTCGGTGAGCACGTCGGCGTCGGAGTCGAGCAGGCCTCGGCAGAGCAGCGCGGCGGCACGGCAGCGCGCGCTGGACTCCGGACGTGCGGCGTCCGCCTCCGCAGCCGCGACGGCCGCGCGCGCCGTCTCATCATCGACCCCAAGCGCGGTCCGGGTGAGTTCGGTCAGCGCGAAATACCGGTCGTCCGCGCGCCAGCCGAGCGCCGGGGCCAGGTGCGCGACGGCCTCCGTCGCACGTCCAGCAGCCTCCGCCCGACGAGCCGCGAGCAGGTGCGGATAGGTGGGATCGCAGCCGTCGTACGTCTGCTCGTCGTCGTCCTCCGCGCTGCCGCGCTGCACCCTGATCAGGGCTCTGACCGCGTTCCGGCCCGGGCCTTCGAGCGCCTCGTCCCAGTTCCCCGCCTGGTAGAGCAGCGCCGCTGACTGACCGGCCAACTGCGCGGTCCGGCGCCGCGAGCCGGAGCAGCGGACGAGCCGGGCGGCCTGGGCCAGGACCTGCCGAGCCTCCTCGCGCCGATCGAGCCGTTCCAGCAGCGCCGCCCGCTGGAGCAGCAGCGCGGTCTGCCAGTCGGCCAGCCGCCACTGGCCGTCCAGCGCCTCGAGACCGCGTTCGATCCACCGCAGCGCGCGCGCCGGATCGCCGTCCTCGACGTCCGTCAGGGCCATGACGCGGGCCGCGAAGTAGAGGGTCGGCGGATCGGCCAGCCGCTCGCCCTCGGCCACGGCTGCGCGGGCCAGCATCCGGCACTCCTCGGCCCGGTCGAGACGCCACGCCGCCTCGGCCCGGAGCCCGGTGAAGCGCGCCGACCAGACCGCGCCGATGTCCGGCAGGCGCTCCTGCTCGTCCGTCAGCAGCTCCGCGGCCTCGGCGTCCCGCCCCGCGCGCAGCAGCGCGTTCGCCGCGAGGAAAACCCGGCGGAGTCGTAGTTCTGACATCCCGGAGGGTGCATTCTCCAACAGCGCGAGGGCCGTCGGAACACTTCGTTGATCACCCGCGGCCCATACGGCCTCTGCGAACTTCTCATGAAAGCGCGGGTGTGCGCGGTGGAACACGGCCGCAGCTAATTCCGGCGCCCGGAATATCAATTCGTCGGCGTTGCGGGCCAACCAGCCGGCGCTCCAGCCGTGATCGATCCCTGACGTCGACTCCAGTTGCCGGGCGATCCGCTCCACCGGGACGTCGGCCGCGGCGAGCGCCTGCGCGGCCTCGCGGTGCAGCTCAGCACGCCGCTCCGGGGGGATCGGCGCCAAGACGGCGTGCCGCAGCTGCTCGTCGCGGAAGCCCAGCCGGGCGTCCCGGGCGACGAGCAGGCTCCGGGCCAGGGCGGCGTTGAGCCGGGTGGCGAGCGTGAGCATTCCGAATCCGCTCACGGCGGCGAGTTCGTCTCCGGTGAAGTCCTCACCGAGAATCGCGGCGACCCGAAGCAGATCGAGAATCTCCGTGGGCAGTCCGTCGATGTCCACGCTGACAGAGTGCACTCCTGAGCACGCGGAGAAAAGAAGAAGCTGATTCTCCATCAGTTGTCACCTGTTGTTCGGCCGGCCGACATACGCCGATCGGCGGATACCCCGCGCGCGCCCGGTTCCGGGAAACTGGTCTAGACCTTAAGACCCCTTAAGAGGGCGGGCACCCATGAGAACTCAGCAGGTCATGCAGTTCGCACCCACCATCCCGCGTCCGGCGGCACCGGCCGGAAGCGCGGTTCCGGTCGCGGTGTTCGGCCGCGAGGCCATGTTCCGCGCGGGCGTCGGCACGCTGCTCGGCGCGGTCCCCGGACTCGACGTCGTCGGCGAGACCGAGGACGCCGCGGGCACGGCGGCGCTGCTGCTGCGGCAGCCGGTCACCGTGCTCGTCGTGGTCTGCGACACCGAGCACGACGTGGAGGTGCCCGGCTTCCTCGCGTGGGTCAGGGACCACGTACCCCGCTGCCGGGTCGTCGCGCTCACCGGCGCCGCCGCGCGGGAGGACGCGGTCTTCCGGCTGTTGCGCGCGGGCGTCCGGGCCGTGGTCGACCGCGCCGCCAGCCCCGGCGAGCTGGCCGCCGCCGTGCACGCCGTGGCCGCGGGCGAGGCCGTGCTCACCCCGCGGATCACCAGCAGGCTGCTCGACCGCTTCGCCGGCATCGACCTGGAGCGCTGCGCCCAGGCCGACACCCTCGTGCGCAAGCTCTCGCCGCGCGAGCGCGAGGTGCTCGACCTGGTCGCCCGCGGCTACGGCAACGCCAAGATCGCCCGCGCGCTGTACCTGAGCCAGGGCGCCGTGAAGGCCATCATCAGCAGGCTGCTGACCAAGCTCAAGTGCCAGAACCGGGTGCAGATGGCCTGCCTCGCCCAGGCCGCCGAACTGCTCGGCTGATCAGGTCACTTCGCGAGATAGCCGCCGTCGACGAGATGGTCGCCGCCGGTCAGGTAGCCCGCCTCGTCGCTCGCCAGGAAGGCGACGAGCGCGGCGACCTCGCTCGCCGCCGCCAGCCGGCGCAGCGGGATGCCGGCCGCCATGCCGTCGATCGCACCCGGCGGCAGCGCGTCCACCATCGGCGTGTCCACGGCGCCGGGCGACACGGAGAGCACCCTGATTCCCGCGTCGGCGTACTCGCGGGCCGCGGTCCGGGTGAGCGCGAGGACGCCCTGCTTGGCCGCCGCGTACGCACCGTGGCCGCGGAAGCCCGAGTAGGCGGCGATCGACGCGACGCTCACGATCACGCCGCCGCCGGCCGCCGCCATCGCGGGCAGTTCGTGGCGCATGCAGTGGAACACGCCGTGCAGATTCACCCTGACGACGGCGTCGAACTCCTCGTGGTCGAACTCGCCGAGATGGATCAGCGGACCGCAGACGCCCGCCGCGTTCACCGCGACACGGAGCCCGCCCGGCAGTGCGGCCGCCTCCTCGACCACCGCGGCGACCGACTTCGGATCCGCCACGTCCATCCCTCGGGCCACGGCGCTTCCCCCGGCCTCGACGATCTCCGCCGCGGTACGCCGCGCACCCTCCTCGTCGAGGTCCGCGATGACGACGCGGGCGCGGTCCGCGGCGAAGCGGCGCGCGCAGGCGGCGCCGATCCCGGAGGCGCCGCCGGTGACCAGCGCGACGCGGTCAGGAGTTGACGACATGCTCGTCCTGCCTCTCTGTACGGTTCTGCACGGAATGCTGTTCGAGGGTCATGGGAAGGCGCTCCGGCCGCAGCACCGTTCCGGCGAGCGCGCGGATCGGCTCGCCCGGCGCGAGCGTGAACCGCCAGCGGGACGCGAACGCGGCGAGCGCCACGACGAGCAGGGTCCACGCGTAGTCCTCGCCGAGGCACAGGCGGTTTCCCGCGCCGAAGGGCAGGTACGCCTCGCGCGGGCCGCGCACGGGCCGGTCGGCGGGCCAGCGCTCGGGGCGGAAGTCGAGCGGGTCCGGGTAGTGCAGCGGGTCCCGGTGCAGGCCGTAGGGGCTGACGAAGAACTCGGCGTGCCCGGGCACGTCGTACGGGCCGAGCCGCTGCCTGGTCGTGGTGCGGCGCATGTCGATCCACGCCACCGGATGCAGGCGCAGGGCCTCGGTGGCGACACGGCGGCAGTACGTGAGCGCGGGCAGGTCCGCGACGGTCGGCGCGCGGCCGCCGAGCACGTCGGCGACCTCCTGCTGCACGAGGCGCTGGGCCTCCGGATTCCGGGCGACCTCGTACATGGTCCACTCGAGCGCGGCGCTGACGGTTCCGGTGCCCGCGAGGAACAGCGTGATCAGCTCGTCGCCGACCTGCCGATCGCTCATCGCCCCGTCGGGACCCTCGGCGTGCACGAGCATGGAGAGCAGGTCGCCGCGATCCTCGCCGGCCGCCCGGTACTCCGCCACGAACTCCTGCTGCACGGCCCGGAGCCGGTTGAGCGGCCCCGGATCCGGCGGCTGCCAGCCCGGCAGCACCGGAATCCGCTCCGACCACGCCACCATCGGCGAGAACGCGGTGCGGATGGACCGGTACTTGACCGCGAGCCACTCGGTGACCGCCGTGCGCAGCCGCGGTCCCGGCTCCCCGGCGAACAGCGTCTGCAGCAGGATGTCCAGCGTCAGCTTGTTGATCTCGTCGACGAGGTCGAGCGGGCCGCCCGCGGACCAGGACCGCGCGCGGGCGGCCGAGCGCTCCGCCATCAGCGCGACGTAGCCCGCGACCCGCTCGGCGTGGAAGCCGGGCTGCACCAGCCTGCGCTGCCGGCGGTGCAGCTCCCCGCCCGAGGTGACCAGCCCGTCGCCGAGCGGACCGCTCAGCGTGTCGTTCATGATCCCCTTGTCGAAGCCGGGCCGGGTCAGCACGGCCCGGATCAGCTCGGGGCTGTTGGCCACGTACACGGTCCGCGGGCCGACCAGGATCCGGACGACCGGCCCGTACGCGCGCACGCGTTCCACGAAGGCGAGCGGATCCCGGTTGAGGTCGCGCGCGTGGCCGGTCAGCGGCAGCCGGCCGGGGACGAGCGGCACGCGGGCCGGCTCGGGCGGGTTGCAGCGGGCGATCAGTGACATGTCAGCCTCCTTGGACGCGCAGGCCGGCGCACAGTCCGAGTGCGGCGAAGGCCTGCGTGTGGCTCTGGTAGTGCGTCAGCAGCGGGCGCGGGCCGAACATCTGCGGAATGCCGGGCCACGCGCCGTCCGGATCCTGAGTCGCCACGAGGTAGTCGAGGCCGCGCCGCCATCGTCCGGGATCGCGCACCCCGCCGGCCTCCAGCGCGGCCAGGGCGAGGCCCGTGCAGGCCGGGTTGCTCGCCAGGCCGGACTCGGCGGGCCAGCCGCCGTCGGGGTTCTGGATCGCGGCGAGTCCCTCGGCGGCGGCTCGTGCGACCCCGTGGCCGGCCATGGCGGGGGCCACCTCGGCCACGACGTAGGGCAGGCCGCGGTACCAGCTTCCGTGCCAGCGGCCGCCCTGTTCGAAGCCGTCGCGCAGCCAGTCCCGGGCCGGTTTCGTCGCGATCCCGTGCCCGTCGCGGTGGGCGTCGAGCGCGGCGAGCACGTGCGCGTTCACGTCCTGCACGGCCGGGTCGCCCGCCGACTGCCAGGTCCGCCACAGGCCGTCGGGCTGCTGCTGCTCCGCGAGGTGCCGCAGTCCCGCGCCGACCGACGCGTCCCCGGCGTCGAGCCCGCGCAGCGCGAGGAGCGCGGCGCCGGTGGTGTCGTTGTCTGATTCGACCCCGGAGCGGAACGGCCAGCCGCCGTCCTCGTTCTGCGCGCGGCGGATGAACGCGACGGCGGCGGGCAGGGCGTCTCGCGCGAAGGCCGGTTCGTCGCGCAGCGCCCGCACCATCAGGGTCGTGTCCCACACGTCGCTGGAGCAGAATCTCCAGGTGCCGTCCGGGAACTGGCTCTCGACCAGATACCCGACGACGCGCCGCGCGGCCCGCGAGCCCGGATCGACGGTGAGCAGTGCGAGGCAGGCGATGGCGGCGGTCACCGGGTTGCCGTGGAATCCGCCGTCCGCGGACTGCAGCGCCGCGACGTGCTTCACGGCCCACCGGGCGCGCTCCGGCTCGCCGAACGCCTCCTCGACCAGCGCGTACGCGGACCACACCTCGACCCGGCTCCAGCTCTTGAGCCGCTCCAAGCGACTGGATGCCGCACCGAGCGCGGCGCGCAGGGCGGCCGGGTCGTAGCCGGTGGCACTGGGCGCGCAGGTGAGCGCCACTGTCTGGAGCAGGCGTGCCCGCGAGGCCATCGCGGGATCGTTCAGCGCGGGAACGTCGAGATTGACCGGGGTTTCGGCGGCGTCGAGCCCGAGCGCGATCGCCCGCAGCACCTCCTCGACCGTACGCGCGGCCGGATGATGGTCCTGCGGCACGGCGCTGCGCAACCAGACCCGTGCGCGCCGGGCCGCGTCGCGCGACCGCTGCGCGGGGGAGCGGTCGAGGGCCAGAGCCGTGAGCGCCGTCTCGGTGATGCGCGGGTCGGGGTCGGCGACCCACGCACCGTCGGCGCGCTGCCGGGCGAGGGCATGCCGCGTCGTCAGCGCCAGCGCCTGGTCGAGCAGGCCGGTGCGCGGTGCGGCGATCTGGAACGACGTCATGGTCGGCGCCTCCGGTCAGCGGAAACGGCTGTTGCACCGGAAGGATGAGGTCCGTCGGTGTCGGCGTCATCACCCTGAGTCGCTCGGCCGCGCGATCGTGGCCGTTCGATGTACCGGGGGCGGCGCGGGAACGGGCCGTTCGGCCACCTCCGGTCTGCGCGCATTGCCGACCCGACGCCCGGTTCGTACCGTTCGACACCGATGGAGACCGAGGGAGGCGAAGTGGATCGGAACAGCCACGAGATCGTCCCCGTCGCGGACCTGTGCGGATCCGCGCTGCGCAACATGGTTCGCCTGACCGAATGGCTCGACCGCGTCGACATGCCGATGGACCGCGAGCTCGTGCCCCTGATGTGCCTGCAGAGTTCGTTCTTCGCTCCCTGGCTTCCCGCCGACTCGTGCCTCCGGATCGCCCAACTGACGTCGTGGCTGATGGCCTTGGACGACGCCCTCGACGATCCGGGCGCCTCCTCCGCGACGCTCGCCGCCCTGCTCGACGTGCTCCGCCGCATCGTCGAGGGCGGAGCGTCGGAACCCGCCGAACCGCTGGCCCGCGCGCTGGCCGAGATCCGCGACGCCCTCTGGACCGAGGGCGACGACCGCGCGGAGACCGCGGCCTTCTGGCGCGACAGCATGCACGAGACGCTCACCGGAATGTGGTACGAGCACGAGGCCGCGGGCAACGCCGAACAGCCCAGCCTCCAGCGCTACCTCACCTACGGCGCCTGGACGATCGGCGTCGAACAGCAGCTGGCCACGCTCTGGGCCCTGATGGACGACCCCGACCTGCCGCGCCGGCTGCCCGTCCTGCGCGACGCGCTGCGCCATGCCGCGACCGCGATCCGGCTCGCCAACGACGTGCGCGGCCACCAGCGCGAGCAGCGGCACGGCCAGATCGACGCGCTCGTGATCGGCCTGAGCGCGCAGCAGGCCAGGGCGCGGCTCGACGAGAGCGTCGAGCAGTGCCGGCTGCTGCTGGCCCCGATGACCTCGATCGGCTACGGCCCGGCCGTGGCCCTGGAGCGGACGCTGCTCTGGCACGCCCGCATGTACGCCCGCTTCGACCCGGTCCGACCGCAGGACCACGAAGCCGCCATGTCAATACACTGGGAAAGGGGACAGGAGATGGGCATCGAGCAGGAGCTCCTCGCGATCATCGTCGAGGGCCGCGAATGCGACAACGAGACCCTGGAGCGCTACTTCGAGAAGCTGGAGCCGGTGGACGCCGACTACCTGATCGGCGCGTGGAAGGGCGGAGTGTTCGAGACCAGCAGCGAGGACTACAAGCTGCTGGAGCAGATGAGCTGGTACGGCAAGCGGTTCCTCAGCCGGGAGCACGTGGAGCCGCTGCTGTGCCGCCGCCCGGACGGCTCGGTCTACTCCTTCGAGGACATGGGCCTCGCCGCGATCCACGACGTCGTCTTCCGCGGCCGCTCCTCGGCGGCCATGGTGTACGACCAGCTGCCGATCATCGACCAGTTCCGGCGCGTCTCGGACGACGTGATGCTCGGCTACATGAACAAGAAGGGCGCCACCAGCGACCTCTACTTCAGCCTCACCCGCGTCCCGGACCCGACCGCCGCCCCGGCCGGAGTCGAGGCGACCGCCGCCGTGCTGCGCTCCGGGGGCGGGGCGTACTCGGTCGAGCAGGTCGAGCTCGCCGAGCCGGGGGAGGGCGAGGTGCTGGTCAAGATCACCGGCGCGGGCCTGTGCCACACGGACCTGGTGGCCAGGTCGGAACTGTTCGCCGCGGCGCTGCCCATCGTGGTCGGGCACGAGGGCGCGGGCGTGGTCGAGCAGGTCGGGCCGGGCGTGCACGACGTCTCCGTCGGCGACCACGTGGTGCTCTCCTTCGACTCCTGCCGACGCTGCGTCAACTGCCGGGACGGGCACCCCGCGTACTGCGAGACCTTCACCGCGCGCAACATGACCGGTCGGCGGCTCGACGGTTCGACGCCGATGCGCGCCGCGGACGGCGGCCCGGTCGCGGCCCACTGGTTCGCGCAGTCCTCGCTGGCCAGCCGGGTGGTCGCGAGTGCGGCCGCCGCGGTGGTCGTCGATGCGTCGCTGCCGCTGGAGAAGCTCGGCCCGCTCGGTTGCGGCGTGCAGACGGGCGCCGGAGCCGTACTGCGTGCGCTGAAGGTGCCCGCCGGAGCGACGATCGCGATCTTCGGCGTCGGCACGGTGGGCCTGTCCGCGGTGATGGCCGCCAAGGTCGCCGGCGCCGCGCGGATCATCGCCGTGGACCTGCTGCCCGAGCGCCTGCAACTCGCCCGCGAATTCGGCGCCACCGACACCCTGCCCGGCGACGCCGCGGACCTCGCCGACCGGATCAGGGAACTGTCCGACGGGGGCGTCCGCTACGCGCTGGACACGACCGGCGTGCCCGCGGTCATCAGCGCGGGCATCGCCGCTCTGCGCACCACAGGCACGATGGGCCTGGTCGGCTTGCAGAGCGGCGTGCTCGAACTCGACGGTCTCGCGCTCGGCATCGGCAAGACCCTCGTCGGCATCGTCGAGGGCGATTCGGCGCCGCGCGAGTTCATCCCGCAGCTGATCAGCCTCTGGCAGCAGGGCCGGTTCCCCTTCGACCGCCTCGTCTCCACCTACCCGCTCGGCTCCGTCAACGACGCGGAGCGCGACATGCTCGCGGGCAAGGCCGTGAAGCCGGTCCTGCTGCCTGCCTGAGCCGGGCTCAGCTGGCGAGGGTGATGGTGATGGTCGTCGTGCCGGGGGTGACGGTGACGCTGTGTGCGGTGGAGTCGTAGGTTCCGCCGCTGACGGAGCTGACGGCGACCGAGTTGAAGATCGGCAGCTGGATCGCGATGGCGCCGCCGGGCAGGGTGCCGGAGAGCGTCACGGTGATCACGCGGCCGGTGCCGGGCTTCGTGACCGCCAGGGAGACGCCGTAGGTGCTGCGTGATCCGCTGGTCGCGTCGTACGAAGTGGTCAGGTTGCCGACGGAGATGGTCTGGCCGGAGGCGATCCAGGTGTTGGGCACGCCGCGGCCGATGTAGAGGGGTCGGGTGAAGGTGTACGGACCGGTGCCGGTGGCGGAAAGGCCCTCGGCGACCAGGGATTCGAGCAGGCTCTGCTGCTGCGCGGAGGTCGGCCAGGCGTAGGGGCAGGCGCCGAACTCGGGTCCGGCGTGGTTGCCGATCCACGGGTTGCCGCTGTCCGGTCCGCTGCCGTTCGCCTCCCACCACGCGTTCGGGCCGCCGGTGGTGGTGGAGAGCTGCCAGGCGTAGCTGGTGATCGGCAGGTCACGGTACTGCGTTCCGTACAGTCCGTTGATCGAGTAGGCGGTGTTGTACGCGGTGGAGTAGCCGTTGAAGGCGCCGAACGTCGGGTACGGCAGCCCGTTCGCGTTGAGCCTGCCGAAGCCCCACGCGTAGAGCGCGTCGCCCTGGCTGGCGCTGCCCGCGATGCCGGTGAGCGTGCCGCCTTCGAGCATCGTGGACCACTGGTCCTGGCCGATCCATTCCGGCGAGGCCCAGTTGGCGTCGTTGTAGGTGTTGCAGCGGTTGGCCGAGTTCGGCTGGTCGACCGTGCACGGCAGGTAGCTGAAGCCGTTGGCCGACTCGTTGGTGCCGAGCAGGGTGTTGAGGTGCGTGAGCAGCGAGGTGTACGCGGTGTCGGCGTACTGGGCCTCGGTGGTGTTGCCCAGGCGCGTCGCGATGTACTTGTACGCGGCGAGCCCCTGCAGTGCCGAGTAGTCGTCGAAGAGCCAGCGGCCGGACGAGTCGTTGTCGAAGCTGGTGGCCAGCACGCCGTCCGAGGCGAGCTGCCCCTGGTAGATGCTGTGCATGATCGTGTACAGGCTCGGACCCCACGGGCTCGAACCGCTGGCGTCGTCGTGGAAGTACTGGCTGACGAACGCCGTGTCGTTGGTCTTGGCCAGGTACAGCGCCCAGGCGGCCGGGGTCTTCCAGTCGCCGTCGTAGTACCAGTTCGCGCCCTGTTCGTTGAAGCTCGGGCTCTCCGAGATGCGCGCGGTCAGCAGCAGGTTCTGCGCGTCGTGGAAGTCCCCTGTCTCGAAGCGGGCCATCAACTCGCCGGGCACGTCGTGGTTGAGCAGCCAGGCGTAATTGTTCGCGGCCGAGAACTGCGCCTCACCGACCTGCATGATCAGGTTGTAGATCGTGCCGGCCTTGTACGCGTTGACCATGGCGGTGCCCGGGTTCGCGAGGCTGTTGGTGTTGGGCAGCGTCAGGTTCGGCAGCGAGATGGTCGCGGTCTCGCCGACCCGGCCGTTCCAGTACGAGGTCATGTTGCTGTACGCGGAGTCGAGCGTCGGCGCGCCGGCCGCGAGGGTCGAGGTGCTCGGCAGCGCGACGCCGGAGCCGAAGTTGTCGACGGCGGCCACGTAGTCGTGCTGGCTGGTCGCTCCGGGCTGGACGGTGTTGAGCGAACTGCTCGTCAGGCGCACGAGGTTGGTGCCGGAGCCGCCGGGGTCGAGCGTGATCGCCGAGCTGCCGTTGTTCGTCACGGAGACCCGCGTGTAGACGAGCATGAACGTGTTACCGGCGATGGTGGCCTTGTCGGCGAAGTCCTTGATCGAGACTGCCGTGCTGCCGCTGGTGAAGGATGTGGTCAGCGCGGGCAGGTAGCCGCTGTCCTCGCTCCACTGCACGGACTGCGCGGGGCGGGCGCCGCCGGTCTGGTAGATGCTGAACGAGTACATCGCGCCGCAGATCGTCGTACCGCTCGCGTTGTACGTCGTGGGCACGCCGCGGGCGAAGTACGAGCCGGACAGGTACGAGAACACCGGCCAGTAGTTGCCGTCCCAGCCGAGCGCGGACTCGTTGTAGTAGCCCTGGCCGTACGGGTCGTTGGGCGTCGGGAAGTTGGTTCCGTAGGCGTTGGGCAGGCTCGAGTTGTGGCACGCGTTGGGCGCCACCGAGGGAATGCCCTGATACGTCGTCGTGCCGCCCGACGACGAGTACGCGGGCAGTTGCCACACGCGCGTGGTCGCCGACGTGCACGGCAGTTGGACCAGCAGCGTGTTGCTGGCCGTCGAGTCCGCGGTGGGCACGATGCACTTGCTCGAGTTGACGGACTCCAGGTTGAACGTGTTGGTCGCCCCTGAGACGGCGACCGGCACGAGCGTCCACTGCTGGTTCGTCTGGCCGTTGCAGGTCCACTGGATGATCTTCGCGTTGTCCGCGGTGGACTTCCCGGAGACGTCGACGCAGAGGCTCGCGACGCTGGTGATCGTGTACGTCGCGGTGGTCCCGGAGACCGGGGTGAAGGTCCAGTTCTGATTGCCGCCCGAGTTGCACGACCACTGGATCAGCTGGGTTCCGGTGGTCGTGGAGCTGTTCGGGTCGTCCATGCAGTTGGCGGTCGCCGCCTGGTTGAGCACGGTGCCGGTGAACGCGGAAGCGGCCTGTGCGGGGGCCGCGCTGCCGAGCACGGGCAGCAGCACGGCGAGGAGCACGCCGATCAGGGCACCGGCGATCGAGCGCCGCGGCCTGCGCGGGTGATATCCAGGGGACATCGGGTTTCCTTCCTCGTGGGTAGGTGTCAGGGTGCTTCGGTGGTGCGTTCAGCCCGCCACGAGCCAGACCCGCATCGTGGAGGGGCCGCGGTTCGCCCAGGCGTGGTACGGCACCAGCGGGACGTCGTGCGCCTCGGCCGGTTCGCCGTCGGGCCCGGGCTCGTCCTCGGGTGCCGCGTAGGGCCAGGGGCGGTCGTTCGGCGTCGCGTGATGGCAGCGCACGACGACCCGGCCGTCGACCAGGCGCGGCGGCGTGCCGACATCGACACGCAGTTCGTTGACGGACGGCTCTCCGGGCACGTCCACGGACTCCAGCGCCATCACGAGCGGTCCGCACTCGACCGCGACGCAGCCGCGCACGGCGTCGATCCGAGGGTCGGGATACGTGAACCGCGGAGTCATCGGCAGGCTCAGGACCACCTCGTCGCCGGGCTGCCAGCGTCGGCGTTCGCTGACCACACCGGGACCGACCGGCCGCGTGCGCCCGCCGACGGTGATCGTCGCGCCCTGCGTCGCCCAGCCCGGCACCCGCAGCGAGAGCGTCCAAGCCTGGTCGACGCGGCTGTCGATGTGCACGCTGATCAGCCCGTCGTGCGGATAGTCGGTCGTGACGGTGACTTGCAGTTCCCGACCGTCGGGCTGGCGGTGGCCGATGGTGCCGGACACGTATTGGTGCAACTGGAGGCCCTCGGCGTCCACGGTGGCGACGTACGCGCTCAGGCTGGCCAGCGTGCGCGCGATGTTCGTCGGGCAGCATGAGACCTCGAACCACGGCGCACGCAGCGAGGAGGCGCCGCGCATGCTGGGCCGGTCGGGGTCCGGCGGGTTGCCGAGCTCCCGGCGATGCAGCGTGTTGGAGTAGAAGAACGCGCGTCCATCTGCGGACGGCGAGGCCGAGATGACGTTGAACAGCGTGCGCTCGATCAGGTCGGCGTATGCGGGATCGCCCTCGGACAGCAGCAGCCGCCAGGCGAGCATCACCGAAGCGACGCTCGCGCAGGTCTCCGAGTAGGCGCGATCGGGAGGCAGCACGAAGTCGTCCGCGAACGCCTCGTCCTGGTGGCGCGAGCCCATGCCGCCGGTGATGTACGTGCGCCGGGCCACAGTGTGCTGCCACTGCCCGATGACGGCCTGGAGCAGGTCGTCGTCGGCCGTCTCTTCCGCGAGGTCCACGACCCCGGCCGCGAGGTAGAGCGCGCGGACCGCGTGGCCGCGGAAGACGCCTGCCTCGCGGACGGGGATGTCGTCCTGAAAGTATTCGTGGCCGAACTCGACCTCCGTGAGCACGCGGTGCCCACGACGCTCGACGAACAGCCGCGCCTGGTTGAGATACCGCCGCTCGCCGGTCACACGGTAGAGCTCGACGAGTGCGGGCTCGATCTCCGGGTGGCCGTCGATCGACTCGATCCCGTTCTCGCCGAACACCTCGCAGACGAGGTCGGCGGCGCGGCGGGCGACCTTCACGAGCAGGTCGTGCGGATGGCCGGTGCGAGCGCGTGCCACGGCCGCCTGGATCAGGTGCCCGGTGCAGTAGAGCTCGTGCCCCCATTCGAGGTCTGACCAGCGCGGCTGCTGACCGGGCCGGCCGAAGCGGGTGTTCAGGTAGCCGTCCGGCTCCTGCGCGGCGGCGACCCGTGCGACGACGCCGTCGAACCGCAGTTGCAGCGCCGGATCGGGCCGCCGGTCCAGTTCCCAGGACATCGCCTCCAGCAGCTTGTAGACCTCGCTGTCGGAGAACTCGCGGCCGTGCCGGTCGGCGGGCAGCCGCTGTTCGCGGGCGGCGTCGAAGTTGCCGAGCCAGCCGGTGCGTTCGAGCCAGTGCAGGACGTGCGGCAGGATCGCGTCCTGGTTGCGGTGCTGCAGTTCGGCCCAGTACCCGCCGGTGATCTGGACGTCGGTGAGGTCGAGCGGGAGCAGCCGGGCCCGCCGGGGGGCGACCGGGCGGCCGGCGTCCGGCGCGCGGTCCGCACGGGACGCGTGCAGGCGTACGGTGTCGGTTCTCATAGATCAGCCCTCAGCCCTTGAGTGCGCCGGACATGAACCCGCGGACGTACTGCCGCTGGAGCAGGATGAACAGGACGATGCAGGGCAGCGCGAGCACCACCACCCCGGCCTCGGTGGCTCCGTAGTCGATGACCCCCATCACCTGCGCGCGCAGGTTCGCGATGGCCACCGGGAGCGGGAGCTTGCTGGAGTCGCTGATCAGCACGAGCGGCGTGATGAAGTCGTTCCAGGCGGCGAGGAAGGCGAACAGGCCGACCGTCACCAGCCCCGGCTGCACCGCGCGCACGAGCACGAGCAGCAGGGCCCTGAGCGTGCCGCAGCCGTCGACGAGCGCGGCCTCCTCGAGTTCGCGCGGGACGGCCTCGAACGAGATCCGCATCATGAACGTCGCGAACGGCAGCTGGAACATCGTCAGGACCAGCGAGAGGCCGACCAGCGAGTTCTGCAGCCCGAGCCGGTCGAGCAGCACGTAGAGCGGGATCAGCAGCGTGGCGTAGGGGACCATCAGGATCGCCAGCGTCAGCATGAACAGCAGGTTCTTGCCGGGGAAGGCGAAGCGCGCGAAGGCGTACCCGCCCAGCAGCGAGACCGCGAGCGTGAACACGACGGTCAGCCCCGAGACGATGCAGCTGTTCAGGACGTACTGCCAGATGCCGGACTGGTAGTGCGCGAGGGTCTGGTAGTTCCCCAGGCCCCAGCCGTGCACCTGGGCCGTGCCCGCCTGCGGGGAGACGGAGCGCAGCCCGGCCCAGAACAGCGGGAACAGGAAGATGACCGCCAGGCCGCCGGTCAGGACGTAGTACGGGGTGCGAAGAGCCAGCTTGGGCACCGGTCAGTTCTCCTTGCCGCGCAGCCAGCGGAACTGGCCGATGTTGAGGACGAGCAGGGCGGCGAGCACGATGATCGACAGCGCGGCGGCGAGGCCGAGGTCGTCGCGTCCGGCGAACGCGGCGTTGTAGATCAGCTGCACGATCGTCAGGGTGCTGTTGTCCGGGCCGCCCTTGGTGAGGATGTAGAACTGGTCGAACGCGAGCAGCGAGCCGGTGACGCAGAGGATCGTGCACAGGGCCAGGCTGGGCCGGATGAGCGGAACCGTGATGTGGACGAAGCGCTGCCAGCGGCCCGCGCCGTCCACCTCGGCGGCCTCGTAGACCTCCGCCGGGATGCCCTGCAACGCGACCAGGAGCAGCAGCATGTAGAAGCCCGCGTACCGCCACACGATCAGCGCCACGGTGGACCACAGCGCGTGGCCGGGGGTGCCGAGGAACTCCACCGGCCCGCTGCTGATGCCGAGGTGCTGCATGATCTGCCCGAACGGCCCGCTGCCCGGCGAGTAGAGCGCGTAGAACAGCAGCGACGCGGAGGCCAGGCCGAGCGCGCTGGGCACCAGGACGGCCGTGCGCAGGAAGCCCGTCCAGCGCGTCGACTCCTGGACCAGCATCGCCAGCCCCAGCGCGCAGCCGACCAGGATCGCCGTGGTGACCACCGTGTACTCGACGGTGAAGCGGACGGCGGGCCAGAACAGGTCCTGGTCGACGGCGGCGGTGAAGTTGTGCGGGGCGTTGAGTCCCTGGTCGCCGTTGAACAGCCCCCAGTCGGACACGGACATCTGCGTGACCAGCAGCAGCGGGACGACGAAGAACAGGAGGACGAACGCGGCGGTCGGCGTGGCGTACACCCAGCCGGCCAGGCGTCGGCGGCGGCCGAGGCCGCCCGGGTGCCGCCGCTGCCGCCCCATCACTGACTCAGCACGCTGTTGACGGCGCTGTTGTCCTGCTCCAGGTTGGCCCCGCCGTTGAAGACCTGGTCGCGGAACAACGTGACCCACGGACTGCCCGCCGCGTTGAACGCCTGCTGGAAGTCGACCGCGATCGGGGTCTTGCTGTCCGGCGACGCGGCGACCTTGTTGATGGTCACGACGCGCGGGTCGGCCGCGGCGTACTTGTTGTCGGCCAGGTCGCTGCGCGAGACGATGCTCTGATTCGCGGCCAGCACGTTGACCTGCGCGTCCGAGGACAGCAGCCAGGCCAGGAAGTTCCACGCCTCGGCCTCGTGCTTGGAGTCCTTCGAGACGCCGATCCCGTCGCCGCCCATGAACGTGGACTCGCCGCCGGTCACGCCCGGAATCGGCGCCACCCCGGCGTCCACGGTCTTCTCGACGGTCGGCAGCAGGGAGGCCGGGTAGGGCATGACGCCGATATCGCCCTGCTGGAACGGGCCGACCCACGTCGCGCCGGTCTCGTCCTTGCTCGCCGGATCGACGGCGCCCGAGGTCCACAGGTCGCGCCACGCGGCGTACACCTGCTTCGCGGTGCCGCTGTCGAGCAGGGACTTGGTGCCGTCAGCGTTCAGCACGTTCTGACCGGAGGCCCAGATCATCGGGAACCAGGTGAAGACCGCGCAGCCGCCGCAGTTGCCGCCGAAGTACGTGCCGTACACGCCCGGCTTGTGCAGCGCCGCGATCGCCTTGGCCTGCGTCACGAAGTCGGCGAGCGTCGTCGGCCCCTGGTTCGGGTCGAGCCCGGCCTCCTTGTAGAGCGTCTTGTTCCACATCATGACCGAAAGGTCCATCACGAACGGCAGCACGTACTCCTTGCCGTTGTACGTCCCGGCCTCGATCGGGCCCTTGTCGATCGACGCGGCGTACGGCAGCTTGCTGATCTGGCCGGTGATGTCCTGCCAGAGTCCGGCCTTGCTCCAGTTGGCCGCGTAGACCACGTCGGAGGCGAACAGGTCGGGCAGCCCGCCGCTGCCGGCCGCCGCGCCGACCTTCGTGACGTAGTCGTCGTTCGGCACGATCGTCAGCTTGACCTGGTTCTTGTGCGACGCGTTGTACGCCTTGACGAGCAGGTTGGCCTGCAGTTCCAGCGGCGCGCGCGTCCACAGGGTCAGCGTCGTGCCGTCGTCGAGGCCGTTGATCCCGCCCTGGGCCACCGACTGGTTGCTCTTGCCGCCTCCGCTGCTGCACGCCGCCGCGGTGAGCGCGACGACAGCGGCCAGAACGGTGAGCGGACGCCGCCGGTGCCGACGTGTCGGACGAATGCCGATCATGGGCAGCACTCCTTGTCTCGAGCCCGCGCCGTTGCGGGCTAAGCATTTTCGGTTTGGGTTTCGCATGATCGATTGAGTACCCGCTTTACCTGGGCAATCATGGTCCGAAAAGGTTTTCCTCAACGTAGCCCTGGGGGTACCGCTGGTCAAGGGCTCGAAGCGGTATGGTTTCCTGTACGGCACTTCGATCAATGAGGGAGACGCGGTGGCGAGGCGACCTGCGCAGCGGGCGAACGGCCGCGCGGCCACCCTGGAGGACGTCGCCCGGCTGGCCGGGGTGTCGATCGCGACCGCGTCGAAGGCGCTCAACGGCCGCACGCACGTCTCGGAGGCGACCCGGACCGTCGTGCACGAGGCGGCCGAACGCCTGTCGTACTCGCCGAACGCGCTGGCCCAGGGGCTGCGCGCGGTGCGCACCGGCATCGTCGGGCTGCTCACCTCCGACCTCGAGGGCCGGTTCTCGATCCCGATCCTGATGGGCGCGGAGGACGCGTTCGGCGTCGGGCGGACCAGCGTGCTGCTGTGCGACGCGCGCGGCGACGCGATCCGCGAGGCCCGGCATCTGGAGACGCTGCTCTCGCGCCGGGTGGACGGCCTGATCGTGGTGGGCGCCCGGCCGGACCCGCGTCCCTCGATAGGGCGCGAACTGCCGGTGCCGGTGGTCTACGCCTACGCGCCGTCGCAGGACCCTGAGGATCTGTCCCTGGTCAGCGACAACGTCTCCGGCGGCAAGCTGGCCGTGCGGCACCTGGTCGAGGTCGGCCGCCGCCGGATCGCGCACATCAGCGGCGATCCGGGCTACGGCGCGGCGCAGGACCGGGCGGCCGGGGCGCTGGCCGAACTGGCCGAGCACGGACTCGAACTCGCCGGCGGCCGGGTGTACTTCGGCTCCTGGTCCGAGTCCTGGGGCCGCAGCGCCACCCGGATGCTGCTGGCCCAGACCCGGGAGATCGACGCCGTCTTCGCCGGTTCCGACCAGATCGCCCGCGGCGTCATCGACACGCTGCACGAGGCAGGGCTCGAGGTGCCGCGCGACGTGGCCGTCATCGGCTTCGACAACTGGGAGATCTTCAGCAACGGCTCCCGGCCGCCGCTGTCCAGCGTGGACATGAACCTCGAGACCCTCGGCCGGGTCGCGGCGCAGCGGCTCTCCGCCGCGCTCGGCGGCGAACTCGCCAGCGGCGTCGAGTCGCTGCCCTGCCGCCTGGTGCCGCGCGAGTCGACCGCCGCGTAGCGCGGCGACCTTGAAGTGACTCTTAAGGGCGGCTGATCGCCGGTCGCAGACTATTGACCGGCCGGGCGGGGCGCGAGTACGGTGCGGGGCAATGGTTAGGGAAGTTTACTAACTATGCTGCAACCCACCCCACCGATTTTGCGAGGTCACCCCGAGTATGAATCCGATACGCTCCGGCCGCGCGCGCCTGGTCGTCGGCGCGGCGGCCGCGACCGCCCTGGCCGGGGGCGGCGTGCTGCTGGCGTCCGGCAGCAGCGAGGCCGCGGGCAGCACGCCGCCCGCGCACTTCTCCGCCCCGTACCTGCAGATCTCGTCCTCCACCGCCGGCGACCTGGCCAAGGACAAGTCGGCCAGCGGCGACAAGTACTACACCCTCGCCTTCATCACCCCGAAGAGCGGCTGCACCGGCGAGTGGGAGGACAACGGCGACTCGATCGGCGCCTTCAAGAGCCAGATCTCCTCGCTGCAGTCCGCGGGCGGCAACGTGCTGATCTCCTTCGGCGGCGCGTCCGGCGGCGAGCTGGCCGAGACCTGCACCTCGGTCTCCAAGCTGGAGGCCGCGTACGCCAACGTGGTCAACACCTACGGCGTCAAGCGGCTCGACTTCGACATCGAGGGCGACGTGCTGGACAACGGCTCGGCCAACTCGCGCCGCGACCAGGCGCTGGCCAAGCTGCAGGCGGCCGACCCCTCGGTGCAGATCGACTTCACCATCCCGGTCGACCCGACCGGCCTGGAGTCCGACGCCACCAGTATGCTCAAGGGCGCCAAGAGCGCCGGCGTGAAGGTGACGATCGTCAACATCATGACGATGGACTTCGGCGACGGGCAGAACGCCCTCAAGGACGCCGAGTCCGCCGCCAACGCCACCGAGAAGCAGATCCACAGCATCTACGGCGGCAGCTCCGCGACCGACTGGGGCATGCTCGGCCTGACCCCGATCGCGGGCCGCAACGACGACAACGAGAACTTCACCCAGTCCAACGCCAAGACGCTCGAGTCCTTCGCGGCCTCGAACGGCGTCGGCGAGCTGGCCTTCTGGGAGGTCGACCAGTACGACAAGCCGCTCGGCTACGCGTACTCGAAGATCTTCCAGAAGATCACCGGCTGACGGGTGACACGGCGGGCTGACCGGCGTTCCACCACGCGCCGGTCAGCCGCACCGCGCAGGCGGCCACCGCCGAGCCGCTGAGCAGCGCGGTGGCGGCGAATCCGTACGTGCAGTCCGTGCGATCGGTCAGCTCCGCCACCACGAGCATCGCCCCGATCGTCGCGGCCAGCCCGCCGCCGTTGGCCGTGCCGAACACCCGGCCCGTGCGGCTCGGATCGACCGAGGACATCAGCAGATTGCGTGACGCGATGCGCGCGTGGCCGAACAGGAACGCGCCGAGCAGCACGAGCGGCAGCAGCCCCGCGACGCCGAAGTTCGGTTGCGCCACGAACAGCACGTCGCAGACCAGATACCCCGCGAGCGCGATCCGCAGGTCGCCGAGCTTTGGCGCGAGAGCCCGGTAGGACCACGTCGCCGCCAGGAACCCGAGGCTGCCGAGCGCGTCCGCCGCTCCGTACGTCCCGGCGCCGCGATGGAACTCGCCGATGACGAGTTTCGGCAGCAGCGCGTTGAAGATCGTGACTACGACGCTGCTCTGCGCGAACAGCACGATCAGCCAGCCGATCTGCGGACGACGCGGCGCCACGGCGGCAGCTTCCTCGATCGCGGCAAGCGTGTACGCGCTCTTACGCTTCCCGACGGCGAGCACGCAGACCGCCGAGACGAGGAACGTGCCCGCGTTGCCGATCAGCAGCGGGATCGCGCCGAACGTCTGCACGCACAGGCCGCCGACCGTGGCCGACAGGAACATCCCCGCCTGCGTGGCCATCTCGTAGTTCGCGTTGAACCTGCGCAGCCGCTCGCCCGGGACGCGTTCCTTGATCAGCGCCGCGCTCGCCGGGAAGAACAGGGCACTGAGAACCGCGAGCGCCAGGTTCGCGACGTAGATCCCGGGCCCCGCCGCGCCGTGTCGCCAGAGCCAGACCGGCAGCGCGAGGGCGACGAGCGCGCTGGTCAGGTCGCTGCTCACCCACAGCCGCCGCCGGTCGAGCCGGTCCGCGAGGCGGCCGAAGACGGGGGAGAGCAGCACCTGCGGCGCCGCGACCGCGATGAAGAGCCAGCCGACGGACAGCATCGTGCGGTCGGCGCGCAGCACGAGCAGGGCGCCCGCGATCAGCTGGACGTTGTTGCCGAGGGCGGTGACGAACGCGGCCGGGACCAGCAGTCGTTCGGCGCGGGACCGTGAAGTGTGGGACATGGGTCCAGTGGAACGCGCATCCCCTGACAACTTCTGTCAGCGGACCCTGGCAGACTCGATCCATGCGCGCCAGCCGACTGCTCTCGATCGTCCTGCTGCTGCAGAACCGCGGCCGGATGACGGCGCAGGACCTGGCGTCCGAGCTGGAGGTCTCGATCCGCACGATCTACCGGGACGTCGAATCACTCAGCTCGGCGGGCGTCCCGGTGTACGGCGAGCCGGGCCACGAGGGCGGATACGCGCTGGTCGAGGGCTATCGGACCCGGCTGACCGGCCTGCACGAGGACGAGGCGGACGCGCTGTCCCTCGCCGGGCTGCCGTCGGCCGCCGAGGACCTCGGGCTCGGCTCCGTGCTCACCGTCGCGCAGCTCAAGCTCGACGCCGCGATGCCGCAGGCCCTGCGCGAACGGTCCGGCCGGATCCGCGAACGCTTCCACCTCGACGCGTCCGCCTGGTACCGCGACGCCGACCCGGTGCCGTTCCTCACCGCCATCGCCGCCGCGGTGTGGGAGGCGCGGACGCTGCGGCTGCGCTACCGCCGCTGGGCCGAACCGCGCGAGGTCGAACGCGTGCTGCGGCCGATCGGGCTCGTGCTCAAATCAGGGATCTGGTATCTGATCGCGTCCGCCGGCGAGGGTCCGATCCGCACCTACCGCGTCTCGCAGATCCTCGAACTGGCCGAAGACGGCGGCACGTTCGAGCGCCCGACCGGTTTCGACCTCGCCGAGTACTGGAAGGCCTCGCTCGCGGAGTTCGACGAACGCCGCTTCACCGGCACCGCGACGATCCGGATCTCGCCGGAGGCCCGGCACCGCATGGAGGACCTCTACAGCACGGCCGTGCTGGACTCCGTCGCCGAGACCGCCTCCGAGCCGGACGAGTCGGGCTGGGTGCGCGCGGTCATGCCGATCGAGGGCGTCCGGCACGCGCTCGGCGAGGTCTTCAAGCTCGGCTGGGGAATCGAGGTGCTCGACCCGCCCGAGCTGCGCGCCCTGGTCGCCGAGACAGCTGCCGAGACAGCCCGCTTGCACGGGTTTGGGCGGGAATATTCACCCGCCGCTGCGGGCTGAACAACGATGTGACACAAGCACGTTCCCTCCCCGTGATCGACCTCTCCGCAGCCGAGGACCCGGCCCGCGTCGAGGCCTTCCGCGAATCCCTGCACTCCGCCGCGCACCAGGTCGGCTTCTTCCAGCTCGTGGGCCACGGCATCGAGCCCGCCGAGTCCGACGAACTGCTCGACCTCGTCCGCCGCTTCTTCGCGCTGCCCGAGGAGGACCGGCTCGCGCTGAGCAACCTCAGCTCGCCGCATTTCCGCGGCTACACCCGCATCGGCCACGAGTTGACCGCCGGCCGCTCGGACTGGCGCGACCAGCTCGACGTCGGCCCGGAACTGCCGCCGCTCGTCCTCACCTCGCACGACCCGGCGTACCTGTGGCTGCAAGGCCCGAACCAGTGGCCCGAATCGCTGCCTGAGCTGCGCGAACGCATCCTCGACTGGCAGGACAGGCTCGCCGCCATCGCGCACCAACTGCTGCAAGAACTGCTCGTCTCGCTCGGCGCGCCGCGCACCTTCTTTGACGCCGCGTTTGCCGAGAAGCCGCACCTGCACACGAAGCTCGTGCGCTACCCGGGCCGCGCGCCGGACGGCTCGGAGCAGGGCGTGGGCTGGCACAAGGACTACGGGTTCCTGACCCTGCTGCTCCAGGACGAGCACGGCGGGCTCCAGGTGCAGCGCGAGGACGGCGGCGTCATCCACGTCGACCCGCTGCGCGGCGCATTCGTCGTGAACCTGGGCGAACTGCTGGAGATAGCCACGGACGGCTACCTCGTCGCGACCAACCACCGCGTGGTCAGCCCGACCTCCGGCGCCGAACGCTTCTCAGTGCCGTTCTTCTACAACCCGCGGCTGGACGCGCGGATCGAGCCCGTGCCCGGCGACTACCTGGCCGACGCCCCCGGCGTGGTGCGCGACCCGGAGAACGCGCTGCACGAGGTCTTCGGCTGGAACGAGCTCAAGGGCTACCTGCGCTCGCACCCGGAGGTCGCGCGCAAGCAGCACCCTGACGCGGCGGAGCGCTTCCCGGTCAGGTGACGACCGTGAGCACGATCTTGCCGCGGCCGTGCCCTGCCTCGCTCTGCCGCTGCGCCTCCGCCGCCTCGGCCAGCGGGAAGGTCGCGGCGATCGCGGTCTTCAGCTCGCCGCTCACCACCCGGTCCGCGAGTTCCGCGAGCAGTTCGCTGGACGCGATCGAGGCGCTCGGGCCGCCGGAGAACGCGACGCCGAGCTTCTCCGAGCCCTGATAGTCAGCGATCGTCACGATCCGGTCCGTGGTGCCGCCGCGCAGCTCGATCGAGTCCGGCAGCGCGCCGCGTCCGGCGATGTCGAACACGGCGTCCACGCCTTCCGGAGCCAGCGCGCGCACCCGCTCGACCAGGCCGTCGCCGTACAGGGTCGGGATGCCGCCGAGCGAGGCGACGTACTCCTGGTTCGACGCCCCGGCCGTGCCGATCACCCGGGCCCCGCGCGCCACGGCCAACTGCACGGCGAACGTGCCGACCGCCCCGGCCGCGCCGTGCACGAGCAGTGTCTCGCCGGCCTTCACGTCGAGCATCCGCAGCACCCGCTCGGCCGTCTCACCGGCGACCGGCAGCGCCACCGCGTCCACGAAGGACAGCTCACGCGGCTTGATCGCGCAGATCGTCAGCAGCGCCTGCTCGCAGTAGCCGCCGCCGCGCGTCGAACCGAACACCTCGTCACCCGGACGCACGTGCGTGACCTCGGAACCGACCTCCTCGACCACGCCCGCGGCCTCGCTCCCCGGGATCGCGGGCAGCCGCGGCGGCAGGCTCGGGCGCATCATCCCGCGCCGGATCTTGTAGTCGATCGGGTTGACCCCGGCCGCGTGCACCCGGATGCGCACCTGCTTGGGGCCGGGAGTGGGGGCGTCGACCTCGGCCACGCGCAGGACCTCGGGACCGCCGAAGTCCTCGAAGATGACGGCCTTCATCAAGGTGCTCCTTTCGTCCGTCGCCATCCTAGTTGCGCCACCTGATCGCCGCAGGTTCAAACCGTCGTGCACCTACGCCCGCAACCCGTCCCCGATCAACCGCGTAAGCCGACCGCCATCACCGCTCCCGCCCCCACCCGCATACTTCTCCGCCGCCATGGCCCCCACCACCAGCGCGTGCAGATCCGCCACCGTCACGTCCGGCCGCACCGCCCCGGCCCGCTGAGCCCGCTCCAGCAGCGCGCCGAGCGCCTCCGCCAGCCGCTCCGCCCCCTGCTTGACCTGCGGCTGGAACTCCACCCCGGACGCCGTCAGCGCCTCCGCGAGGTCGGCCTTCCGCTCGGCGTCCTCGGTGAGCTCGAAGAAGAACGCGAAGAACTCCGTCCCCGGATCCCCGTCCCCGGCCAGCCGCGCCTCCGCGTCCCCCGCCAGCGCGAGCAGCCGGTCCACGATCACGGCCTCGAACAGCGCCTCCTTGGTCGGGAAGTGCCGGTACACGGTGCCCGCCCCCACCCCGGCCAGCCGCGCGATCTCGTCCAGCGGCACGCCCGGCCCCTCCGCCGCGAACGCCGCCCGCGCCGCCTCGAGCACCCTCGCCCGATTCCGCACCGCATCCGCCCGCATCGGCCGGTCTCCCTTCTCCCTCGACAAACGGGGCGCACGCCCCGTATAGTCGCCGAGGACGAAACGGGGCGCTCGTTCCGTTTATTTCTCGCTTCGCCTCACCGTATCCCAGGAGGATCGCGTGTCCGACCGAATCCGCACCCCGCGCGAGACCGTGGACGAGCTGCTGCGCGTCGTCGTGCAGGGCCCGCGCACCGCCATCGCCGACCTCTACACCGCCGACGTGCGCATCGAGAATCCCTGGTCCCCGTCCGGCGTGCCCAGCGTGTCCGAGGGCCGCGAGGCGATGCGGGCCCGGATGGCCCAGACCGAGAAGCTGTGGACCTTCGACTCCGTGCAGGACGTGGTGCTGCACGAGACCGCCGACCCCGAGACCGTCGTGCTCGAATACCGCGTCAACGCCACCGTGCACGTCGCCGAAGGCCCCGACCCGAAGGTCAGCCTCGGCTTCGTGTCGATCATGCGCATCGTGGACGGCCTGATCGTCTCCGCCCGCGACTACAGCAACCCCCTCGAAACCGCCGAACTCTCCAAGCGCATCGACTTCGGCGCCGCCTGACCCGCGGCGGTTCGTGGCAGGATTCCGGGATGGAACCGATCCTGCGCGCCGCGAGTGACCTCATCGGCACCGAGCTGTCCGACCCGATCGAGCTGAGCGGAAGCGGCCGAAGCAGAGTCCTGCGATGCCGGACAGAGGCGGGCGGCACGGTGATCGTGAAGGCGTACGCCGACAAGCCCGGCGCCCGCCGCGGCTTCGCCTCCGAGGCATCAGGCCTCTCACTCGGCCTCGCCGGCCCGCGTCTCCTCGGCACCGACGACGACGTCCCCCTTCTCGTGTTCGAAGATCTGGGCGACGCCCCCTCACTAGCGGACGTACTCTTGGCCGATGACCCCGAAGCAGCCGTCGAAGGCCTCCTGACCTGGGCACGAAGCCTCGGTCAGGTGGCCGCCGAATCCGTCCACCGACGCGGCGAGCTCGACCGACTCTGGACGCACTACAGCCACGGCTTGCAGCAGCGGACTACCGAAAACTGGATGGCCGCAGCCTTCGCCGCGCTACTGAAGTCGTTCGCCGATCACGGACTAGCCATGCCTCCCGGCCTAGCCGAGGAACTCGACGGCATAGGCCACGCGCTCGCCGACGACTACGAGGCCTTCACCCCCGGCGACACGTGCCTCGACAACAACCTGCTCACCCCCGACGGCCTGCGCCTGATCGACTTCGAAAGCGCGTCCTACTCCAGCGTCTTCCTCACCGCCGCCTACGCCCGCATGCCCTTCCCCAGCTGCTGGTGCGCCTACCGCCTCCCCGCAGACGTCGCCGCCCAGACCGAGGCCGCCTACCGCGAGCAGCTCACCGCCACCTACCCAGCACTCGCCGACGACGCCGTCTGGGAAGCCGGAATCCGCCGCGCCGTAGCCGCCTGGACCATAGACGTCACCGTCTGGCTCCACCCGCGCACCATCCAGAACGACCAGTTCACCCCCACCCGCGCCCCCGGCCTGACCCCCCAACAGGTCCTCCGCCACCGCTGGCAGACCGCCGCCGAACTCACCGAATACCCGGCCCTCGCCGAGACGATGCGCACCCTGCTCCACGAGGCCGCGGCCGACTGGACCGTCCCGCCGCTCCCCGAGTACCCGGCCTTCCGCTAGTCCGTCAGCCCAGCCGGACCAGTTGATCAGGCTATTTCGCGGAGCGCGGCGAGGGTCGCGCTCCAGGGGTAGCTAGGCCGGTCGCCCTGTCCCGGCTCGTGCGGAACGAATCCGCCGTTTCGGAGTAGCACCCTGACACCTGCGGACCGGAGTACGGCGATGCTGCCGTCGAACGCGGGGTGCATCGCCTGACGCGCGTTCAAATAGGGGAGCGCGACCAGCGGAAGTCCTTTGCCGATCGCTTCGGTGATCAGTCCGAGGTGCAGCTCGTCGGAGATCCCGAGCGCCCACTTGTTGATCGTGTTCGATGTCGCGGGACATACGATCATCGCGTCCGCCGCAGGGAGGACGTCGTCCTCCCACGGCATCTTGTAGTCGAAGCGGACCGGGTGGCCCGTGAGCTCCTTGAGCTTGGGGAGGTCGGCCTCGCGCCATCGAGCCGCGCGCGGGGAGAGGATCAGGCAGGTGTCCCAGCCGTCGGCCTTCGCCAGTTCGATGAGGGTCTCGATCTCCAGGGTCGGAGGCGCCGCGCAGCTCACGATGTAGAGGACGCGGCGATCACTAGTCGTCACATCGACAGCCCACACTGCAACGCGAGCGTGCGCAAGGCCTGATCGAACAATTCCCGTGCTAGCCCAGCCGGACCACGTCCATGGCCGCGAGGGCAGCCGGGTCGGCGACGGCGTCGAACTCGGCGATGCGGTTGTCGCGGAAGGTGAGGCGGAGCACGATGAGGACCTCGCCGCGGGGGACGACGACGATGGCGGGTTCGCCGTCGACGAGGGCGGGGCGGGCGGCTTGGGCGCGGCCGCAGAACTGTTCGGCGACGAGGCGGGCGCCGCGGACTCCCAACTCGCCGCGGCCGATGCGGGCGGCCTCCTCGTCGCCGCGGACCACGACGTCGGGGTCGAGGACGGTGAGTAAGGCCTCGAAGTCGCCGCCGCGGGAGGCGGCCAGGAAGGCGCCGACCACCTCGCGCTGCCTGGCCTGGTCGGCGGCGACCTCGGTGGAGTGGCCCTGCACGCGGCGGCGGGCGCGGCTGGCGAGCTGGCGGGCGGCGGCGGGGGAGCGGTCGACGACCGGGGCGATCTCGTCGAAGGAGACGCCGAACAGGTCGTGCAGCACGAACGCGAGCCGTTCGGCGGGCGCGAGGGTGTCGAGGACGACGAGCAGCGCCACGCCGACGGTGTCCGCGAGCAGCGCCTCCTCCTCGGGGTCCGGGCTCGCGGCGGCCGCCATCGCCGCCGCCTCGACGCGCTGCTCCTCGGGCAGCCGCATCCCGGCCGGGTCCTCGCGGCGCGACGTGCGGCTGCGCAGCTGGTCCAGGCAGACCCGCGCGACGACCGTGGTCAGCCAGCCGCTGAGGTTCCCGACCTCGTCGGCGTCGGTGCGGGCCAGCCGCAGCCACGTCTCCTGGACCGCGTCCTCGGCCTCGGCCATCGAGCCGAGCATCCGGTACGCCACCCCGCGCAGCCGCGGCCGGTCGGTCTCGAACCGCTCGGCCAGCGTGTCCACGTTCATGATCCCCAGTCTCCCATCGCGCGCGTTCCCGAGGGATGACGTACGCGGGGCGGAGAATGTGACAGGGGGACGGCGGCGGTGACGGCGGTGGCCGGGCTACTCGCCGAGCTCCTTGGCGGGGAGCGTGAAGAGGTGCAGGCGGTCGAGGACGCCGGCCGGGTCGCCGGTCCAGTCCAGCGCGGCCATCTCGCTCAGGGTCCTGCGGCCGGAGAGCATCCGGACCAGCTCGAAGTCGTCGGTACGCAGCGCCGCGACGGGCTCGCCGACGCCGATGACCGTGTCCACGCTCGGGGCCACCAGGTGCACGGCGGGGCTCAGTTCGGCCTTGCGCCAGCCGCGTGCGAAGCGGTCCGTGAGCAGCTCGGCGACCACCTGCGTCGTCGCGTCCTCGCGCACCTGCGGCAGGCCCAGTCCGCCGAAGATGTCCTGCTCGTGGTTCCACGCGTCGAACGACATGAGGTTGTACCGGTAGCCGTACTGCCCGGCGAGCAACTCCTCCATCTCGGGCGAGCGCTCGGCCCACTCCTCGCACAGGTCCGCGAGGCTGCGGTCCGCGCGGTCGGCGACCTGCCGCGCCGTGTCGTCGTCGGTGGCGAAGCCGGTCAGCGCGCCGTCGAGCACCTCCGCGCACACGCCCGCGAGGTGCGCGTACGTGTCCTTGACCGTCCAGAGGGGCAGCGCCGGGACCGGCTTCGAGGCCTGCTCCGGGCTCAGCTCGCCGGCGAAGTCGATCATGCGGGTGCGTACGGCGCGGTAACACTCACTGAGGTCCATGGCGCGAGCGTACGCTACTGGGCAGTAACCAGGGAGTGCTCTGCGACACCGACCGTGCCGACAGCGCCGCCCGCGCCGACCGTCCCGACCGGCTTCATGTCGAGCAGCGTGATCGCGTCGTGGTCCGGCGTGCCGGGCTCGGCCGAGTAGACGACCAGCCGCAGGTCCTGGGTGCGCACCACCTCGAGCACCTCGTGGCTGAGCGTGATGGTGCCGACCTCGGGGTGGATGAACGTCTTCTCGCCGTAGCCGACCTTCCGCACGTCGTAGCGCTCCCACATGCGGCTGAAGTCAGGGCTCTTCACCACCAGTTCGCCGACCAGCGCGACGAGGTCGGGGGTGTCCGGCGCGGAGCCGACGACGGCGCGCAGATGGGCCACGCAGGCGCGCGCCTTGGTCTCCCAGTCCGGCCACAGGTCACGCGCGTACGGGTGCAGGAACGTGTAGCGGATCGTGTTGCGCTGCTTGGCGGGCCACTCGGCCATGCCCGGCATCAGGTACAGGCCGCTCGGGTTCGACGCCAGCATGTCGTTCGTCCGGCCGATCACGTACGCGGGGCACGGCCGGACCGACTCCAGCATGCGCAGCAGTGTCGGGCGCACGGTGCGCGAGGCAGCAGGGCGCGGATCGGCCGTCGCGCCGCGTGCCGCCTGCTGCGCGAGGTTGCGCAGGTACGCGGTCTCCTCGGCGTCCAGGCGCAGGGCGCGGGAGAGCGAGTCGAGCACGGCCGGGCTCGGCCGCGTCTCCTTCCCGCGCTCCAGACGGATGTAGTAGTCGATGCTCACGCCCGCGAGCGCGGCCAGTTCCTCGCGGCGCAGGCCCGGCGTGCGTCGCGTTCCCGAGCCCGTCGGAAGCCCCAGCTCACCAGGCTTGACGGCGGCACGTCGCGCACGCAGGTATCGGCCCAACTCGGCGGCGGTCTGCTCGGTCATGATCCGAGTCTCGCAAACGACGCCGCAAGGGGAAAGCCGCGAGGGGGGCCCTGCCGCACCCCCGAACAGCGCGGTCTGTTTGCGGCTGGACGGAATCGGCACGCTGGAGCCATGACCGCGACCGTAGAACGCTGTGAAGCCGACGCCCACGAGGCGAACAGCGGCAGCAGCAGCCAGGACCCGACAGCCCCGGCCCGCCGCGCCCGCCGACCCCGGCAACGCGGCATCGGCTCTCCGGGACTGACCCTCTTCGCCGCGCTGCTCGGCTTCGTCATGATCGCCGTCGACGCCTCCGCCGTGAACGTCGCGCTGCCGAGCGTCGGGCGCGGGCTCGGCGGCTCGACCTCCGGACTGCAGTGGATCGTCGACGCGTACACGCTGATGTTCGCCGCGCTGCTGCTCTCGGCGGGCGCCTTCTCCGACCGGCTCGGCGCGAACCGCGTCTACGCCGCGGGCGCGGCCGTGTTCACGCTGTCCTCGGCCGCCTGCGGGCTCGCTCCCTCGCTCAGCTTCCTGATCGGTGCACGGCTGGTTCAGGGCACCGCGGCCGCCGTGATGCTCCCGGCCTCGCTCGCCATGGTGCGCCAGGCCTTCCCGGACGCCGTCGCGCGCGGCCGGGCGATCGCGCAGTGGACGATGAGCGGGGCCGCCGCGACCGCGCTCGGGCCCGTGCTCGGCGGGGCGCTGACCAGCTCCGTCAGTTGGCGCTCGATCTTCTTCCTGAACCTGCCGGTCGGCCTGGTCATCCTGGTCGCCACCGCCCGTACCGAGGCCTCGCCGCGTCGTCCGGCGCCGCTCGACCTGCCCGGCCAGCTCACGGCCGTCCTCGGGCTCGGCGCGCTCACCTTCGGCGTGATCGAGAAGAACGTGATCAGTCTGCTGATCTCCGTGCTCTCCTTCGCCGCCTTCGCGGTGGTCGAGAGCCGCACGTCCGAGCCGATGCTGCCGCTGGGCCTGCTGCGCGAGCGCGTCGTGGCCGTCTGCCTGGCGGTCGGCTTCGTGGTCAACGCCGCGTACTACGGTCTGATCTTCATCCTCGGCCTGTTCGCGCAGGACATCCTCGGCCGCTCCGCCGTCGGGTCCGGCCTGATCTTCCTGCCGACCGCCGTGCTGTGCTCGATGACCAACCTCGCCTCGGCACGCGTCGCCGCACGCCGTGGCGCCCGCGTTCCGGTGCTCGCCGGGCAGGTCACGTGCGCACTCGGACTGCTGCTCCTGCTGCTGGTCGACACGCACACCAGCGCCCTGATGCTGGCGATCCTGCTGCTGCCGCTCGCCGGCGGCCTCGGCTTCGCGGTGCCCTCGCTGACCGCGCTGATGCTCGGCGGCCTCGCCCCGGAGCGCGCGGGCCTGGCCGGGGGAGTGCTCAACTCCTTCCGGCAGACCGGCGGCGCGCTGGCCGTCGCGGGCTTCGGCGCGCTGGTGAGCAACCACGCGAGCTTCGTGACCGGCCTGCACACCAGCCTCGTCATCTGTGTCGCGTTGTTGGCGGCGACGGCCGTGGCCACGCTGGCCCTGCCAAAGGTACGGTGAGCGAATGCCGCAAGCCTATGGTGACTACCAGAACCAGATTTACTTCAATGCTCTGCAGGGCGTGCTCCCCGAGCTGCCCATGGCGTACGCGGAGCTGGAGGAACGCGCGCGGGCCACGCTCGCGCCCTCGGTCTGGTCGTATGTCGCCGGCGGTGCGGGCGACGAGGCGACGCAGCGGGCGAACGTCGAGGCGTTCGCCCGCTGGGGTCTGATGCCGCGGATGCTCGTCGGGGCGAAGGACCGCGACTTCTCGATCGAACTGTTCGGCCACCGCTACCCGACCCCGCTGATGCTCGCGCCGATCGGTGTACTGGGGATCTGCGCCCAGGACGGACACGGCGACCTGGCCACGGCGCGGGCCTCGGCCGAGCTGAACGTGCCGATGATCGCTTCGACACTGTCCGTGGACCCGCTGGAGGACCTGGCGAAGGAGCTCGGCGACACGCCCGGTTTCTTCCAGCTCTACACGCCGACCGACCGCGAACTCGCCGAGAGCCTCGTGCACCGCGCCGAGACCGCCGGATACCGCGGCATCGTCGTCACGCTGGACACCTGGATCCCCGGTTGGCGACCCCGCGACCTGGCCACCGGCAACTTCCCGCAGCTGCGCGGCCACTGCCTCGCCAACTACTTCACCGACCCGGTCTTCCGCTCCCGGCTCGCGCAGCCGCCGGAGGAGAATCAGGGCGGCGCGATCCTGCACTGGGCCGGCACCTTCGGCAACCCGCTGACCTGGGACGACCTGCCCTGGCTGCGGTCGCTGACCAAGCTGCCGCTGATCCTCAAGGGCCTGTGCCACCCGGACGACGTGCGCCGGGCCAAGGACGCGGGCGTGGACGGCGTCTACTGCTCGAACCACGGCGGCCGCCAGGCGAACGGCGGCCTGCCCGCCCTCGACGCGCTGCCCGGCGTGGTCGAGGCGGCGGACGGCCTGCCGGTGCTGTTCGACTCGGGCGTGCGCTCCGGAGCCGACGTGATCAAGGCCCTGGCGCTCGGCGCGACGGCCGTGGCGATCGGCCGCCCCTACGCCTACGGTCTCGCGCTCGGCGGCGCCGCCGGGGTCGCGCACGTGCTGCGCAGCCTGCTCGCCGAGGCCGACCTGATCATGGCCGTGGACGGCTACCCGACCCGGAAGACGTTGACCCCGGACACCCTGCGCAGGGTTTAGGAGCGACCGAGGAGTGTGGGCCGGGCTCGCGTGCCGATGACCGTCGTCTGGCGGCGTTGTCGTCGCTCTGCGCACAACCCCGGTGCGCAGAACTCCTCCGCCTTGCCAGACTCGGCCCTCGACCCGCTCCCTGATCCGGCCCACACTCCTCGGTCGCTCCGGGGTCAACGGGTGAGTCAGGACGTGGCGGTGGCCGGGTCGCTCGTGCTCGGGCGGCCGGTCTCCACGTGGCCCGCGAACCGGCGCAGGTAGCCGGCGTCGGTCGAGGCCTTCACCGACACGTCGTACCAGCCGTTGGCGCGGTTGGTCAGCACGGTGTGCTCGATCGCCGCGCCCGGACGCAGCCGGAAGGTGGTGTGCCCGCCAGCGTTGCCGTAGGCGTCGGTGAGGGTGACCTCCACCGAGGACTCGCCGTGGTTGGCGAAGCAGAGCAGCACCTCGCCGACGCCGCTGCCGAGGTGGCGCGCCGTCACGTCCAGGCCCTTCGCCGCCGCCGAGCCCTTGACCTCGCGCAGGAAGCCGTTCGGGCCGTGCACCTCGAAGGCGTACGCGGCGGCCGGCGACCAGGTGCCGGTCAGCTTCTTGCCGGAGGAGACGGTGTAGTCCCACGGGCCGGTCGCGTCGGTGGAGGACACGACGTGGAACGAGGCGCCGACCGTGCCGAAGCTGGCGAGGTCGAGCTCGACCTTGCCGGCCGTCACCTTGGCGTCCACGGCCAGGTTGTAGGGCAGCGGGCGGGCGTGCCGCAGACCCGGCTCCTGCACCGGCATGACCTGGGAGGTCGGCACGTCCGGCACGTAGTCGGAGTGCCGGGCCCGGTCGGCCGGGACGTAGGCGGAGGTGCTCGGCAGGCCGCGCGGCTCGCCGCCCTCCTTGGAGAAGTCGAAGGCCGAGGTCAGGTCGCCGCAGACGGTGCGCCGCCAGTCCGAGACGTTCGGCTCGTGCACCCCGAAGCGGCGCTCGATGAAGCGGATGATCGAGGTGTGGTCGAAGACCTCGGAGTTCACGAAGCCGCCGGTGCTCCACGGGGAGACCACCAGCATCGGCACGCGCGGGCCGAGGCCGTAGGGGCCGGCGACGAACTCGGAGTTGCCCACGAACACGTCCGTGCTCACGTCCACGGTCGAGGCGCCCTTGGCCGCGGAGACCGGCGGGGTCGGCGGGACGTCGTGGTCGAAGAAGCCGTCGTTCTCGTCGAACGTGATGAACAGCGCGGTCTTGCTCCACACCTCGGGGTCGGCGGTCAGCGCCTCGAGGACCTGCGCGATGTACCAGGCGCCGTAGTTGGCCGGCCAGTTCGGGTGCTCGCAGAACGCCTCGGGCGCGACGATGTAGGACACCTGCGGCAGCTTGCCGTTCTGCACGTCCGACTTGAGCACGTCGAAGTAGTCCAGGGTGCCGCTCGCGTTCGTGTTCGTGCCCGTCTTGGCCTTCTCGGCGAGCGGGGTGCCCGCGGCCGCGTTCTGGTACTGGTGGAAGTAGAGCAGCGAGTTGTCGCCGTAGTTGCCGATGTACGCGTCGCTGGTCCAGCCCCAGTAGTCGGCGGCGTCCAGGCCGGTGCCGATGTCCTGGTAGACCTTCCAGGAGACGCCCGCCTCCTCGAGCTTCTCCGGGTAGGTGCTCCAGTCGTAGCCCGCCTCGGCGTTGTCCAGCACCGGGCCGCCACCCTTGCCGTCGTTGCCCACGTAGCCGGTCCACATGTAGTACCGGTTCGGGTCGGTCGGGCCGAGCAGCGAGCAGTGGTACGCGTCGCAGATGGTGAACGCGTCGGCCAGCGCGTAGTGGAACGGGATGTCGTTCCGGTCCAGGTAGGCCATCGTCGTGGTGCCCTTGGCCGGGATCCACTGGTCGTACTGGCCGCCGTTGAGCGCCTGGTGCGTGCTGTTCCAGTCGTGCGCGAGGTCCTCGAGGAACTGCAGGCCGAGGTCCTTGGCGGTCGGGTGGAAGGGCAGCAGGGTGCCGGTGCCGTTCGGCTGGTGGAAGACCGACTGGCCGGAGGAGAGCGTGACCGGACGCGGGTCGCCGTAGCCGCGCACGCCGCGCAGGGTGCCGAAGTAGTGGTCGAAGGACCGGTTCTCCTGCATCAGGACCACGATGTGCTCGACGTCCTTGATGGTGCCGGTGGTCCGGGACGCCGGGATCGAGGCGGCCTTCGCGATGGAGGTGGACAGGATGGACGCGGCCGCGGCTCCTCCGGACAGCTGGATGAAGCGGCGGCGGTTGGTGTTGACGGCCATGGAGGGGCGGGCCTTTCGTGCAGCGGATGGGGCAGGGGTGACGCGGCTCCAGTGTGCTGGCCCGGTGTCCTCGCGGGGCGGCGGCCCGGGGAAGCCGACCTGAAGAATCTTCGAAACGTGTATGAACAAGTCACATGTCGGTAAACGAGTTCGGCCCCGGACCGGCCCCGGAGGTACACCCTGGGAGCGTGCACATGCTGATGCAGCGTGCACGCCGGGCGCGGCGGCCGCCCGGACCACAGGGCCCGGGCCTGCCGTGATGCCGCTCGCGGGTGCACCGCACCAGTGTGCCGCAGAACTCGTATACATGTTCGCATCACCTTGATCAACTCGGCGTGCCACCAGGCGGAATGCGGTCACTGATATCGCGAGGGGGCTGGAAAATCCGCGAAGACGCGGCATAATCCGAAGCAGTTCCGCGACGACGTATGGGTCTTGATCACCCAGGGTCATGGAGGGCGCGGGCAGTGGGATGGAAACCTGGTGGGGTTTCCTTCTCTGGTGCGGGCAGCGAAGGGGACACTGATGTCGATATCTACGGCTGTCGCGAGAGCCGAGAAAGAGCTCGCGATCCAGCTGCCGGGCGGCCGAGACGGCCGTGACCCGGAGCGGGCCATCAAACGCGGCCCGAGCCGGCTCCCCCGGGAGTTCATCCTGGCCACGCAGCGGGACCGGCTCTACGACGGCCTGGTGCGCACCGTCGCGGAGCACGGCTACGCGAACGCCACGGTGACGGAGATCTGCCGGGCCGCGGGCGTGACGCGGCCGGCGTTCTATGAGCATTTCGACGGAAAGGAGGCGGCCTTCCTGGCGGCGTACACGCGCGGCACCGATCTGCTGATCGGCGTGCTCGAACGCGAATACCGGGAGGGTTCGAACGACTGGAACTCGGCGGTCTGGCGCCATCTCGAACGGCTGCTGCAGATCCTCGCGGGCACCCCGGCGTTCGCGGAGGCCGCGATCGTCGAGATCGAGATGGTCGGCCCGGACGCGCGGCGCAAGCGGGCGCAGCTGCTGCACCGGTTCCGCGGCTTCTTCTCGGCCGCGCCCGAGCTGCCGAGGGAGGTCGACCGGCACACCGTGATCGACACCGTCATCGGCGGCGTGTACGCGGCGATCTACCAGCGCGTCGCGATCGGCCGGGCGGCCGACCTGCCGGAGCTGCTGCCGTCGCTCGCGTACTACGTGCTCACGCCGTTCGGTCTGGCCGAGCCGCCGCGCACGTCGTCCAAGGCGGGTACGGCCAGATACCCGCAGGCGCCGCAGTCCTCGATGCCGCTGTTCCTGACGGCCGACCAGGGCTGACCGGGTGCTAGCATCAAGGACGTGCGCAACGTGACTCGGCTCAGCAGCTGGTGGCGCCCCTAACCGGGCGGCCCCGCACTTCCGCGCATCCCCAGCAACCGCGGCCGCCCCCTCCCGGGCGGCCGTTGCGCGTTCCCCGCGTCCCGGCGGTCCGGTTCCCCGAATCAGACCCTGCGACGAAGGAGAACCCCCGTGTCCCGCCGACTCACCGGCTTCACCCCCTCCGGCGACCTGCACCTCGGCAACCTGATCGGCGCCGTCCGCCCGATCGTCGAGGCCCAGCGGCACGCCGCCGAACCGGCCGACACCGTCATCTTCGTGTCCGACCTGCACGCCCTCACCCTCGAACACGACCCTGCCACCGTGCGACGACGCACCCTCGAGTTCGCGAAACTGCTGCTCGCGGCGGGTACGGATCCGGACCGCTGCGTCTTCCTGGTGCAGTCGCACGTGCCGCAGCACGCTGAGATCCACTATCTCCTGGAATGCGTCACCGGATACGGCGAGGCGCAGCGGATGATCCAGTTCAAGGAGAAGTCCGCGAAACAGCAGCAGGTCCGCATGTCGCTGCTCACCTATCCGATCCTGATGGCCGGGGACATCCTCCTCTACGACACCGACGAGGTTCCGGTGGGGGAGGACCAGAAGCAGCACGTCGAGCTCGCCCGCGACGTCGCAGGGCGCTTCAACTCCCGCTACGGCGAGACCTTCACCCCGCCGCGCGTCGTCAACCCGCCGGTCGCCGCGCGGCTGAAGGACCTCGCGTCGCCCGAGGACAAGATGAGCAAGTCCAGCGCGACGGCGGCCGGAGTGCTGCTCCTGCTCGACGACGAGAACACGTTGCGGCGCAAGGTGATGCGCGCCGTCACCGACACCGGCGACGAAGTGCTCTACGACCCCGCGGCCAAGCCCGGCGTCTCGAACCTGCTCGATATCCTCGCGGCGTGCACCGGCGGCGACCCGCGCGAACTGTCCGGGCGCTTCGACCGCTACGGCGAGCTCAAGACGGCCGTCGCCGACGCCGTCGTCGCCACGATCGCCCCGATCCGCAAGCAGTACGACGAACTCGGCGCGCACGACGACCACGTGCGCACCGTGCTGCGCCGCGGATCCGCGCGGGCCCGGGAGATCGCGGGCGCCAAGGTCAACGCCGTCAAGGGAGCGCTCGGCCTGCTCGAACCTTGATTCAGTCCGTGGAAAGTTCATGTTTCCGACGCGTGTCGGCAAACTGGACGCCGCCCGTCCTGAGGAGTATCCCTGAGGTAAGGACTCTGCCGTCTCCACTACCCACGGAGCTACTAATGCGCTTGAGCCTGCGTAGTGCCCTGCCCGCCGCCGTCCTCGGCGTCACCGGCCTGGTCACCGCCTTCGTGCTGGTCCCCGGCCACGACGCCGCGCCCGCGACGAAGCTCGCCGCCTCCTCGATCCCGCAGTACTCGCACGTCGTCGTCGTGATGGAGGAGAACCACTCCTACAGCGACATCATCGGCAACAGCAGCGCGCCGTACTTCAACCAGCTCGCCGACGGGGGCGCGCTGATGACCTCGTCCTACGCGGTCACCCACCCGAGCGAGCCGAACTACATGGCCCTGTTCGCCGGCAGCACCTTCGGCCTGAGCTCGGACAAGTGCCCGGTCAGCGAGGGCACCACGGCGAACCTCGGCTCCGAGCTGCTCGCCGCCGGCTACACCTTCAAGGGCTACTCCGAGGGCCTGCCGAAGACCGGCTCCACCACCTGCACCTCCGGCGAGTACGCCCGCAAGCACTCGCCGTGGATCAACTTCAGCAACGTGCCCACCGCGGACTCGCTGCCGTTCAGCTCCTTCCCGAGCTCGTCCGGCTACGCGAGCCTGCCGACCCTGTCCTTCGTCATCCCGAACCTGGACGACGACATGCACGACGGCACCATCTCCGGCGCCGACACCTGGCTCAAGACCAACCTGTCGGCGTACGCGACGTGGGCCAAGAGCAACAACAGCCTGCTGATCGTCACCTGGGACGAGGACGACTACACCGAGAACAACCAGGTCCCGACGATCCTCTACGGCGCGGACGTGACCACCGGCACGTACGACGAGGACATCGACCACTACAACCTGCTCGCCACGCTGGAGACCATGTACGGCCTGGCCGAGACGGGCAACGCGTCCGGTGCCACCACCATCACGGACGTCTGGGGCTAGTACCTCAGTGATCGAACCCACCACGCGCCGTTCGGGTCCCGTGCTGCGGATCGGCGTGCTGGCTGGCGCGATCGCGCTCGCGGCGACGGCCGGATACGCCGCCGCCGCGAGCACACCCGGCGCCCCGCACGTCCTCGACCTCGCCCAGACGCCCGGCGCCTGCGGCGCGCCCCCGGCCAGCCTCGACGCCGGTCCCGTCACCTTCCAGGTCACCGACGACTCCCGCGACTTCGTGAACGTCTACGTCGTCGCGAGCCGGGACGTCGGCACCGTCTACGCGGAGATCCAGGACCTCGCGCCGCACTCCACCCTCCCGCTCGCCACCGACCTCGGCGCCGGGGACTACGCCGTCCGCTGCGTCTTCGGCAACGGCAAGCTCGGCACCTCGTCCACCATCGAGGTCACCGGCAGCACCGACGAGGCGGTCCCGGGATACCGCGCCCTGCCCGACCTGGACCTGCAAACCCCCGTGCACGCGTACACCAAGTGGGTCGAGGCCCGACTCCCGCAACTCCTCGCCGACACCCGCACCCTCGACGCGGACGTAGCAGCAGGCAACCTCCCGCAAGCCAAACAGGACTGGCTCACCGCCCACCTAGACTACGAACGTCTGGGCGCCGCCTACAACGCCTTCGGCGACTTCGACGGCGAGCTAGACGGCCTGGCCAGCGGCCTCCCCAACGGCGTCCAAGACAGCAGCTGGACCGGCTTCTTCGCCACCGAATACGCCCTCTGGCACGGCGAGCAGGCGGCACAAATCCGTCCCCTGACCCGAGCGCTAGTAGCCAACGTCGCCGCCCTGCAACAGGACTTCCCCAGCGAGGAAGTAGACCCCGGCGACCTGCCACTACGTGCCCACGAGATCCTGGAGAACGCGCTCCAGTTCCAGCTCACCGGCATCGCCGACTACGGCAGCGGCACCACGCTCGCCACCATCTACGCGAACACCCAGGGCACCGAGGAACTCCTCAGCATCCTGACCCCCCTGATCACCCGCGCCGACCCGCAGTTGCTCACGGCCGCGCAACAGGGCCTCACCACCCTCCAACATGACCTGACAGCAGACCACGTCGGCAGCACCTGGCAACCCGCAGCCGCCCTCCCCGCCCCCACCCGCCAACGCGTAGACGCCGACCTGGGCCAACTCCTCGAGACCCTCTCCGGCATCCCCGCGCTGCTCTACCCCAGAACCAACGCGTAGGAGCCGACGCATCTCTACCATCGCTGCATGGACCTCGAAACCGCGCAGCGCATCGAACGCCTCGAGTACCAGGTCGCCATGCTCTACCGGCACCTGGGCCTGAACGGCGGAGAGGAATTCCTACCCCCTCCGCCGTTCCTCCCGCCCCCCACTGTCCCCGGCCTCCCCGGCGAGCCCCAAGACTCCGTCCCCGGCGGCATCCCCGACTTCGGAGCCCCCCGAGACCCCCGCCTCCCCCGCGCCTTCTTCGAGGCCATCACCGAGGGCAAGAAGATCCACGCCATCAAGCTCTACCGCGAGGCCACCGGCGTAGGCCTCAAGGAAGCCAAGGACTACGTCGACTCCCTGGACCCCAACCACAAGCGACGCTGACCGGCTGAAGTTCCGCGGTCGGCCCTGCCTGCGCCGGGCCGATTACCTATTAATGCGGCGTTGTTGGGCTCGGGTCGCGTCGTCGGGCTGCGGCCTCGTGTTCGCCCCTACCTTCGGCGTGGTGCTGCGCTCGTTCCTCGCTTCGCACCCCACCTACGTCCGGGGCGATTACTTACCCCGCCCACCCGCCCTACTCAACCAGCCTGCGGCCCGCTACCTTCACTCCCTCATCGCTGGCGCTCCTCGGTCGCTACGTCCGCGGGCCTCCGGCCCTGCGCACAGCACTTGCGCATCTGACGCAGCGTTGGCGGCGACGGCTTCAATTGCGATATAATCTATATATCGCTTCGCGCGCCTGGATCGGCGGCGAGGCTTTTTTCATGCCTTCTAAGCCTTCCGTGCCTTCCACGCCGTCATCGACTGCTGCGGTTCAAGGGACCCTGTACCTGCTGCCTCGGACGGCGGTGCGCGGGGATGCGATCGTGCCGCTGAGTCGGATGCGGACGCTGCTTCCGGACCTTTACGAGCTCAACGTGCGCAAGTATGCGGGTCGGCCGCACGACACCATGGCGCAGCGGGTTGAGCCGTTGGGGTGCACGTGGAGTGATGTCGTTTTCCTCTCGCCGGTGCATCCTGCTGAACTGTTCGGGGCACTTCGCGGGGGAGGTGGTCGGGCGGTGCGGCCTTGGGTGCTGGATGCGGGGCGGTTGGATCCGGCGCGGACGGTGATTCGGCTGATGCGGCATGGGCGTGACGGGCACTATTCCGACCCGGCCGACGAGCACGACTACCTGCCGTTCACGACAGCGGGTCTGCGGGCCGTGAGCCGGGTGACGGTGGCGGCGGTCTCGCGGTTGGAGTCGCTGCGGCCGGGGGATCCGCTGCTGCCTTGGGTGGACGTGCCGCACGTGCTCCATCGGGGTGTCATTCCGGTGGAGTGGTTCGAGCGGTCGTCGGAGTCCGCGTCGGAGTCTGAGTCGACGTCGGCTACGCGCGCTTGAGGACCAGGACGGGGATGGTGCGGATGCCGGCGGTCTTGCGGGCGTAGTCGGCGAAGCCGGGGTAGCGGCGGGCCTGCTCGGCGTAGACGCGGTCGCGGTCCTCGCCGGTGATCTCGTGGACGGTGACGTCGTAGGTCTCGGTGCCCACCTCGACGGTGCCGGTGCCGGCGGCGGTGAGGTTGGTGTACCACTCGGGGTTGGTGGGCGCGCCGGCCTTGCTCGCGAAGACGTAGATGCTGCCGGGGTCGGTCTCGTGGGCGAGGTACATGGTCGGGGCGACGTACTCGCGGCCGGACTTGCGGCCGCGGTGGTGCAGCAGCACCAGCGGCGCGCCCTCGAACATGCCGCCCACCTTGCCGCCGTTCGCGCGGAACTCGGCGATGGTGTTCGCGTTCCAGTCGTTCGTGTCCGCGTTCGTGTCGTCGCTCATGTCGAACCCTTCCGTGGCCGCGCCGGTGAGCCGTGATGAGATGCCCGGAAATCAGCTTAATGTTCTAGAGTCGGAGGCGCCCGTGGACAGGCCGGAGAAGGGGAACCTCGGATGACGACGCTCACTTCCGACGTACGCCGCGCGCTCGACGGCACGGCGCTCGCGCACCTGGCCACGGTGCTGCCGGACGGGGCGCCGCACACGGTGCCGGTGTGGGTCGGGACGCGCGGGGACCGGATCGTGTTCATCACCGGGCCGGAATCGCGGAAGGCGCGGAACCTGCGGCGGGATCCGCGGGTGGCGCTGTCGCTGACGGAGGCGGACAACCCGTTCGTGCCGGTCGTGGTGCGCGGCCGCGTGGTCGAGTGGATCGAGGGCGACGAAGCCTGGTCGATCGTGGACGAGTTGGCGATGAAGTACATCGGGCAGGCGTACGCGCGGGATCAGCAGCGGGTCGTCGGGGTGATCGAGGTCGAGCGGCAGACGGTCGGTGTCGGCTAGAGCTGTCGGCTAAGCCCGCTCGCGCGACTGCATGTCGGCCAGCAGGAGCTTGATGACCGCCTGAAGGACGTGGCGCGCTGCCGAGGTCTCGGCGTCGCGGTCGGCTTTCGAGAGGCCCTTGAGCTCGGGTTGGACGGCGGTCTCCCACTGCGTGGCCACGACGGTGATGCGGGTGCGCAGCTGTTCAGGGTCACCGCCTAACGCCGCGTCGATCAAGCTTGCCACCAGGGCCGACCGTACCGAGTCGGCGGTGGGTGCCGCGCCGGTCCAGGCCGACCGTCGGCTGAATATGGATGGCTTGCTGACGCGACCGGCTGGCAGGTGGCTCTCAATGATGTCGAGGCTGGCGGCGAGCGTTGCCAGGCGTGCCTCGCGGTCGGCCGTCAGCGCCTCAGTCAGTAGGCGGCCTGCCTCGGCCGCTCCGATCCTGTCCAGCATCGCCGGGAGGTCCAGTGCGGACGACGCGGTGAGCGCGTCGATTGCGCCGGACGGGTCCGGTGCTCCGTCGAGAGCTGCTTGGAAGGCCGTCCACGTCAGTGTCATGCGGTTGGGATTATCAGGATCGCTACGGACTACGCAAGGGGGCTGCGGGTCGCGACGGCGGGCTCGTGGTGGAGGACGACGATGGAGCCGTCCTGCCTGATGAGGCGCCAGTTGCTGTGCAGCAGCTCGGCCACGTACGGGACCGTACGTGCGTCGGCGTCGGCGTCTGCATCGGACGACGACCCGCCGCCCATTGCGGTGAGGTCTAGGACGGCCCAGGTGCCTGTGGGGCGGTCCGAGGTGATGGTGACGGTGTCGCGGGTCAGGAGCAGGACGGCTAGGCGGTTGGTGGTCTCCACGGTCACGTCGCTGGGGACGGCGGCGATGGCGGTGCGGGCGTCGTGGTTCCATTGGGCGCTGGCTTCGTAGGTGGAGGGCTTTCGGAGCCAGATGCCGAGGGGGAGCCGGTGCGCGAGGTTCAGGGTCATGGCCAGGGTGATGGCGACGAAGCCGGTGCTGGCCCAGCGCAGGATCTGTGCGGTGCGCGGCTCGTCGACGTAGAGGGCTACGAGCTTGCCTAGGCGGGGGAGGGCGTCCACGGCGCCGAGGAAGATGATCGGCATCAGCGGGGCGTCGTAGTGGTAGTTCGAGCTCCACAGCGCGGTGTCCGAGGACAGCAGTCGGGAGAGCAGTTCGGGGACGGCGAGCAGTGTGATCGGGGAGGCTAGGGCGAGACAGGCGACGGGCGCGAAGAGTATGTACCACAACTCGCGCTTTGTGTGATTGCCGATAAGTAGATGAATCGTCGTGTGCGGATGCTCGATGATGTGCAGGAAGAGTTGGAATGAATTCGATGCGTGGAGGGTGGATGAGTACTGGCTCAGATATGTGTAACCCTGTGGGCTGAATTCCGGTATGAGAAACTTAACCGTTATCAGATACAGTGCCACGCCCCATATCGCGAGGAACGCCGCGTGCCGCCATTTCCGGCTCAGCAGCGCGAGGATCGCGAACGCGGCGGTCATCAGGTTCAGGTCTTCCTTGACCAGGCAGAGGCTGCACATCAGCGCGGTCGCCGCCGTCCAGCGCCCGGCGAGCATGCGCTCCAGGGCCCAGGCGATGATCGGGGTGGCGAACATGACCTCGTGCACGGGGAAGGCGATCGCGTGCTGGATTCCGCTGCTGGCCAGGTAGGAGGCCGTGACGCCGGCCGCGCGCCACGGTCCGGGGCCCCACATCCGGCGCACGGCGCGGTAGACGGGGATGCCGGAGAGCGCGAGCAGCACCACCTGCGCGAGTACCAGCGTGTATGGCGAGTCGTGGATCCACAGCAGCGGCGCGAGCAGTGCCCAGGCGGGGCTGAAATGGTCGCCGAGTTGCGAGAATCCCTTGATCGCCACGTACGGATCGGCGTGGAAAGCCCAGCCCTGCACGGCCTGATAGAAGATGCCGAGGTCCACGGCGCCGACCTGCGTGCCGTGCCGCTCGTATTCGAGTGTTGCGAAGATTCCGTAGCCGAGAACGGCGGCGGCCACCAGGTACGCGCAGGGGGAGCGGAGCGCCGCGGACGGGGCCCGGCGCAGTCTCGTCGAGATCGTGGTCGTCGGCACGGGCGCCGACGCTATGGGCGGCGCACTGCGCGGCGTTGAGCGTGGAATAAGGGCTCGATGAGGATCCGGGGGCCCGCGCGTCCCCCGGATTGGCGATTATCATGATCAGTGCGTCGTGGCGCCCGAGAGGTTCAGGCCGATCACGCCGACCACGATCAGGATGACCGAGGTGATCTTCAGCATGGAGGTCGCCTCGTCCAGGTAGAGCATCCCGTAGACGACGGTGCCGGCCGCGCCGATGCCGGTCCACACCGCGTACGCCGGGCCGACCTCCAGCCGCCGCAGCGCCAGCGTGAGCAGGGCGAACGAGCCGAGCGCGAAGAGGCAGAAGCCGACGGTCGGCCACAGTTGGGTGAAGCCGTGGGACTTCTTCAGGCACACGGCGAAGCCGGTCTCCAGCAGACCCGCGATCACGACCAGCAACCACGCCATACTTCGAGGTTACGAGCGGCCGCGTTTCTACGCTAGCGCTCGCGGCCGAGCGATCTAGTGCGGTCCCCGGCGTATCAGCCGCCGCAGGCCTCGATGACCCGCTCCAGTTCCTCGTCCACGGCGCCGGCATCGCGCAACTCCAGCAGCGTGGGCAGCAGCGCCGGGTCCGCGAGTGCGGCGGCCGCCTCGAAGTACAGCTTGCCGACGGACGGCTGCTTCAGCGCGCGCTCCAGCACCGGCAGCACGCGCGGGTCCTTGCGGCGGGCCAGCGCGTACGCCGCCTCGGCCGCGGTGTCCTCGTCGGCGTCGAACAGCAACCGGGCGAGCGCGTCCCGCAGTTCCGGGGTGTCGTTCTCCCGCACGGCCAGCGCGAACGTGGCCCAGTCGCGCACGTCCGAGTCCTCGTCGCGGAGCATCGCCGTGAGCACGTCCACCGCCTCCTCGGGCAGCGGGTCCACGCCGACGGGTATGCCGCGCGCGACCTGCCAGCGCACCACCGGGTCCTCGTCGCGGGCGAAGCGCAGCAGCGGGCCGAGCACCCGCTCGTCGTCCACGATGCAGGCCAGCGCGTTCGCCGCCGCGCGCCGCAGCCGCACGCCCACCCGCGCCGCGCCGTCCAGCGGCACCGCGTCCGCCGCCTCGATCAGAGGTTGGACATGCCAGTTGAACCGGTGCGCCTGCACGGCCAGCAGGTCGAAGCCCAGCGCGCGCACCGCCTCGTCCGGCTCGGCCCAGAACGCCCGGGCCAGGCCGACCCGGTTCTCGGTGGAGTCGAGCGCCGCGAAGACCTCCTCCATCCGGTCGAAGTGCGCGTCGCTGGACTGCTCGTCGTCCTCGTCGTAGTCGAGCAGCCGGGCGAGCAGGTCGGGCGGCAGGGGCAGCGTTGACATGGCCCCAGTGTGGCACCACGCCGGCGATACCCGCGCGCATTATGGGTCTATCGGGTATTGCGGGGATACACACACTCCTGTGCGCTGAGTTACGGTCTGCGCGGATCGGGGCCCGGTGAGGCAAAGTTCACCGAAAGTTTTTGGATTTCGGCGCGCTGGCGGGGCCCATTGCGCGGGATCGTCCTTCACGATGTGCCAATGACCGGTTCAATGCGGGTGCTCTCCATCTACGAGGGCTTCTTCAGCGGCGGCGCGCGCATCCTGCACACGGATGTGCTCTCCGGCCTGCACGGGCGCCGCGGTCAGCAGCACAGCCTGCTGAGCATTCACAGCGAGGTACGCCGCGAGGCCACCTTCCAGCCGATGCACGAGGACGCGTGCTATCGGCGGCTGGTGTCCCAGGGCCTGGCCGTGGACACGCTGGGGCGCGGCGCCGACGAGCGCACGCCCTTCACCGCCTGCGAGATCGCGCGGTTCTCCGAACTCGCCGCGAACACTGACGTGATCCTCACCCTCAAGGAGCAGCCGCTGGGGCTGGTGAACCGGGCCGACCTGCACGGCCGCCCGGTGATCGCCTGCCTGCACCGCTCCGATCCGGAGAACCAGGGGCGGGCGTTCCAGGACCTGCGCGAGGCGGCGTTCGGCGGGCAGTTGGCCGCCGCCGTGTGCTGCGCGGAGTCCACCCGGGACGCGTACGCCGCGGCGGGCGTCCCGGAGGAGCTGCTGCACGTCGTCCCGAACGGCGTGGACCTGCGCCGCTTCAAGCCGAGCCGGCGCAGCCGGTCCGCGGTGCGCGCCGCGCTCGGCATCCCGTCCGACGCGCCGGTGGTCGTGTTCGCCGCGCGCTACGACACCATGAAGAACGTCCCGCTCTTCCTGGCCGCCGCGCGCGAGTTCCTCGACCTGCGCCCGGACGCGCACGTGATGCTCTGCGGCGCCGGGATGACCTGCGCCAATCCGGGGCTGCTGGCCGACCTGGCCGCGCTCGGGCTCGGCGCGGTCGACCTGGACGCGGAGCAGACCTGCGGGCTGCGCACGGAGCCGCCGGGGCGGGTGCACCTGCTCGGGGTCCGCAACGACCCGGAGGCGATCTTCGCCGCGGCCGACGTGGTCGCGCTCACCTCGGCGTTCGGCGAGGCCGCCCCGCTGTGCCTGATCGAGGGCATGCTCTGCGGCGCGGTCCCGGTGGCCACCGACGTCGGCGACTGCGCCTCGATCGTCGCCGGGCACGGCCTGATCGCCGACCCGGAGCCCGGCGCGCTGGCGCACGCCTGGATCGAGGCGCTCGGCCAGCACGCGCACTTCTTCCAGGCGATGACCCGCAACCGGTACAAGTTCAGCCGGACCCGGATGATCATGTCCTACGGCTCGCTGATCCGGAAGACGCACCGCAAGGCCGTCCGGATCGCCGTGCCGGGCGCGGCGCCGAGTAAGGGTTCGGTGACGCTCACCCCGGCTTCACTGGCCGTACCGCCGCCGGTGGTGCTGGAGCCGATCGGCGTGGCGTAGGCTGCCCGGAACTGTTCGGGCCCGGGGGCTGCGAAGACGGCGCGGGCACAGCGGATTCGGAAGGGCGTACGCGGTGGGCCAGGACGTGAACCTGCTCGACGGGCTGCTGCCGGACCGGGTCCGCTGGGCGCAGGCGGTGATCCCCGACCTGCCCCCGGGGGCCGGTCCGGCGGCGGCCGGGTACCCGGAGACGATCGAGGTCGGGCTGTTCCCGGAGGAGCGCGAGCACATCGCGCAGTCCGTGGCCAAGCGCCGGGTCGAGTTCGCCGCCGTCCGCCGCTGCGCCCGCCGCGCCCTCGGCGAGCTCGGCTACCCGCCGGTGCCCATCCTGCCGGGCGAGCAGCGCGAGCCGCAGTGGCCGGAGGGCGTGGTCGGCAGCATGACGCACTGCGCGGGCTACTGCGCGGCCGCGGTGGCCCGCAGCGGCGAGGTCTCGGCGCTCGGCATCGACGCCGAGGTGCACGCCCCGCTGCCGGAGGGCGTGCTCGACCTGATCTCGCTGGAGTCGGAGCGGAAGCGGATCGCCGCCCTCACGGCGAGCGTGCCGAACTCCCTGCACTGGGACCGGGTGCTGTTCAGCGCCAAGGAGTCCGTGTACAAGGCCTGGTTCCCGCTCACCCGGCGCTGGCTCGGCTTCGAGCAGGCCGACATCGAGCTCCGGCTCGACGGCACCTTCGAGGCGAAGCTGCTGACCACGGACTCGGGCGTGCCGCAGGGCTTCGCGGGGCGGTGGTCGGTGGCGGGCGGCTTGATCGCCACGGCGATCGGCGAGGTGGTCTGATGACGCTGGAGATCCGTTCTAGACTCGTCGCGGCCAGAACCGTGCGACGAGCCAGTTAAGGAGTCCTCGCATCAGTACCCGGACCGCCTCTCCCCGTCCCAACCGTCGGTCCCGCCGTGCCGCGGCAGCCACCGGGCTGCTGCTCAGCTGCGCCCTCGCGACCGCGTCCTGCGCGAGCGCGAAGACCACGCCGAACTCCGCGACCTCGCAGCCCGGCACGAGCGCCGGGTCCAGCTCCGCGGCCGCGACGTCGTCGAGCGCCGTTCCGCAGTCCTCGTCGGCGTCCGCGTCGACCGCGGGCCTGACGCCGGTGCAGCTCGCCGGCCAGCGGGTGATCTACTCCTTCACCGGCACGAGCGTGCCCTCCAGCCTGCTCAAGCTGATCCGGGAGGGCGAGGTCGGCGGCGTCATCTTCTTCGCCTCGAACATCCCGAGCGTGGCGACGCTGGCCGCGGAGACGAAGGCGCTGGACGAGGCGCAGCAGGAGAGCCCCGTGCACCTGCCGCTGCTGCTGATGACGGATCAGGAGGGCGGCCAGGTCCGGCGGATCGCGAACGGCAACCCGACGCAGTCCCAGCTGGCGATCGGCCAGTCCTCGAACCCGGCGTCGGAGGCCGCCTCGGCCGGTTCCGGGGCCGCGCAGACGCTCTCGGGCGCGGGACTGAACGTGAACCTGGCCCCGGTGCTCGACGTCTACGCCGTGCCGGGCAACTTCATCGACCAGTTCCAGCGCTCGTACAGCAACGACCCGCAGATCGTCTCCAGCGCGTCCGCCGCGTTCATCACGGCGCAGCAGAAGGGCGGCGTGGCGGCGACCGCGAAGCACTTCCCCGGCCTCGGCACGGCGGCGGCGGGCGAGGACACCGACAACGTGCCGGTGACCCTGAGCGAGCCGCTGAGCCAGATCCGTTCGGTGGACGAGCTGCCGTACCGCTCCGCGATCTCCGTCGGGGTGGACCTGATCATGGTGTCCTGGGCGGTCTACCCGGCCCTGGACGCGAACCGGCCGGCCGGGCTGTCCTCCACGATCGTCCAGGGCGAGCTGCGCCAGCGGCTCGGCTACACCGGCGTGACGATCACCGACGCGCTGGAGGCGGGCGCCCTGAAGGCCTACGGCGGCCCCGGCCAGCGCGCCGTGGACGCGGCCTCGGCGGGCATGGACATCCTGCTGTGCTCCTCGGGCAGCGTCTCGCAGGGCGAGGAGGCCACCCAGGCGCTCGCCTCAGCGCTGCAGGGCGGTCAGCTCTCCAGCTCCTCGTTCAACGCGGCCGTGAACCGGGTCGACGAGCTGCGGTCGAAGCTCGGCTGAGGCGTCTCTGACCCCGGCGCGGCCTCGGTGCGCGTCGGGGTCTTCTGCACGTCCGACCTGGTGACCGCGAGGTAGGCGACCAGGAGCACGATCAGCGCGGCGATGACGCCCGCGACCGGGCCGTCGCCGAGGTCCATGCCGCTGACGTTCTTCGGCTTGCCCAGGCCGTCCGCGATCGAGGCGCCGAGCGGGCGGGTCACCACGTACGCGGCCCAGAAGCAGAACACGGTGTTCCAGCGCAGCACCCGCCAGCCGATCAGCGGGATCAGGATGATGCCGGCGAACAGCGCGGCGGACGGCCAGTAGCCGAGCTTGAGCGTGTTGGCGGTGAGGTCGCCGAGCGCGGTGCCCATCGCGAACGTGGCGACGACCGCGGCCCAGTAGAAGCCCTCGCGGCGCGGGGTGTCGATGCTGTGGATCGACAGCGTGTTCTCGACCCGGCTCCAGCTGGCGAAGACCGCCGCGAGCAGCGCGGCGTAGAAGATCGAGGACGCGGTGTAGGGCACGTGCAGCGCCACGTGCATCACGTCCGCCGCCATGGTGCCGAACACGCCCACGCCGCACACCGCGAGCCAGTAGCTCCAGGCCCGGTAGCGCGCCTGCCTGAACTGGATGGACAGCGCCGCGAGGAACGCCGCGAAGCCGAGCACGACCGCGACCGGCGCGCCGAGCGAGGAGTTCACCAGCGCGTCCGAGGTGGACTCGCCCATCGCCGTGGACAGGAGCTTCACGACCCAGAAGACCACCGCCACCTCGGGCACGCGCAGCGCGCCGGGGGAGGTGAGCAGGGACGTGCCCCGGGATCGGGCGGGGGAGTCGGAGGAGTGCACCGCTGCGTTCACGCCTCGGAAGTATGCCAGCGTTCGGCGGGCCGCAGCGCTCCGGGAGGGGGCGCGCGGAGATCTTAGTAGCTTCTTTCATTTGTTGACTGCAAGTCTTGCACAGTGCAAGACTTGTCCTGTGAATCGGACGGATGTGGCCGCGTTCGAGCGGCTGACGCAGGCGCTGGTGGGGATCACCGTGCAGAGCCTCGACGCGCTGGACAGCGCGGTGACCGTGTCGCAGTTCCGGCTGCTGCGCACGCTGGAGGGGCTCGGCCGGGTCTCCAGCACGACGCTGGCCACGGCGCTCGGCATCGCGGCGTCCTCGGTGACGCGGATGGTGGACAAGCTCGAAGGCCCCGGCTACGTCACGCGCGGAACGGACCCGCACAGCCGCAGCATCGTCACGGTCGAGGTGACGGCGGCCGGGCGCGAGGTCGTCGCGGCGGTCCTGGAGCGCAGGCACAGGCTGATCGAGGCGGTGCTCGACGGCATGACTCCCGCGGACCGCGAGCACGCGACCGGAATCGCGGAGCGGTTCACCTCCCTCGCGGGCGACGCGCTGGCGGTCGGGGCGAAGGCGCCGGTGGCCCTGTGAGCGAGCAGACGGGGCAGCAGTACACGCACCTGCCGCGACATCTGGGCGACTTCTCGCTGGACGCGCGCGTACTGCCGATCACCGGGCTCGCGCTCGCGGTCGGCGCGGCCGGGGCGGGCGCCGCGTACTGCCTGCTGCGGCTCATCGGCCTGATCACGAACATCGTGTTCTACCAGCGGATATCCACCGCGCTCGTGGCTCCGGGGGCGATCCGGCACTCGCCGTTCCTGGTGCTGCTGGCCCCGATCGTCGGCGGGCTCGTCGTCGGCGTCATGGCGCGCTACGGGTCGGAGAAGATCCGCGGGCACGGCATGCCCGAGGCGATCGAGGCGATCCTGATCGGCGGCAGCCGGGTGCAGCCGCGCGTCGCGGTGCTCAAGCCGATCTCGGCGGCGATCAGCATCGGCAGCGGCGGCCCGTTCGGCGCCGAGGGCCCGATCATCATGACCGGCGGCGCGGTCGGCTCGATCCTCGCGCAGGCGCTCAAGCTGACCGCGGACGAACGCAAGACCCTGCTCGTCGCGGGCGCGGCCTCCGGCATGGCGGCCACGTTCAACGCGCCGCTCGCGTCCGTGCTGCTCGCCGTCGAACTGCTGCTGTTCGAGTGGCGTCCACGAAGCCTGATCCCGGTCGGCGCGGCGGTCACGGTCGCCGTCGTGTGCCGCGGCTGGCTGCTCGGCACCGGGCCGATCTTCCCCGTGGCAGACCTCGTGCACCCGGGACCCGCCGCGATCGGCCTCTCGCTGATCCCGGGCCTGACCGGCGGACTGCTCGCGATCGGCGCGACCGGGCTCGTCTACCTGGCCGAGGACGGGTTCAAGAAGCTGCCGTTCCACTGGATGTGGTGGCCCGCGATCGGCGGCGCGGTCATCGGGCTCGGCGGCCTGATCGAGCCGCGCGCGCTCGGCGTCGGGTACGACGTGATCGACCAGTTGCTCACCGGCCGCGCCGCGCTCTCGTTGATCCTCGGCATCCTCGTCGTCAAGACACTGATCTGGTCGCTCTCGCTCGGCTCCGGCACGTCCGGCGGCGTGCTCGCGCCCGTCTTCATGATCGGCGGCGCGCTCGGGGCACTCGAGGGCGACCTGCTGCCGCACGTCTTCCCCGGCTTCTGGGCGATGGCCGGGCTCGCGGCCGTGGTCGGCGGCGTGATGCGCTCCCCGCTCACCGGCATCGTGTTCACGCTCGAACTCACCCACGCGTGGAACGACCTCGTTCCGCTGCTCGTCGCCTCGGTCAGCGCGTATCTGCTGTCGGTGCTGCTGCTCAAGCGCTCCGTGCTCACCGAGAAGATCGCCCGGCGCGGCCTGCACCTGACCCGCGAGTACTCCACCGACCCGCTGGAGATCTTCTTCGCGCACGAGGTGATGACCCCGGAGCCGGTCGAGTGGCCGATCGAGTCCCCGCGAACCCTGATATACGCCGACCAGACCCTGCGCGAGGTCGCCAACGCCTTCGCCGTGCACGAGACGACCCGCGCCCCCGTCGTGGACCGCGCCGACCCGACCCGCGTGGTCGGCACCATCGACCTCAGGCAACTGCTGCACGCGCGCCGCAAGGACCATCACGAGGAGCATCACCGGGAACGTCACCTCGGCGTGCGCGAGTACGCCGCGTCACTGGCAAGCGAGGAATGATGAGCACGATCACCGAACCCGAACCGCGCCTGCTCGCCGACCTCGACTGGGTGCTCGCCCAGTCCGCCGCCGCGGCCTCCGGGGCGCTCTGGCGGCTGGAGGAGGACGACCGCCAGTTGGACGCGAACCTGATCCGGCTGCGGCCCGGGCAGACCGTCGACGTGCACCGGGAACCCGACGTGGACGTGCTGCTGCTGCCGCTCGCCGGGAACGGCACCCTGCGCACCGACGGCGAGCCGATCGGCCTCGTGCCGCACGCGCTGGTCTGGCTGCCGCACGGTTCCCGCCGCGCGCTGGAGGCCGGACCCGACGGCCTGGCCTACGTCACCGTGCACCGCAAGCGCGCCGGAATGTCGATCAAGCTGCCGAGCGACCCCGAGCAGCTGCGCCGGCTGGAGGCGCGCGAGGAGGCCGAGGAAGGCGGCGAAGCGGCGTGCCTGCTGCCGCGGGTCTGCCCGGAATGCGGAAGGGTGCTGCCGTGAGCAAGCTGGTCATCGCGGACGAGCGGGAGTCGGAGCACCGGTACGCGGCCTACCTGGACGGCCGCCCGGTCGGTCGGGCCAGCGCGATCCTGGTGCGCGAGACCATCCTCGCGCCGCACGTCGAGGTCGATCCGGAGTGCCGCGACCTCGGCGTCGGCTCGCTGCTGGTGCGCCGGGTCGTCGAGGACGCCAGGAGCGAGGGGCACACCGTGCTCGCGCTCTGCCCCTTCACCCGCCGGTGGGCCGATCTGCACCCCGACTGCCGCGACGTGGTCCGCCGGCCCCGGGCCGGGGAGCTGTCCTCGGTGGCCGCGCTGCTCGCCGCCGACCGCACCATGCGGCTGCTGCACCACGCCCCCTAGCAGGGCTTTCTCAGCTGCACGTCCGGCGGGGCCGGGCCGCGCAGCGGTGCCGCGGGCCGATCGCAGAGCTGCTGCGCAGCGGACGGCGGCAGCGGCCGGAACGGAAACCGGACCTGAGCCTGCGTGCGGCTATGCCTCCCGGGCCGCTGGTGCTAGGACAACGCATGAAGCCAACCTACCGCCTCGGCCCGGCCCGTTCACAGACCGCCGTCGCCCGGATGATGATCCAGGCAGCGGAAATCACGGCTCACGACGTGGTTGCGGTCCGCCGTCGTGCCGAGCGTGTAGGCCGGGTAGAGGCCCAGGTACTCGCCGCTCGACGTCTGGCTCCACTGCCGGGCCAGCGCGCTGTCGCTCTTGTGGAAGTTGAGCATGTAGCCGCCCTCGTACACCTTGAGCAGCGCGAAGCCGCCCGGGTACTCCTTCGTTGCCGCGACCTCCAGGAACTCGACGTCCGTGGCGACCGGCGAGCTCGTGCGCTGGTTGCGGTGGGTGTGGCCGCTGTGGTGAAAGAACACGCCGGGGGTTGCGGCATACAGGGCCTCGAGGCGGGCGGCGTCCGCGCGGTCGAGGTCGAAGCCGGGGCCGGAGATCGTCGTCAGCGCCGCCTCGTCGGTCACCGGGTGGTGGCCGAACAGCAGCGTCGGCTGGTCCGGGTTCTCGGCGAGGATCTCGGTCAGCTGCTCGAACTGCGCGTCGTCGATGGCGCCGCTCGGGGTGTTGAGCGTGGTCGTGTCCAGCCCGATCAGCCGCATGCCCGCGAACGAAGTCTGCGTCAGCGTGCCCTGCGGCAGGTCGTAGACGGCGGGCAGGCAGTCGAAGTAGCCGGATGCCCCGTCCACTGCGGAACACGTCGCGTACGCGGCCCCGGTCTTCGGCTGGTCGTGGTTGCCGCGCGCGACGACGTAGCTGCGCGGCCCGAGCTCGCCGTCCAGGTGCAACGTGCCGAACTTGTCCAGCAGTTGCTTGGAGTCCACCAGTTCCTCGGACAATGCGGCCGAGCTGATGTCACCGGCCACGAGCAGCGCGTGCGCTCCACGGCGCGCCGCCTCCTGCGTCATCGCCTCCGTCATCACGACCGGGTACGGCGGCAGCCCGGGCGCCTGCTCGAAGCCGGGCGGGAAGTTCGAGATGACCAGACCGCTGACGGTCTCGCCGATGTGCAGATCGTTCGCCAGCGCGAGCGTGAACAGATGCCTGCCGCGCGGCGGAACCAGCGTCGTGATCGAGCCCGGCGCGGCCGAGTCGACCACGCCCGAGGACAGCAGCTCGCCGAGCAGCTGCAGCAGCTGAGCGTCCGTCGGATTCGTCGGCACCACGACGCCGCCCGCCGGATACGTCAGCTCCGGCACCAGCCGCGCCGGCACCCGCACACCCGCCGAGAAAGCCTGATAGTAGTACGTCGTCCCCGGCCGAAGCCCCGTCACCTCGACCGAGTGGTACGCCGTCTCCCCGCCCCGCTGCACCGCCATCCGGTCCAGCCGATTCGGATCGGTCCCGTAGCGCACGTAGCCGTCCGTCGCCACGGCGGTCGGCTCCTGGCTCGGCTGATACGGTATCGCCGGCGCGGCCGACGAAGCCGTGTACCAGGTGAGAATGAACCCCGTGTCGGTCACCGTCACCAACTCGAGGTCCTGCGGAAACACCCCCGCGGCCCGCGCCGCGGCCGCCTGTGCCGGATCTATGACCGCCCCCGGGATGACGATCCCCGCGGCGGCCCCGACCGTCGCCATGCGCAGGATCTGACGGCGGCTCAGCGCGCAGCAGTCACCACTCATGCCCTCCACCTTGGCACGGCGGCGTGAACCCCCGCTGGAACCCAGACGAACGTGTCGGAAAGACGGCGCCCCCGGACACGACGGACCGGGCCGGTCGCTCCGCTCCACCGGCCCGGTCCTGCTTGGGTGCCCCGTCTGCGCTAGGCCGCTCGGTACTCCGCGTGCACGAGTTCGAGCAGTTCGGCGACGGAGGTCTCGGCCGTGGGGCGGTCGAAGGTGATCTCGCCGTGCTGCAGGAGATTCACCCGGTCGCACACGTCCATGACCTGGCTGTAGTTGTGCGCGATCAGGATGATGGCGAGGTCGCCGCGTTGGCGGAGGCGGTCGATCAGGCGGAGGATCTGGCCGCCTTCCCGTGCGCCCATCGCGGCGAGGGGCTCGTCCAGCAGCAGCACCTTGGCGGCGGTGTTCACCGCGCGGGCCACGGCGATGGCCTGGCGTTGGCCGCCGGACAGGGCCCTGACCTCGGCGCCTACGGACGGGATGTTGATGCCGACCTCGGCGAGCGCCTCGACGGCCTGGCGTTTCATGGCGCCGTGCCGCAGGAACGGACCGGCCGTCAGTTCCTTGCTGAGGAAGAAGTTGAGGTAGACGGGGAGTTCGTCGACGAGCGCGAGGTCCTGGTACACGGTCTCGATGCCCAGGGATCTGGCGTGCGCGACCGAGCGCAGGGACACCTCCTCGCCGCCGACCAGGACCCTGCCGGAGTCCGGACGGTGGAAACCCGTGATGATCTTGATCAGCGTGGACTTCCCGGCGCCGTTGTCGCCGAGGAGGCCCAGGACCTCGCCGGCGCGGACGTGCAGGTTGATGTCGCGCAGCGCGGTCACCGGGCCGAAGCGCTTGGAGATGCCCTCGACGCGCAGGGCCTCGGCGCCTGGCTCGGGGCGGGGGGCGGTCTGCTCCTCGCTCATCGCAGGTACCTCCTTCGCAGGCTCGATATGTACACGTTGAGCAGCATCGCCGCGACCACGGCCACGCCGATCACGACGTCGAACGCGTAGGCGTTGACGCCGGTCAGGGTGAAGCCCTCCTTGATGATCGCCAGGAGCACGGCGCCGAACAGCGCGCCCACCACCGTGCCGGAACCGCCCAGCAGCGCGGTGCCGCCGATGACCGCCGAGGCGACCGCCATGAACATCATGTCGTTGCCGCCGCTGGTGGGGTCGAAGGAGCCGACCCGCACCTGGTCCACGATCCCGGCCAGCCCGGCGAAGAGGCTGGTCAGCATGAACGTGGCGAGCTTGACGCGGTTGACCTTGATGCCGGACTCCGCCGCGCTCAGCGGGTTGCCGCCGGCGGCCTGCGCGTACACGCCGTACTTGGTGTACGACAGCGCCACCTGCATCAGGGCCACGATGATCAGGGCCCAGACGAGCTCCGACCAGCGCCAGCCGCCGAGCAGGTTGCCGAGCGTGCCGGTGATCGGCGGTTGGGCCGGCTCCGCGTTGGACTGGATGTAGGTCATGCCCTCGAGGAAGAAGCCCATGCCGAGCGTCGTGATGAACGAGGACAGGTTGAACACCGTGCGGATCAGGCCATTGACGAGGCCGATGCCGATCGACACCAGGATCGCCAGCACCAGCGAGAGCGGGACGTCTAGGCCCTGGTTGTAGAAGGACATGAAGACGAAGGGCACGAAGGTGTAGGTGAAGCCGGCCGAGAGGTCGATCTCGCCGCAGATCAGCAGCATCGTCTCGCCCGCGGCGATGATCGCCCAGGGCGCGAAGTACTGCATGATGATGTGGTAGTTCTGCGTGGTGTTGAAGTCCGCGGCGTGGCTTCCCAGCGAGAAGTACGCGAACGCGGCGATCGCCACCAGGACGATGCTCAGCTCGCGGCGCCGGAGCAGGGCCTTGGCCAACCCGACCCGGGTCGCGGGCGCCTCGGCGTTTGGGCGCGTGAGCTGTGGGGTTTGCTGTGCCATGGTTCTCCCAGGCTGTGCCTTGATGGTCTAGCTCTGGACGGTCGACGGGTTCGGCAGGCCGATCGAGCTCGGCATCGGCACGACCGCCTTGGTGGCGCCGCCCTCGATCCAGCTCTTCGAACTCGCGTAGGGGGAGACGTTGTCGGAGGTGACGAACGTCAGGCCGGTGTCGGTGGCGGGCGGGAAGACCAGCGTGCCGGTCATCCGGTACATGAACAGGTAGAGCACCGGCAGGAAGCCCTGCAGGTACGCCGACTGGTCGATGGTGAAGTCCATCGCGCCCGAGCTGACGCCGGTGATGGTGTCCGCGAGCAGGTCGTAGCCGCCCGCGTGCACCTGGCCCTTGATGTTGTACTTCGTGATCATCTGCGCGATCGAGGCGGTCGAGCCCGCGTCCACCGCGTAGATGCCCTTGGCCGACTTCAGGCCCTGGTACGCCGACTCCATCGCGGACAGCTCGTCCGCCTGCGCCGCGCCGGTGTCCACGGTGTGCACGGTGACGCCCGGCGCCTTGGTGGCGAGCGCCGCCTTGAGGCCGTCCAGCCGCGGCTGCACGTTGAGCGAACCGGGCTGCGAGATGCCGACCAGGATGTCGCCCGAGGTGACCTCCGTGGCGATCTTCTCGCCCATCTGCACGCCGGACTGGTACAGGTCCTGCCCGACGTAGGCCAGCGCGTAGTTGCCGGAGGCGTTGGCGTTGTACGCGATCACCGGGATGCCCGCCGCGAGCGCCGCCTTGGTCGGGGCGACGAAGGCGTTGGAGTCGGTCAGCGGGATCGCGATGCCGTCCGCCTTGCTGGAGATCGCGGTCTCGAAGGCGTTGACCATCTCCGAGACGACGCCGTTCTCCGAACCCGTCCAGGTGGGCGTCGCCAGGCCGAGCAGGGCCGCGGCGTCCTTCATCCCGGACTGCGTGGGGGCGAAGAAGGAGTTGGTGGTGACGTGGTTGATGAAGGCGAACTTCCACGCGGTGGTCTTGGGGAAGTCGCCGACGGTGCCGGTCGAGTTCGAGTTGCGCGAGCTGCTGCACGCGGCCAGCGCCGAGGCGGCCAGAGCCGCCCCGCCGCCGATGCCGAGCGCCCGCAGCACGGACCGCCGCTCGAACTGGCCGCCCCGCTCCTCGCCCGTGGTGGCGGGCGAGGCGGGGAATTCCTGTCCTGCTATCGATCCAGCCATGAGCAGACCTCTTCGTCTCTCTGTGTCGGTGATCAGAAGTGACAGTATTCGGTTGTTATGTGGGTGTTTCTCGGTTTCGGCGTCAGCGTCTGCTGCGGCCGAAGTAGGTGGCCCTGATCTGGACGGCGAGCACCGAGATGCCGAGCACGGCGCCCAGCGCGACGGTCTGGTAGTACTCGCTCACGTTCACGGCGTTGAGGCCGTTGGTGATGAGTTCGAGCAGGATCGCGCCGGCCGCGATGCCGACGATCCGGCCCTCGCCGCCGAACAGGGACACGCCGCCGACCACGGCCGCGGCGATCGCCGTCAGCTCGAAGCCCGACGCGGCGACGGACGGGTCGGCCACGCCGAGCCGGCCGATGATCAGCATTCCGGCGACGCCGGCGAGGACCGAGCTGGTCACGTAGGTGCTGGTGATCCGGCGCTTGACCGGGATGCCGGCGAGCCGGGCGGCCTCCGCGTTGCCGCCGACCGCGTAGATCTGCCGCCCCACGTAGGTGCGCTCCAGCACGAACCAGGCCGCGACGGCCACGCCCAGGAAGATCAGCGCGGGGATCGGCACCGGACCGACGTAGTACAGCGACAGGTCGCCGAAGATGTTCGACAGTCCGGTGATCGGGGTGCCCGAGGTGACCGACAGGGCCAGGCCCTTGCAGATCGTGAAGGTGACCAGGGTGATGACGAAGGGCGGCACGTTCAGCTTGTTGATCATTGTGCCGTGCCAGACGCCGATCGCGGCGCAGACCAGCAGCGTCGCGAGGATGGCCACCGGCCCGGGCAGGCCCTCGTTCACGTTGAGCCAGCCGGCCAGGATCCCGGCGAAGCCCGCCAGGCCGCCGACGGACAGGTCGATGCCGCCGGTCAGGATGACGAAGGCCTCGCCGATCGCCAGGGTGCCGAACTCGCCCAGGTCACGGCCCATCACCTGCAGGTTGTCGGTGGAGTAGTAGCTCTGCGAGAAGATGGAGAAGCCGATGAAGGCCAGCACGCAGGCCACCACGACGTTGCTCTCCGGGACGCTCGCGAGCCTGCCGAGCGGGTTCTGGCGACGCGCGGCCGGGGCCTCCGGTGTGTCGGCGGGGGTCAGGGTCGGGGCGCTCACGTCGGGTTTCCGTTCGTCTCGGGACGGGCTTGCGCGACTCCGGTCGCCGCGGCGGTCATGATGTTCTCCTTGGTGGCGTCGGCGCGTTCGATGACGGCGGCCACCCGGCCGCGGTGCATCACCGCGATGCGGTGGCAGATCCACAGCAGCTCCTCGAGTTCCGAGGAGGCCGCGACGACGGCCACGCCGGACTCGGCGGCCCGGTCGATGAGCTCGTAGATCTGCGCCTTCGAGCCGACGTCCACGCCGCGGGTGGGCTCGTCCAGCAGCAGCAGTCTCGGTTTGGCCGCGAAGGCCCGGCCGAAGATCGCGCGCTGCTGGTTGCCGCCGGAGAGCGAACCGATCGGCTGGTCCACGGACTGCATGCGGACCTTGACGTTGTCGGTGATGGCCACCGCCTCGCCGCGCAGCCGGCGCGGACCGAGGATGCCGCGCCGGCTGATCCGGCGCAGCACGCTGACCGTCACGTTGTCCCGGATCGGCGCGAACAGCACGAGCGACTGCTGCTTGCGGTCCTCCGGGATCATCGCGATCCCGGCCGCCACGCCCTGCTCGGCGTTCTTCGGCGCGTACGTGCTGCCGGCGAGCGTCATCGATCCGCCGGTCGCCGGCTGCGCGCCCGCGATCGTGTGGATCAGCCGGCTGCGGCCGGAGCCCATCAGACCGGCGATGCCGAGGATCTCGCCCTCGCGCACGGTCAGGTCCACCGGGCCGAGGCCGTCCGCGGTGAGCTCGGAGATCTCCAGCAGGGTCGGGGTGTGCGCGGGCGCGTTCTTCGGCTCGCTGTGCGCGACCTCGTTGCCGACCATCTCGCGGATCAGCCGGTCCTCGGTCGCCTCGTCCGGCGTCAGATCCGCGACGAGCCGGCCGTTGCGCAGCACGATCACCCGGTCGGCGACCTCGCGCACCTCGTCGAGCCGGTGCCCGATGAACAGCACCGCGCGGCCGTCGTCGGCGGCCCGCCGGGCCAGGTCCAGCACCAGTTGGGCCTCGACCGGGCCGAGCGAGGAGGTCGGCTCGTCCAGGATCAGCAGCTTGGGGTCGCGGCCCCAGCCCTTGGCGATCTCGATCAGCTGACGGGCCGGCACCGGCAGTTCGCGCACCGCGCGGCGCACCGGGATGGACGCCGGGTCGAGGCCGATCGCGGCGAGCATCGCCTCGGCGGCGCGCCGCTGGGCCCCGTAGTTGACCAGGATCCCCCGGCGCGGGCCGGCGGGGCGCTGGCCGAGCAGCATGTTCTCCGCCACCGAAAGCTGGCCGACGAGCGGGAACTCCTGGGAGACCAGGGCCACCCCGAGCCGGGCCGACTCGGCCGTGGAGCCGGGCACCAGTTCGTGCCCGTCGATCTCAATCTCGCCTCCGTCGCGGCGTACAGACCCGGCGAGCGTGCCCATGAGCGTCGACTTGCCCGCGCCGTTCTCGCCCACCACGCCGACCACCTGGCCGGCGTAGAGGTCGAGCTCGGGCAGGTCCAGCACGCGCACCGGGCCGTAGGTCTTGTGAACCCCCCTCAGCCGCGCGATCACCGCGCGGCCGAGGGCGGTCGCCGACTTCTCGAGAGTCGGTTCCACAGTCATCGTTATCCGATTCCCAGCTGGCTCTCGAGAGCGGTGTACTGCGTGTAGTCGTCCTTGGTGATGACGCCGACGCCGGAGCTCAGCGTGGTGCCGTCGGACTCGAGGAACGGCTTGATCAGCGACATGGTCGCGGAGCTGCCGAGGACCTTCTCGGCGGCCAGGATGTAGGCGCCGGTGTAGCCCTGGTAGTACGGCATCTGCGCGATGGTCGCCGAGATGACGCCGGACTGCACCGCGGCCAGCGTCGCCGGGTCGGTGTCGTCCGAGACGATCTTGATCGAGCCGGTCTTGCCCGCCGTGGTCACGGCCTTGGCCAGCGCCGGGCCGTCGTAGGAGTACACGCCGTACAGGCCCTTGACGTCGGAGTGCGTCGCCAGGATCGTCTCGGCGTCCGACTGGGCGGTCGAGGCGGACAGGTTGTCGTTCTCGGTGACCGTCACCTTGATGTTGGTGCCGGACAGCGCCTCCTTGAAGCCGGCGATGCGCTCGGTGGCGTTGGACGCGGTGAGCGAACCGACCAGGATCGCCACGTCGCCCGAGTTGCCCAGCGAGGCCTTCATCGCCAGGCCGGCCTGGTAGCCCGCCTGCTCGTTCAGGGTGCCGAGGTACAGGCTCTGCGCGGCGGTGCCGGGCAGCGGCGAGTCGATGGCGAGCACGAAGATGCCGTTGGAGACGTCGGTGGCGATGGCGCTCTTGGCCGAGGCCGGGTCGATCGCCGAGATCGAGTAGCCGGTGATCCCCTTGCCGCGCAGCGACTCGAGCTCGGAGTCCTGCTCGGTCAGCGTGCCGTTCGGCGGCGCGTAGAAGATGCAGTTCGAGGTGCTGATGCCGAGTTCCTTGCAGCCCGCCTGGAAGCCGGTCTTGCCCGCGTTCCAGTAGTCGGCCGCGACGTTGACCACCATGGCGATGTTGGCCTTGGACAGGTCCTTGCCCTTGAGCGCGCAGCTGATCGCGTTGTCCAGGGCGGTGAGGTTCGCGTTGTTGAACGCCACGCTGCCCTGCACGCCGGTGGATCCGGAGCTGCTGGCCGATGCCGCGGCCGACGGGGAGGCGAAGCAGTTGGCCGGAATCGTCGCAGCCGCGTCCGCGGAGCCGGTGTTCGAGCTTCCGCCGGACTTGGAGCAGCCCGCCGCGGTCAGCGCGAATATCAGTGCCGTGGCAGCAACGGCGGCGCGGTGTCGCTTGATCCTCATTGATCAGTGCCCTTCGAGTGTTGAGGGTGGGTGGTGCAGGTAAACGGGTGGTTCCTCGGTTCTCGTGGTGCGGGGTGGAGCGGATGGTACTGGTGGTGCGTCCCGCCGCGGAATACGGCGGAATCTTTTGGGTAGCGCGGGCGACGGGGGTGTGCGGCCCGCCCGTCGCCCGCGCTGGCTTTCTAGAGGCCGCGCGCCAGGCGGTGGTACGCGGCGTTCCAGCGCAGCTCCTTCTCGACGCCGCGCACGGTGCTGTCGGAGCCGATCGTGACCAGCTCGACGCCGAGCTGGTTGGCGAGATCGGTGAGCACTTCGCGGTCGATCTGGGAGCTGAGCACGGTGTGGTGGGGCGCGCCCGCGGTCAGCCAGGACTCGACCGAGGTGCGCCAGTCCGGGCGCGGGGCCCACACGGCGCGGGCGACCGGGAGCGCGGGCAGCGGCTCCGGCGGGGCGACCACGTCGATCTCGTTGGCGATGATCCGCAGCCGGTCGCCGAGGTCGGCCAGGCCCGCGACGATCGCCGGGCCGGGCGCCGCGTCGAACACCAGCCGGACCGGGTCCTCGCGGCCGCCGATGCCGAGCGGGTGGATCTCGCAGGACGGGGTGGCCGACGCGATCGTGGGGCAGACCTCGAGCATGTGCGCGCCGAGGATCAGCTCCTTGCCGGGCTCCAGGTGGTAGGTGTAGTCCTCCATGAACGAGGTGCCGCCGTCGCGCCCCCTGCCCGCGGTCTTCAGCGCCCGCAGCAGCAGCGAGGTCTTCCAGTCGCCCTCGCCGCCGAAGCCGTAGCCGTCGGCCATCAGCCGCTGCACGGCCAGGCCGGGCAGCTGGCGCAGTCCGCCGAGGTCCTCGAAGTTCGTGGTGAAGGCGCCGTAGCCGCCCTCGGTCAGGAACTGCCGCAGTCCGGCCTCGATCCGCGCCGCGTAGCGCAGCGAGTCGTGCCGCTCGCCGCCCTTGCGCAGCGACGCGTCGACCGTGTAGACGTCCTCGTACTCGGCGACGAGGGTGTCCACGGCGGACTCGTCGGCGCCGTCCACCACCTCGACCAGGTCGTTGACCCCGTAGGTGTTGATCGACGCGCCGAGCCGGATCTGCGCCTCGACCTTGTCGCCCTCGGTCACCGCGACGTCCCGCATGTTGTCGCCGAACCGGACCAGCTTCAGGGTCCTGAGGTCGGCGCGGGCCAGCGCGGCGCGGGCCCAGTCCTCGACCCGGGAGACCACGCTCGGGTCCGAGACGTGCCCGGCGACCGTCTTGCGAGCCACCCCGACGCGCACGTTGATGTGCGCGTACTCCCGGTCGCCGTGCGCGGCCTGGTTGAGGTTCATGAAGTCCATGTCGATGGTGGACCACGGCAGCGGCGCGTCGGCCTGCGTGTGCAGGTGCAGCAGCGGCTTGTCCAGTGCGCTGAGGCCGCCGATCCACATCTTCGCCGGGGAGAACGTGTGCATCCAGGTGATCACGCCGACCACAGAGTCGTCCGCGCTCGCGTCCACCAGCGCGCGGCGGATGGACTCGGCGTCCAGCAGCACCGGCCGCCACTCGATCCGCACCGGCAGGCCGGCCCCGGCCAGCTGCTCGGCGATCCGCCGCGACTGCTCGGCGACCTGACGCAGGGTCTCCTCGCCGTACATGGCCTGGCTCCCGGTGAGGAACCAGACTGTCCCCTCGTTCATGACTTCGCGCCCTTCTGGCCGTAGACGTTCGTGTAGCGGTCGTGCAAGGACTTGATGTCGGCGTCGTCGAGCCGGGTGACGGGCCCGAGCAGCCGGGCCAGGTGGACGGTGCGGGCCGCGTCCTCGACCATCACCGCCGCCTTGACCGCGGCCCGCGCGGACTTGCCGATGGTGAAGACCCCGTGGTTGCGCATCAGCACGGCGGGGGAGTTGCTGTCCGCCAGCGTCTCGACGATGCCCTCGCCGATCGCCTCGTCGCCGATCAGCGCGAAGGGCCCGACCGGGATGTCGCCGCCGAACTCGTCCGCGATCGCGGTCAGGCAGCAGGGGATCGGCTCGGCGCGCGCGGCCCAGGAGGTCGCGTAGGCGGAGTGGGTGTGCACGACGCCGTGCACGTCGGGGCGGTGCCGGTAGACGTAGGCGTGCGAGCCGGTGTCGCTGGACGGCGCGTAGTCGCCCTCGATCTTGTTGCCGTGCAGGTCGCACACGACCATCGACTCGGGGGTCAGGTCCGCGTACTCGACGCCGCTGGGCTTGATCACCATCAGCTCGGTGCCCGCTACGCGGGCCGAGACGTTGCCGGAGGTCCAGGCGACCAGTTCGGCCGCGGGCAGGTAGGCGTGCAGGGCGCAGACGTCGGCCTTGGCGGCCTCGACCGCCGCCCGGACGTCCTCGGATATCACAGTGGTCACTTCTTCGTTCCAGCCTTGATCTCGCGCAGCCGGTGCAGCACGTCGTTGCCGCCGCGGCCGAAGTGGTCGTGCAGGGTCAGGTACTCGGCGAACAGCAGGTCGTAGGCGGCGGCGCGGTCCTCGTCCGGGGTGTAGGCGCTCGGGACCAGGCTGCCCATGGCGTGCGCGGCGCTCGGCACGTCCGGGTACGCCCCGGCCGCCACCGCCGCGTGGATGGCCGCGCCGAGCGCGGGGGCCTGCGCGGAGCCGGCCAGCGAGACCGGGCAGCGCAGCACGTCGGAGTACATCTGCATCAGGAAGCTGTTCTTGGTCAGCCCGCCCGCCGCGATGAACTCGGTCACCTCGACGCCGCCGGCGGCCAGCGCCTCGACGATCACCCGGGTGCCGAAGGCGGTGGCCTCCAGCAGCGCGCGGTAGACCTCGTGCGGCTCGGTGGCCAGCGTCAGGCCGAGGATCACGCCGGAGAGCGCGTGGTCGACGAGCACCGAGCGGTTGCCGGACTGCCAGTCGAGCGCGACCAGGCCGTGCTCGCCCGGCTGCTGCGCCTCGGCCCGCTCGGTCAGCAGCTCGTGGATGGACAGGCCGCGCTCGATCGCCTCGGCGTGCACCTCCGGGCCGACGAATCCGTTGACGAACCAGGCGAAGATGTCGCCGACGCCGGACTGCCCGGCCTCGTAGCCCCAGAGCCCGGCGATGATGCCGCCGTCGACCACGCCGCACATCCCGGCGACGTCCGCGGGGGCGCCGCCACCCGGGCCGCTGACGACGTGGCAGGTCGAGGTGCCCATGATCGCGACCATCCGGCCCGGCTCGACCGCCTTGACCGCCGGGGCCGTCACGTGCGCGTCCACGTTGCCGACGCTGACCGCGATCCCCTCGGGCAGCCCGGTCCACCCGGCGGCCTCCTTGGTGAGCCCTCCCGCGCGCTCGCCGAGCTGCGCGACCGGGTGCTCCAGCTTCGCGGTGAAGCCGACGAAGTCCGGGTTGAGCGCGGCCAGGTACGCGTCGTTCGGCCGCTCGCCGTCCTGCAGGATCCCCTTGTACCCGGCGGTGCACGCGTTGCGCGACTCGACGCCGGTCAGCTGCCAGGTGATCCAGTCCGTCGCCTCGATCCAGCGGTCGGCGCGGTGGTAGAGCTCCGGGTCCTCCTCGAGGAGCTGCAGACCCTTGGCGTACTCCCATTCGGAGGAGATCTTGCCGCCGTACCGGCCGATCCACGGCTCGTTCCGCTCGTGGGCCAGGGCGTTGATGCGGTCGGCGTGCGACTGGGCGGCGTGGTGCTTCCACAGCTTCACGTAGGCGTGCGGCCGGTCGCGGAACTCGGCGAGCTCGCACAGCGGCGTGCCGTCGGCCAGCGTGGGCAGCACGGTGCACGCGGTGAAGTCCACGCCGACGCCGACGACGTCCTGCGCGTCGATCCCCGCGGCCGCGATCGCCTCCGGCACCGCGCGGCGCAGCACCTCGCGGTAGTCGTCCGGGTCCTGCAGCGCCCAGTCCGGCGGCAGTTTGGCGCCGCTGGCGGGCAGCGCGCGCTCGATCACCGCGTTGGCGTACTCGTGCACGGCGCTGCCGAGCTCGGCGCCGTCGGAGACCCGCACGACGAGGGCGCGCCCGGAGAGGGTGCCGTAGTCCACACCGATCACGTATTTATCAACGGCTGTACTGTTAGCGTTAACAACCTGCTGATTGTGATCGTTAACAAGTTCGGCGTCGGTGCTCATCGTCGAGTTCCCATCGGCGTGTTTCACGGAGGTGGATCGCGGTGCTGGCTGCGCGGTTTCTGAGTAGGTGTCTTGATCTACGGAGGTTGCGGATCAGGCCTTCGGCGGGGCCGTGGAGGCGCGCACCACCAGGCTCGGGCCGACGGTGACCCGGGGCGCCTGGCGCGGGGCCGGGGCGCCCGCGGCCGCGTTGTCCACCAGGTCGATCACGGTGGCCAGGGCGCGCCGCCCGACCTCGTCGAAGTCCTGCCGGATGGTGGTCAGCGGCGGACCGAAGTACTCCGCCTCCGGGATGTCGTCGAAGCCTATGATGCTCAGCTCCTCCGGCACCTTCAGGCCGGTCTGCTGCACGGCCCGCAGCAGCCCGAGCGCGGTGTGGTCGTTGGCGCAGAACACGGCCGTGACCGGGTCCTGCTCGTCGCGCACCCGGTCGGCGATCTCCCGGCCGAGCTCGAAGCCGCTGCGCGCGCTCCAGTCGCCGCCGTAGATCGGCTCCGGCACCGGGGCTCCGCGCGCGATCAGGGTGCGCCGCCAGCCCGCCTCGCGCTCCTGCGCGTCCAGCCAGGAGCGGGGGCCGGCCACGTGGTGCACAGTGCGGTGGCCGAGGTCCAGCAGGTAGGAGGTGGCCCGCTCGGCGCCCGCCTCGTTGTCCACGGCGACCGAGGAGAGCGCGGCGTGCGTGCCGCAGCCCACGGCCACCAGCGGGATGTCCGAGCGGACCTGCGACAGCGCGTTGACGGCGCTGTTCTGCGGGGCTATCACGATCATCCCCTCGACCGCCTGGTCGCGCAGCCGCTCCACGGCGTCGAGCACCGAGCGCCGGTCCAGCGCGGAGAGCGCGGCGACCGCGACGAAGTAGTCGAGGTCCTTCGCGGCCTGCTCGATGCCGTACAGCATCGACGCGGGGCCGTAGAGTGTCGTGTTGAAACTGATGACGCCGAGGGTACGAGTACGTCGGGTCACCAGGGCGCGGGCGGCCACGTTGGGCCGGTAACCCAGCTCCCTGATCGCCGCCAGCACCCGCTCCCGGGTGGCCGGCTTGACGTTGGGATGGTCGTTGAGCACGCGAGAGACCGTCTGGTGCGAGACGCCGGCTGCCTGCGCGACGTCGGCCATGACGGGTGCCCGACCATTCCCGGTGGATTGCATGGGGAAATTGATAGCGCAAACATTTTGGTGGGTCAAGGCTTGAAGGCCCGGTCGGCGCGAAGCTCCGGTCACGCTTTGGAAACGCTGCCGACACTGTGCGCGGCGGGACGGGGACCGCCCGAGTGGGTACCATTTAGGACACTATGAGCAAGTCCGCGCAACCGAAGGCGCCCGCCCTGGTCTCCGTGCTGACCTGGACGCTCACGCTGACGGCGATCGTGCTCGGCACGGGCGTGGTGCTGGGCACCAATACCCGGCTCATCGGACTTTTCGTCTTCCTGCCCGCGATCATGGCGGGCTTCGCGACCGTGCGCCAGACGCTGTTCGTCGCGGCCTGGAGCCTCGGCGTCACGGTGGCCGCGGTGCTCTACTACCCGGACCCGCAGCGCCGCGACGCGGTCCTCTCGGTGCTGCTCGTGCTGCTGCTCGGCAGCGCCGCCGTGCTGATGTGCCACCGGCGGGTCCGGCGCAACGAGCAGATGGCCCGGCTGCGCTTCACCGCCACCGCGATGCAGCGCCAGATCCTCGCCCCGCTGCCGCAGCGCACGCCCGAGGCCGTGGTCGGCGGCGTGTACGAACCCGTGGACGAGGACAAGCTCGTCGGCGGCGACGTGTACGACGTCGTGGCCAGCCCGTACGGCACCCGCGTGCTGATCGGCGACGTCCAGGGAAAAGGTTTGCCGGCGATCGGCGCGGCCTTCAGCATCATCGGCGCGTTCCGTGAGGCGGCGTACCGCGAGGCCGAGTTGACCGACGTTGTCGAGGCGCTGGAATCGGCCCTGCTGCGGCACAACGCGTACGCCGCGCAGTCCGGCCGCTCTGAACGTTTCGCCACCGCCCTGGTGCTGCACATCGGACCTCTCGGCGAACCCAAGGTGCTCGCCGTCAACTGCGGCCACCTCCCGCCGATCCTGCTCGGCCGGCGCGGCGGCCCGGTCCCGATCGAGCTCGCCGCCATCGGACTGCCGCTCGGCCTCGGCGACCTGCTCGACACCCCGCGCGAGCCCAACGCCTTCGAACTGCTGCCCGGCGAATGCCTGGTGCTCTACACCGACGGCCTGAGCGAGGCGCGCTCGCGCAAGGGCGAGTTCTACCCGCCGGAGCGGGCGCTGTGGGCCGCGCGCGGCGTGCCGCCGGACAAGGTGGCCGAGGCGCTGCGCAAGGACGCCCGGGCCTTCTCCCGAGGGCGGCAGCAGGACGACATCGCGATCCTCACGGTCCAGCGCCCCGCCTGACGTTCGCTCGATCGGCCCATAGCGGCGGCGTGCGCACAGTACTCCTACGTACGGTCGAGCCGTGTCCATCTCCTCGTTCGGGCAGGACCCGTTCTCCGATCTGTTCAGCCGCTTCCTCGGCATGTCGCCGGCGAGCTCGCCGCCCGCCGTGCAGCGGGTGCCGATCGGACGGCTGCTCACCGAGTCGGCGCGCGAACTGCTCACGCAGGCCTCGGTGCGCGCGCAGGCGGACGGCAGCCCCGACCTGGACACCGAGCACCTGCTCTGGGCGGCCACGCAGACCGAGCCGACCCGTTCCGCGCTCAGCGCCGCCGGGGCCGACCCGGACCGGATGGCCAAGGCGATCGAGGCGGCGCTGCCGGGGGAGAGCGGCACCCCGTCCGCCGAACCCGGCCTGACCCCCGCGGCCAAGCGCGTGCTGCTCGGCGCGCACGCCCGCTCGCAGGCCGCCGGAACCTCGTACATCGGCGCCGAGCACATCCTCGCGGCACTGCTCGACGACCCGGACTCCGGCGCCGGACGCTTCCTGAACGGCCGGCGGATCGAGGTGCCGGACAGCACCCGCCGGCAGCCCGGCGCGCGCAAGGAGGCCTCCGGCACGCCGACGCTCGACCAGTACGGCCGCGACCTCACCGAGCAGGCCCGCGCGGGCAAGCTGGACCCGGTGGTCGGCCGCGCGGAGGAGATCGAGCAGACCATTGAGATCCTCTCCCGGCGCGGCAAGAACAACCCGGTGCTGATCGGCGAACCCGGCGTCGGCAAGACCGCGATCGTCGAGGGCCTCGCGCAGCGCATCGTGGCCGGGGAGGTGCCGAAGACCTTGGAGGACAAGCGCGTCGTCTCCCTCGACCTCGCCGGGCTCGTCGCGGGCGCCAAATACCGCGGCGAGTTCGAGGAGCGGCTCAAGAGCGTGATCGAGGAGGTGCAGAACGCCTCCGACTCCACGATCCTGTTCATCGACGAGCTGCACACGGTCGTCGGCGCGGGATCCGGCGGCGACGGCGCCATGGACGCGGGCAACATCCTCAAGCCCGCCCTCGCGCGCGGCGAACTGCACGTCGTCGGCGCCACGACCATCGACGAGTACCGCCGCAACATCGAGAAGGACGCCGCGCTCGAACGGCGCTTCCAGCCGGTCCTGATCCCCGAGCCGAGCGTGGACGAGACGATCCAGATCCTCGAGGGCCTGCGCGACTCCTACGAGGCGCACCACCAGGTCCGCTTCACCGACGAGGCACTGGTCGCGGCGGCCGAACTGTCGGACCGTTACGTCTCCGACCGCTTCCTGCCGGACAAGGCGATCGACCTGATCGACCAGGCCGGCGCCCGGGTGCGGCTGCGCTCGCTCGGCAAGTCCACCGACGTCGTCTCCCGTGAGGACGAGCTCGCCAAGCTGCGCCGCGAGAAGGACCAGGCCGTCGGCGCCGAGGACTACGAGAAGGCCAACGCGCTCAAGGCGGACATCGACCGGATCGAGGCCGAGCTCGCCGGCGTCGAGGAGCGGCGCGAGGGCGTGATGGAGGTGACCGCGAACGACATCGCCGAGATCCTCTCCCGCCGCACGGGCATCCCCGTGGCCCAGCTGACGGAGAGTGAGAAGCAGCGGCTGCTCGCCCTCGAGGACGCCCTGCACGAGCGCGTGGTGGGGCAGGACGAGGCCGTGGTGGCGGTCGCCGAGGCCGTGCGCCGCAACCGCGCCGGGATGGGCGACCCGAACCGCCCGGTCGGCTCGTTCCTCTTCCTCGGCCCGACCGGCGTCGGCAAGACCGAGCTCGCCAAGGCGCTCGCGCAACTGCTGTTCGGCGACGAGGACCGGATGATCCGCTTCGACATGAGCGAGTTCCAGGAGAAGCACACCGTCTCCCGGCTCGTCGGCTCCCCGCCCGGATACGTCGGCTACGAGGACGCCGCGCAGCTGACCGACAAGGTGCGCCGCCGCCCGTACAGCGTGCTGCTGTTCGACGAGATCGAGAAGGCGCACCCGGACGTCTTCAACACCCTGCTGCAGGTCCTCGACGACGGGCGGCTGACCGACGCCAAGGGCCGCACGGTCGACTTCCGGCACACGGTCGTCATCCTGACCAGCAACATCGGCTCGCAGCTGATCCTCGGCAAGCAGGGCAAGGTCGAGGAGATCAGGGACGAGCTGATGGACCAGCTGCGGGCCCGCTTCCTGCCCGAGTTCCTGAACCGGATCGACGAGATCGTGGTCTTCGACGCCCTCACGGAGAACGATCTCGGCCGGATCATCGAGCTGCTGCTGGACCGCAGCAGGCGGCGGGTGCGCGCGCAGGGGCTCGAACTCGAGGTGACGGAGGCCGCCAAGAGCCGACTCGTGCAACTCGGCCACCAGCCGGAGTTCGGCGCCCGGCCCTTGCGACGTACGCTGCAGACAGAGCTCGACAACCGGCTCGCGGTGCTGCTGCTGGACGGGACGGTCGAGCCGGGCGACACCATCGTCGCGGACGTGACCGAGGACGGAAGGCTTGAGGTGAGGATCGATGACCGAGACGAGTGACTACCAGTACGACGAATACGCGTACGACGACCCGGAGGACGACGGCGTGCTCGAGCCCGCCGACGACCTGACCACGGACGACTACGAGGACGACCCGCTGGACACCGGCATCGAACCGCCGGACCACTACGGCGCCTCGAACTGGTTCGGCGTCACGGCCGAGGAGGCGCGGCGCGGCGAGAGCCTGGACCAGCACCTCGCCGAGGAGGAGCCGGAGATCGAGGTCTCCGCCGAGGACGAGGATGATGACGACGACGAGGTGGACGACCGCTGGGCGGACGGCCCGGGCCCGCGTTCGGGGCGCCTCGTGGCGGACGGCCGGCTGATGGCCGAGGACGTCGGCCCCGACGGGTACGCCGCCGGGGCCGAGGAAGCCGCGGTGCACCTGGTGCAGAACGAGGAGATCCGTCTGCACCCGGCGCACCGCGAGGACTGACCGGGGATCCCGAGCCCGCGACCGCTCAGGAGCCCGCGGGGGTCAGGAACCGAAGGACGGCGGCGGCGGGGTCTGCTGCTGCGGGTCCTCCGGCTGCTGCTGGAACTGCGGCTGCTGCTGCGGCACGCCGCCGTAGGGCGCCGCGCCCGGCTGCTGCTGACCGGCCTGCGCGGCCTGGGTGCGCGCCTTGACGCTCGCGCTCACCGCGGCCAGCGAGCCGCCCTGCTGGGTGAAGCCGAGGTAGCTCTGCACGCCCGCCGCGAGCGCGAGGACGAGGGAGACGTAGTACGCCCACGCCGGGCCGCCGAGGCCGTCGGCGGACGGGTACGTCAGGCCCTGGATCGCGAAGAACAGGACGGCGACCGCGGAGAGCGCCAGGCCGATGAAGGCGCGGTTCTTCGCGTCCGCGAGGAGCGGTGCGTTCAGCACGACGCCGAACGCCGGGAGCGCAAGCACGACCCCGTACACGGTCAGCAGCAGGACCGGGAACCAGTCGAGGAAGCCGCTCGGGTCCGACCAGGCACTGGCGTGCCAGGACATGCCCAGGTAGCTGATCGAGTACCACGGCAGGAAGCTGAAGATGAACAGCAGGATGCCGGCGGCCGCCAGTACCTGTTCCGTACGGCCGAGCTTGCTGAGATCCATGAGACGTTGCCCTCCCAAGAGAATTTCCGGTGTTCCGCGAGACAGCGGCCAGATTCCCCTCTCCACTGTTTCGCGGACGATTCCCGGGGATTGTAGAGCCCAGCGCATCGTCTGCGTAGCCGAACGGAGCAGCATCTTGATAAAGATCATGGAGGTCACGGCGGTGTAACGCCCGCCGTGCGGGTGATTCGCCGGGTGCGTCCGCTTGCGCGGGGGTGGCGCGACCGCCCAGGGTTGGAGGAACCCGATCAAAGGAGGCATCCGATGCCGTCCCCCCTCGCGGTCGCCGTCGCGGGACTCGTACTCGCCTGCGCCGCCCCGGTTTCCGCCTCCGCGTCCGCCGCGCCGCTGGACGCCACGGCCGTGCTGCGGCAGGCCGGGCTCACCTATCAGGACTCGGCGGGCTATCTCGGCGCCGAGGGCCCGGCCGCCGACGTCCGGGCGGCGGCCGCGCGACTGGCCGCGGGCCGCGTCGGCAACACCGCGTTCTACACCGGCCCCGACGAGACCGGGATCGGGTTCCTCGTCGTCTCGGGCGACGGCCTGCCGCCGACCACCGACTTCCAGGTGGCCGACATGACCGCCGTCAACGTCGAGAACAACTCCGACCAGCTCGACGCCGTCTACGCGGACGACGGCGGCGAACTCGACGCGACCGTGCCGCCGGGCACCGACGCGGACGTCTACCCGGTCGACATCGACTACGCCGCCTACCCGCCCGGCTACCAGCCCCCGCCGGACAACCGCGGCCTGAACCCGACGGCGCGCTTTGAGTTCTGACTAGTACGGCCGCGCGGACTGCAGCAGTCCGTACACGTACTCCGTCGCGACCGTGGTCTGGTCGATGTCGACCAGGGCCAGGTCACGCGTCGGCGCCGAGCCCTCCAGCTGCCGCAGCGGCCCGAACGCCACGGCGACGTCCCCGAGGACGCAGGACCAGGGCGTCAGATCACTGAGACTCTTCGGTTCCGGCCGCGGCACGCCCGGCGCCCGCACCAGATGTTCCTTCAGCAGCATGTCGCCGGGACCGACGAACGCCTCGAAGCGCAGGCCCGGCCACACGTCCTGCGCGATCTCCCACTGCTCGCAGCGGCACGGCGCGTCCCCGACCGTGCGCGCGATGATCTCGACCGGTTTGCCGAGCACGCGGTGCAGCTGACCCAGCGTCCCCCGCGAGCTTCGGCTGTGCAGCATGCGCTGCCAGGTCGCGTTCACCGCGCGCATCTCGGACACGTCGTACCCGAGCCGGGTGCGCGCGTCCTCGACCAGCCGCGGCTGGTAGTCGGCCATGCGGCGGAGCAGCACGAGTGGGAACTCCGCCGCCGTGACCGGCACCGAGGAGATCGTCATGCCTTCGACAGTAGCGTCAGCGCGTCTTCCGTCGTGCCGGTCTCGCCGATGCGCGGAAAGATGTGCTGCACGGCGTGCTCGTGCGAGGCCAGGTCCATGGTGGTCATCGCGTCGGTCACGAACACGACGTGGTACCCGTGCTCGTGCGCCGAACGCGCCGTCGACTCGACGCCGAACTGCGTGGCGATGCCGGTCACCAGGATCTGCGTGACGCCGAAGCCCTGCAGCGTCTCGTGCAGCGAGGTTCCGGTGAAGGCGCCCCAGGTCTGCTTCTGCACGAGCACGTCGCCCGGCTGGGTGTCGAGCTCGGGCAGCAGGTCGGCGAAGTCGTCCGGGAGGTCGGTCAGGCCGCGGGCGGGGCCCTCGGTGCGGCCGGGCGCGCCGCCGGTCGCGGTGACCAGCACGACCGGGAACTCACGTTCGCGGAACGCCGCGGCCAGCTTGGCCGAGTTCGCGACGACGTCCTCCATCGGGTGCACCGTGGGCCGTCCCAGGAGCCCCTTCTGGAGGTCTACGACGACGAGCGCGGGCTTCGAGTCGATGGTGGAGATCGGCATGATCAGTTCCTTCCCTTTCTGAGGAGCGAGGCGACGGCGGCCGACAGGCCGAGGACCGCCGCGACCGCGAAGACGACGATGAGGCCTTGGTGGAACGGCCCGGACAGCAGGTCCGGGAAGAACTCACGCCCCGTCAGCGCGTGCTGGTTCGCGGGGGAGAGCGAGCTGAGCGCGCCACTCGAGGCGAGCAGGTGCTGCACCGGGTTCACGCCGAGTACGGCCGCGAACAGCGACGAGACCGGCGGCAGCGCGGCGATCTGGGACGCGGTGTGCGCCGGGACACCGTGCTGCTGGAGCCCGGTGGACAGCGCCGCGGGCAGGCTCGACGACAGGCCCATGACCATCAGCGAGAAGAAGACGCCGATGGAGATCGCCGTGCCCGAGTTCTGGAACGTGGCGCGCATGCCGGAGGCCACGCCGCGCTGCGCCGCCGGGACGCTGCCCATGATCGAGGCCGAGTTCGGCGCGGCGAACATCCCGCCGCCGATCCCGTTCAGGGTGATGAAGAGCGCGAAGGCCCAGTACGGGAACTGCACCGGAAGGAGCATTAATCCGATGAAGCTGCCCGCGAACACCAGCATGCCGCTCGTGGCCAGCGCCCGTACCCCTATTCGGTCCGAGATCAGCCCGGAGATCGGCCCGGCGACGAGCATCCCGACCGTCATCGGCAGCAGGAAGATCCCGGCCCACAGCGGCGTGTCGGCGTAGTCGTATCCGTGCAGCGGCAGCCAGATCCCCTGCAACCAGATGATCAGCACGAACTGCAGTCCGCCGCGTGCCACGGACACCGCTAGCCCGGCCGCGTTGCCCGCCGTGAACGCGCGGATGCGGAACAGCCCGAGGTTGAACATGGGCTCGTCGATGCGCAGTTCGATGACGACGAACGCGGCGAGCAGCACGATTCCGGTGGTCAGCAGTGCGATCACGGACGGGTTCGTCCAGGCCATCGTGTGCCCGCGGTATGGCTGGATCCCGTTCGTGATGCCGATCAGCAGCGCGGACAGCCCGACGGCGAAGGTCACGTTGCCCCACCAGTCGATCCGTCCGCCGCCGCGCACGCCGTTGTCCTTGAGCTTCGTGTACGCCCAGTACGTGCCGAAGATGCCGACCGGGACGTTCACCCAGAACACCGCGCGCCAGTCCCACGCGGAGAGCACGCCGCCCGCGACCAGCCCGATGAACATGCCCGCGAGCCCCGCGACCTGGTTGATGCCCAGCGCGAATCCGCGGCGCGAGGCCGGGAACGCGTCGGTCAGGATCGCCGCCGAGTTCGCGGTCAGCATCGACCCGCCGACAGCTTGCAGCACCCGCCAGCCGATCAGCCAGATCGCCGCGTGCGTGCCGATGAACGGATCGAACGACAGGAGTACGGACGCGACGGTGAAGACGGCGAATCCGAGGTTGTAGATGCGGACCCGGCCGAACATGTCGCCCAGTCGGCCCAATGTGACGACGAGTACGGCCTGCACGAGCCGGTACCCCATGATCATCCACAGCAGATAGCTGATGTTGCCGCCGTCGAGCGGGTCGAGGTGGATCCCGTTGAAGATCGGCGGCAGCGCGATCAGCACGATCGAGCCGTCCAGCGCCGACATGAAGATCGCGGCGGTCGTGTTCGCCAGGGCGGTCCAGCGGTAGCGCGCCGCGGCTTTCTCCGCCGCGGCATCCGGGGGCTGCGGTGTCTCGGATATCTCGCCGGTTGTCTCGACGTCCACGGAGGGCCCCTCCTACAGGCGTTCGGCCAGCCGGGCCAGCAGCGGCGCTGCCTCCCCGAGCACGGCGAGTTCGGCCGGGGTGAAGTGCTCCGACAGCGCGCTCGCGAGCAGCTTCGTGCGGCCCGAACGGCGCTGGTGCAGCACCTCGGACCCCTCCGCCGTCAGCGAGAGCACGTAGCGCCGGCCGTCCGTCGGGTCCGGGTGCTTCTCGATGTAGCCGCGCTCCAGCAGCCCGAAGAGCGTCGCGCCCATCGACTGCGGGCTGATCTGCTCCTGCCGGGCCAGCTCGGCGGCCGTCGTCGGCCCGCCGCGGTCCAGCCGGGACAGCGCCGAGCTCTCCGGCAGCGTCAGGTCGCCCTCGGCGGGTGCCTGCTTCATCCGGCGCAGCAGCAGCCCGATGCCCGTGCGCAGCGAGGCCGCGACGTCGTCCGCGCTCATCTCGTTCACGATCGTAAGGCTAGGCTTAGCAACTCAAACTTGCAAGCCCAGGCTTACGACTTCTGCGCCTCCGCGTAGAGCAGCGCCTCCAGCCGCGCCGTGTCCGCCGCCGTCCAGCCCGGCGGCCGCGCCACCGCCGCCCAGGCCGCGACCGGCATCTGCCCGAAGTTGTGCCCGTAGCCGTCCGGCACCCCGGTCGACCCGGCCAGATCGCACGTGACCTGCCAGAACGTGATGAACGGATACCAGGCGAAGGCGGGGGAGACGTCGGGTGCGCGCGGTTCGTTCAGCCACTGCGGGTGGTCGTAGATCAGCTCGGGCTGCCACCACGTGACCGGGTCCGAACCGTGCTGCAGGTACACGACGCGCGGCGACGCCCACGCGGACGGCGGCGAGTCGAGATCCGTGACGCGGTGCGCGAACCGGACGTTGCCGCCGTCCTGGTAGATCGGCTGCCAGATCGGGCTGCCCGCGTCCCGGCCGTACGTCACGTCCTGCCAGATCGGGTTCGTCGGCGTCGGACCGAGCAGCACGGCGCCCTGGCTGCGCGCGAGCATCCGCGAGACCCGGCCGTCGAACGCCTCCTCCGTCGCGTACGAACCCAGACTCTCACCGGAGACCAGCAGCATCGGCCGCGAGGACGCCGGGAGCGTGGACCAGTGCGCGTACACGGCGTCGAACAGCGCCGCCCCCGCGTCGGCCGCCTCGTCCTCGGTCAGGAACGAGACCCAGCTCGGCAGATACGAGTACTGAATCGCGACCAGCGCGCTGTCGCCGTCGTACATGTACTCCAGCGGCTTGGCCAGGTTCTCGTTCACCCAACCGCTGCCGGTCGTCGCGAACACGGCCAGCACCTTGCGCTTGAAGGCGCCGGTACGTTCGAGCTCGGCGACGGCCAGGTTCGCGCGCGCCGTCAACGTGGACGCCGACTTGAGCCCGACGTACACGCGCACCGGGCTCATCGCGGTCTCGTGGTTGAACGCGGCGATCTGCGCGCTGCTCGGCGCCTTCCCGATGAAGTCGCGGCCCTTCGCGCCCAGACTCTCCCACGTCTCCAACGACTCCGGGCCGCCGGAGAGCGTCGTGAGCTCCGGTCGCACGATCCCCGCCGAGGTCGAACCGTTCGCCAGCGACGCGGCGTTCTCGGCGACGTGCAGCACGCCGCGCACCAGGAAGCCCTGCACGATCCCGACGATGATCACCACGGCCACCACGCCCGCCGCCGCCATCGCCAACCGCAGCGGGATCAGCCGCGACAGCCAGCGCGCCAGCGTGCGCGTGCCGAGCCGGACCGAGCGGGCCACCAGCACGAACAGCGCGCACAACAGGGCGGAGGCGACCGGCACCAGCAGCCACTGCCACCACACGACGTGCGGATACATCCCCATCAGCCGCCGCAGCCCGTCCTCCCAGGTGACGCTGTGCACCGTCACCCAGACCACCGCGACCAGCCCGGCCGCGCCGAGCCCGACCCAGCTCCACAGCCGCACCGAGCTCGACGGCCGCACCCCGAAGAACCGGCAGGCCCACCCGATCACCGCCCCGACCGCGTACCCCACCGCCGCCGTCACCCCGGCCGCGATCGCCTGCAGCCACCAAGCGCGCGGCAGCAGCGAGGGCGTGAGCGAGAGGCAGTAGCAGGTCACGGCCCCGACCGTGCCGCCCCACCCCGGCAGGCGCCGCACCACCGGCGTGCGCTGAAGTCTGATCTGCATATCAACTGGCTTTCTGGACTATCAGCGTCTTGTGCCCAGCGTCTTGTGTCCTGCGGCCCAGGCTACGGTGCCGTCACCCCGCCCCCGCGCCACCCCCGCCCGACACGCCGCACCGTGTTGCGCCGCCCCTCGGCCCGTGCCCAGCATGGATCATGGCCCCGCGCCGGACGACGGTCTGCCCTCCCCAGCCCCGCCTCGCCGTCGCACTCGCGCTCACCGTCGCCCTGCTCATCGTCGCGAACCTGACGAACAACCGCTGGGCCCCCGCCTGGAACCTCGTCACCGGCCCGGTCACCGCGGCCGCGCTCATCGGACTACTGCTCTGGTCAGGTGGCACCTGGACCGACGCAGGCCTAGGCCGCGACACCCTCGCACGCGGCACCCGCTGGGCCCTGGCCCTCATCGGCATCGTCGCCGCCGTCTACCTCGTGGGCGCGCTGCTTCCCTTCACCCGCGAACTCTTCTCCGACCAGCGCGACAACAGCCTCACAGGCCTTCAGATCGCCGACCGCGTACTCATCCGAGTCCCCATCGGCACCGTCCTCCTAGAGGAAGTAGCCTTCCGCGGCGTACTCCTAGCGCTGCTGCTCCGTGCAACCAGAAGCCGAGCCTGGGCGACAGCGATCTCGTCCATCCTCTTCGGCCTCTGGCACATCCTGCCGTCGCTGCACCTCAACACACAGAAGCCGGCCCTCACCGCAGTCTTCGGCCACTCGATGCTCGGCGCCTACCTGGCCGACGTCGGAGCCGTCCTCTTCACCGCAGCCGCCGGAGTAGTCCTCTGCGAACTCCGTCGCCGCAGCGGCAGCCTGCTGGCACCCATGGCCCTGCACTGGTCCACGAACGCGCTCGGCTACCTGGCCGCCTACCTCATCCGCGTAGCAACGGCTTAGCGGCCAATCACCGCCGCCCCACGCCGCCGATCAAGCTGTACCGAGCCACGTCCCCGCCCAGCGGATCCGTCCCCAGCGCCGCGGCGTCCGGCCGCCAGTGAATCAGGTCCACCAGCCCCGGCTCCAGCAACTCGTAGCCCGCGAATATCGACTCGACCTCGGCCGCGCTGCGAAAAACCCCCGGCTGCGACGTCTTCGCGTACACGTCCTCGATCTCGCCGACGACCTTCGGCTTGTAGTCGTTCGTGCCATGGCTGATCGCGAGATAGGACCCCGGCGCCGTCCCACGCCGATACGCCGCCACGATCCCCGCCGGATCGTCGCTGTCCGGCACGAACGGCAGCACCGACACCAGCAGCACCCCCACCGGCCGCGACAGATCCAACCCGCCCGCCCGAACCGCGTCCCGCAGCACCGCCTCCGGATCCCGCAGATCCGCGTGCAGCACACTCACCGACGGCGTCCCCGACAGCAGCGCCCCGGCGTGCGCCACCGCGACCGGATCAGAGTCCACATACACCGTCCGCGCCCCCGGCCGCACCAGCGACGCGACCTCGTGCACGTTGCCCACTGTCGGAATCCCCGACCCGAGATCAAGGAACTGATCCACCCCGACCTCGCACAACGCCCGCACCGCCCGATACAGGAACGCCCGATTAGCCCGCACCACATGCGGCGCGTCCGGAAACACCCGCATCGCCTGCTTGGCCAACTCCCGATCGCACGCGAAGTTGTGCGACCCACCCAGAAACCAGTCATACATGCGCGCCACCGACGGCCGCTCGATATCGACCTCATCCGGCGCCCACGCGGGCCGATGCTGCATCCGGGACCTCCTTCGTACCGCCATTGATACCAGAGCCGAGTCACCCCGCACAGCACGCTCCCGAACGAACCCAGAGTGAAGTGTGCCGGGCTGCGGCGGAGGAGTGAGGGTCGGTGCCTCGTCCGTCTGTGTCGGGTGTCCGTGCGGGGGCGAACTGTGCGTTACCCACCCACCCGCCCCACGCGTGGCTGCCGCTGTAGTCCGGTCTCGCTGGCGGCCTGCGGGACCTGGACCACGGCCGTGTCGGAACGAAGGCCAGGTGCCCCGTTGGCCGCTGCTGCGTAGGCTTCTGCGATCGGGAACATGGCGGCGCAGCGGGGGCATTCGGCGTGGCCGAACAGGTGGGTGATTCCCTCGGCGAGCCGATGTTGTCCGTCACGCTGCGCGATCTGGTGCATCTCTTTTCCTGCGCCGACGAGGCTGGCGGGCAGACTCGGCGTTAGGTCGTGGCGATCGATGTCGCCGGCATGCCAGTCTCGAATTGCCGAATAGCGGCCGTGCCCACCGATCGCGATTGTCACCTCGATTCCGCACTGCGGGCAGGGGAGGTGGTAGAAGTCGTCTTCGAAATCCCCGATCGCCGCGCTCCAGAGATGCTGGCCCTGCGTCGCGAGCAGGTCGCGGAATGCTCGGTGGTAGTCGTCGGGGCGTGATCTGAGGTACGCGTCGATGAGCGTTTGGAGTTGAGCGACGGAGTTGGTGTAGTCCGCGGGGAGTGCGTCGCCGGTGCCTTGCTGTTGGGCGGCGCGCACGATGGCGCCGGCTAGTTCGAGGGCTCTCGTGTTGCTCGTCGCGAGAGCCACGAGGTGGGGCAGGGCTGCGAGGCTTGCGGGGAAGACGGTCTCGCCTAGGAGGCAGAGCCGGTCCCAGAGTTCATCCCATGATTCCGGATCCTGCTCGCGTTCTACTCGTGCGAGCAGGATCGGCACTTGCTCGGCGGTCCCGCGTGAGTCGGTTACCTTGCTCCAGTCGATCACTCAGGCATTCAAGCGTATGGGGGGTCTTGCCAGTACCTGTAATGAGGGAAACCCCCTGGTGGGGGGAATTCCGCGGGGGATCGTGGCAGGGTTGGTGGCAGTTCCGGCGGTACCCACTAGGGAGAAGGACTGATCAGCATGCGTACGACCACTCTTGGCGAGCAGGGGCCTGAGGTCGGGGTCATCGGGCTGGGCTGCATGGGCATGTCCTTTGCGTATGACATGACGGCGGCGCGGGATGATGGGACGTCGATCTCGGTTATTCATCAGGCGCTTGATCTGGGGGCCACGCTGATCGATACCGCGGACGTCTACGGGCCGTTCGTGAATGAGGAGCTTGTCGGGCGGGCGTTGGCTGGGGGGTGGCGGGAGCGGGCGGTGTTGGCTACGAAGGTCGGGCTGTACGTGTCCGATCCGACTGGGGGGCCGCTTCGGTCTCCGGTGATCTCGAATGACGGGCGGCCGGAGCATGTGCGGGAGGGGATTGACGCCAGTCTGCGGCGGCTGGGGGTGGAGTACGTCGATCTCTACCAGTTGCACCGCGTGGATCCGTCCGTGCCGGTGGAGGAGACGTGGGGGGCTATGGCGGAGCAGGTGGACGCGGGGAAGGTGCGGTTCCTGGGGATGTCCGAGGTGAACGTGGAGCAGATCCGGCGGGCGCAGGCGGTGCATCCGGTCACGTCGGCCCAGTCGGAGTTCTCGTTGTGGACGCGCGACATCCAGGCCGAGGTGCTGCCGTACTGCGTGTCGCAGGGGATCGGGGTGCTGCCGTTCTCGCCGCTCGGGCGCGGGTTCCTGGCCGGCCGGTTCGCCTCGTACGACGAGCTGCCCGAGGACGACTTCCGGCGGCGCAATCCGCGGTTCCAGGACGAGGCGCTGCGGCAGAACCTGGCGATCGCGGACCGGGTGCGCGAGATCGCCGAGCGGGTCGGGGCCACGCCCGCGCAGGTGGCGCTCGCGTGGATCGTCGCGCAGGGTCCGCACGTCGTGCCGATCCCGGGAACGAAGACCCCGAAGTATCTCGCGGACAACGTTGCCGCCGGGGAGCTCGTGCTCGGCGAGGCTGATCTCGCGGATCTCGACGCGCTGCCCGCCCCGGTAGGCGGACGCTACTAGAGGCGGGTTCCGCGGCGGGATTTCCGAGGCCTGATTCCGGAACCTGGTCATCGGGCTCTTTCATGCCCTCCGAGTCTTGACTCGGGGGGCTGCGCGGGCATACACATCCAGTGTTCGGAGAGCGCTCTCCCGACGGATCCAGGCCCACAACTGAAAGGGATGCAATGAGGCCTCTCCCGCTTTCGAGACCACCCTCGATCCGCGTGTTGCTCGCGGTACTCGGGCTGTTCGCGCTCTCACTCGTCGCGGTGCCCACGGCGGCGCACGCGGCTACCGGCACTCCGTACGGCGGGACCGCGGCCGCGGTGCCGGGGACCGTGCAGGCGGCCGACTACGACACCGGAGGTCAGGGCACTGGCTACAGCGTGACCTCGGCCAACGGGTCCGCCAACGGCTACCGGTCCGACGGGGTCGATCTCGAGACCACCGCGGACACGCAGGACACGACGGCGACCGGCGGTGCGTACGACATCGGCTGGACGACGTCGGGGCAGTGGTTCGATTACACGGTCAACGTGGCTACGGCTGGCACGTACAGCGTCGCGTTCCGGGTCTCGTCGCCGTACGGGATCACCGACGCGCTGCACGTCGCGAACTCGGCCGGCAGCAATCTGTCGGGTTCCGTCGCCGTGCCGAACACCGGCGGGTATCAGACCTGGACTACGGTGACGGCGAACGTCACGCTTCCGGCGGGGCAGCAGACGCTCCGGGTGGATCAGGACTCGAACGGGTTCAATCTGCACTTCATGACGTTCACGCTGGGGTCGAGCAGTGGCGGGGGCGGGGGTGGCGGGACCGGCGGTGGTAGCGGGCCCACCGAGTACTGCGGGTTCCAGGATCTCGCGCTCGACCAGCCGACTACGGCCTCTTCGACGCAGGACGCTACCGACTACCCGGCATCCGCGGCCACGGACGGCAATCCGGGCAGCCGCTGGTCGAGTGCGGCGGCCGATCCGCAGTGGCTCGAGGTCGATCTCGGTGCGCAGCAGCAGATTTGCAGCGTGGGGATCATCTGGGAGACGGCGTACGCGTCGGCGTTCCAGATCCAGGTCTCGAATGACAATGCGACCTGGACGAACGTCTACTCCACGACCACGGGTACGGGCGGGAGCCAGACGTTCAGCGTGTCCGCGACCGATCGGTACATCCGCGTGTACGCGACGGCTAGGGCGACGCAGTGGGGTGACTCGATATTCGAGTTCGATGTCTATGGGCTGACGACGACGCAGCCGCTCTCGGGTGGGAACGGCAACGGGGGCAACGGTTCGTGTCCTTGGGTCGGCTCGACGGCGCCGGTTGCTCAGCGCGTGCAGCAGGTGCTGAACACGATGGACCAGTCGGAGGAGTTCACGCTGCTGTCCGGTGACGGCGGGTCGTCGTACATCGGGCAGGTCGCGGCGATTCCGAACCTGTGCATCAAGGCGACGAACTTGCAGGACGGTCCGAACGGTGTCGGCGACGGGACCGGCGGGGTCACGGCGTTCCCCGACGGCGAGAACGCGGCCGCTACCTGGGATCCGGCGCTGATCCAGCAGGAGGGTGCCGCGATGGGCGCCGAGTTCGCCGGTAAGGGCGTGAACGTGGCGCTCGGTCCGACGACGAACCTCGTGCGCGATCCGCGTTGGGGCCGGACCTATGAGACGTACGGCGAGGACCCGTATCTCTCCGGTCTGATCACGTCGGCCGAGGTGGACGGGCTGCAGAGCCAGGACGTCATGGCGATGATCAAGCACGTCGCCGCGTACGACCAGGAGCAGTACCCCAACGGCAACAACAACGAGACCGTCAGCCAGCAGGCCTTGGAAGAGCTCTACCTCGCTCCGTTCCAGGCGGCGGCCGAGCAGTCGGCGCCGGCCTCGATGATGTGCTCCTACGCGGTCGTGAACAGCGCGGCGTCGTGTCAGAACGGTGACATGCAGCTGAACGGTCTCGACGCGCAGGCCAACTACGGGGGCTTCATCACCTCCGACTGGGGCGCCGACTACAACAACGTCGCGTCCGTCGAGGGCGGCATGGACGTCGGGATGCCGTTCCCCGGTTCGATCGCGACCGACCTGGCCAACGCGATCTCGTCCGGCGCGCTCAGCCAGTACGTCGTGAACGAGGCGGTGGGCCGGATCCTCACCCAGATGTTCGCGTTCGGCATGTTCGACAACGCGGCGAGCGGTTCGCTGTCCGCCACGGTGACCAGCGCGGCGCACCAGCAGACGGCGCTTCAGCTGAGCGAGGAGGGCTCGGTCCTGCTGAAGAACAACGGGATCCTGCCGCTCAACCCGAACGGCAACGAGTCGATCGCGGTGATCGGTACGGACGGCGGCGCCGGCGTGGAACTCGCGGGCGGCGGCAGCGGTACGGTCACGAGTTCGAACACGGTCTGGCCGATCACCGGCATCCAGAACGCGGCCGGGGCGAACGTGAAGGTCACCTACACGCAGGGCAACGACAACGGCACCACCGACATCCCGCAGGCGGTCGCGGCGGCCAAGGCGGCCACCGACGCGATCATCTACGTGAACCTGCCGGAGGGCGAGGAGACCGACCTGACCTCGATTGATCTGTCCGCGACGGACGAGTCGATGATTCAGCAGGTGGCGGCGGCGAATCCGAACACGATCGTCGTGATCAACAGTGGCGGTCCGGTCGTCATGCCGTGGCTGAACAGCGTGGCCGGCGTGTTCGAGAACTGGTACGGCGGGCAGGAGACCGGCGCCGCGATGGCCGCGCTGATCTTCGGCACGGCCGACCCGTCCGGCAAGCTGCCGGTCACGTTCCCGAGCAGCCTCAGCCAGGTCCCGGCGCAGACACAGGCCCAGTGGCCGGGCACGTCGGCGGGCGTGAGCTTCAGCGAGGGCGTGAACATCGGCTACCGCTGGTACCAGTCGCAGAACATCACTCCGGCGTTCGCGTTCGGGTACGGCCTGTCGTACACCAAGTTCTCGTACTCGAACCTCAACGTCGGGGCCTTCAACGCCGACGGGGACGCTACGGTGACCGCGACCGTGACCAACACCGGCTCGGTGGCGGGCGCGGACGTGGCGCAGATGTACGTCGGCGACCCGGCGGCGAGTCAGGATTCGCCGGAGCAACTGCGTGGCTTCGACCGCGTCACGCTCACTCCGGGGCAGTCCACGACGGTCAGCTTCCCGCTGAACATCCACGACCTGGCCGCGTGGTCGGGGACCGACAACCAGTGGGAGGCGCAGGCGGGCACGTACTCGATCAAGGTCGGGGACGCGTCGAACAGCCTGCCGCTGACCGGTTCGACGAGCCTGGCGCACACTCTGACCGGCCAGGTCGCGGCCGGTGCATCGGCGGCCGGGGTCGCGCCCGCGAACACGGCGGTCAGTGCGAACGTCGCCGCGAACTCGGGCGTGCCGGGCGCGGAGACGGTCGGGGTGGTCAACCCGTTCGGCTACAGCAGCCCGAAGGGGACGGCCATGTCGTTCGCGATGCAGGCCGTGGACTCCAACGCGTCCCAGTCCCTCACCTACACCGCGACCGGCCTGCCTCCGGGCATCTCGATCGCGGCCGACGGCACCGTCTCCGGCACCGGCACGACGCTCGGCACCTACACGGTGACCGTGACGGCGAAGGACACGGCCGGGGTCAGCGGTTCGGCCACCTTCGTGTGGTCCGTCGTGCAGTAAGCGTGTAGCTTATGAGAGTCCACTCGCGCGAGTGGACTCTCATAAGCGATGGGCGGGCTCAGATGGCTGACATAGTGATCACCGGACCCGAGGACGGCGAGTCGATCCGGATCGGCACGACCGTGATGCGGATCCTGGAGGACGGCTCGACCACGGAGCACCGGCTCGGCGTCGGGGAGATCACCCTCGCGCCGCACACCGAGGGCCCGCCGCAGCACCGCCACGCGCGACACGACAAAGGGTTCTACGTCGTGTCCGGACTCGCCCGCTTCACCGTCGGCGAGCAGCACTACGACGCTCCCGCCGGCACGCTCGTCATGGTGCCGCCGGGAGCGCCGCACACGTTCGCGAATCCCACCGACGAGCCGACGGTCCTGCTCAACACCTTCACGCCGGACCTCTACGTCGGCTACTTCCGCGACCTCCGCGACATGATCGCCGCCGGGCAGCCACTCGACGCCGACGCTATAGTCCTCGCGATGCGTCCCTACGCGACCGAACCTGCGTAGCGGACGAACCTCGGGAGGGTACTGAAAATGTGGACTGAAGTACGGGGCGTCACCATCGCGGGCGGGATGGCGGCGCTGCTGGTCGGACTCGCCGGATGCTCGAGTTCGACGCACGGAAGCACGGCGGCGGCGGGCACGAGCGCGAGTCCGAGTGCGAGCACGAATACGGCGCGGGCGGGCAGCGCGCCGGAGCATCCGGGGACCGCGCACGGGGTGCTCGCCGACTTCGTGGCCGCGATCGTCGACAAGGACTACTCGCGGGCCTGCCTGGACATGGCCGCGCCCACCTCGTCGGCCACGAACAGCCCCCTCAAGCCCGCGACGGCGACGCAGTGCTCGGCCGGTGCGACCGCCTCGGCCGACGGGGTCTCGCCGCTGGACTCGCTGCGTGCCCTGCATGAATCCTTCACGCCGAAGAACGCCACCGGACAGGCCATGGTGAGCGTGTCCGGTGGCGATGCCTCCGGGTCGAACTCTCCGATCACCATCCACGCGAATCAGATCGCCGTGGACGGCCAGTCGCTGCTGAAGGTCGTGGTGTCGCATTCGACCGGCGTGACGACTTCGAACGCCGACCTCAGTTTCGTGATGACGATGGTCGACGGCGCCTGGTACGTCAGCGACATGAACATCGACATCTGAGTCGCGACCCGCCGCGTATCAGCCTCCGATCCGGAACTGCTGCGCGGCGGTTCCGTTGCAGTCGTAGATCTGCAGGAGATCGCCGACGGCCTCGTTGTTGTTCGGATCGTCAAGACAGCGTCCTGATTGCGGGTTGCGCAGCGAGCCGTTCGACTGGACGACCCATGTCTGCGACGCGGTTCCGTTGCAGTCGAACAGCTGGACCTGCGTCCCGTTGGCGGTACCGGCGTTGTCCACGTCCAGGCACTTGCCGAACGTGCGGACGGTGCCGTCACCGGGCGTGGACCAGCGCTGGGCGTCGGTCTGGTTGCAGGTGTAGAGCTGAACCGGGGTCGCGGACGCGGGGTCGGCGTTCTGAACGTCGGCGCACAGACCGCCGGGGCCGTTGACCGGGCCCGGCGGCAGCTTCCAGGTCTGAGACGCCGAGACGCCGCAGTCCTGGAGTTGCAACTGGACCGCGCCCGGCGTCGTGTTTCCGCCCGGCACGTTGAGGCAGCGTCCTGATTGCGGATTGAGCAGTTCCCCGTTGGCCTGCGCGACCCAGGTCTGCGAGCCCGAGTTGTTGCAGGTGTAGAGCTGGACGGGAGTTCCGTTGGCGGTGCCCGCGTTCGCGGCGTCCACGCACTTGCCGAGGATCTGCACCTGGTTGGTGGACGTGTACGTGATCTGCTGCGCGGCGGTGTGGTTGCAGGTGTAGAGCTGCATCGCGGTCCCGTCCGTGCTGGCCCCGCCCTTCACGTCGAGGCACAGGCCGCCGTTGCCGATCGTCTCTCCGCTGGTCGGATTGGCGGTGGCGCTGCCGCTGAGCGTGATCGTGTGCGCGGAGGAGACCGGCAGTTGACCGGTGACCACGGTCGTCACGTGCTGGTTCGGGTTGTAGGACCACGCGGTCTCCGGGACCTGCACGCCGTCCACCGACACGGCCGTCGGGGCGTTCGCGTTCGAGAGCCGGAGCGTGTACGAACGCTGTGTCACGGCGCCGGGGTACGTGCCGGTGGTGGCGCCGATCGTCAGCGTGCGCGCGGAGTTGCTCCAGGAGATCGGCGTGGTGGTCGACTGGCCGGACTGGTAGCCGTTGCCCTCGCCCGCGTCCTGGTAGAGCGGGAACGAGCCGTCGGCCCCGGCCGCCACGGACAGCGTGAGCTGCGTGAGCGGGGTAGCGGCGGCGTCCTGCGTGTAGTCGGTGCGGGTCGGCATGATGCCGCCGCTCTTGATCAGCACCGGCATCTCGGAGAGCGGGTCCGTGATGGTCACGGTGCTCGGTCCGGTGTACGTGGTGCCGGTGAAGTAGTCGGTCCAGGTGCCCGGCGGGATCCAGGTGCTGACCGAGCCGTTGCCGTTCGCGTCGTCCGGGGAGACGATCGGCGCGACGAGCACGTTGTCGCCGTACAGGTACTCCTCGTTGTACGTGTACGCCTCGCTGTTGGCCGGATAGTCGAGGTACAGGGGCCCGATGATCGGCACGCCGGTCGCGTTGGCCTGCGCGGCGAGCGTGTAGGTGTAGGGGACCAGCGCCTCGCGCAGCCGGAGGAACCGCTCGGCGCTCGCGTCGGCCGCCGCGCCGTAGTTCCACGGCAGCCGGTCGCCGTGGTCGGAGTGCAGGCGATCGACCGGCTGGAACGTGCCGAGCTGAACCCAGCGCGCGTACATGTCGTCGGCCAGGTGGTCGCCGTGGAAGCTGCCGATGTCGTTGCTGACGTTGCTCAGCCCGGCCGACGCCTCGTCACCCGCGAAGTGCGCCTCCAACGCCATCATGGCCCACGTGGCCTCGGTGTCGCCGGTGAACTGCATGGTGTTGCGACGCTCTGACCAGGGCCCCAGCGCGTAACTGCCGAGGTCGCCCGCCTGCTCGGACGAGCCGATGCGGCCGAAGGAGAAGCCGCGCAGCCCGCGAGCGGTGCCGTCTTGGGCGTACGCCTGATTGATGAAGTTGTCCGGCGCCACGTGCGGATCGCTGGCGGTCGAGTTGCCGCAGCCGCCGCAGTAGTCCAGCCACCACTCGCGCACGCCCTGCTGCTCGAAGGGCTGGTGCAGCTGGAAGTAGGCGGCCAGTTGGCTCGGGTTGGACCAGTCGAACTCGTAGTCGCCGCTCCGCGTGGGGTCGGGAGTCAGCCCGCCGGCAGTGGAGTTGGCCGACGCGAACTGCGGGTCGGAGCCGTTGATGCCGGTGTGGATGTTGAGCGCCGTCTCAAGGCCCTGCTGTTTCGTCCAGGCCAGGAACGAGCTCGGATCCGGGAACAGGGAGGAGTTCCAGTTCCAGCCGTTCCACTGGTTCGGCGACTTCCAGTCGGTGTCGATCACCAGCCAGTCGATCGGCGTGAAGGTGCTGCGGAACGTCGGGATCAGCGTGTTTTCGTAGTCCGACGTGGAGTAGGCGTAGTAGCGCGAATACCAGACCCCGTAGGCGGACTCGGGCAGCAGGTTCGTGCCGCCGGTCAGTGCGTTGAGATCGGAGAGGCCCTGTTTGTAGTTGGTGCCGTAGCCGAAGAAATAGCCGTCCTGGTATGGCTGCGAGCCGTGGCCGGGGCGGTCGGTTACTGTCCCATTCGTGTTCAGGAGGGCCGAGCGCGTGTCGTCCAGCAGGTACCAGCCGTCCTTGTCGAGGATGCCGGGCCGTTCGGTGGCGGTCGCGGGGTCCTGGTTGTCCAGCGAGCTCGACCAGCCGCCGAGCGTGTCGGTCGGTCCGGCGCCGTACGCCGTGGTCAGCAGCGAGCTCGACGCGCCGGGCGCGGGGTACGCGGCGCCGGTGGCCGTGACGGCGAGGCTGTCGAGGTTCACGTTGCCGCTGTCCGACGCCTTCATCACGACGCCGAGCGAGTCGACCCCGGCCTTCAGCGTGACGGGGACGGACACCGTGGACCAGGTGTCCCAGGACGCTGTTACCGGCAGGGACAGCGTCGGGCCCGCCGCTCCGTTGACGGTGGTCGAGAGCGTGCGGGTGACGTCCTTGCCGTCGCCGCCGGTCGCGTTCGCGTACCGCACGGTGAGCTGGTAGGTCCCGGCCGAGGGCACCGCCGAGACGTCCTGCTGGATCCCGCTGCCGGTCTGGTTCAGGCCCGCGGCGAACCCTGATCCGGTGTAACCCGTATGGTCGTACGCGGTGGACGCGCCCCAGGTCATCAGGCTGTCCTCGGCCTCGCACGCGGTGCCGAACGCGCAGTACGAGGGGAAGGACGGCGCGGCGGTCACGTTCGTGCCACCGACCACGATCGAGGTGTTGGCGGCTGTGAAGGGTCCGCCGCCTTGCTTGTAGCGGAGCGTCAGAGACCCTGTGGTGATCTCGCGATAGCCGTTGCTCACGTCGGTGGTGTAGGAGACGGCCGGGAACGACCGGTCGACCACGTTGAACGTCGGCGAGTCCTGGAACGCGCCGTCGCCCGCGTACTCGAGGCGGATCAGGGTGGGTGTGAGGACCTCGAAGCGAGCGTTTCCGTCGGTGACGACCGAAGAGGTGACGGTCTTCTTCGGGCTGGCGTACGCGGCCGACGCCGGGTAGAGCGCGGCGCCGACGAGAGCGAGTATGGCTACTGCTACTGCTGTCGTTCTTTTCCTTGCTGCCGTGTGGGTGCGTGGGTACATTCCTGCTCCACGGGAATCGACAACGTTGTCATGGTTGGTGTATCAGCCGCGCGTGCGACCCACAACAGCGCACGCGCGGCGAATGCGGATTGGTCAGGTGCACGCGATGTCGAAGAGTTCTGCCGCGTTCGTGGACAGGATGCGGGTGAGATCGGACTCTGACAGACAGGCGGCCGCGGCCCTGGCCGGGGCATCCGTGACGCCCATGTCGAACGGGTAGTCGCTGCCGAGCATGACCCGGTCCACGCCGACGGCCTCGACCAGGTGGCGCAGCGCGGACGGGGTGTAGACGAGCGCGTCGAACCACATCCTGCGCAGATAGGAACTCGGCAGTTCCTTACACGCCTGCGCGTCGGGGCGGTTCTGCCAGGCGTGGTCGGAGCGGCCGATGTACGTGGGTAGATAACCGCCGCCGTGCGCGGCGAGCAGGCGTAGCGCGGGGTGGCGGTCGAGAGTGCCCGAGAAGATGAGGTGGGAGAGGGCGAGCGTGGTCTCGGTGGGCTGGCCGACCGTGTTGCCGAGGAAGTTCTTGCCGAGCCGCGCGCCGAGTGAGCAGCCCCAAGGATGGATGAAGACGACGGCGCCCAACTCGGCGGCGGCCTCCCAGACCACGTCGAAGTCCGGGTCGGCGAGCTCGCGGCCGTCCACGTTCGTCGAGATGCTCACGCCGCGCAACCCGAGATCCCGCATCGCGTATTCGAGTTCGGAGACGGCGAGATCAGGGTGCTGAATCGGCAGCGTGCCCAGGCCGCGTAGCTGGTCGGGTGCGGCTGCGCAGTGCAGAGCCACGGCCTCGTTCACCGTGCGGCTCAACGCGAAAGCCAGCTCGGGATCGGCCCAGTAGCGGTGCATCGGCATGGGACCGACGATTTGGTGAGTGACCTGGGAGGACGCCATGTCACTCAGTCGCCGGTCCACGTCCGTGAGCTGCTGCAAGACGCGCTTGATCTGCGCCTGGTTGATCTCGATGCTGTGCGCGCTGAACGCCGCGCGCTCGGCGGCCGCGTCCGCCGCCTCGCGGGGATTCTTAGCAGCCAGCGCGTTGACCTCGGGGACGAGGAGATGGCCGTGGACGTCGATGGCAGGTGGGAAAGACACGGTTCGGATCACGCCTGCCCGGCGGCGAGGAAGCTGAGCGCCTCGCCCATCGTGTCGGCGACGTCCTGGTCCGTGTGCGGCTCGAGGTCCATCTCGTACCGCACGAGCTTGAGCGAGTTGCGCACGACGATCTCCACGCGCGGCAGGCGACGTGCCATGAACGCGGGCAGCACCTGTTCCAGCGAACGGCTACTGGTGACCATCTCGGCGAGCACGACGGCGTCCTCCGCGCACATGGCCGCGCCCTGGGCGATCAGCGGCGGGCAGGCGTGCGCCGCGTCGCCGATGATGATGGCGCGACCGCGGAACCAGGGGCCTTCGACGAGCAGCCACTCGATCCGGGTGTGCACGACGTTCGAGTCCGGGCCGATCGTCTCGCGCAGGTCGCCCCACTTGCCGCCGTAGCCCTCGGCGCGCTCGTACATCAGTTGCCACGCGGGCTTACCGCCCTGGGACGCATCGCCGCCGCCGAAGTCGGCCAGCGTCCCGTCCTCGTCGAGCACGTACGCGTAGCACTTGTCCTTCGAGATGGGGGAGTAGCCCGCCTTGTAGCGCGGCCCGCCGTAGTAGAGCTCGTGGCAGTCCACGTCGGCGGGCCGGTCCGCGACGACCCGCCAGATGCTCATGCCGGACGGCTGGGGAGCTGTCTCGATGCCGAGCATCGCCCGCATCGTGGAGCGGATGCCGTCCGCGCCGACGACGAGGTCGTACGTACCCGTGGTCCCGTCGCTGAACTCGACGTACGCGCGGTGAGCGTCCTGAGCGAGCGAGGTCACGGTCAGCCCGAGGCGTACATCGACCCCTGCCGCGTAGATCCGGTCGCAGAGAATCGTCTGGAGGTCCGAACGCAGCGCGCCGAGGGTGGACGGTATGTCCTCGCCGCCGGTGTGCGGGGTCGGCGCCTCGACGATCAGGCTGCCGTCCGCGCGCAGCATCCGCAGCCGGTTGTACGGCACGCCGCGCGCGAGTACGTCGTCCAGAATCCCTATGGATTCGAACGCCTTCAACGCGTTGCCCTGCACGGTGATCCCGTGTCCCACGCCGTGCCACACGGGGCTGATCTCGACCAGGTCAACCTGCACGCCGCGCTGGGCCAGAGCAAGCGATAACACGCTGCCGGTGATGCCGCCGCCGACGACGAGAACCTTGGACACGCCCACGGACGCGCTCCTTTCCGAAATGCTGCGATGAGAGGGGACTAAGCGGGGGCGATCATGCCCGCGGACAGGTCGATGTCGGCGCCGCACAGGCCCGGCATGCGCAGCATCGCGAGCACGGCCGCGGCGACCTCGTCCTCCTCGACGAGCCGTCGCAGCGCGGCGCGGCTGACGAAGGCCTCCTCCGCCTCGGCGTACGTGGTGCCGGTGGCCGCCGCCTCGAGCGTGAAGTTGCGCTGCATCCGCGGTCCGCGGCACGGGCCGGGGGAGAGGCTGTTCACCGACACGCCCTGCGGCCCGACCTCGAACGCGAGCGTCCGGGTCAGCCCGAGGACGGCCATCTTCGAGGCCGTGTACGGCGTGCGCCGGGTCAGCGGACGCTTGCCGCTGACCGAGGCCACATTGATCACGTCGCCGGAACCGCGCTCGGCCATCGGCGGCAGGAACGCGCGGCACATCAGATAGATGCTGCGCACGTTCGCCGCGAAGACGTCGTCCCACTCGTCGGGCTCGATGTCGGTCAGCGCCTTGACCGGACCGCCGACGCCCGCGTTGTTGATCAGAATGTGAACGGGCTCGTCGGAGAGCGCCGCACGCAGTGCCTCGACCGACGAAGCCGACGACACATCACACACCTCGACCCGCGCCGCCTTGGGCTCCGCCATCAACTCCGCGGTCTCGACGAGCGTGGCCTCAGTCCGTCCAACCAGGATCACCCTGGCCCCGGCGCGGGCTAGGCCGAGGGCGATCGCTCGGCCTAGCCCGTTCCCGGCTCCGGTGACGAGGGCCGAGCGACCGGCGAGCTCGTTCCGGATACCGGCGGTGTACTGGGCCGAGTGATCGCTCGGCGCAGTAACACCATTCCCGGCTCCGGTGACGAGGGCCGAGCGACCAGCCAGTTCGCCACCGGGGTCCATGGCACCGCCGCGGCCCGCGGGCTCAGCCATCGAGGGCCTCGCTGAGCCAGTCGGGCCTGGTGCCGTGAACCTTCGCGGCCCGCACGTCCCCGGACCGGGCGTGTCCCTCGAACAGCTCGACGCGGGCGGCGCGGCCGCAGACCTCGCCGAGTTGCGCGCTGGACTCGGGCTCGCGCACCTCCTGGTACGTCACGGTCTTGAGGTACTTGCCCACCCAGAGGCCGCCGGTGTAGCGGGCCGCACCCCGCGTCGGCAGCACGTGGTTGGTACCGATGACCTTGTCGCCGTAGGAGACGCACGTGCCCTCGCCGAGGAACAGCGCACCGTAGTTGTTCATCGCGTCCAGGGCCTGGCGCGGGTTCCGGGTGAGCACCTCGACGTGCTCGGCGGCGAATTCGTCCGCCACCGCGAACGCCTCGTCGAGGTCGTCGACCACGATGATCTGGCCGTGGTCGCGCCATGCCGGCTCCGCGAAGTCGCGGGTGCTCATGCCGGGCAGGATCTTCTCGATGTACTCCAGCGCCTTCGCCCCGACCTCGTGCGAGGTCGTCACCAGGATCGCGGGGGAGTCGGGGCCGTGCTCGGCCTGGGAGAGCAGGTCCACGGCGACGACCTCGGGGTCGGCGTGCTCGTCGGCGATGACCAGGATCTCGGTCGGTCCGGCGAACAGGTCGATGCCCACCTCACCGAACAGCTGCCGCTTGGCCTCGGCGACGTACGCGTTGCCGGGACCCGCGAGCAGGTCCACTCGCCCGATTGTCTCCGTTCCCAGCGACAGCGCGGTCACCGCCTGGACGCCGCCGAGCAGGTAGATCTCGTCGGCCCCGGCGAGGTGCATGGCCGCGATGGTCGCCTTGGGGATCTCGCCGCGGATCGGCGGGGTGCACGCGGCGACCCGCTGCACGCCCGCCACCTTCGCCGTCACGATCGTCATGTGCGCGGACGCGGTGAGCGGGTAGCGGCCGCCGGGGACGTACGCTCCGGCCGCCGCGACCGGCACGTGCTTGTGGCCGAGGAAGACGCCGGGCAGCGTCTCGATCTCGATCTCCCGCATCGACGCGAGCTGCGCCTCGGCGAAGCGGCGCACCTGCGCCTGGACGAACACGATGTCGTCGATCACCTGCTTGGGCACGTCCGCGACGATGGCCGCGACCTGCTCCGGGCTGAGCCGGAAGGACTCCGGCGACCAGTTGTCGAACTTGGCCGAGTACGTGCGCACGGCCGCGTCGCCGTTCTCCCGGATGTCGGCGATCACCGACTCGACCACCGTGCGGACCCCGGCGAGGTCCTTGGCCACCTGGGCTGCGGGGACGGCTTCCTTCAGGTACTGCTTCGTCATGGCGAGGGGCCTTTAGTTCTCGTTCGGATATCCGGCGAGCACGCCGGCGGGGTCGTGCAGGGCGCGCAGCCGTCGCATCTCGGCGAGCTGGTCCTGCTGCAGAGGGGCGTCGAAGCGGCCCTCGAGGTTCGAGTCGGCGAACTGCGTGCCCGCCGAGAGGTGCGCGACGGCCGCGACGGACCGCTGCACCCACGCGTCGTGCGCGGCGTCGAGCGCGGGATCGGCGCCGATGCCGTAGACCGCGTAGTACCAGGGGGCCTGTGCGGACCAGGCCGCGTGCGGGGGCGTACGGTCGGCGCCCCACCAGTACCAGAAGATCTGGCACTCGGGATTGGGCATCTCGTCGGCCGCCCGCTGGAGCAGCGGCGTGATCTCCGCGGCGGACGCGCGGGTCCAGATGTTGTCGCAGACGTAGCGCCGGCCCTTGGGCGTCTCGCGCTCGACCTCCTTGCCGAGCCGGCCCATGTCGGTCTGGTCGTGCGAGACGCGGAACAGCTCGCGTCCGGCGAAGGGCGAGTCCTCGAAGGGCTTGAGCAGCTCGACCGCCTCGTCGAAGGAATCCGCGAACGCCGTCGCCGAGGTGATCGTGGCGGCGCCCTCGAAGCCGGGGATCGGCGGCGGGGTGACCATCGCGATGAACTCGACGCGGCTGTCGAGCCGCGGGCCGACCGTGGTCATCCAGCTGGTGACCTCGCCCGCCATCTCCTTCGGGTAGACCTGCACGCTGCGCACGATCGCGCCGGGGTGGTCGTACAGGCGCAGGTGGAACCTCGTGATGACCGCGAACTGGCCGTGCCCGCCGCCGCGCGCGGCCCACAGGAAGTCCGTGTTCTGCGTCTCGTCGCAGTGCAGCACCTCGCCGGCCGCGGTCACCACGTCCACGGCCAGGATCGAGAAGCAGGCCGGGCCGAGGTGGCCGGAGTTCCAGCCGTAGCCGCCGCCGAGCATGAAACCGGCGAGGCCGACGTCCGGTCCGTGGCCGACCGGGAAGAAGAGGTTGTGCTCGGCCAGCGCCTCGTACACCTCCATGACGATCACGCCGGACTGCACGGTCGCCGTCTTCGCCTGTGCGTCCACGGAGACCTCGCGCAGCCTCGACAGGTCCAGCACCAGGCAGTCGTCGCGCAGGTGGATGCCGTACCAGCTGTGCCCGCCGGAGCGCATTGTGACCTTCAGCCCGGACTCGCGCGCGTAGTTCACGGCGTCCACGACCTCGGACTCCGACTCGGCCACCACGACCGCCGCCGGATACCGGTCCGGCTTGCGCGCGTTCCACACAGTGTCCAGGCGGGCCGCCTCGTAACCGGGCTCGCCCCGCAGATGCATCGGCATGGTCGATCACGCCTCCTGTCGGTGGATCAGCTCGATGAGGTTGCCGTCCAGGTCGGTCACGTACGCCATCCGCACGCCCGGCTCCGGCGACTCGCGCGGGTCCCAGACCGCGACCGCGCCGTGCCGCAGCGCCCGCTCGTAGGTCGCCTCCAGGTCCGCGACCTCGAAGCACACGTGGTTGTAGCCGTGCACGGAGTTGGCGGACGGCGGGTCGGCCCGGTTCACGCCGGGCAGCGCGCCGGCCATCTCCAGCAGTTCCACCCCGGCGCCGTCCCGGGTGAGCGCGAACACGCCGCGCAACCCGATCGGCGGGACCTCGAAGCGGTAGCCCTCCGTCAGGTCCAGGGCCCGGCAGTACCAGTCGAGGGAGCGTTCGAGGTCGGGGACGCTGATCCCGGCGTGATGCAGTCGCATTGCGGTTTCTCTCTTGTGTGCGGGGGTTAGACGCGATCGCGAAGCCGCCGCTCGCGCCCGTAGAGCGCGACGACCAGCAGGATCAGTACGCCGAAGACGATGCTCGCGGCGGACGCGTTGAGGTTGTTGACCGAGATGACGAAGTTGAGCGTGGTCACGATCAGCGCCCCGAGGCAGGTGCGCAGGTAATCGCCGCGGCCGCCCATCATGGTGCCGCCGACGATCACCGCCGCGAGGCCCGGGAACAGGTAGCTGTTGCCGACGTTCGTGTCGCCGCCGGTGCTGAACCCGGCCAGCAGCACCCCGGCCAGGCCCGCGAGCAGCGCGCTCGCCGCGTACGCCGCGACCCAGACGCGCCGGGTGCGGATGCCCGCGAGGTCCGCCGACTTCGGCCCGGCGCCGGCCAGGTAGAGCTTGCGGCCGACCGGCGTGCGCAGCAGCACCACGGTCACCGCGATGGCCAGCACGATCCAGAACGCGATGATCGGCGCGATCGGCAGGCCGAAGGTGTCCGAGGTCTGACTGGTGAAGGACTGCAGCCAGCCCGGTCCCGAGCCGTTGAGCAGGCTGGTGTTGGTGCCGACCAGCGCGCCGACCACGATCGAGCTCATCGCGAGCGTGATGACGAGGGGCTCGAGCTTGAAGCGGTGGCAGATCCAGCCGGAGAAGCCGCCGCCGACGACGCAGATCGCGAACACCAGCAGGGCCGCCGCGCCGAAGTTCCAGTGCTCGTTCCCGACCAGGTGCGTGACGAGGAGGTTCCCGGCGACCAGGTACGCGGCGATCGAGAAGTCGAGGCCGCCGACCAGGATGACGAGGGTCTGCCCGGCCGCCGCGATGCCGAGGAACGAGGCCTGCAGCAGGATCGGAGCGAACAGGTCGTTCCAGGTGAAGTCGCCGTCCTGCTGGCCCACGTAGAGCACGAGCAGCACCAGTACGACGATCTGCAGCAGGGGGTAGCGCTTCTGCAGGCCGGAGAGCTTGCGCAGCTGGTTCATCGGGCTGCCTTCCTGCCGAAGTCGGCGGCGGTGCGCGCCGCGAACAGCACCGCGACGATCAGGGTGGTGCCGTACACGGCCTGCGACCAGAACGAGGAGATGTGCAGGGCGCCGAGCAGGTTCTCGATCAGGAAGATCACCGCCGCGCCGAGCAGCGAACCGAGCAGTCCGCCGCGTCCTCCGGCCAGCGAGGTGCCGCCGAGTGCGACGGCCGCGATCGCCAGCAGGATGAACGGGGTGACGAAGCCGGTGTCGGCCTCGGCCTGGTGCAGCTGGGCGGTGATCGCGATCCCGGCGAGTCCCGCGATGCCGCCGCCGATCGTGTAGCCGAGGGTGCGCACCAGCGGCACGTTCACGCCCGCCGTGTACGCGGTGACCTCGCTGCCGCCGACCGCGCACAGGGTCCTGACGAACGGCGTGCGCCCGAGCAGAGCCCAGACCAGCAGCGGCACGGCCAGCAGGATCAGTCCGCCGGGCACGCCGCCGACCGTCGAGCCGAGCGAGGTCAGCCAGCCGGTCGTGCCGCTCACCGGGGACGGCGCGTAGCCGAGCGCGAAGCCGGAGAGGATGAAGTTCATGCAGAGCGTCGCGACGACCGCCTGATATCGGCCGTAGTTGATCAGCACTCCGTTGACCGCGCCGACGGCGGCCCCGAAGAGGATCGCCGCGGGGATCACGACGGCCGCGCTGCTGATTCCGTTGCCGAGTAGCATCACCTCGACCACGACCGAGACCATGACGAAGAGCGGAGCGACCGAGATGTCGATGCCGCCACCGCCGCCGAGGATCGCAGGGGTCGAAGCCATCGCCGCCAGACCGGGCGTGGCCAGCTCGGCGAAGGTCAGGATCCAGGAGTGCCACTCCAGGAAGCTGTGCTGCTCGACCACGTTCGCGATCAGCAGCGCCACGGCCAGCAGCGCCGGGAAGATCCACGTGCGTTCGGCGAGCAGCCTGGCGAAGCGGTTCGGCGGCTTCACGGCCTGCCGCGCGACCGGCGCCGCGTCCGTCTCGGTCTGCTCCGCGTCCGCCGGGCCGAAGAACTCGGTGACCAGCGCCGACCGCGAGAGGTTCGCCCGGTCCAGCTCGGCCGCCGGGGCTCCCTCGCGGAAGACCAGGACCCGGTCCATCAGTTCCAGGTGCTCGTCGACCTCGGTGGAGAGCATCACGATCGCCATGCCGGACGCGGCCAGGTCCCGCAGCAGCGCGTACACGTCGTGCTTGGCGCCGATGTCGATGCCGCGCGTCGGGTCGTTGAGCAGCAGCACCCTGGGATCACCCGCGAGAGCCCGCGCGATCACGACCTTCTGCTGGTTGCCGCCGGACAGCGTGGTGATCGCGTCGCCGTCCTTGCCGAGCCGGATCTTGAGCTTGTCCCGGTACGCGTCGAACCGGGCCCGGGCGCGCGCCGTGGAGATCAGGCCGCCGCGCGCGTCCTGGTTCAGCGTCGAGGCGGTGAAGTTCTCCCGGATGCTCAGCGGCGGGAAGATCGACTCCTCGCGCCGGTCCCGGGCCACGTACGCGACCCGGGTGCCCGGGTCGGCGAGTGCTCCCAGCGCCCTGAGATAGTCGTCCTGGCCCTGGCCCTCCAGACCGGCCAGGCCGATGATCTCGCCGGCCCGCAGGTTCAGGCCGTCGCCCGCGAGCACGACCTCGCCCGGCTCCGGCCGCTCCGCCGCCTCGGACTGCACCAGCGCCTCGCCGCCGGTCATCAGGTGCACCAGCGTGGCGATGTCGGCCTGGTCCTGGGTCAGCGTGCCGACGGACTCGCCGGAACGCAGCACCGTGACCCGGTCCGCGATCTGCTCCACCTCGTCCATCCGGTGCGAGATGAACAGCACCGCCCCGCCGCGCGCGGTCAGCGCCCGGCAGACCGCGAACAGCCGGTCCCGGGTGGCCACGTCCAGCGCGGAGGTGGCCTCGTCCAGGATCAGCACCCTGGGGTCGCGCAGCAGCGAGCGTGCGATCGCCAGCGCCTGCCGCTCGCTCAGCGACAGCGTGCCCGCCGGGGCGTCGAGGTCGGGGCAGGTGCCGAGCAGTTCGGTCAGCACCTGCCCCGCGCGGGCCCGGCGCTCCTCGGGATCCAGGCCCGCACCCCTGGCCCGGCGCACCACGCCGTCCGTCCCGAGCCAGAGGTTGTCCAGCACGGACTGCTGGGCGACGCACTGCACCTCCTGGAAGACGGTGGCCACCCCGGAGCCGATCGCCTCGCGCGGTCCGCGCGGGGCCACCGCCCGCCCGGCCAGCTCGATCCGCCCGGTGTCCGGCCGGTGCACCCCGGCCAGGATCTTCACCAGGGTGGACTTGCCCGAGCCGTTCTCGCCCATCAGGGCGTGCACCTCGCCGCCGCGCAGCTCCAGCGAGCAGGCGCGCAGGGCCTTGGTGGGGCCGAAGGACTTCGCGAGTCCGTCGACCGTCAGCAGCAGCGTCGTGGCCGAGGCGCGCGGGGCGGCCGGTTCGGTGGGGGTCATCGTATCCATGTGCTCATTCGTTCCCGAGGTCCGTGGTCTGGGTCAGGGACTTGCCGTACCTCAGCTGCTGGGGTTGGTCAGCAGCTCGTTCAGCTCCGAGGTCGGCAGCACGTTCAGGCTGCTCGGTCCGCCCGCGTTGCCGGTGGACGACGTCGTCATGCTGGACGTGTACCAGTCGGCGACGTTCGCGTTGGTCACCAGCGGCGTGTTCAGCACGACGGCGGAGAGCTTGACGCCCTCGCCCTTGAACAGCGCCTGCACCAGGGCGAGCGTGGAGGAGGCGAGCTGCGGCGGGGTCGCGGTGATGCCGACGCCGTTGTACGAGCTCTTGTTCTGGTACCAGTAGGCGAGCTCGCCGTCCTCCATCGAGTCGTTCGCGATGATCGGCACGGTCTTGCCCGCGGCCTGGAAGCCCTCCATCACGCCGGTCGCGCCCGCGCCGGAGGTCATCGCCGCCGCGATCTTCTGCGGGTGCGTCTCCAGGTAGGTCTGCACCGCGCTCTTCGCGGTGGAGTCGGCGAACTGGTCGTAGATGGTGTCGTCGGTCGTGATGCCGGAGCACTCGGCGAACACGGCCTTCACGCCCTGGTACGTCGCGGTGTCGATGCCGACGCCGGAGATGCCGTGCACGTCCAGCACCTTGCCGGAGCCGCCGATCTCCTTCGCCACGTACTGCGCCATCTGCGCGCCCTGCAGCCAGTCGTTCGCGCCCAGGCTGATCGTGTCCGCGCTGTCCACGGAGTTGAGCAGCGAGATCGACGGGATGCCCGCGGACGCCGCGTTCGAGACGGCGGTGGTGAAGGCCGAGGAGGACAGCGGCTCGTAGACGATCATCGCCACCTTCTGCTCGACCATCTGGTTGAAGTCGGCGACCTGGTCGGTGACCTGGTCCGAGGAGGTGACCTCGTCCACGGTGTAGCCCGCGGACTTCAGCATCCCGGTCAGGATCGACTGCAGCGCCAGCTGGTAGCCGTTGTTGGTCTCGGAGATCAGGAAGCCGACGGTCTTGTTCGTGCTCGACTTCGGCTTCCAGTTCGCGAACGCGCTCTTGTGCACGGTGACCGGGTAGCCGTTGTACAGGGCCTTCGTCGAGGCGGAGAGCGAGGAGAGCACGCTGTCCGGATCCGACGGGTTGTTCGTCGGGATGGTGCCGCAACTGCTCGACGACGACGTGCCGCCGGCGCTGGTCGAGTTCTTCTTAGAGGAGCAGGCGGACAGGCCGAGGCTCGCCGTCAGGGCGAGCGCCGTCAGGCCGACGACCGGCCGGGAGGGCATTCTCATAGGTAGTCTCCGTTGACTCGAGAAGGGATTTCGGGAGGGTGGATCAGACGGGCGGGGCGACGAACACGCCCGGGTCCACGTCGTTGAAGGACTCCTTGGCGATGGCCTCGCTGAACGGGTTGGCCGTGCCCCACTGGTCCTGGACCTCGTGGTCCGTGGCGCTGTAGATGTGCGGGTGCCAGGTGTCCTCGTCGAGCTTCGCCAGTTCGGTCGTGTACTCGATCGTGTTGTTCTGCGGATCGAGGAAGTAGGAGTAGGTGTTGTCCCCGGCCAGGTGCCGCCCCTGGCCCCAGACGAGCTTCGTGCCCGCGCGCATCACCCGGCCGCAGCCGCGCATGAACTCGTCGATGCCGCGCATCTCGAAGGAGATGTGGTGCACCGACACGTGCGGGCCGCGCGCGAAGGCGATCGAGTGGTGCAGTTCGTTGCAGCGCACGAAGTTCATCACCGTGCCCATGTCGGGGTGCGCGAGCGTGTCGCTGAGCCGGAAGCCGAGCACGTCCGCGTACCACTGCGTGGTGCGGTCCGGGTCGGTGCCGTTCAGCACGACGTGCGAGAGGCGGACCGGGATCGCCTCCTTCTCCTCGATCTTGCGGTGCGCGCGTACCTCGACCCCGGCCGAGACCTCGATCGTGCGGCCGTCGAGGTCGAAGAAGCGCAGGCCGTAGCCGCCGCCCTCGGTGCCCAGATCACCGGGCTCGGCGACCATCCGCACGCCCTTCGCGATCAGCCGCTCGGCCAGCGCGTCCACGTCCGCGTTGTTCGCCGCGCCGAAGGAGACCAGGTCGAGCCGCTTGTTCTCGTCCTTGCGCAGCCGGACGACGTAGCGCTCCGGCGAACCCTCGGCGGCCAGGAAGCTGATCCCGGTGTCGTCGGCGACCTTCGTCAGGCCCCAGACGTCCGTGTAGAACGCCAGCTGCCGGTCGTAGTCCGGAATGGCCAGGTCCACGTGGCGCAGATGGGTGATCAGGCTGTCGGTCATTTGCCTTCCCTTACGTGGTTGCGCTGCGTGCCGAGGCCGGTGATCTCGCTCTCCAGCACGTCGCCTGCTTCGAGGAACACGCCCCAGTGCATGCCGTTTCCGGCGGGGGAGCCGGTCAGCACCAGGTCGCCGGGCCGCAGCTCGGTGACCGAGGTGATGTAGGCGAGCAGCGCCGGGATGTCGAAGAGCATGTCGGCGACGGACTCGTCCTGCCGGGTGATCCCGTTGTGCTTGAGCGTGATCCGCAGCGCGCTCGGGTCGGCGACGAAGGCCGCGGGCACGATGTAGGGCCCGGTCGGCAGGAAGGTCGGCGCGTTCTTCGCCGCGAACCAGTCCGTGCCGATCGCCTTCAGGTCATTGCGGTACACCAGCGAACGCGTCGTCAGGTCGTTGCAGATCGTGTATCCGGCGACGTGCTCGAGCGCGTTCTCCGGCGTCAGGTCCCGCGCAGTCTTCCCGATCACGAGGGCGAGCTCGAGCTCCCAGTCGTGCTTCGTGCCCTGCTGCGGCAGCACGACGTCGTCGAACGCGCCGGCCAGTGCGCCCGCGAGCCCGATGAAGACATACGGCTTACCGCTGCGTACCCGCTCGTCCATCATGTTCTCGGCCCAGGCGCGCACCTCGTCCTCGGGCTGGTCCGCGTTGTGCCCGGTCATCGAGAGGTTCGCACGCCGCTCGGCCATCACGATGTCGACCACGTGCTTGCGGTAGTTCGCCCCGGCCTGCAGGATCTGCCGCGGCTCGACCGGGCAGCGCACGTCCAGCGCGGCCAGCTCGTGCCAGAGCCCCGGCTCCGCGTCCGCGTCCGGCGCCGCCGCCAACCGGGCCAGCCGCGCGAACGAGGCGTCCCAGTCGGCCAGCAGCCCGTTCACCGAGCCGAGCGCCGACACGTCGCGCACCCGCTCGCCGAGCACCAGCCCGGCGAACTCCGGTCCGTCCCCGGCGGCGAAGACGCCGAGCGCGAACGGCGCGGCGTCCACCGCTTCGTGGTCTGTGGTCATGCGATGAGGCTAAGTTCGCCCGCGATCAAGCGGAAATACCTATCCGCGATGGCAGCCATATGCCTGGCCATGCCTGCTCCGACCTGCGGCGACGGCAGGCCGAGTCAGAGTTCGGCGGCCGTCTCCTGGAGCGTGCGCAGCAGCCAGCGCACCGCCGGGTCGCTGCCGCGGCTCGGATGCCAGTGCGCCATCTCGATCAGATCGACCTGTCCGAAGGGCGGCTCGACGAGGCTCAGCCGCACCGTCTCGGCCACCCGCCGGGCCAGCCGCTCCGGCACGATCGCGACCAGCCCGGTCCCCGCGACGACGAACGGCACCGTCAGCCAGCCCACCACCGTGACCTGCACGTGCCGATCCACGCCGAGCGCGTCCAGCAGCCGGTCCGCGGGCGTCGGCTGCTCGTGCCCGAAGGTCGGGCGCACGTGCGGGAGCGCGGACAGGTCCTCCAGCGTCAGCTTCCCGTCCCGCAGCCGCGGGTTCGCCGGATCGACCAGGCACACGAAGCGGTCCCGGAACAGCTCGAGCCGGCGGCCCGGGAACTCGTAGCCCACCGGCCCGACCACGACGTCGTGCTTGACGATGCCGTGCGCCGAGAAGGACATGTCGTTCGGGATCGGGTGCAGCTCCAGCCGGATGCCCGGCGCGATCCGCTTGACCCGGCGCAGCAGCGGATCGGCCAGGATCGAGATGGTGTAGTCGCTGGCCGCGATGGAGAACTCCCGGTCCGAGGACTCCGGCTCGAACTCCGGCGACCGGTCCATCGTCGCCTCCATCTGGCGCAGCGCCTCCTGCACCGTCGGAAGCAGCTGCTCCCCGAGCTCGGTCAGCTTGTAGCCGCGGCCGTCCCGGGCCAGCAGGTCGTCGCCGAAGTGCTTGCGCAGCCGGGCCAGCGCCGCGCTCATCGCCGGCTGGCTCAGGCCGATCCGCGCCCCCGCCCGGGTCAGGTTGCGGTCCTCCAGCAGCGCGCCGAGGGCGACCAGCAGGTTGAGGTCGATCCCGCCGACATCAGCCATGGCCTCGCCCCTTCATGAGATTCTTCTCAGATTACCGCAGGTCAGCCCCGCTATGAGGCAAAACCATAGCCTGCGGCCGCCCACGGTAACAATCGGGAAACACGGGCGTGACGGACGGGGGGTCCATAGTGGACTATGCGAACAGGTGCGCCAGTTCGCACAGTCGCGATGACGGGACGGTGAAACGCGTATGCCCCTCGGCGGAACTGATCTCAACCTCTTGGTGGCGTTGAAGGCTCTGCTGGAGGAGGGCAACGTCACGAAGGCCGGTGCCAAGATCGGCAAGAGCCAGCCCGCGATGAGCACCGCCCTCGCCCGGCTGCGCCGCCACTACAAGGACGAGCTGCTGGTCCGTGTCGGCCGCGACTACGAGCTCACGCCCTTCGCCAAGACCCTCGTCCCCTCCGTGCGCCGCACCCTCAGCGCCGTCGAACTCGCCCTCGGCACCGGCCGCGCCTTCAACCCGGCCCTGAGCGACCACGTCTTCCGCATCACCGCCACCGACTACGCGATCACCGTCCTCGGCGAGCCACTGCTGCGCCGCGTCTCCGAACTGGCCCCCGGTGTGAGACTCGACCTCGACGCGATCCCGCTCGACATCCACGAATCCGAACGCGGCCTCATGCACTGCGACGCCCTGATCGGTCCCCTGGGCTTCGGCTTCGACGGCGTCCACGAGCCCCTCTTCCGCGACCGCTTCGTCTGCATCGTCGACCCCGCCAACCCAAGACTCCGCGACGGCAGACTCTCCCTGGCAGACCTGGAAGTCCTCCCGCACGCCGTCCGCAGCACCGGCCGCACCCACGTGGCCCCGGCCGACCGCGTCCTCGACGAACTGGGCGTCCGCCGCCGCGTCCAGGTCAGCACCGTAGGCTGGCTCCCCCTCCCGTTCCTCGTCTCCGGCACCGACCTCGTAGCGATCATGCCCGAACGCCTAGCCCGCAGAGTCGCCCTCCCCGCCGGCCTCGCGATCGTCGATCCCCCCTTCGGCCGCGTAGAACTCGTAGACGCCCTCTGGTGGCACCCCGACCGCGCCGTCGCCCCCGAACACGCCTGGCTCCGCCGCACCCTCATGGAAGTGGCCGCCGGCCTCCCCGCCTCCGAAGGCGCCCAAGCCGCCCTGATGGCCGAGATGACGAATACCACCCATAGCGATTCAAGATCGGCCGGGGCCGTGACGCACACGGGTTGACGTGCTGGGATGGGGTGCATGCCAACTGTGCCCCGCCGCGTGGTGACCGGCCACGATGACCAAGGTAATTCGGTGTTCCTGCTGGACGGGCCGCCGCCGGTTGCGCGTACGGCGCCGGATGGTGCGTATTTCTTCGAGCTCTGGAATACGGACGCGGTCCCTGCGTCGATCGCGGCGGCCGAGGCTGAGCCGACGGAGCGTGATCTGACGGTGCCTCCGGCGCCAGGTGGGACGAAGATCCGGATCAACGAGTTTCCGCCCGGCGTGATCTCGCCGACGCATCGCACGGAGACCGTGGACTACGGGATCGTGCTCGAAGGCGAGGTCGTGCTGATCCTCGACCATGAGGAGGCGCGGGTGCTCGGGCCGGGGGACGTGGTGGTGCAGCGCGGGACCGATCATCGGTGGGAGAACCGCTCCGATCGCGTCGCGCGGATGGCGTTCATTCTGGTGGACGGCGCGTTCACTCCGGAGCTCGTCTCGTCGATCGGCGCCGAGGCGGCCGCCAGCCTGCTGCACGATCCGATCGGGGATGAGTCGTCATGACGCTGCGCGATTCCGGGTTGGCGGGCAAGACGTTCGTGATCACGGGGGCTGCTCGTGGTCAGGGTGCTGCCGAGGCCGAACTCCTTGTCCAGGAGGGCGCGGACGTCATCGCGACCGACGTGCTGGACGCCGATGGGCTTGCGCTTGCGGAGCGGCTGAGCGCGGATGCGGCTGGACCGGGCACCTGCGAGTACCGGCACCTTGACGTCAGCAGCGAGGAGGCGTGGGTCGAGTTCGGGGCGTGGCTCGCCATGTCGGGGCGTCAGGTGCAGGGGCTGGTCAACAACGCGGGTGTGCCGTACCGGCCGCGGCTGCTCGACGTGGATGTGGCCGGGTGGGATCGGACGTTCGCCATTAATCTGACCGGCGCCATGCTCGGTATCCGCACGCTGGTGCCGCTGATGCCGGTCGGTGAGGGTGCGTCGATCGTGAACATCGGGTCGATCGCTGGGCTTACTGCGCATCATGCCGCCGCATACACGGTGTCGAAGTGGGGGCTACGTGGGCTGACGAAGGTGGCTGCGATCGAGCTGGCGCCGCGTGGGATCCGCGTGAACATCGTGCATCCGGGCCCGATCGACACGCCGATCAGCGCGGGCGCCAACCCGGTCTTTCTCAAGGCGACCGTCGAGCAGACGCTGCTGGGTCGCGAGGGGCAGCCGGACGAGGTCGCCGACATGGTCGTGTTCCTGCTCTCGGCGCGCGCCTCCTACGTGACCGGCACCGAGATCCCGGTGGACGGCGGGCACACGGCGCACGGCGGCACGAAGTCGATCATCGACGCGCTGGAGCGGGCGAAGGCGACAAACCCGGGCTGATCGTCGTCAATGGTTGTACGCTCTGCCTCATGGAGATCGCGACCCCGCGGAAGATCACCACGTTCCTGATGTTCGAGGGCGCCGCCGAGGAGGCGATGACCTTCTACATCTCGCTCTTCGACGACGCCGAGATCCTCAGCATCAGCCGGTACGGAGCCGACGGTCCCGGCCCGGCGGGCAGCGTCCAGCACGCCACGTTCACGCTCGCGGGCGTGCCGCTGATGTGCATCGACAGCCCGGCGAAGCACGAATTCGGCTTCACGCCCTCCGTCTCGCTCTACGTGGACTGCGCGGACGAGGCGGAGATCGACCGGCTCTACGCGGCGCTGCGGGAACAAGGCGGCGAGCTCATGCCGTTGGGCAATTACGGGTTCAGTGCGAAGTTCGGCTGGGTCAACGACCGTTTCGGCGTGTCCTGGCAGCTGAACCTGCCCGCCTGAGCTCGGAGGCCGCAGTTGCAGGGTGACGAGGTTCCCGTAGAGGAGTTCGAGGAGCTGGTCGAGGCCGCGCTCGACACCATCCCGAAGGAGTTCGCGCGCGCCATCGACAACCTCGCGTTCTTCGTCGAGGACGAGTCTCCGGCCGGACTGCCCACGCTCTTCGGATTGTATGAGGGCGTGCCGCTGACCCAGCGCGGCCACTGGTACGCCGGGGTGCAGCCGGACCGGATCACGATCTACCGCCTGCCGATCCTGCGCGCCAGCTGGTCGCGATGGGAAGTGGTGGACCGGGTGGCCAAGACCGTGGTCCACGAGGTCGGGCACTACTTCGGCATCAGTGACCAGCGCCTGCACGAGCTCGGTTACTAGACGAGACGGGGCGGGACTAGGCGGCGGCCGCAGCTAGAATCCGGGCCAGTTCAGGGGCCTTCGTCAGCATCGGCCAGTGCGCCGAGTCGATGTCCACGAACTCGACGTTCTTCGCCTGGCTGAGCTGCGGCACCAAGCCCTCGTCGATCCAGCCCTTCGCCTGCGCGATGCTGAACTCGGGGCAGACCACCACGACCGGCACGTCGTAGCGCCGCTCGTCGGTCAGCCGGACCACGCCGTGCGCCACCGCCTCCGGCACCGGGATCGCGGCTGCTTCGAACGCACTGCGCGCGGCGGCGTCGAGGTCGGCGGCGGAACCGTCCTCCTCGAACGGCTCCCAGCCCGGGAACGGCATCGCCCCGTCCTTGATGTCGAAGAAGTCCGCGAACAGCTTCCCGTCGCTGCTCGGGAACCCGCCGATGAGGGCGATCTTCGCGACCTTCTCGGGTCGCCGGTCCGCCGCCAGCCACGCCAGCGTGCATGCGGCCGAGTGGCCCACGACCAGCGGATGTCCCTCGGCGGCATCGACGGCCGCGACCACCGTGTCCACCTGGTCGTCGAGCGTCGATGCCCGTTCGATCACCACGGCTCGATGGCCGAGATCCTCCAGTTCGCGCACGACGTCCTTCCATGCGGATTCGTCGAGCCACAAGCCACCGATCAGCAGAATGTCCATGCCGTAGACCCTAGGACCGGTTCCGGACGATCTACTTCCGGATTATCCTCGCGGTGTGTCGAGTGAACTGAGTCCCACCGCGCGGGCGCTGCGTGCCCTGGAGTTTCTGCAGGCCAGGCCCGGTGGCGCACGTGCCGAGGAGCTCGCCGAGCGTCTCGACGTCACCGAACGCGCCGTGCGCCGCTACATCGGGATCCTGCGCGAGGCGGGCATCCCGGTCGAGTCGATCCGCGGCCCGCACGGCGGCTACCGGCTCGGGCGCGGCATGCGGCTGCCCCCGGTCGTGTTCACCGAACTCGAGGCGCTCGGGCTGACCATGGCAGTGCTCGATGCCCGACCCGAACTGACCGACACCGACGACCTCGTCGGCACGGCGCTCGAAAAGGTCATCAGGGCGCTGCCGGAACGTGTCGGCCGCCAAGCCGCAGCCCTGCGTGAGCACGCCTCCGCCGCCCCCGACGCGTACTCGGCCCGCCCGGATCCGCTCGTCACCAGCGCGCTCGTCGCCGCGTCGGCCGTCCATCGCCGGGTGCTGATCACGTATCGCAGCGAGGCGGACAACGAGTGGGACGCCGAGGTCGATCCCTGGGCCGTCGTCGTGCGCTACGGACGCTGGTACCTGCTCTGCCACTCCCACCGGTCCGACGCGATCCGCACGTACCGCGTCGACCGGGTCCGATCCGTGCACCAGACCGAGCAATCCTTCACGCCGCCCGCCGACCTCGACCCCGTTGCGTGCGTGGAGGAGAACCTCGGCATGGGCTGGCGTTACGTCACACGTGTTGTCTTCCAGGCGCCATACGACGAGGTGGCACGTTGGATCCGCCCCCCGATGGGACGGCTCACACCATCGGAGGACGGATGTGTGCTCGTCGGAAGTACCCGCAATCCCACGATGTACGCGCAGGAGTGGCTCGCGAACATCCCGCTCGACTTCCGCGTCGAGGGCGGACCGGAACTGCGTGAGGCGGTCACGCGCGTCGCGGCCCGCCTCACCGCCGCCGTCGCTACTCCTTGACCGCGCCCTCCGTGCCGCGCACCAGATGCCGCTGGAAGACGAAGAAGACCACCGCCACCGGGATCGTCATCAGCAGCGCCGCCGCGAGTTTGAGCGGATACTGATTGCCCTGCCCCAGCTCGCCGCTGACCAGGGACGCGACGCCGCTGGTCAGAGTGTTGAGGTTCGGGCTCTGCCGGGACACGATGAAGTTCGACAGCTCGTTCCAGGAGCCCTGGAAGGACAGCACGGTCAACGTGATCAGCGCCGGCCGGGCCATCGGCAGGACCACCGACCAGAACGTGCGCAGGATGCCCGCGCCGTCGATCCGCGCCGCCTCCTCGATGCTCGGCGGGATCGACTCGAAGAACTGCTTCATGATGAACACGCCGGCCGCGTCCGCGAGCAGCGGCATGATCATGCCCGCGTACGTGTTGTAGAGGTGCAGTTCGTTCAGCACCAGGAACTTCGGGATCATCAGCACGACGCCCGGCACAGCCATCACCGCGATGATCGCGCTGAAGATCCCGCGGCGGCCCCGGAAGCGCAGCCGGGCCAGCGCGTAGCCCGCGAGCGAGTCGAACAGGATCCGGGCGAGCGTCACGGTCACGGACACGAACGTGGAGTTGAAGAACCACAGCGGGAAGTCCTGCTGGCCGAGCTCGTGGAACGCGGCGAGGGTCCAGTGCTGCGGGATCGGGTTGAGCGGGTTCGCGGTCGCGTCGGCGTCGGTCTTGAACGAGGAACCGAGCTCGAGGACGAACGGGAAGATGTAGATCAGCGCGAAGACCACGAGCGCCGTGTACGTGAGGATGCGCGCGGTGGGACGGAGCTGTCCCGGGCGGTACGCGTGACGCTTGCTCATGCCTTGCCGCCTCCGTCCCGCTCGCGCAGCAGGAACCGTTGCAGCAGCGTGAGCACGACGATGATCGCGAAGAGTAGGAACGCGATCGCCGCGCCCTCGCCCCACTGCTGATTGCCGAAGGACGTGAGGTACGAGAGGTAGGCGGGCGTCAGCGTCGTGCCGCTCGGATTGCCCTGACTCATGATGTACACCTGGTCGAACACCTGCCACGTGCCGATCAGACCGAGCGTGAGCACCAGGAACAGCGTCGGCCGCAGCTGTGGCAGGGTGATCTGGCGCATCCGCTGCCAGGCGTTCGTGCCGTCCATGATCGCGGCTTCCTCGACCTCGGCGGGGATGTTCTGCAGCGCGGCCAGGAAGATCAGCATGAACGTGCCCGACGTCGTCCACACGGCCAGGATGATGATCACCGTCATGGCGATGCTCGGGCCGGACAGCCAGTCCCACCAGGACTGGCCGAGCAGACCGTGGTTCGCCAGCACACCCGGGGGATTGTGCACGCCGAACGCCCCGAGCAGCAGGTGGATCAGCCCGTTGGGGTCGGCGAACCAGGTCGGCCCGTTCACGCCGAGGTCGCTCAGCAGCGCGTTGATGACGCCCGAGCCGCTGAACAGGAACAGGAACACCACCGAGATGGCGACGGTGCTGGTCACGGACGGGAAGTAGTACGCGGTCCGGAAGAAGCCGCGGCCGGCCAGCCGTCGCCGGTTGAGCACGACCGCGAGGAACAGCGCCAGGATCGTCTGCAGCGGAACGACGAGCAGCACGAAGTAGAAGTTGTTCGTGATGCTCTGGATGAACTGCTCGCGCGGCAGACCGGCCTGGGTCAGCAGCGCCGAGTAGTTCTGCGCGCCGACGTAGTGCGCGCCGCCGCCGAACGGGTTGCCGATCCCGCTCCAGTCGCTCAGGCTCACCCACGCGGCCATCACGATCGGCACGACCAGGAAGACGACGATCATCAGTACCGCGGGGGCGGTGAACAGCCAGCCCGCCGCGGCCTCACGGCCGCGGATACCGCCGCGGGCTCGGGTGGAAGGGGTATGCGCGGCCATGAGGTCGGTCCGTCAGCCGTTCTGCTTGATGAGGGCCTCGAAGTTCGTCTGCACCGTCGAGAGCACCGTAGCCGGGTTGCTCGACGCGAGCTGCGCGACCAGCGAGTCGTAGTTGCTGATCGTCTGCGTGCCGCTGGCGATCGCGAGGTCGGCGTGCGCGTACGAGGCGCCCTGCAGGAACGCGGCCTGCGTCGGGAACGCCTGCGTCCAGGCCGTGGCGTCCGATTCGCGCGAGGGCATGACGCCGAACTCCTTCGCGAACGTCATCTGCTGCTCGGCCGACGACAGGTACTCGACGAGCTTGACCGCCTCGCCGCTCTTCGAGTCCGCCGCCGGGATTCCCCAGCAGTTCGTGAACGAGAGCGTCGCCTTCGTGCCGGACGGACCGGCGGGCAGCGGCACCACCCTGTACTTCACGTTCGGGTAGTCCGAGGTCATCGTGCCGACGAGCCAGTTCCCGACGATCGTCATCGCGGCCTTGTTCTCGCCGAACGCCTCGCCGTTCCAACCGGCGCTGAGCGCGGACGGGAACTTCGCGACGCCGGACGTCAGCAGGCTTTTGACGAAGGTGAGCGCCTGCGTGTTCTGCGAACTGTCGAACGCAGCGCTCTTCTTGTCGTCGCTCAGCAGTGTGCCGCCGTTCTGGTACATGAAGTCGTCGACGCCGGTGTGGTCGGGCGCGAGCACGAGGCCGGTCCGTCCGCTCGTCGTCAGCTTCTTCGAGACCGTCTGCAGCTGCGCCCACGTGGTCGGGATGTCGGCGTCCGTGAGACCTGCGGCCGTCCAGTCGGACTCGTTGATGGCGAGGCCGAGCGTGGACCAGTCCTTCGGCACACACGTGAACTTGCCGTTGGACGTGAACGCGGCCTTGAGTGCCGGGTAGAAGTCGCTCGGGTTCGACACCTGGTCGGCGTACGCGTAGAGCGCGCCCTTCTTCGCGTAGCTCTGGAAGCTGACCGGGTCGAGGTAGAACACGTCAGGGGCCTGGTTCGCCGCGAAACCCTGCGCGAGCTGCTGCGTGAGGTTCTGCGCCGCGATCACCGAGACCTTGATCCCGGTCTGCTTGGTGAACGCCGCGGCCGCCGAGGTCACGGCCTTCGTCTCGGCCGGGCCGGACGAGCCGATGAGCACGGTCAGCGGGCCGGTCGCCGTGCCCGCGGCGCTCGGGGTGGAGCCGCTTCCACCTCCGCTGAAGCCGCCGCCGCTGCTGCACGCAGACACCATCATGAGCAGCGCGGCGCCTATCGCGGTCGCCTTCGCGGGGCCGAGTCTCGTCTTCATTGATGCTCCTCGGATTCTTGGGGTTGTTCGGGTGGGTCAGGAGGAAGCGCGGACCACGAGCGAGGGCGGCAGCAGCAGTTGCTTCGCCGCGGCACTCGCGCCGGGCGCGCCGTCCAGAGCTTGGGTGAGCAGGTCGAGGCTGGCCTCCGCGATGTCGCCGACCGGCTGCGCGACGCTGCTCAGGCCGATCACGGAGGCGGTCGGGGTGTCGTCGAACCCGATGACGGCCACGTCGCTGCCGGGGGTCAGGCCGCGCGCGGTGATCTCGGTCCAGACGCCGAGCGCGAGCGAGTCGCTGACGCAGACGATCGCGGTGGGCGGCGAGCTGAGGTTCAGCAGTTCGGCGCCCGCGGCCCGTCCGGTGGCCAGGCTGTCCACGACCGACCTGGTCAGGCCGCTGACGTCCAGATTCTCCTCGGCGCAGGCGCTCAGATAGCCGCTGCGCCGGTCGTCGCCGACGCCGGATCCGGGCGGCCAGCCGATGAATCCGATGCGCCGATGGCCGCGCCGGATCAGGTGACGGGTCGCGTCGTAGACCCCTGCCGCGCCGTCCACGTCCACCCAGCCGTGGTTCGCCTCGGCGCCCCAGGGCCGGCCGAAGGTGACGAAGGGCGCGCCGTGCTCGGCCAGCCAGGTTGTGCGCGCGTCGTTCTGGTGCGTGTTGGCCAGCACGAACGCGTCGAGGTTGAAGTCGCTGAGCAGCTCGTCGTACGCGGCGATCTCCTGCGCGTCGTCCTCGGCCGTGTAGAGCAGCACCCGGTAGTCGCGCTGCGCGGCCCGGCTGGTGAGCGCGTGCAGGAACGAATCCAGCACGGCGCCGTTGATCCCGTCCACCGGAGCCTGCATCCGCGCGGCGATCAGGTACGAGCGCCGGGTACGCAGCGTGCGCGCGGAGCGGTTCGGCCGGTAGCCGGTCTCCTCGATGGCCGCGCGCACCCGGGCGATCGTCTCGGGCCGGACCAGCTCCGGGGAGTTGATCACGTTGGACACCGTCTGCCGGGACACGCCCGCGCGCTCCGCCACCGTCTCCAGCGAGGGACGCGCCGCGTCCCCGCCGCCTCGGCCGCTCATTCGGGATCCTTCCCTTTTAACGATCAAACCGATGCCTTGAACGATCCAATTTCCGCCAAGCGTTGGATCCAGCCGTTTTGGATCGTTCAAACCACGGCTATAGTGGGCGACCGTCGAACCGTTGTCAAGGAGGGACCCCATGCCGAACCAACAACCGTGGCTGCACGACTTGACGGTGCTCCTCGCCGCCCCGACCGCGGTGCTGAGCGGCGCGAACGGTCAGATCCTGCGCGGCGGCGACGGCACCGGCGGCGTGCAGGGCGTGCTGCACTCCGATGTGCGCGTGCTCAACCGCGCCGAGCTGAGCGTGGCTACCGGCGAGTTGGTCGGCGTCGCGGGCGGCCTGGACGGCGCGAGCGCGGCCCGCTTCACCGCGATCGCCCGCTCCCTGGGCGACGAAGGCCCCGACCCCACAGTCCGCGTTGAGCAGCACCGACGCGTCGTGGCTGGCGTCGTCGATGAGGAGATCCGGGTCATCTCCTTCGCCTCGGTCCCGGTCAACACGCACCTGCACCTCACCCTCTCCGCCGACGCGTCCCCGGTCGAACAGGTCAAGAGCGGCAGACCCTCCGCCCCAGTCCATATCGACTTCAGCGACAGCGGACCACGCTGGGGATCTGACGGCGTGTCAGTCACCGTGCATGCCGAGGGCGACGGCCTCACCATCGCTCCCGCAGGTCACGGCCTCGCCGAACTAACCTGGCCGGTCAACCTCCCGCCACGCGGCACGCTCACATTCCGCTGGTCCCTCCACGTAGACGTCGAAGGCGCCCCAGTCACAGGATCCACGGCCACCCTCTGGCCCGACGTGGAAATCACCTGCGACGACCGCCGCCTCCCCGCGCTGGCCCGCAGGTCGATCGCCGATCTGCGCGCCCTGCTGATGACCCCCACCGACGAGCCCGACGCCGTATTCGCCGCCGCCGGAGCCCCCTGGTACTTCACGCTCTTCGGCCGCGACAGCCTCTGGACCGCGCGCCTCATGCTCCCGTTCGGCTGGGAACTCGCCGCGGGCACGCTGCGTGCGCTGGCCGCACGTCAGGGCACGAAGGACGACCCGGACACGATGGAAGCGCCCGGCAAAATTCCCCACGAGCTACGCCGCTCCGACGACGCGAGCTGGCTGCCCCCGCTCTACTACGGCACCATCGACGCCACGCCGCTGTGGATCTGCCTCCTGCACGACGCGTGGCGCGCCGGAATGCCCCAAGACCAGGTCAGAGCGCTGATCCCGAACCTCCAGGCTGCTCTGGCATGGGTAGTCGAACTCGGCGACGAGGACGGCGACGGCTTCCTCGAATACCTCGACCGCAGCGGACGCGGCCTCGCGAACCAGGGCTGGAAGGACTCCGGCGACTCAATCCGCTTCCGCGACGGCACCATCGCCGAAGGCCCGGTGGCACTCTGCGAAGCCCAGGCCTACGCATACGAAGCAGCAGTCCACGGCGCCGACCTCCTAGACGCCTTCGCCCTAGACGGCGCCGAAGAACTCCGCACATGGGCAGCCCAACTGGCCGACCGCTTCCGGAGCCGCTTCTGGGTCGAGGACGAGACCGGCCCGTACCCCGCACTAGCGCTCGACGGCCACAAAACCCCCGTCGACTCGCTGACCAGCAACATCGGCCACCTGCTGGGCACTGGAATCCTAGACGCCGAACAGAGCGTCCGAATCGTGGACCGGCTGACGTCCCCCGGCATGGACAGCGGCTACGGCCTGCGCACGATGGACAGCCGCGAGGGCGGATACTCCCCGCTCAGCTACCACTGCGGCTCCGTCTGGCCCCACGACACCGCCATCGCGATCTGGTCCATGACCCGCGCAGGCTTCGCCCACCGCGCAACCGGCCTGGTAGCCGGCCTGCTAGCCGCCGCCGAACGCTTCGACGCCCGCCTCCCCGAGCTCTACAGCGGCGACAGCCCCGACCAGGGCCCAGGCGTAGCACCGTACCCCGCCTCCTGCCGCCCCCAAGCGTGGGCAGCGGCGTCGGTCGGCGCCATAGTCCAATGCCTCCTGGGCCTGCACACCGACATCCCGTCCAACGAAGTTCTCATCGCCCCCACGCCCGACCCCCGCTTCGGCGCCCTCCAAGTCCAAGGAATCGCAGCAGCCGAAGAGACATTCGCCGTCCACGTCACCGCAGACGGCACCGCCACCCTCCACAACGCCCCCGCCTCCGTACGCCTAACTCCTTACTCCCACAGCTGACCCTCGGGGCCGGCGGCGCCGGACGCCGGCCCCGAAGCTTTTCACCGGAGCACTCTCACTTCGCCGTCAGCACGATCGCCCCGGTGTACGTCGTCCCAGCCACGATCGCCGTCGCCGTGCCGTCCACCGTCATCGAGCCCGTGTGCACCGCACCGCCGTCCTCGACCGTCAGACTCGTGAGATACGACGTGCCGGTCACATTCCACACCGACCCGCCGCCGACCGTCACGATGACGCCGTTGTTGATCGCCGCCTGCGCCGTGTTCGAAACCCGACCCAGTTGGTAGTACTCGTCCGCACTGATCGAACTGATCGCGTGCGCCGTAGCACTCGCCGAGACGATGCCGTCCAGCCGCGACTTCGTGAGCGTGAGCACGAGGTTCTGATCGTTGCGACGTCCGTTGAAAAAATCGCCCCGCAGACGAATGTCGGAGAAGCTCGCAACAACATCCTCCGACTGCTCCGTCGTCACGTCGAAGCTGGAGTCCTTCGTCGGCGTCCCGGTCGGCTCCGTGTACGTGCCGGTCGCGCTGCCCGGGTCGTCGGTCTCCATCATCTGCAGCAGCACGCCGTTGCCCGGCAGGATCTGCGCGCCCTGCGAACCGTCCACGGTCACGGTCGTCTTCACTGCCTTGACCAGGAACGACGTCTCGGCCGTGCGCAGCTTCGTGCCGCCGTCGATGGTCACCGAACCGCCGTTGCCCTGCGCCCACATGACGCCAAAGCGGGTCGAGTCGATCACGGTGTTGGCGACCGGGATCGAGGCCAGCTCGGCCGCCGTGAGCTGGATGTCCTGGCTCGTGTTCAGCGCAGCCACCGCCGCCCGCGTACTGTCGCCGAAGTAGACAGATCCGCCCGTGCTGATCGCCGCGTACGCGACATGGTTGAACCGACAGCCCAGGAACCTGTCGATCGCCGAGCCGTCGGCGTACGTGCCGTAACCCTCCTTGTCGGTGATCGTCAGGTCGCAGTTGATCGCCGTCAGCTCGGCCTCGTTGTCGGAGTCCGTGGACAGTACGCCCCAGTTCGTCGACGAGATCTGCGAGTTCACGTACGTGGCCTTGGTGTCCACGCCCAGAGCGATCGTCGCGCGCACGTTGCCGGACAGGCCCAGCATCCACGGCACGGTCATCATGTTCGGACCGATGCTCGCCGTGTAGTCCGACGGCAGCACCCCGTCGTGCGTGGCGATCACCGAGTTCTTCACGATGACGTTCGCACCGTTCGTCGCGATCACGCCAGGCCGCACCGCGCCAGTGTTGTTGATCCGCGCACTCTCAATGACGAACCGCGTCGAGGTGCCATCGCCGACCAACGCCGCGCCGTACCCCACGAAGTCGCAGCGCCCGTTCCCGTTGAACGAGATATCGGGCCTGAGGAGCGAGTACGTCCCGTCCGCAACGTAGAACCCGTCGAACGCCTCACCCGTGGACCGCAGCACCAGATCGTGCGCACTCGACGCCCCCAGCTTCCCGGCCGTCACCGCCGAAAGCGCCGAGTACGACGAGTTGATCCCGGACGCATCCACGTACACGGCCTGCCGCAACTGGTACGTGAACGCCCCGAAGAACGTCTGCGGATTCTCCAACGCCACGTTGATCACGACGTCGCCCCGATACGTCCCCGCCGCGATCACCGTCGTGGTCCCATACGTAGAGACCAGCTGCGACCCCGTCTCCACCCCGTTCACCGTCAACGTCAGGATGTATCCGCTAGGCGCCGCCAACGTCCCACCCGACGCGATGCGCAGCAGACTAGTCCGCGTAGTCGAGCCGATCGTCACGGTCGCCCCGGCCGCGACCAAGATCGGCCCGCTCTCCGTCACACCAGCCGCAGTAGCCGCCGCCGCAGCAGCAGGCCCGACCTCGAGCGTCGTAGGTATCAAAACCGCCCCGGCCCCGAGCCCGGCGGCCCGAAGCAGAGTACGCCGATTCAGTGATTGCTTCATGCCCGTCAGTCAAACTGACGAGCATTCACAGGGGAAATGCGCGTGCAACATACCTGATATACGCGAAGACGAAGCCGCCGACGCCGCAAAGGGAAGCTCCATTTCTCATGAGAGAGTACCCCTCAGAGGCTGCGGTATCTCGGTGCTGCGCACCGTGGTTTACGCTTGCCCACCCTCCCACCCGTTGCGTAGCAGCCCTGCCTGCGGTTTCACCCGAAAGTCAAGGTCAACGGCGCCTCCGGCAGGCCCTCCCTCGGAGAGTGACCTACAAGCCGGCGGTTGTGTGGGTGTGGTGGTGGGGTTGGGGGTGGGTCTCTCACCTCGCCCGGGCACCGGAGGCGTATCAGGAACCTGGCGGGGCCGCAAACGGCGACGGCTCGGGTTGATGTAAATTTCTGCTTCGCCGTGTGCAGCCCCGCCAGAACCACTGATAAGGGCTGCGCCTGCCCGACCGAGGAGAGAGACCCACCCCCAGGCCGAACCTATGCGGAGAAACCATGGCCCGGCCACGCTCGATGTAAAATCCTGCATCCCCGGTGGTGGGCGAACTTGCAAGGCTGCGGTGTGCGTCGCTTCGCGCCGCTCCGGGGGTTTCGCTTGCCCACCCTCCCACCCGTTGCGTAGGTGGTCCGCCTGCGGTTCAAAGATCAACATCAAGGCCGTCCGCGTGCGCCGCAGAAATTTACATCGGTACCGCCCGATGGATCCCGTCCCGCTAGCACTCTGCCCGTATCGGCGCCAGATGTGAAATTCCGCATCTCTTGCATAGGCGACCGTGTCACGCTCGGAGACAGATTTCGCTCTATCCCGGCCAGATCCGATGCAGAAATCTACATCAATGACCCGGCGGGCACCTCCACCGGGTTCCTTCGAATCTGCGCATCTTCTGTCGGACGCGCCAGCTAGAATTAGAGTAGTGGGCGGAGGATGAGATTCTTACGTCATCTGCTCATTCCGGCGATGTGGTTTTTCGCATTGGGCGCGGCCGGGCCACGGGATCTTCCGCAAGGCTTCCGCCTGGGGGTGGGTCTCTCTCCTCGGTCGGGCAGGTGCAGCCCTTATCAGCGGTTCTGGTGGGGCTGCACACGGCGAAGCAGATATTTACATCAACCCGAGCCGTCGCCGTTTGCGGCCCCGCCAGGTTCCTGATACGCCTCCGGTGCCCGGGCGAGGAGAGAGACCCACCCCCAAACCCACCACGCCGCCCTCACAACCGCCGGCTTGCAGGTCACTCTCCGAGGGAGGGCCTGCCGGAGGCGCCGTTGACGTTGACCTTGACTGAAACTCCAGCCGACAGACTGACGCAACGGGTGGGAGGGTGGGCATGCGCAAACCACGGTGCGCAGCACTGACGTGCCGCGGGCCGCGCCGACGAGTCAGTGTCTTGGGCCTCGGGGTTGGTTTTTGCGGGCGCGGGGGATTTTGGGGACGTTGGGGGACTCGGTGATGCGGTTGCGGATGGTGCCGATGGCTTCTACTTCTAGGGTGACTACATCGCCGGGGACTAGGGGCGGGGGAGTGCGGGTGGCGTTGCGGCCCCAGATTTCGGTTAGGCAACCTCGGCTGCAGGTGCCGGACGCTAGGAGGTCGCCGGGGCCTACTACGGAACCTCGGGAGGCGAAGGAGATTAGTTCTTCGAAGGTCCAGGCCATGTTGGCTAGGGAGTCTTCGCCTAGGAGTACGTCGTTGATGTAGGCGCGCATCGTGAGGTCTAGGAAGCCGTCTTCGGTGCGGTGGGGTTCTAGTTCGTCGGCCGTCACGAGGTAGGGGCCTAGGGTGTGGGCGCCGTCTTTGCCTTTGAAGAAGCCGAAGGGGAGTTGGCCTTCGATGCGTTGGATGTCGCGGGCGGACCAGTCGTTGAAGATGGTGTAGCCGACGATCCCGTTGCGTGCTTCCTCGGGGGTGAGGTTGCTGGCGTATTCGCCGTAGACGACGCCTACTTCGCATTCGAGGTCGAACTGTTCCGAGTCGGGGAAGCGGGCTACGTCGTCGTGGGCGCCGTGGCAGACGTGGGGGTTGGTGAAGTAGAAGCAGGGGGCCTCGTACCAGCGGGCGGGGACGGCGTCCTTGGCTCCTTCCTGCGACTTTCTCGCGCCTTCGATGTGGGCTTCGAAGGAGACGGAGTCGCGGATGGAGGCGGGGCGTAGGGGGGAGAGTAGGCGGACGTCGTTTACGTGGGGGCCGGGTTGGTGGGCTAGGGCTTCGGTGCCTGCGGCGAGGAGGGTTTGTAGGCCGCCTTGTTCGATCAGGGTGCGGACTTCGGCGGGGAGGGTGTGGAGGTGTCCGTCGGTGTCTAGGACGGCGGGGCGGGCGTTGCCCTCGTATTCGTACGTGGCAATCTTCATCAGGCGGCCACCGCTCCGTCGCCGCCGTCGATGGAGATTTCCGCACCGGTGATGAAGGCGGCGTCGTCGCTGGCCAGGAATGCGGCCAGCTTGGCTACTTCCTCGGCCTTGCCGTAGCGGCCTAGGGGGATTTTCTTCAGGATGCCGGGGAGGGGGCCTTCGGGGTCGTCGATGAAGCGGGCGGTCTCCGGTGTGTAGATCAGACCGGGGAGGATGGCGTTGGCACGGATGTTGTGTTCGCCGCCAGCTGCGCAGAGGTGCTTGGTCATGGCTAGGACGCCGCCCTTGGCCGAGCCGTGGGGGACTTGGCCTACAAAGCGGGCGCCTAGTTTGGCGGCGATGGAGGCTACGTTGATGATTGAACCGGCGCCGCGTTCTACCAGGTGGGGCCAGGCTGCTCGCACCGAGTACCAGACGATGTCCAGCTCGTTCTTGATGGTGAAGTGCCACTCGTCGTCGGTGAGTTCCATCAGCGGGCCGTTGCGGAGCGCGGAGGCGTTGTTGTAGAGGATGTCGACGGCGCCGAAGCGGTCTACGGCGGCTGCCACCCAGGCTTCTGCGCCCTCGCGGTTGTTGAGGTTCACGGGGGATAGGGCGTCCATTTCGCCGCCGGCCTTCGTGACCTGGTCCACCGTCTCGGCGTTGTCGGCCTCGTTCAGGTCGCAGCCGAACACGCGGGCTCCCTGGGCGGCGAACTCGAGTGCCGCCGCCCGTCCCATGCCGCGTCCGGTGCCGCTGATCAGGGCGACCTTGCCCGCGAGCTTGCCGTCCATCGCCGGTCTCCGTTCTTTCCTTTTCCTTCCGGCAGGCTAACGATCAGCTCGCGCGCCCCGGAAATCGACGCCCGGGATACCTGGCATCAGGATCTGCCGTCTTCCCGCCAAATCGGGCCGCTTGTAGCGTCCCACCCCGACCACGCGAACCACGTTGCATCACCCTGCACCACCTTGCTCGACCCTGCTCGACCCCGCGGCCGTCACTCGGGCCGGTCTGCCGGGAGCACCGCTGCACGAACCCATCAGTTCGCCCGCCGAGACGCACAGAGAACGAAGCCTGCGCAACGGCGCGCCAGTTTCACGACGAGGTGCACATTTCCATGACTGCTGCTCTGACCCGCCGCTCCGCGCTGACCGCGAGCGGTGCCGTGGGTGCCGCTCTGCTCGCACCAGGCGTGGCCCGCGCGGCCACCGCCGGCAAGACCTCCGCCGCCGGATCGGCCCCGTCCGGCTCGATCACGGTGGCCGCCGGGGAGACCGTGACCATCTCCTCGACCACCCGCGTGGCCGCGGTGACCATCGCCTCCGGCGGCACGCTGACCGCGCCGTCCGGCTACAGCCTCACCATGACCGTCAACGGCGTAGAGACCGGCCAGGCGCTCACCGAGACCAGCGGCGCGGACACGGCGTTCGTCGCGGGCAGTTGGCGCGGCGACATCGTGCTGACCGTGACCAAGGCCGTCGACATCACCTGGCAATCGCTCACCTACCCTTTCCGCCAGGCGATCTACGTCGCGGGCGGGGCAGTTGTCGCGGACGAGTCGGTGTACGCGGCGGTGGTCGGCGGACGGCTGTCCAGCACCTCGGCCGAGAACATCCGGATCAACTCGACCGGCGAGTGCTTCGACGGCGTGTACGTCTCGGACTCCGCCTACACGCTGACCCGCCCGGCGATCAGCCTGACCGGCAACGGCCGCTGCGATTTCGTGGGCTACGGCGCCGCGCTGGTCGTGGACGGCACCTCGGCGAACGTGGTCGTGGACGGCGCGAACATCGACAACCACGGTGCCGTGCGCACCGGCGTGATCGTCGAGAACGGCGCCACCGCGCTGATCAAGAACTCCTCGATCCGGGTCCGCAACGGCGTGCTGCCCTCGGACTACATCGCCACCGTGGACCTGAACAAGATGGAGTCCGCGCCCTGGATGCTCGCGATCGACGGCAACGTCCGCGCGACCAACCTGCTCGGCAACAACTCCATCGCCGCCTACGTGAACTCCGCGATCACGTCGGAGACCTGGGGCGTGCTGTCCACCGACTCCGGCTCGAACTGCACGCTCGTGTCCGTGAACAGCATCGTTACTAATACTGGCGCCGACGGTTACGGCACCTACGCGATCGGCAGCGCGACCGAGTACCTGCTCGGCTCGGAGTTCAACGTCGGCACGTACGCCACGATCTTCACCGGCGGCACCGCGACGTACGGCGACAGCGACGCGACCACCGTGGCCGCGCTGAACAAGTCGCTCAGCCTGGGCCTGACCGCCGCCGACCTGAAGTGCCTCAAGTCGCGCAGCACGGTGATCAACTCGCGCCGCTTCGGGTTCATGTGGCACGGCTGGGGCACGCTGACGATCAACGGCGGCACGCAGATCAACTCGCCGCACGCCACGTTCCTCAACAAGGGCCAGCAGACCGACGTCACCTTCGACGGCAGCAAGGGCGCCCAGATCAACGCGGGTGACGGCATCATCGTGCAGGTCATCGACAACGACGACCCGGGCCCCGTGATGGTCTCCGGCGTGCTGGAGAACGCGGGCGTCTACACGCAGCCGACCGGTGAGCCGACGAAGGACTCCAGCTTCGACGTCACCGCGGCGCACTCGACCGACTCGGTGTTCACCTTCACCGACGCGAACCTGCGCGGCGATTTCTACAACGGCATCCGCGGCGACCTGAACATGGTGCTGAACTTCAGCTCCACGCGGGTCGCCGGCGTGATCTCGGCCACGCTCGCGGAGCACGCGGTCGACACCATCGACTCGAGCAACTGGTGGGAGCTCGGCAACGTCAGCAACACGCCGCAGGCCGCGATCAACAACGGCGCGATCGTGTCGCTGGCCGACGGCTCGAAGTGGACCGTCACCGGCACCTCGTACATCACGAGCCTGACTCTCGACGCGACCTCCTCGGTCGTCGCCGAGGGCCCCGGCAAGTCGGTCGCCATGACGGTGGACGGCACCGCCACCGCCATCAAGGCGGGCAACACGTACACCGGTGCCATCGTGCTGACCGTCGGCTGATATACCGTTTTAGCGGCAGCGGGCGACGTCGTGTCCTGAGTCCACGGCGTCGGCCCGCTGCCGCCTCGCGTACGCCACCGCGATTTAACAGAAGCCTTCTTCCGCAAACATCGGACGGGCCGGTATAGTCCACCTTCCACCACCTTTCCAGAGCACCCTGCTGGAGTCGCCGTGAAGCCGAGACTGCTGCCGGACATCCGGTTCCTGCCCTCGGAGACCGGGCTGTCGGTGCGTGGCCCAGGACACGAGGCCGCGCTGCACGCGCCCGGGCTCTACCCGTGGTTCGAGCGGGTCTGCCCCTTCCTGGACGGCGAGCACTCGGTCGTCGACCTGGTCGAGAAGCTCTCGCCGATGGCCGCCCAGCGGGTGCTGAGCCTCGTCGAGTTCCTGCTGCGCGAGGGGTTCGCCCGGGACGCGCAGTACGACGTGCCGCACACGCTCAGCCCGGCCACCCGCAGCCTGCACGGCGCGGTGATCGAGTTCCTGGCGCGCGAGGCGGACTCGCCGGAGCGCCGCTTCCAGAGCTACCGCGAGTGCGCGCCGATCGCGGTCGGCTCCGGCCGGATGCTGACGGCGACCGCGCTGGCGCTGCTGGCCACGGGGGTCGCGCACGTCCGGGTGCACGTGGTGGCCGAGGACGAGTGGGGCGAGTCGGCGACGGACCGCGGCAGCCTCACCGAGTGCGCGAAGCCGCTGCTGCACCGGGACACGGCCGCCCGGCTGGAGTTCGTCGAGGGCGAGCCGCGCGACCTGCCGCAGGACGTCGGCGTGCTGCTGTACGCCGCGGACCGCCCGGACCGCGAGCGGGCGACGCGGCTGCGGAACCTCGCCGCGCGGATGGGCGTGCGGCACGGGGAGGCGACCGTGAGCGCGGACGAGGTGCTGATCAGCCAGGTCACCGTGCCGACGCCGGCCCCGGTGCGCACCGCCGCGCGCCGCCCCAAGTCGGACGCCGCGTCCGCCGCCACCAGCCGCTACTTCGGCGGCCCGACCGCCGCGCTGGCCGCCAACCAGCTCTGCCTCAGCCTGCTGCAGCACGCCGCGGGCCTGAACAACCTGGACCCGGAGCGCGAGCCCGGCGCGCTGCGGCTGGACCTGCGCACCGTGCAGCTCGCCGCCCGTTAGCCGCCGTCAGATAACGAATTCGCCAAGGTCTCCGCGATGGTCAACCTCATGCAGGTCTCAGGCGTCTGGGATATGACGTCTGTTGACCCAACGGACCCGTCTAGTCGAGACGACGCGAGAACGAGGAGGGCGGTTCCCATGGCGGCGAGCGCGCCCGCATATCCCTACGCGCCCGAGTCCGGCGGTGAGGCCGCGCGGCTCTACCACACCGAGCACGGCAGCCGGGTGCCCTATATCGACCTGTCCGCGCCGCGCCCGGAGGCGAAGTCGTATCCGCAGGCTGAGGCGATCGCGCTGCCCTACCCGCCGCGGGCCCGCACCGGCTTCCGGGCCGACACGCCGGACGGGCTCGGCGACCTGCTCGCGCTGACCTACGGCGTGACCCGGATCGACTGGAGCGGCGGCGCTGCCCGGGCCGGCCGGCCGCTGCCGTCGGGGGGCGCGGCGTACCCGGGGGAGTTGTATCTCGCGGCCGAGTTCGGACTCTGCCACTACCTGCCCTCGGCGCACGCGCTGGAGCGGCTCGGCGACGGCGACGTGCGCCGGCAGATCGTGGACACGCTGGAGGCGCACCCGGCCGAGCGCCCGGAACTGGTGCTGCTGCTCACGTCGCGGCACGAGGCGAACCTGCCCGCGTTCGGCGGCTTCGGGCACAAGATGCAGGCGCTGGACACCGGCGTGCTGGCCGGGCAGGCCCTCGCGCTGCTCGACGCGGCGGGCGCGGAGGTCAGCGTGCACACGCGCTTCGACGAGGCGCGGCTGCACAAGATCCTGGACCTCGACCCGCAGGCCGAGTCGGTGCGCGCCGTGATCACCGCAGGCCGCGGGAGCGACGAGCCGCTGCCGGTGCCCGCCTTCTCCACCGATCCGGGCGCGAAGAAGGCCGGGCTGCCGCGCCGGATCATGTCGCGGCACACGGCGGCCGACGGTTTCGAGGCCGTGTCGATCCCGCTGCCGCGCATCATGGAGATCCTGGAGGCGGCGGCCGAGGAGATCCCGAGCGACATCCGCGGCGGCTACGGATCCGAGTTCGCGACCCTGGACCTGTACTGCGTGGCCAACCGGGTGGACGGCCTGGAACCGGCCTGCTACAAGCGTTCCGCGGTCACCGGCGTGCTCGGCAAGGTGCGCGAGACCGTGGACACGCGCACGCTCTTCCCGAGCGGCGGGGACGGCGAGCTCGCGCACTTCCAGGCGGCGTGCGCGCTGCTGATCGTCGGCGACTACGAGCACGGATACCGGATGCACGGCGACCGCTGGTACCGGATGCTCAACCTGCGGGCCGGGATCCTCGCCCAGCGCATCGGGCTCGAGGCGACCGGCGCGGGCCTCGGCTCCATGCTGCGCTGCGACTACCAGGTCAAGGTGGCGGACCGGCTGATCCACGCCTCGCCCGGCCGCACGGTGCTGGTCGCCGTGCTCGTCGGCCTGGAGCACGGCGCCGGGCGGCCGGGGCACCGGCTGCTGCTCGGCGGCTACGGCTCCTGACGCGCGGTCTTACAGGGACTTCCAGGCGGCGCGCAGGGCGTCCCGGAAGGCCGCGGCCGTCGCGAAGCCGATCTCGTGCTGGTCCATCAGCGCCGTGTCGATCACCTCGGCGAGCGCGCGCGGCACGTTCGGATCGCGCTGCCGGATCGGGACCGGCGGGCTGTACAGGATCACGTGCCACTGGTCCACGTCGCCGGGGAAATCGCGCACGTACGCACCGGTCAGGCACTTGTACAGGCACGCGGCGAGCGCCCAGACGTCCACCGACTTCGGCACGTTCTTGAAGTTGACCACCTGCTGCCGCGCCACGTACCACGGCTTGCCCGCCTTCGCGCCGGTCCGCGTCAGACCGCTGAGACCGGCCTGGTCGAAGGCCTTGGCGAGCCCGAAGTCGCCGACCTTCGCGACGTACCGGGCGCCGTAGCTGCGGGACTCGGCGAGCAGGATGTTCGACGGGCTCAGGTCGCGGTGCACGATGTTCTCGCGGTGCGCGTACTCCAGGCCCTCCAGTACGTCCAGCGCGTACCGCACGGCCTCGTCGACCGGCAGCGTGCCGCCGCGCACCTGCAGCAGCTTGTCCAGGCTGCCGCCCTCGCAGTACTCGCTGGTGAAGAAGAACGCGCCGTCCGCGAATCCGTCCTCGTACAGCGCGGCCACGTTCGGGTGCCGCAGCCGCCGGGTCAGCTCGACCTCGCGGCGGAACCGGGCGCGCGCCACCTCGTTCGCCGCGACCTTCGGCAGCATCAGCTTCAGCGCGACCTGGCGGCCGGAACCGCGGTGCCGGGCCAGGTAGACCGCGCCCATGCCGCCCCGGCCGAGCTCGCCGAGCAGGTCGTACTCGGCGATCGCCCGCAGGTCGCTGCGGGTGCCCGCCTGCGCCAGCTTCACCAGCAGCGTCATCACGTCCTGCGGGTTCGCCTGGCAGGCCGCGCACACGTACTGGCCCGCCGCGACCGCGCGCCGGCCGAGCTCCTCGGTGATCTCCCTGCCGCACTTCACGCAGCCCGGCGGCGGCAGCGTGTCGGCCTCGTCCGGCGAGACGACGAGCGTGGTCGGCTCCCGCGTCGGCAGCGAGACGTTCACCCGGAACGCCACCGAGCGGCCGAGCCGCACCTCGTCGCCGTCCCGCAGATCCCGCTCCTGCGCGCCGAGGCCCCGGCCCTGCGCCGCGCTCTGGCCCGGATCGCGCTGGCCGATCTTCACGCCGTTGACGAAGGTCCCGTTGCGGCTGCCGAAGTCGCGGATGCGCACGTCCGGCGGGTTGATGTCCAGCATGCAGTGGTGCCGGGAGACGGAGCGGTGCTGGTCGTCGTTGGGCAGCCGCGGCGAGCAGTCCTCGCCCCGGCCGATCAGGCAGGTCGAGCGCTCGTCGAACACGAACTCGCTGCGCTCGCCGCGTCCGTTCACCAGCGCCAGTGACACGGTCGCGCGGCCCATCGGCACCGTCCTGTTCAGTTCTCGCCGCCTTCCGGCGCGAACACGAGCTCGTCGTTCGACGCGGACACCCGCACGTGCGAGCCGTCCGGGAACGACGAGCCTAGCAGCGCCCGTCCGAGCGGCCGCACGAGAACGCGCTCCACGGCCTGCTCCAGGGCCCGCGCCCCGGACCGCGGATCAGTGCCCTGAGCCAGCAGCAGCGCGCGGGCCGCCGGGTCCAGCTCCAGGGTCAGCGCACGGTCGGCTAGCCGGTCGTGCACCCGCGCGAGCAGCTTGTCCAACACGGCGTCGAGCGCCTCGCGGGTCAGCGGATCGAACACGACCACGTTGCCCACCCGGCCGAGCAGTTCGGGTCGCAGGGTCCTGCGGAGCTCGGCCATGATCCTGCTCGGGCCCGGCGTCGCGGCAGTGGCCGCCGCCCCGCCCCCGGCCCGGAACCCCAATTCCCCCGACGTCCCGCGCTCGTACCCGAGATTCGTCGTCAGCATCACGACCGTCTCCGTGAACGAGATCCGCCGCCCGCGCGCGTCCGTCAGCCGCCCCTCGTCGAATATCTGCAGGAACAGGTCCAGCACCTCGGGATGCGCCTTCTCGACCTCGTCGAACAGCACGACGCTGTGCGGATGGGCCCGCAGCGGACCGCTGAGCTGCCCTTCCCGATCGTGCCCCAGATAGCCCGGCGGCGCTCCCAGCAACCGGGACACCGTATACCTGTCCTGATACTCCGACATGTCGATCCGGATCAGCCGCGTCTCGTCGTCGAACAGGAACTCGGCCAGCGCCTTCGCCAGCTCCGTCTTGCCCGAACCCGTCGGCCCGGCCAGCAGGAACACGCCGATCGGCCGCCGCGGATCCCCGAGCCCGGCCCGGGACGCGCGCACCGCCTCCGAGACCGCCGAGATCGCAGCACCCTGACCGATGACGCGCCGGGACAGATGCTCCTCCAGCCCGAGCAGCCGCTGCGCCTCGCTCACCGCCACCCGCTCGACCGGAATCCGCGCCCGCTCCGCCACGACGGACACCAGCTCCGCCCGGCCGACCTGCGCGGGCTCGTCGAACGTGACCGGCGCCAGCTGCGGGATCCGCGCCGCCGCGCACGCCTCGTCCAGCAGGTCGATCGCCTTGTCCGGCAGGTGCAACTCCGGCAGGTAGCGGATCGCCAGCTCCACGGCCGCCGCGGGCGCGTCCTCGGCGATCTCGATCCGGTGGTGCCGCTCCAGATGCCCGGCCACGCCCTCCAGGATCTCCACGGCCTCCGCGCGGGTCGGCTCCTCCACCCAGATCACCGCGAACCTGCGCTGCAGCGCCGGATCCTCCTCGATGGAGCGCTGGTACTCGGCCGCGGTCGTCGCCCCGATCACCCGGATCTCGCCGCGCGCCAGCATCGGCTTGAGGATGCTCGCCGCGTCCGCCGAACCCGAGGTGCCGCCCGCGCCGAGGACCGTGTGCAGCTCGTCCAGGAACAGGATCAGGCCCGGCGTGTCCCGCGCCTCCTTGAGCACGGCCTCCATCCGCTCCTCGAACTCGCCGCGGTACTTCGTGCCCGCGACCAGCGCCGACATCGTCAACTCCACGATCTCGATCCCGGCGAGCTCCTTCGGCGCGGCGCCCTGGGCCAGCCGCGCGGCCAGGCCCTCGACGATCCCCGTCTTGCCCACGCCCGCCTCGCCGACCAGCACCGCGTTCGCCTTGCGCTGGCGCACCAGCACCCGCGCGAGGCTCAGCATCTCCCGCTCGCGGCCGATCAGCGGCGGCAGCGAGCCCTCGCGCGCCAGCAGTGTCAGCTTTCTGCCATACCGGTCCAGCAGCGGCGTGCGCGCCTCCGCCATCGCGTGCCGGGCCCGCCGCGGTATCCGCTTCGTCTGCTCCGGACCGGCCACGTCCAGGTCGTCCAGCGCCGCGTCCCGCTCGGCCTCCGGATCGCGCTCGAGGTCCAGATCCAGGTCGTCGGACGGCTCCGGATCGCCCGCCGGCCGCGGTATCTCCGGGAAGAACGCGTATAGGGGCTCATCGACGCCGAGCAGCTCGAAGACCTCCCGGCAGCGCGGCAGCGGCTGCTCCAGGATCGCCCGCAGCAGCTCGATCACCCCGACGTGGTTGTCGTCGCCGAGCTCGCCCGCGCGCCGGATCGTGCGCATCAGGGCCGTGTTCACCGGCACGCCGTCGTCCGCGACCGGCTCGTCCGCCGACGTGGCCAGCGCCGTGCGCAGCTCCCGGCGCAGCTCGTCCGGATCGATCCCCGCCTCGGCGAAGCGCTCGCGCAGCCGCTCGCCCTCGTCCGCCAGCTCCCGCCGCTTGTCCGCGTCCTCGAAGCGGTCCGGCATCGAACGATCGCTGATCCAGCTGAGCGCGAGCAGCAGGTGGTCCGGCCCCATCGCGCCCGGCCCGCTGCGCGCCTCGAAACCGGCCAGGCGCAACGCGACCGTCACGCCGGAAGACAAGGAAGGCACGGTCCCTGGTCCACCCCACTCCCGCCGATCCGATCCCTGAACCCCACCGTATCCGAATCCCGCCCGATTCCGGTGCGGACACACGCGGGATCACGCCGCATACCGGAGGACGGGACCGGTCCCGCCGTCCGCTTGCTACGGTGTCCGCGCGCGTACGGTTGCGGAGCGGGCCGAACGGAGCCCGATGGAGGGGTGCGAGATGGTGTTCAACGGCTTCACCCGGAGCACGTTGCCGGGCACGATCCTGGTCGTCTCGGACGAGCGGCAGTACCAGAAGAAGCCCAGCGCGGACCACGAGGTGCTGTTCGGCCGCGGCCAGGACGACGTGCACGTGGCCGTGGGCATCGACGACCCCTACGTCAGCCGCAAGCAGGGCATGCTGATGTGCGACGGGCTCGGCTGGCGGCTGCGCAACATCGGCAAGCTGCCGATCCGGCTCGTCGACGAGAGCATGGTCCTGGCAGGGCACGAACTCGCCCTGCGCACCGGCTGCACCCCGCTGCTCGTCGGCGCGCCCTCGCACCGCGTCCACCTGGTCGAGGTGCACGTGGCCGGATTCCCCAAGCCCGGCGCCGACATCGGCCCCGACTCGCCGACCCGCTCCCCGGACGAGTACGAGCTGAACGAGGTCGAGCGGATGGCCATCGTCGCCATCGCCCAGCGCTACCTGCGCCAGGACCCGTCCCCGCAGCCGGTCTCCTGGGCCCAGGCCGCCGACGACCTCAGCCGGGCGCCCGGCGTGGGCCGCCGCTGGACCGCCCGCTCCGTCGAGCACGTCGTGGCCGCCGCCCGCCAGCGCCTGGCCACCGGACGCTCGCCCATCCCCGGCATCCTGCGCGGCGAGATGCCCGAGCCGGTCGGCAACACGCTGAACCACAACCTGATCACCGCCCTGCTGCGCAGCGCCACCCTCACCCCGAGCGACCTCGACCTGCTCGGCGACGACAGCGAGTTCTGACGCCGCCGCCGGACGGGGGAGGGGTCCCCGTCCGCCCCGACTAGCCTGCCGAAAACGGGGGCTGGTCGAGAAGGAGCCGCAGCGTGCAGATCGAGGACTTCGCGCCACAGGTGCTACCCGCGTCCACACGCCGCCTCGCCGACGGCGTCCCCTCCGCCCCGCCCGGAACCCTCTTCGCCCTGGCCGTGGAGGGCGGCTTCGCGGTCCCGCCCCGCCCCTTCCAACTCCACTTCGGCCGCGGCAAGGGCGACGTCCACGTGGCCATCGGCACCCACGACCCCTACGTCAGCAGACTGCACGGCATCCTCACCTGCGACGGCCGCGAATGGTGGCTCCGCAACGAGGGCCGTCTGCCCATCTACCTCCCCGACGACCTCATGGTCCTGTCCGGCCACGAACTCGCCATGGAGCCCGGCTACACCCCCCTGTTCATCAACACCCCCGCCCACCGCTCCTATCTCCTCGAGATCCACATAGTCGGCCCCCGCGCCACCGCCCCCGACGAAGTCCCGCAGTTGCCGACACGCGAGCCCGACATCTACGAACTCACCGAAGACGAACGCCTGGTGCTCGTCGTCCTCGCCCAGCGCTACCTCCGCCAGGAGCGCTACCCCCAACCCGTCTCCTGGAAACAGGTGGCCGAAGACCTCAACCGCGTAGCCGACGACCGCGAATGGACCCCCAAGATCGCCGCCCACCTCGTAGCCACCGTCCGCGAACGCCTAGCCGCCGCCCGCACCCCCGTCCCCGGCATCCTCCGCAACGACGGCGTGGGCGAGCCCGTCGGCAACGTCCTCAACCACAACCTCATCAGAGCCCTGCTGAAGAACACGACCCTCATGCCCACCGACCTGGACCTGCTGAAGTCAGACCCGCCGGAGTAGCCCGAAGAAGTCGATGGCGCGTGTGGCCGCCTCGTCCGGCGGCAGGTTTGAATTCTCGATCAGCAGGTGGTCGGCGCGGCCGTCGAATTCTCCAGCGGAGTTCATGCGGTGCTTGCTGTCGAGTTCGAGGACGTGGTCGCGGGACCATGCGAGGTCTTTTTTGGAGGGTTTCTCGGCAAGTCGGCTGTCTTGGATGTTGCGCTGGAGGCGGACCGACTGCGTGGCGGCGAGTTCCAGGTAGCGGATTCGGGAGCCGCGGGTGCGGAACGGCTGCGCGTAGGCTTCGATGGCTTTGGCGTCTTCGGGGAGGTCGAAGGCCCATACGACGGAGAAGACGAGCCCGGGGATGTCGGAGTTCGCGGCCTCCTCGAGGATGCGGGCTCGGAACTCGTTGTTGAGGCGGGTGAACTGCGGCGAGTCATAGGGGAACAGGCGCAGAAGCGGCTCGATCGTCATGTGGTTGTGCAGGAGCTTGTAGCCGGTGGGTGCGTCCGACATCGCTCCAGGATAGGGAGCGGGCCGTCAGCGCAGAAACGGATTGATTGTTCATCGAGATCTGATCGGGGCCGGATGCGGGTGATCCTGTGACGATGCGTACGTAGTTTGATGTGCATGGGGACGGGATCTGATGAGGTTCGCTCGGTGTTTCGGGCTATCGGGTGGATGGCGGCGGTGGTGCTGGCCTTGTTGCTCGCGCTGGTCGCGTGGGTGGCGGTCGATGCGCACTTCAAGGCGGAGGCGCCGGATATCGGGGGGATTGCGCGGTCGCAGGCTGTGGTGACGGCGGACCATGAGGCTGCCACGGCGATGGATGCGGGGTTGAAGGCTGTGGCCACGGGTGGCGGGGGAGCGGTGGTGCAGGGGCCGACGGCGGTTGCCGACTACTGCGAGACGAGTCGTGCTAGTGGGTTCATGGCGGGATGGCTGCCGGCGGACTGCAGTCGTCAGGAATTCGAATACTTTTTCTCGGACGCGCCGATCACGCAGACTACGACGGCCTGGATTGCCGCGCTGCGTACTGCTGGATGGTCGGCTTATCAGGTGAGTGAAGGTCAGTCGCCGCTGTATTTTCCCGGCGGGGTGGGTGGCTATACGCCTGGTTCGGCTGTCACGATCCGCGTGTCCTGGCTGGATGGGGCACGGGGCACGTCGGTCTTGGCCGGCAACATGCCGTACGTGGCGCCTGGTTCCGTCGTCGCGTGGATTCAGCATTCGAGTGTGCCGCGCGGGACGGCGACTTCCGGTGCGTACGCTCGCTACAAGTACGCGGCCGTGGTGATGCTGAACGCGAATTATTACAACGGGGACACTGGGGACGTCTTCGATACGCCGTCACCCGTTCGGGCTACGAACGTGTGCATCAGCGGCAGCGGCACCTGCAACTGACTGCAGGCGCCGCGGGCCACCTCTGTGCTTAGAGCGTCGCGGCGATCGGGTGGCTGGGCTCGTAGAGGCCGACCTCGCCGCCGCCGGGGAGGCGGAAGGCGGTGGCGCGGCCCCACCGGTGCTGGGTGACGGGGCGGGTGAAGACGATCCGCTTGCCGGTGAGCTCGGCCATCGTCGTCACCAGGTCCTCGCACACGAACATGAACTCGTGCGATTCCTTGCCCTCGGTCGGGTGCACGCCCAACTCGGCCGGCGGCAGCTTGAAGATGAGCCATCCGCCGCCCGCGTCCACGTGCGGGTATTTGAGGACCTTCTGGAAGAACTCGCGATCCGCCTCGGGGTCGCGGCTGTAGAGGACGACGTGTCCGGCTGTGATCATAGACGCAGAATACTCACATCCGTGCGGCCCGTGATCGTCGAATCGCTTCGACGAAATTGTCGAAATTCAGTGAACTCGATTTTTCATCCCGTTCATATTGACACTTCAGTGCCGTGGTCGCAGACTTCGAAGCGCTTCGACGATTACCTCTCGTCGAGGTGCGCAACCGTCCTACCCACGGCACGAAGGGAAGTAGCGCAATGACGCGCACCCACACGAACGGCCAGAAGAAGCTGCTCCGCCTCGCCGTCGCCGGACTGCTCGCGGGCGCCGCCACGGCGGTCGCCGTCGGCCCGGCCCAGGCCGCCACCTGCACCACCTCGGCGCAGTACGGCTCATGCACCAGCGGCTCGTACACGATCTACAACGACGAGTGGGGCAGCGGGCACGGCTCGCAGACCCTGTGGGCCAACAGCTACAGCAACTGGGGCGTCTACTCGACCCAGCCGAGCACGTCCGGCGTGAAGGCGTACCCGAACGCGTCGATCCCGGTCGGCACGGCGCTGAACTCGCTGTCGAAGGTGTCGAGCTCGTTCAACGAGACGGTGCCGGGCTCCGGCAACTTCGAGTCGGCGTACGACATCTGGCTCAACTCCAGCTCGTACGAGATCATGGTCTGGACCGACACCGTGGGCAACGTGAGCCCGGCGGGCTCCTCGATCGGCGACCTGACGCTCGACGGGAACACCTGGAACGTGTACGTGGGCAGCAACGGCTCGAACCCGGTCTACTCGTTCTGGCGCACCTCGAACGAGACCAGCGGCACGGTGAACATCCTCGACCTGCTGAAGTGGCTGGAGAACACCAAGGGCTACTTCTCCAACCCGACGCTCTCCACCGTGCAGTACGGCTTCGAGATCAGCGGCACGGGCAACGTGCAGGAGGACTTCACCATGAACTCCTACTCCACCTCGATCAGCTGACGAAGTGACAAGGTCGGGCCGCCGTGCGCATTTCTGCTCGCGGCGGCCCGGGCGTTTTAGCTCATGTCGTGGAGAGGTCCAGCCTGCCGAACGCGTCGTCGGGGACCGCGGGGGTTACGGGTGCGACGGGCTTCACGCGGCGGTATGCCTCGCCCTGTTCCGGCCGCGGGTCCTGCTCGCCCTTGTTGGGCCACAGCGACATCGCGCGCTCGGCCTGCGCGGTGATCGTCAGCGAGGGGTTGACGCCGAGGTTGGCCGAGACCGAGGAGCCGTCCACGATCGAGATGCCGGGGTGTCCGTGCAGCCGGTGGTAGGGGTCGATGACGCCGTGCTCCGGGTCCGCGGAGATCGGGCAGCCGCCGAGGAAGTGCGCCGTGAGCGGCATGCCCATCAGTTCGCCGAGGTTCGTGCCGGGCAGGCCGCCGATCTGGTCGGCCAGCAGCCGCGCCGCCTCGGCCGCCTCGGGGATGTGCACCGGGTTCGGCGCGCCGTGGCCCTGACGCGCGGTCAGCAGGCCGCGTCCGGGCCATTTCTTCCGCAGGTAGGTGCTCAGCGAGTTGTCGTGCGTCTGCATCACGAGGCCGATGATCGAGCGCTCGGACCAGTGCCGCGTCGCGAGCGTGCGCGCCACGAGGACGGGATGCGAGAGGTAGCCCCACGCGGCGGCCAGCGGCTTCGGCAGGCGGCCGCCGACCTTGTACTGCGGCACGCACATCAGGGCCATCGTGTTCGAGCCCTTGCCGTAGCGCACGTTCTCGATGTGCGTGGTCGCGTTCGGATGGATCGAGGACGTGATCGCGACGCCGCGTGTGAAGTCGGGCGTGTCCTTCGTGTTCAGGCGCTTGCGGTACGGGCGGGGGGCGGTGATCGCGCCGACCAGGGCCTCCGAGTTGGTGCGCGTGAGGTCGCCGAGTCGCACGGAGATCCGGGGCAGGCCGCCGCCCGCACGCACCCGGTGCAGCAGCGTCTGGGTGCCGTAGGTCCCGGCGGCGAGCACGACGTGCCCGCAGCGGATCGCGGTCGGGCGGGCCTTGCGGCGCTTGTCGGTGGGCGCCACGTACACCTCGTACTCGCCGCCGTCGAGCGCCCTCACGTCCACGACCGTCGTCATCGGCCGGATCTCGGCGCCCGCGCGTTCGGCGAGGTAGAGGTAGTTCTCGTTCAGGGTGTTCTTCGCACCGTGCCGGCAGCCGGTCATGCATTCACCGCATTCGGTGCACGCCCGCCGCGTTGGGCCCGCGCCGCCGAAGTACGGGTCCGGGGCCTCCTCGCCGGCCTTCGCGCGGCAGCCGTTGCCGTCGTTGCCGTCGCCGAAGAACACGCCGACCGGGGTGAGCGTGAAGGTGTGGCCGACGCCCATCGACTCGCCGGTGGCCTTCAGGTACTCGTCGGCCTCCGTCGTCGTCGGGTTCTGCCGCACGCCGAGCATCCGCTGCGCCTGGCCGTAGTACGGCCGCAGCTCGTCCTCCCAGTCGGTGATCTCGCCCCACTGCGGGTCCTCGAAGAACGCGCGCGGCGGCACGTACAGCGTGTTGGCGTAGTTGAGGGAGCCGCCGCCGACGCCAGCGCCGGCGAGCACCATCACGTTGCCGAGCACATGAATGCGCTGAATGCCGTACAACCCGAGCCGGGGCGCCCACAGATAGTCCTTGGTCGCCCACGAATTGCGCGGCAGCGTCTCCCGGGTGAACCGGCGGCCCGCCTCGACGACGAGCACCCGGTACCCCTTCTCGCTCAGCCGCAGCGCCGCGACCGAGCCGCCGAAACCCGAGCCGACGACGACCACGTCGTACTCGGGCCCGGCGCTTGCCTCACCTTCCGGCATACAACTCCTCGATATCCCGGGCGTACGCGGAGATCACCGCGTGCCGCTTCACCTTGAGCGACGGGGTCAGCAGTCCGTTCTCCTCGCTGAACTCGCCCTCGACGAGCTTGAAAGCGCGGATCGACTCGGCCCGGGAGACCGCCTGGTTCGCGTACGCGACGGCGGCCTGCACCTGCGCGACCAGTTCGGGATCGCGGGCGAGCTCGATGAACGGGGTGTCGTAGGGGCGCCGGCGCACCGTCAGCCAGTGCTCCTTCTCCTCCGGCTCCAGCGTGATCAGCGCGACCACGTACGGCTTGCCGTCGCCGACGACCATGCACTGGCCGACGGGCGCGCGGCTGCGCAGCCGGTCCTCCAGCATGCTCGGCGAGACGTTCTTGCCGCCGCTGGTGATCAGGATGTCCTTCTTGCGGCCGGTGATCGTCAGGTAGCCGTGCTCGTCCAGGCTGCCGAGGTCGCCGGTGGAGAACCAGTCCCCGTGCATCGACCCGGCCGTCGCCTCGAGGTTGCGCCAGTAGCCGGAGAACAGCATCGGGCCCTTGAGCATGACCTCGCCGTCGTCGTCGATGCGCACGCCGCCGCCCGGCAGCGGCACGCCGACGGTGCCCGGACGCGGCTCCAGCGGCGGGTTCACGGTCGTGGCCGCGCTCGTCTCGGTCAGCCCGTAGCCCTCGTAGACCAGCACGCCGCAGCCGAAGAAGAACTGCGCCAGGCTGGAGTCCAGCCGCGAGCCGCCGCTGATCACGTAGCGCACCTTGCCGCCCATCGCGGCGCGCACCCGGCGGTAGACGAGCAGGTCGTAGAACCGGTGCGCGAACCGCAGCCCGAGGCCGGGAGGCCTGCCCTCGCCGAAGATCGCGCGCATCTGGGCGTTGCCGTAGTTCACGGCGACCCGGTCGGCGCGGTCGAAGGACGAGGCGCGGCCCATCATCTCCGCCATGCCGCGCGCGATGTCGTGGATGCGCTCGAAGAAGTACGGCACCGCGGCGAGAAACGTGGGCTTGAAGGCCTCGAGTTCGGGGCGCACCTCGTCCGGCTTGATCGTGGGCCACATGCCGATGGTGATGCCGCCCTCGATGCAGGCGATCGCGATCGCGCGGCCGAGCACGTGCGCCATCGGCAGGAACAGCAGTGTCGACGGCTCCTGATGCGCCCAGACCGCGCGGAAGGTGGGGACCATGAGCTCGACGATGTTGGTGGCCTCGGCGTACAGCGCGGCGTGGGTGAGCACGCAGCCCTTGGGCCGGCCCGTCGTGCCCGAGGTGTAGATCAGCGTCGCGATGGTCTCCGGCGTCAGGGTCGCGCGACGCTCCTGGATCTCGCTGTCCGGCACGCCCAGGCTGAGCTCGGCCAGCTGCTCCAGGCCGCCCTCCTCGATCACCCAGATCGGCAGCGCCAGGTCCAGCACGGCCATCGCCTGCTTCGCGACGGCGGCGGTCTCCTGGTCCTCGACGATGATCATCCGGACGCCGGAGTCCTCGAGGATCCACTCCAGCTGCACGGTGGACGAGGTCGGGTACACCGGCACGGTCTGCCCGCCCGCGGCCCAGATGGCGAAGTCCACCACGGACCACTCGTAGCGGGTGCGGGACATCAGCGCGACCCGGCCGCCGACCGGGAGCCCGGCGTGCACCAGGCCCTTGGCGGTCTCGGTGACGTGCTGCGCGAACTCGACGGAGTTCACCGGCAGCCAGCCCTGCTCGGTGCGCCGGCGCAGGGCTATCCGTTTCGGGTGCTGCCGGGCGTTGTCGAAGGGTATGTCCGCCAGTGAGCCGCGGGTCAGCGGAGGCGCCAGTGGCTCCGTGTGCACCTCGCGTACGCGGTCGTTCTCGATGGTGAGGTGGACGCGGGTTCGGTCCGCGAGGTCCTTGCGCCTGCGGGCGGCGCGCAGACCGCGGTAGAACGTCCGTGCCATGCGCGGCTCCTTTGCCTGCGTGGGGTGGTGTCGGCCGTCCTGTCCTGAACAGCTGCTCCTCCTTACCTTTGAGTCAACTTACTCACCGGTAAACGGAAAATCCATGGGCGACGGCCGTCCAATCGGGACCAAGGGCCCGAATGCCCCGGAATGCCCGGGGGAGGCGGAGTCGACGCGGGGGAGCCGTGGGACTGCTGAGGATGGAGTGGTGGTCCGAGCTGATGACCTCGCGAGGCTAACCCGCGCGGCGTCGCGCGGCGCCGACGCGACACGCCGGGCTGCCAGGCTCTACCGCGTCTTTACCTTATTTCTCACGGAGTTTGCCGCCCGCTGATCAGGGCTGCGGATCAGGGCCGCGCGATCTGCTCCGGCGGCACCCACACCTCGCCGCCGAGCACCTGGCGCATGCCGACCCACATCATCCCCATCAGCCGCAGCGTGACCCGCTCCGGCGACTCGCCCGGGTGCCGCTCCATCCAGTCGGTCAGCGAGTCCGCCGCGCCGACCAGCGCGTGCGCCACGAAGTCCGCGTCCGTGTCGCCGAGGTGCACCTGCGCGGGGCCGAGCGCTATCCCCTCGAGCACCAGCTTGCGCACCTCCTCGAGGATCGTGTGCCGGGCCTTGCCGATCTCCTCGGCGATGGTCGGGCCGAGGTCGGGCGCCTGCCGGTGCAGCACGGCCCAGCTGTCCCGGTGGTCGGCGACGAAGCCGAAGAAGGCCTGCAGTCCGGCCCACAGCCGCAGCTCCGAGGTGCCGCCGGTCTCGGCCGCCGCCTGGAACGCCGCGACCAGCCGCTGCTCCTCGCGGCGCAGGCAGGCGAGGAACAGCCCCTCCTTGGACTCCAGGTACAGGTAGACCAGCGGCTTCGACACGCCCGCCTGCTCGGCGATGTCGTCCACCGACGCCGCGCTGTAGCCGCGCCGGGCGAAGACCTGGATCGCGCAGTCGATGATCTGCTGCTCCCGCTCCCCGCGGGGCAGCCGGCGGCGGGTCCGTTCCTCGTTCGTCGGTTGCACCTTGTCACCTTAGTGCCGGGCCGGGTACGTTACTGACCCGTCAACTTACTCTAAAGTCAGGAACTGGGCATCGCCATGACCGGATTCTCGCTGGATTTGACCGAGGAGCAGCGGGAGCTGCGCGATTGGGTGCACGGCTTCGCCCAGGACGTCGTGCGCCCGGCCGCCGCCGAGTGGGACGAGCGCGAGGAGACCCCGTGGCCGGTCATCCAGGAGGCCGCGAAGATCGGACTCTACGGCTGGGAGTCCCTCGCCGAGCTGTACGGCGACCCGACCGGCCTGTCGCTGCAGATCGCCAACGAGGAGCTGTTCTGGGGCGACGCGGGCATCGGCATGGCGCTGTTCGGCACGTCCCTCGCCGTCGCCGGGATCTTCGCCGCGGGCACGCAGGAGCAGCTGCTGGAGTGGGTCCCGCAGTGCTTCGGCGACAAGGACGACCCGAAGGTCGGCGCGTTCTGCGTCTCCGAGCCCCAGGCCGGATCCGACGTCAGCGGCCTGCGGACCCGGGCCCGGTACGACGAGGCCAAGGACGAGTGGGTCATCTCCGGTCAGAAGGCCTGGATCACCAACGGCGGCATCGCGAACATCCACGTCGTCGTCGCCAGCGTCGAGCCCGAGCTCGGCTCCCGCGGCCAGGCGGCGTTCGTCGTCCCGCCGGGCACCAAGGGCCTGGAGGCGAGCCGCAAGATCAAGAAGCTCGGCCTGCGCGCCTCGCACACCGCGGACGTGTTCCTCGACGACGTCCGGGTCCCCGGCGCCTGCCTGCTCGGCGGCAAGGAGAAGCTCGACGCCCGCATCGCCCGCGCCCGCGAGAAGCAGGCCGCCGCCGTCGCGGCGGCCAGCGGCACCCAGGAGCAGCGCACCGCGCAGGCCCAGGGCCAGGCCCAGCAGGCCGCCATGGCCACGTTCGAGGTCAGCCGCCCCACCGTCGGCGCCCAGGCCCTCGGCATCGCCCGCGCCGCCTACGAGTACGCCCTCGAATACGCCAACCAGCGCGAGGCCTTCGGCAGGGCGATCATCGAGAACCAGGCCATCGCCTTCTCCCTCGCCGACATCCGCACCGAGATCGAGATGGTCAGGCTGCTGATCTGGCAGGCCTCCTGGATGGCCCGCACCGGCAAGCCCTTCGACGCCGCCCAGGGCTCCATGTCCAAGCTCCGCGCCGGCGAACTGGCCGTGGCCGCCTCCGAGAAGGCCATCCAGATCCTCGGCGGCGCAGGCTACAGCCGCGAACACCCCGTAGAGCGCATGTACCGCGATGCCAAGATCTACACCATCTTCGAAGGCACCAGCGAGATCCAGCGCCTCGTCATCGCGCGGGCGATCTCAGGGCGTTACATCCGCTGATCGGAGGGACGCGCCAGCACTCCGTTGAGGAACAGTTTGACGGCGTGCTGGAGGTGCGCTTCCTCGACGTCCGGGGTCCGGTGGATTCCGTATGCGGCGAGCCACGCGGGCATCGCGCCGACCATGGCGAAGAACTGTTCGGCGGCGAGTTCTACGTCTTCGAGGACGACGGTGCCCGCGTTCTCGTGCCGACGCAGCAGGTCCATGATCACGCGGATCCGGGGGGTCCAGGTCACGGCTTGGGAGCCTGCGGCGAACTCGGGGAAGCGTGCGGATTCGGCGACTGCCATGCGGTTCAGCCGGACGAGGTTGGGGTCCAGGGAGCGGGCCAGGATCGCGCGCGCGATGGCGAGCAGGGCGTCGGGGAGGGGGTCGGGCAGCGGCTCGTCGACGTGCTCGTCGCGCTCCAGGCGGGTCAGGGCCCAGGCGCTCACGGCGTTGAACAGCGCGCGTTTGTCGGGGTAGCGCGCGTAGAGGGTGCTCTTGGTGATCCCGGCGGCCTGCGCGACCGTCTCCATGCTGGTGCCGTCGTAGCCGTGCTCCAGGAACGTCTCGACCGCGGCCCTGCGCAGGCGTTCGGTGAGCTCCGCCGCCTCGGCCGGGGTGGGCCGCCCGACCCGGGAGCGCGCCTCGGGCGCCGCGGAATCCATGCCGCAACTCTACGGCGCGGCGGACCGTTGACGTTAATTAGACGGCTCCGTATGGTTTCTCTTGACGGCACGTCAGGAGGTTCGTTGATGGCGCACTTTCCCAAGCCCGCCGAAGGCAGTTGGACCGAGCACTTCCCGCGGCTCGGCACCGGGCCCGTCACGTTCGAGGACTCGATCTCCCCGGAGCACCACGCGGCGGAGTGCGCGGCGGTCTTCGAGCGGACGTGGCTGAACGTCGGCCGGGTGGAACTGATCCCGGGTCCGGGCGACTCGTTCGCCAAGGAGATCCACGCCGTCCGCGCGACGGTGGCCGTCTCCCGCGACGCCGACGGACGGATCCGCGCGTCGAGCGGCGGTTCCGCAGTGCGCTGCGAAGTGTGGGAGGGGTTCGTCTTCGTCAATTTCGATGCGGAGGCCGCCCCGCTGCGCGAATACCTCGGACGGTTCGCGCACGGTCTTGAGGGCTATCCGTTCGACCAGATGACGCAGGTCTTCCAGTATCGGGCGGAGATCCGCAGTAACTGGAAGCTCTACCTCGATGCCTTCGCCGAGTTCTACCACGCGCCGATCCTGCACGCGAAGCAGTACGTGAATGACGAGTCGAACAAGCTCGCCGGATACGGCTACGAGTCGCTGCACTACGACATCGACGGCCCGCACTCGATGCAGTCGTCGTGGGGCGGGATGTCGCCGCCGAAGGATCCGGCCATGGTCAAGCCGATCGAGCGGGTACTGCGCAGCGGGAACTTCGGACCGTGGGACCGGCCGGATATCGAGGGCCTGAATCCCCTGCCGTCCGGGCTCAATCCCGCGCGGCACCGCTCCTGGGGACTCGACTCTTACGTCTTCTTCCCGAACTTCATGATCGTAGTGTGGGCGCCGGGCTGGTACCTCACGTACCACTACTGGCCGACCGCGTACAACGCACATGTCTTCGAGGGAACCTGCTATTTCGTGCCGCCCAAGACCGCTCGCGACCGGCTCAGGCAGGAGTTGGCGGCGGTGACGTTCAAGGAGTTCGGCCTCCAGGACTGCAACACCCTCGAAGCCACCCAGACCATGCTCGAATCCCGGGCGGTCACGCACTTTCCCCTGGGCGACCAGGAGATCCTCATCAGGCATCTGCACAAGACCGCGGGCGAATACGTGGCTGCGTACCAGGACCGGGAGGTGGCGCGATGACCGGGCGGGTCGCGGTCGTCACCGGGGGAGCGTCCGGCATCGGCCTAGCCGTCGCACGACGGCTGGCGGCGGATGGAGCAAGCGTGGCCATCGCCGATCTGAATGGCGAGGCCGCGCACGCCGCCGCGGAGAAGATCGCTGCGGAAACGGGCGTACCGGCCATTGGTGTGGCGCTCGACGTGGCGGACCGTGCGGCCGTGGAACGCGGCTTCGACGAGGTGCGCGACCGGCTTGGTGCGGTGGCGATCCTGGTGAACTCCGCGGGCAAGGAGGGCTACCGGCGCTTCGTCAACATCAGTGTCGAGTCGTGGGAGGAACTGCTCAGGATCAATCTGACCGGCACGTTCCACTGCTGCCAGGTCGCCGTCCCGGATATGATCGCGGCCGGGTGGGGCCGGATCGTGAACATCTCCTCCTCGTCCGCGCAGAGCGGGCAGCCGCTGATGACCCACTACGTGGCCGCTAAGGCGGGGGTGATCGGCTTCACCAAGGCCCTCGCGCTCGAACTCGGGCCGCAGGGCATCACCGTGAACACCATCCCGCCGGGCTTCGTCGACACCCCGATGCTTCGCCGCAGCGAGGAGCGCGGACTGCTCGGCGAGAGCGTCGACTTCCACGCCGCGCAGACGCCGGTCCGCCGCGCAGGCCGCCCCGAGGACATCGCCGCCGCCACCGCGTACCTCGTGAGCGACGATGCGGGGTACGTCACCGGCCAGATCCTCGGCGTCAACGGCGGCCGCAACACCTGAACCGCGGTCGTGGGTCTGGCTACTGCGTGCGCGTGGCCACGGCCGATCGGGGCGCAGCGACCCACTCCGGGCAGGACCTTGGTCTCTGCCCACCTTCGACGGGGCGTGATCGACTGATGGGCGACGGCCGACCGACACGATCAGGAGGCACCCATGGACCTCACGACCCGTTATCTGGGCTTGGAACTGCGCAATCCGATCGTCGCCTCGGCGGGTCCGTACGGCCGCACGGTCGCGGGCGTGAACCGCCTGGCCGAGGCCGGGGTCGGCGCGGTGGTCCTCGCCTCGCTGTTCGAGGAGCAGCTCGAACGGGAGATCAACGTGCACGGGGGACTGCTGCACGCCAGTGAGCCGCAGGAGCGGTCCGGATACGTGCCCCCGGGCGGATCGCGGCAGAGCCCGCGCGGCTACCTCGCGCTGATCGAGAAGACCGCCGCCACGACGGGCATCCCGGTGATCGCGAGCCTCAACGGCTACACCACCGGCTGGTGGACCGACTACGCCGTCGCGATGGAGCAGGCCGGCGCGTCCGCGATCGAGCTGAACCTCTACTTCCCGCAGGTCGATCCGCTCATCCCGGCGGCCGAGTACGAACAGCGGCACATCGAGGTGCTCGGCACGGTCAAGGCGGTGGTCTCCGTCCCCGTCGCGGTCAAGATCTCGCCCTACCTGAGCTCGCCGGGCGATCTGGCGCTGCGCCTGGTGCACGCCGGGGCCGACGGACTGGTGCTGTTCAACCGGTTCATGCAGACCGGGATCGACCCGGAGACGCTGAACGTGGACGCCACCTTCGAACTCTCCCGCCCGGCCGACGCCGCGTTCGGCCGCAGCTGGATCGCCCGGCTGCGCCGCCTGACCGCCGCGTCCCTGGCCGCGAGCACCGGGGTCGACGAGGCCGCCGACGTCGCCGCCTACCTGCTGGCCGGGGCCGACGTGGTGATGACGACCTCCGCCCTGCTGCGGCACGGCCCCGAGCACGTCGACAAGCTGATCTACGGGCTGACCGGCTGGATGCGCCGCAAGGGCTTCGAGTCCCTGGACCAGGTCCGCGGAATGCTCGCCGAGCCCGTCGTGCGCGAAGAAGCCGGCAAGTCCGACAAGGGCGACGAGGGGCAGGCCCGGACCGGTTATCTCACGGCCCTGCAGAAGGCGACGCAGCGCTACAGCGCGGGCGGCTGAGCAGCGGCAGCAGCCAATCCCCGACCACGCGCGCGGCGAGGGCGATCTCGTGCTCCTCGTCGAACGCGCGGTCGGCGCGCGGCAGCAAGATCAGGTCGGTCGCGGTACGCAGCCATGTGCGCGTCTCGCGGAGCAGCGGAACGATCCCGCGCTCCCGGGCGCCCGCGATCAGTAGGACGGGCGAGCGGACGGCCGCGATGGACGCCTCCGCCAGATCCGGCCGCCCGCCCCGGCAGATCACGGCCGCGATGTCCTCCTCCGGCCGTGCCGCCAAAAGCAGCGCCGCCGCCGATCCGATACCCGCGCCGAACAGCGCCACCGGAAGCCCTTCGGTCTGGGGCTGGCGGCGCGCACGGTGCACGGCCGCGGCCAAGCGCTCGGTGAGGGCGTCGATGTCGTACACGTGCCCCGCGTCGAATGCCGCGAGCGCGTCGATGATCTCGACTCTCAACACCGCGATCCCGGCGCGGACCAGGTGCGCCGACATCCACTCGCTACGCGGGTTGACCGTGGTGCCGCCGAAGCCCTCGGCGAACACGAGCAGGCCGACCGGGTGCTCAGGGAGGTCGAGCACGGCGGGTAGCTGGGTGGTCCGGGTCGGAACCGGCGCCGTCACGGTACTCATCGTTCCTCCTTCGCCTTCGGCTTCGTGCACTGCTTCCCGCCCGCCTTCCCGACGACCGCGCTGATGGCGGGGGCGAGCGTGAGCCACAGGCCGATGGTCACGACCATCGCGGTGAGGTACCCGAAGGGCCGCAATCCCGTGTCCGGCGCCGTGGCCCCGGCGAACAGCATCAGCAGCCAGGAACTCACGAAGAACAACGGTCCCGCCGCCATGAGCCGGAAGTAACTGTCCATCACTGCCTCCCAGGGTCGGTCTCCAGCATCGCCGGGGCGGGCCGCGCCGACCAGAGTCGACCGTCCCGTGCCGACCGGACGACGACGGGACCTTCGGCACTCCACAGCCGGCGCGGACGGCGAGTCAATGGCAGGACAGGGCTCAGATCGGAGGACGGCCATGACCGAGAGCGATTTCGCCGAGTCACCCGAGGACGCGAGGATCTTCCTGGTCGGCGGTGGCATCGCCGCGCTCGCCGCGGCGGTGTTCCTGGTCCGCGACGCCGGCTTCGACGGATCACGGATCAGGATCCTGGAGGAGCTGCCGGTGGCCGGCGGATCCCTGGACGGCGCGGGCCGCCCCGACGCCGGGTACGTCACCCGCGGCGGCCGGATGTTCGAGGAGGAGGCCTACACCTGCCTGTGGGACCTGCTCGGCTCGATCCCGACGCTCGGCGACCCGAACCGCTCGGTCAAGGACGAGGTCTGGGAGTTCAACGCGAAGTGGCACTCGGACGCCGGTGCGCGGCTGATCGGCGGCGGCCACGAGGTGCTCGACGCGCACGAACTCGGCCTGGACGTCCACGACCTGGGTGCGCTCGCCCACCTGCTCTCGCTTCCGGAGAAGGCGATCGGCTCGCGGCGGATCGACGAGTTCTTCTCCGAGCACTTCTTCGCCACGAACTTCTGGGCGATGTGGCGCACCACGTTCGCGTTCCAGAACTGGCACAGCGCGATCGAGCTCAAGCGCTACCTGCTGCGCTTCGCACAGGAGCTGCCGCGGATCCACACGCTCGCCGGGGTCCGTCGCACGAAGCTGAACCAGTACGAGTCGATCGTGCGCCCGATCTGCGCCTGGCTGACCGAACGCGGAGTGCAGTTCGAGTACGGCGCGCGGGTGACCGACGTGCTGTTCGAGACGACCAAGGCGGGACGAACCGCCCGCCGCATCGCGTTCGAGCGCGGCGAGTTCACCGGCGCCTACGATCTCGGGCCGCGCGACCTCGTGCTGATCACCATCGGCTCGATGACGTCGGACGCCGCGTATGGCGGCGACGAGCACGCCCCCGAGCTGATCCGGGGCCACCGGGACGGCGGATTCGCGCTCTGGGAGCACCTGGCCGCCGAGAACCCCGGCGCCGGTTTCGGAAACCCGGGCGTGTTCGACCGGGACGTGGACGCCTCGAAGTGGGAGTCGTTCACACTCACCATGCGCGACCCGCTGCTGATCCACCGGATCGAGGAGCTGTCCGGGAACCTGCCCGGCACCGGCGGGCTGATGACCTTCAAGGACTCGCCGTGGCTGCTGTCCCTGGTCGTGCCGCACGCCCCGCACTTCGAGGGCCAGCCCGAGGGCGTGCACACCGCCTGGGGCTTCGGGCTGCTGCTCGACGAACCCGGCGGGTACGTGCCCAAGCCGATGCAGGAGGCGACCGGCCAGGAGATCCTCACGGAGCTCGTCGGACAGCTCGGCTTCGGCGCCGATCTGGAGCAGATCCTCGCCACCACGACCGTGATCCCGGTCATGATGCCGTACATCACCAGCCAGTTCGCGCCGCGCTCCGTCACGGATCGGCCGCACGTGATCCCGCCGGGCGCGCGGAACTTCGCCTTCCTCGGCCAGTACGTCGAGATCCCCGAGGACGTGGTGTTCACCGTCGAGTACTCCGTCCGCAGCGCGATGCACGCCGTCTACGGGCTGACCGGCACCGCCCGGACGATCCCCGCGATCTACCACACCGCGGTCCACCCGCTCGTGGCGCTGCGCACCCTCAAGACCGCGTTCACGTCGGCGGGCGGCTGAGTGAGGGGACGTTCGGCCCGCGCGCTGCGGGCGGTAGTGCTCTGCCCGGGCGTCCGCCGCGGCCGGACGATGGGGTCATGGAGACGATGAAGGCGTATGACGAGCTCGACACGTCGACCGCGCGGGATCTGATGAGCCCGGTCGACGCGACCATCAGCGAGACCGCGACGCTGCGCGAGGTCGTGCGGCGCTTCCTGGACGGCCACGCCCGGCATCTGATCGTGGTCGACGCCGACGGGCGCTGCGTCGGCGTGATCGGTCCGCGGCTCGTCGCCCAGGCCCACCGCGTGGACCTGCGCAGCGACGACCAGATCCCGCTCAGGGACCTCGGCCACGCCGACTGGGTCGCCCTCGCCCCGCAGGACAGCATCCGGACGTGCGCGCGGCTCCTGGTCGAGTACGACCTCGACGCGATCCCCGTCGTCGACGAGGAGCACCGTGTGCTGGGGATCGTCACCGTGCACGACATCGCGCGGGTCGCCGCGCACCTCACCGACCGCGCTGGCTGAGGGCCGCTGCTGTCGAAGGCCTCTGCCACGAGGCGTGATCCGCGTGGTCAACCCACGTAGCCGGTGCCGAGCAGGACGATCCAGGTGCGTCCCGGCTTCAACTGGAACGGGGTGCCGCCGACGGTGTACGAGGTGGGCGAGGTGTCGGAGGGCTTGGACCACTGGCCGTGCCAGACGTACCCGTCCCGGTAGAAGTCGGCGGTTCCGTGGCCGGTGGTCTGCGAGAAGACCTCGTTGGCGGGCTCGGCGGCGTTGTGGTCGGTGAACAGTCCGTGGCCGACGTCGACGTGCTGGATGACGACGTTGTCAGTGTACGCACGGCCCGCGTCGAGGGTCGTGACCGGGGAACCGTCGCAGGAGACCAGCCAGTGGTTCGCCGAAGCCGTGAACGTGAACGAGGCCGTCGGCATGGAAACGGACACCGATCCGGTCGCCTTGCCGCCGCCGGGGATGGCTCCGAAGCGGAATCCGACGTCATTCGCCTGCGTCAGTTGCGGATAGGTGCGGAGGATCGCGGCGGGGTCGACGTAGGTGGGGGAGCTGCCTCCGTTGCTGAAGAGCTGTTCGGCGGTGCGCTGGGATATGTTCTGCACGTCGGCCTTGTCAAGGTACTTGTACAGTCCGGTGATGGCGCCGCTGTAGACGAATCCGACGTGGCCGTACGGGGCCAGCAGCGGGATGTCGGTCTGCCGGGCGCTGCGCACGGGGCCGACGCGCGACGGGACGCCGCCGCTGTCGAAGACCGCCAGATACCGGCTCAGCCCGCCCTCGACCTGGATCACGTACACCAGGTCGGCGGAGTTCAGCCCGGCCTGCTGGTGCTGCGCGGCGCCGACGTTGTCGATCTTCACGGCCAGGACGCGGCCCGCGGTGCCGATGCCGGTGAACGGATTTCCCGGCCGGGTCCTCGGCTGCGGCTTCGGTTTCGGCTTCGGCGTCGGGCGCGCGGCCGGCGGACTGCCGCCGCCCGAGCAGCTCGAAACGCCGAAGTACGTGCCGACGCCGATCCCGCCGAGCGCCGCCAGGGCCGCGAGGAAGCGCCTGCGGTGCGGATGCGAGCCCGTTTCGTCGGTCATGCACCTCTCATATCAGAATGACGCCCCCGATCCCAGGGCTCAGCGGCCCGCGTCCGGCGGATGCCGGGACGGGCCGCGGCGTCCCGAGGTCGGGACCATCGGCACTGATGCCCCGGCCGCCGCGGTGGTTTCCTGAAGTTGACGGCAAGAGCCTGAGACGGAATCGACGCGGAGAAGCGGCAGCCCCTCCGTCGCGCACCGCGCGATCGTCAGCCGCGAGCGATGGCGGGGCTCTTGCCGCCCTTCTGTGCGCGCCCCGGGACCTTGGGCCCGTGCGGGGGTCGGGCCGCCGGAATATCGTGGAGCCATGGTGCAGACGCCGAGCCCGACGCAGCCGATACGCATCTTCCTGCTCGACGACCACGAGGTCGTCCGCCGGGGCGTGAAGGACCTGCTCGAGGTCGAGGGCGAGTTCGAGGTGGTCGGCGAGGCGTCAAGCGCCGCCGAGGCCCTCGCCCGGGTCCCGGCGCTCAGGCCGCAGGTCGCGCTGCTGGACGTGCGGCTGCCGGACGGCGACGGCATCTCGGTGTGCCGGGACCTGCGCTCACGGATGCCCGAACTGGCCTGCCTGATGCTCACGTCGTTCCCGGACGACGAGGCGCTGTTCGACGCGATCATGGCCGGGGCGTCCGGGTATCTGCTCAAGCAGGTCTCGGGGACGGATCTGGTCGGTGCCGTGCGCACGGTCGCCGCCGGGGGATCGCTGCTGGACCCGAAGCTGACGGCGGCGGTGATGGCGCGGCTGCGCTCCGGCGACCACAAGGACCCGCTCGGCGCGCTGACCGCTCAGGAGCGCAGGATCCTCGACCTCATCGGGGACGGCCTGACGAACCGGCAGATCGGCGAGCGGATGTACCTGGCCGAGAAGACCGTGAAGAACTACGTCTCCTCGCTGATGGCCAAGCTGGGCGTCGAGCGCCGGGTCCAGGCCGCGGTCATGGTCTCCGAGCTGCGCAACTCGCAGGGGCGCGGCGGCGACCGCTGAGAAAGCCGATCCGCACGCGCTCTGTCCGCATACCGGTCAGAGTCCGAGCCGGGACGCCTCCGCACGCAGTTGTTCACGCGCTTCGGGGCGGGCGGCGTGCTCGATGAGGTTCGCCGCCTGCTCCTGCCGGGTGAGCCCGAACAGGTCGGCGCGGCCGATCTCGGTGACGATCGCGGTGTGCTGGAACGAGGTGACCGGCTCGGTCAGCCGTCCGACGACCGTGGAGGTGTCCGACTTCGCGTGCCAGGAGGGCAGGGCGATGATCGCCTGGCCGCCGGGGGAGTGCAGCGCGCCGACGACGAAGTCGGTCTGGCCGCCGAAGCCGGAGTACACGCCGCCGCGCACGTACGAGGCGTTGGCCTCGGCGAACAGGTCCACCTGGAGCGCGGTGTTGATCGAGGTCATCGCGGGCTGCGCGCAGATCCGGGCCGGGTCGTTGACGGTCTCGGTCCGCAGCATCCGCAGCCGCGGGTTGCGGTCGACCCAGGCGTAGAGCTCGGCCGAGCCGAACAGGAAGGACGCGGTCAGGTCCGTGTCCTGATCCAGCGCGCCGGACCGTTCGAGGCCGAGCACGCCGTCGCTGATCATCTCCGACCAGATCCGCAGGCCCCGGCGGCGGCCCAGCTCGGCGAGCACCGAGTCGGGCACGGCTCCGATCCCGGCCTGCAGCGTGGCCCCGTCGCCGATCATCCCGGCGACACTGTGGCCGATCCGCCGCATCTGGCCGTCGAGGGCGGCCGCGCGCGGCGCCGGCAGGGCGAGCGGTTCCTCCGCCTCGATCGCGAGATCCACGGCGTCCAGCGGGATCTGCGCGTCGCCGTACGTGTAGGGCATCAGCGGGTTGATCTGGGCGAGGACGAGGCCGCCGTTCGCCCGGCACTGCTCGATCGCGGCGGGCAGCACGTTCACCTCGACGCCGAGCGAGAGCATTCCGTCGCGCGGCGGGGCGACGTTCAGCAGGACCATGTCCGGGCGGCGGGTGCTGGCCAGGATGCGCGGCACCAGCGAGAGCCGGGTGGGCAGGTAGTCGAGGGTGGGCAGGCCGCGCATGCCGGGGCCGACGAAGGGGCTCTCGTGCCGCACGCCGTCGCGGACCGGGACGCCGTGCTGCGCGGCCAGCATGAACAGCCGGTACGCGGGCACGGCCTTGTCCACCGCCTCCAGCAGCCGCCACGGCGTGGCGTGGTTGCCGGACGCGACGATCCGCGGTGTGCCGGCTTCGGCCAGCGGCAGGTGGGCGGCGATCTGCGCGCCGTCGATGATCCTCATGCCTGAGAACTTAGGGCCTGGCCGCGCCGCCCGGCAGGGACCAACGGCCCTGTCCGGTCGGGCGCAGCGGCATGAGCCTGGGGGCATGGACACCATCGACCGCGCGGACGCCTACGCCCTGCTGACCGACGGACGCTGCGTCCACGTCCGGTCGGTGACGCCGGAGGACTGGCAGGCGGTCTACGACTTCGCCGCCACGCTCGGCCAGGAGAGCCTCTACCACCGCTTCTTCAGCGTCCCGGCGCACCCGGGCGAGCGGCTCGCCGACGCCCTGTGCTCGCCGCTCTCCGACCAGTACCCGCCGTCCCAGGGCGCCCTGATCGCGCTGCTCGACGGGACGGCCGTGGGCCTGGCCGAGTGGTACCGGACCCGCCGGGACGACGAGGCGGAGATCGCGTTCGAGGTCTCCGACGCGCTGCAGGGCCACGGCGTGGCGACGCTGCTCGCGGAGCACCTGATGCTCGCGGCGCAGCGGGTCGGTGTCCGCCGGCTGACGGCCGTGACCCAGGGCGAGAACCAGCGGATGCTCGGCGTGTTCCTCGCCCTCGGCATCCCGGTCGAGCGCGACTGGGAGTACGGCGAGTGCACCCTGACGATCTCGCTCGACCCGGCCGTCACCGGCGGCGCCGCGCTGCTCGACGCGGAGGCGCGACGCGAGGCGGTTGCGGACGAGGCGAGCCTGCGCGCACTCTTCGCGCCGGACGAGATCGCCGTCTTCGGCGCGGCGGGGGAGGCGACCACCGAGGCGGTGCTGCGCAATCTCGCCGGCTTCGCGGGGCCCGTGCACGTCGGCGGCGTCCGCGGCGAAGCGCTCCCGCGGGACGCGCGGCCCGGACTCGTCGTGATCACCGCGCCGCCGGACGACGTCGTCGCGGCCGCGCGCCGGTGCGCCGAGTCGAAGGTCAAGGCCGTCGTGGTGACCGCGGTGGGAGTTCCGCCGGAGCAGGGGCGCGGGTTGCTGCGCGTCTGCCACGAGGCGGGGATGCGGCTGGTGGGCCCGGGCAGTCTGGGCGTCGCGGCCCCCGGCGGGGCGAATGGCTTCAGCGCGCTGCTGTCGAACCTGCCGCCGGCGCCGGGAGACGCCGGCGTGGCGGTGCAGTCCGGCGGAGTCGGTCTCGCGCTGCTCGGCCACCTGGGCCGGCTCGGCGTCGGGGTCAGCACCTTCGCCGCGGTGGGCGAGAAGTACGACGTGAGCGCGAACGACGTGCTCGTGCACTGGGAGCGGGACCCGGCCACCCGGTTCGGGCTGCTGCACGTGGAGTCCTTCGGCAATCCGCGCAAGTTCGCCCGCACGGCCCGGCGGCTGTCCCGGCGCATTCCGCTGCTGGCGGTCGATCCCGAGGAGTCGCCGAGCCAGGCGCGCACCGCGCTCTACGAACAGGCCGGGATCATCGCGCTGCCCTCGCTCGGCGCGCTCGTCGACGCCGCCGCGCTGACGGCGCATCAGCCGGTGCCGCGGGGCCGCCGCGTCGCGGTGGTCGGCACTACACACGGAATGGTCAGTCTGACCGTCCAGGCGTGCACCGCTGCGGGGCTCGAGGTGACGGAGGCGGTGAACCTCACGCCCGCTGCGGACGAGCCGACCCTCGCGGCAGCCGTCACGCGCGTGCTCGGCACGGCGGATTCGCCTGCTCCCGCGGACGCCGTGGTGATCGCCGTCGCGCCCACCGTGCCGCATGCGCTCGATCCGCTGGTTGCGGCCGAGACGGCACGTGCGGACGCGGTGGTGCTCGCGGTCGTGGTCGATCAGGCGGAGTCCGTCACGGTACTGCGATCCGCGCGGTCCGCAGGCCGCGCGCTGCCGTCGTACGCAGACGCGGCGGACGCGGCTCGGGCGCTGTCCGCACTGGTGCGCGCCGCCGAGGTCACCCGCAGGCCGCCGGGCGACGAGGAGCCGGAGCCGGACTTCGACACGCTGGCCGCTCGGAAACTGGTCGAGGACTGGCTGCGGGCCGACCCCGCGGGCCGGGAGTTGACGGAGCCGGAGTGCGCGGATCTGCTCGAGGCGATCGGCCTCCCGGGCGGCGCGGCGGCGGACGCCCGTGCGACGGTGCTGACGGCATGGCAGGACCCGGTGTTCGGGCCGCTGCTGTCCGGCTCCGGGGACGGCGAAGCCGCGCGGACCCTGCTCGTCCCGTTCGGCGCGCGCGAGGCGGCTGAGCTGGTCGGCACTCCGGTGGATGCGGCCGTCCGGCTGTCGGCGCTGTTCGCCGCGTGCCCCGAGCTCGCCACGCTGCGCGTGACCATCGGGTTCGATCAGGACGGCGCGTGGACCGCCGCCGCGACCGGCGCGTTCGGGCCCGCGCGGCTGGAGAACCCCTATCTGCGCAGACTACGACGCGCGCCGGTGGAATGACCTCGGGCGTGGCGGCTCAGCGGGCTGAGACGAGCGCCACCGGGGTGCCGGGCATCGAGAGCAGCCCGTGCGCGATCCGGCCCGGCCCGGCGTCGGTTCCGCCGCGCCGCCGCGTGCCGAGCACGATCAGCCGCGCGTCGCGGGCGGCTCGGCGCAGCACGGTCACCGGATCACCCTGGACGGCCTCGATCGTGATCGGGATCTCCGGGTGCATGATGCGTTCCTGCCGCAGCAGGCTGTTCATCCCGAGCAGCGCCTTCCGCGGCGGGGTGTCCGCGTCGCAGGCCCGCACGGCCAGCACGCTGAGCCCGAGGGCCGCGGCCGTGCGGAACGCGAAGCCGATGGGTGCCGGATCCTCGTCGGGTTCGAGGCCGAGCACCAGCTGCGTCTTGGCCACGGTCGGCTGCGCGCCGCGCACGATCACGACGGGGCAGTGCGCGTGCCCGGAGAGCCTTCCGCTGACCGAACCGAGCAGCCGTCCGGTGTAGCCGCCGTGCCCGCGGGTGCCGGTGACGACGAGTTCCGCGTCCAGGCTGAGCTCGGTCAGTATGCGCGCCGGGCTCTGCGTGGAAAGGAAGGTCTTGACATCGAGGCGGGGGTGCGGGGACGCGGCGCGTTCGGCCGTCGTGTCGAGCAGCGCGGACGCCACCCGTTCCCCCGCGCCGCCGCGGGCGTGGGCGAGGGTCAGCGGGACGCCGCGCTCGGCCGCCTCGCGCGCCGCCCACGCGGTGGCGTGCTCGGACGTCTCGGAGGCGTCCACCCCGACTACGACGCCGAACGGCGAGCGCGCGGCCTCGACCACGGCGCCCATCTCAGACCTCCTCCGGCACGACCGCGACCGGGCACGTGCCGAGTTCCAGCAGATCCCGCAGCCGCGAGCTCGCCTCCGACGCCCCCACCACCAGCAGGTGCGTCGTGCGCGCCATCGTGCGCAGCGTCGCCCACGGCCTGGTGCGCAGGGTCAGCGAGGCGCCGGGCACGGCCGGGAAGCGGGCGCGCAGCCGGGCCAGTTCGGCCTGCAGGCGGGACTCGGTGAGGTGGGTCGAACTCTGCGGGGCGATCCAGTAGTCGCCGCCGAATGCCCCGTCCTGCGGGGCGATGCGCACCACGTCGAGCACGGTGGCCAGGTCCGCCGCCGTGGCGAAGGCGAACGAGGCGACGGCCGGGGCGAGCCGCGGTCCGGTCAGCAGCATCACGCGGCGCTCGCCGGCCGCGGCCGCCATGTCGTTCGGCACCACGATGACCGGGACCGGCGCGTCGCCGTCGGTGCGCGCGGCCAGGGCCGCGAATCCCCGCGGCGCGGTCACCAGCACGTCGCCGGGATGCAGCAGCGCGCGGCCCGAGAACGTCCCTTCCGCGACGACCTGGACGGTGATCCGCAGACCCCGGTGCTTGGACCGGATCCGCCGCACGTCCTGGGCCAGCCGGACCGCGTCCACCGCCGCCTCGTCACGGTCGGCGAAGCGCGTGCGGTCCGCGGCGCGGGCGCCGGCGGCGACCGCGAGGGTGGCCGCCGTCGGCACGTGCAGGACGTGCATCGGCCAGGTCCGGGCCGTCGCGTGGCGCGCGGCCCAGCCGACTGCGCCCTCGGATTCGGCCGACCCGTCGGTCCATACGACGACGCGCCGTGCGGATGGGGGCTGTTCGGTGGTCATGATCCCGCCTTTCGCTCCGCGCCCGCCGACGGATTCACGGAGCTCGGCACGGCGCCCTTGCCAACACAGTCGGCCCGGCGCGCCGCGCCCGGTACGGCCGAAGGTCCCGGACTCCGGTCACACGGCCGGAGTGCCCGAAGCGGTAAGGCGCGCGCCGACGTACTCGGCGAGGTCGGCCAGCCGGGCGGTGTAGCCCCATTCGTTGTCGTACCAGCCGTAGACCTTGACCAGGTCCGCGTCGGCCTGGGTCAGGGTGCTGTCGATGACGCAGGAGGCCGGGTCGGCGAGCACGTCGGTGGAGACCGCGGGCTCCTCGGTCACCCGCAGCACGCCGCGCAGCCGGCCCTCGGCCTCCTCGGCGAACGCGGCGCGGACCTGCTCGGCGGTGGCCGGGCGGTCGAGCACGGCGGTCAGGTCGACCAGCGATCCGGTCGGCACCGGCACGCGCAGGGCGATGCCGTCGAGCCGTCCGGCGAGCTCGGGGATGACCAGCCCGACGGCCTTGGCGGCGCCGGTCGAGGTCGGGATGATGTTCAGCGCGGCCGAGCGGGCGCGGCGCAGGTCCTTGTGCGGGGAGTCGAGCAGCACCTGGTCGTTGGTGTAGCCGTGCACGGTGGTCATGAAGCCGCGGCGCAGGTGGAAGTGCCGGTGCAGCACGTCGGCCATCGGGGCCACGCAGTTGGTGGTGCACGAGGCGTTCGAGATCACGTCGTGCCGGGCCGGGTCGTACGTGCCCTGGTTCACGCCCATCACGACGGTGGCGTCCACCGGCCCCTTGGCGGGCGCGGAGATCAGCACCTTGCGTGCCCCGGCGGCCAGGTGCGCGGCGGCCGCGTCCCGGGTGCGGAACCGGCCGGTGGACTCGATCACCACGTCCACGCCGAGGTCGGCCCAGGGCAGCTTCGCGGGCTCGCGCTCGGCGAACACGGCGATCTTCCGGCCGTCCAGGATCAGCGCGTCGCCGCGCGCGTCGACCGGCACGCCGAGCCGGCCGTAGGTCGAGTCGAACGCGAGCAGGTGGGCGAGGGTGGCGGTGTCGGTCACGTCGTTGACGGCCACGACGTCGAGACCGCGCTCGCGCGCGATGCGCAGGAAGACGCGGCCGACCCGGCCGAAGCCGTTGATCGCGATCCTCATGGTTTCCTCCAACAGGTCTCGAGAGGCGGGGTTCGCCTCTCAGCGTGGCCGCGGTCGGGCGGCCCGGTCAGGGCCGTTCGGCCCGGCACGGCACGGGACGCACGCCCCTGACCGGTCCGCCCGCGCGGAGTCACGCTGAGGACAGGGAGGTGCGGCCGCCCTCCCCGTTCACCGCGCCGCCGCAGGGAGTTGATCCTCGTGTCCACCGTCACCGAGTCCCGGATCGTCGTCGGCGTCGACGGCAGCCCGGCCTCCGCCGCCGCCCTCGAGTGGGCCGCGGCCGAGGCCCGCGCCCATGGCGCGCCGCTGCTGGTCGTGCACGTCCTCGACGCCCGGCGCTACGCCGCGGTCTACTCGCCCGCCCACGCGGCCGAGCGTGCCGAGTCCGACGACGTCCTGGCCGAGATCAAGGGACTGATCGACCGGGTCGGAGCCGAGCGGATCGAGCAGGTGTACGAGATCGGCGTGCCCGCGCTCGCGCTGGTGCAGCGTTCGCGCGGCGCCCGCCTGCTGGTGCTGGGCCACGCCCTCGAACACCGGCGGCCGGACGGCGACGAGTACCTGCCCGGTCCCGTGCTCGGGCCGGTCGCGCGCGCCTGCCTGGCCCGCGCCGAGTGCCCGGTGGTCGTCGTGCCCGAGCCGGTCGCGGGCCGCACGGCCGCCGCGACGGAGCGGCCGCGGCACCACGACCCGGTCGCCGGCGCCCGGGCGATCTATCCGTTCCAGGGCCGCATCCCGGTGGCCCACCACTGAAGGAGGATCCTGATGAAGACCCGCCTGGTCCGCGAGGTCATGACGAAGGACGTCGTGACCGTGCGCACCTACACCTCGTTCCGGATGGTCGCCTCGGCCATGCTGAGCCACGACGTCGGCGCGCTGCCGGTGGTCGACGCGCTCGGGCACCCGGTCGGCATGGTCTCCCGGACCGACCTGCTGGCCAAGCGCGCCCACCTGGGCCACGGCCCGCTCGGCTCGGTGTGGGAGCGGATCTCCGCGCGCGGCCGGCGCACGGCCGAGGCCTCGCACGGCGCCACCGCCGTGCGGTTGATGTCGCACCGCGCGGTGACCGTCACGCCGGACGACACCGTGTTCCGGGCCGCGTACCTGATGCGGCGGCACGACGTCTCGCACCTGCCGGTCGTCGACCGGCGCGGCGTCGTCATGGGCATCGTCTCGCGCGGCGACCTGATCGACGAGTTCGTCCGCGAGGACAAGCTGATCCGCGACGACGTGCTCTCCGAGGTGCTGGTGAACCGGCTCGACGACCCGGCCGCGGTCGAGGCCGCCGTCGAGCGCGGCGTGGTCACCCTCGACGGCCAGGTCCGGTTCGCCTCGGACGCGTCGTACTGCGTCGAGGCGACCCGGCGGATCGCCGGCGTGGTCGACGTCGTCGATCTGCTGCGCTGGACCACCGACGACCGCAAGCCGCAGGTGGGACCGCTGTTCTGAAGGAGAACGGCGAGAGGGGCGGATCCCGCGGGATCCGCCCCTCGGCGTGCCGGCCTCCGGTGCGGTCAGCGGTGCAGGACCGGGAACGGCCCCGGAACGCAGGGTTCGTAGTTGTCGAGCAGTCCGGTGCGCAGCGCGTCGAGGGCGCTCCGGTCGATCTGCGGGTCGCGGCGGCGCGCCTCGCGCTCGGCGCGGCGGACGTCGAGTTCGATCGCGCTGCGGTTGAGCTCGTCCGGGCCGATGACCCGGGCGGCCCCGATCGTGCCGTTCGGGAGCAGGTCGTAGCGCTGGTAGACGAGCCCCGCGGGGGACTCGGCGGCCGCGGCGCCGCGCCCCGGCCGCGCCGTGGCGAGCAGCCGTTCCGGTCCGGTGGGCGGGAACCGGTCGATGAGGTCCGCGGCCTCCTCGAGCGCGTGCACCAGCTCCACGGCGCGGATCAGCGCGGAGCGGTACGGGTTGCGCTCGCCCGGGGTCAGCCCGGCCAGGGACGCCGCCCGCAGCGCCGCCGGGCGCAGCGATCGTCCGCACAGGGCGTAGCGGGCCAGGGGTCCGGTCAGCGCCGCCTTGGTGCCGCGCAGCAATGCGCGCCGCTGCTGGGTCGGCGTGGTGCGCGGCCGGCTGATGTAGGACTCGAAGTCGGTGAGCGTGAAGCCGGTGCCGTTGCTGGCCAGCACGCCGATGCCCGAGTCGAGCGGGTATCGGGCGCCGCCGTGCGCCACCGGCCCGCGGATCGGGTCGTCGAGCGCGATCAGCGGGATGTCGAGCACCGAGGCCGGCACGTCGAACTCCGCGACCCACCGCACGGTCTCCACCGCCGCCCCGATCGCGTCGTCCAGCCGGGGGCGCAGCGCGGTGAGGGCCGAGCGGCGCGGCCGCGGCCAGGGTGCGGGCCGCTCCGGGGTCGCCGGGCGCAGCACGCCCTCGCCGACCGTCGAGGCCAGCGCGGCGCCGACCCGGTGCAGTTCGATCCCGCGGGCCACGGCCTGCCGGTGGTGCCGCGCCGTCTCGACGGCGTTCGCCTCGCCGAGCAGTTCGGGTGCCTGGACGAGGTGGATGTGCGTGGCGTGCCCCTCGATCCAGGCGGCGCAGGACAGCATCCGGCGCAGCGACTCGATCGGCTCGGGTACCTCGACGCGGAGCGCCGCCTCGACCGCGCGGCAGGCGCCGACCTGGTAGGCGGCCCGTTCGTGCCCGTCGATCGCGGCGGTGAGCAGCACCGCCGTGCCGTACGGCCGGCCGCGCACCGCGGTCTCCAGTGCGCGGGCCGGCGCGGTGTTCATCGGGTGCCGTCCTCATGAGGGTCCTGATGGGTCAGGACGGCGGCGCGGCCGGCCTCGAGCCGGGCGACCGGGACGCGGTAGGGCGAGCAGGAGACGTAGTCGATGCCGAGCCCGTGGAACAGCCGGATCGAGGCCGGGTCGCCGCCGTGCTCTCCGCAGACGCCGATCTCCAGGTGCGGCCGGGTGGCCCGGCCGAGCCGCACGGCGGTCTCGATCAGCGCGCCGACCCCCTCCGGATCCACGGACTCGAAAGGCGAGACGGTGAACACGCGGCGGGACAGGTACGCGGGGAAGAACGCGCCCTCGGCGTCGTCCCGGCTCATGCCCCAGGTGGTCTGCGTCAGGTCGTTGGTGCCGAAGGAGAAGAACTCGGCCTGCTCGGCGATCTTGTCGGCGGTCAGCGCGGCGCGCGGAAGCTCGATCATGACGCCCACCTCGACGGCGAGCGCCGGATCGACCTGGCGCAGCACGCTGACGGCCTCCTCGCGGGCGAGTTCGAGTTCGCGGGCGTCGGCGACGAGCGGGATCATCAGGTGCGCGATCGGGCTGCCGCCGTCGCGCCTGCGCAGCACCATCGCCTCGGCCAGCGCGCGGACCTGCATCGCGTACAGGCCGGGCACGACCAGGCCGAGCCGCACGCCGCGCAGGCCGAGCATCGGGTTCTGCTCGTGCCAGCGGCGCACGGCCGCGAGCAGCCGCGTCTTCTCGGGGCTCGGCGCGTGCACCGCGACGTCGACGGCCAGTTCGGTCAGGTCGGGCAGGAACTCGTGCAGCGGCGGGTCGAGCAGCCGGATGGTGACCGGCAGCCCGTCCATCGCGGCCAGCAGCCCGGCGAAGTCGGCGCGCTGGAGCTCCAGCAGCCGGTCGAGCTGGAAGGCGCGCTCCTGCGGCGTCTCGGCCAGGATCAGCCGCTCGACGATCGGGCGCCGCTCGCCGAGGAACATGTGCTCGGTGCGCGCCAGCCCGATGCCGCGCGCCCCGAACCGCCGGGCCCGGGCCGCGTCCTGCGGCGTGTCCGCGTTCGCCCGGACGCCGAGCCGGGCACGCCGGTCGGCGATCGCCAGCAGCCGGGCCACGGCGCCGACCACCGGATCCGTCAGGGCGCTGTCGTGGTCGCCCTCGAAGTAGCGCACCAGCGGCGAGCCGATCACCGGGACCTCGGCCGGGTAGACCGCGCCGCTCGCCCCGTCGATCGAGACGATCTGGCCGGAGTGGATCACCGAGCCCTTGTGCGGTCCGGCGACGACCACGGCCCGGCCGGCCTGCTCGTCGATCTCCAGCTCCTCGGCGCCGCACACGCAGACCCGGCCCATGCCGCGCGCCACCACGGCCGCGTGCGAGGTCTTGCCGCCGCGCGCGGTCAGGATCCCGGCGGCGGCGATCATCCCGGGCAGGTCGTCCGGGTTGGTCTCGCGCCGGATCAGCACGCACGGGTGCCCCTGCGCGGCGAGCGTCACCGCGTCGTCCGAGTCGAACACGGCCCGGCCCACGGCCGCTCCGGGCGACGCGGGCACGCCGGTGACCAGCGGGAGGAAGGCGGTGCCGGGGTCGAGGCAGGGGAACATCAGCTGGGCCAGCTGCTCGCCGGAGACCCGGCGCAGCGCCTCGTCCTCGTCGATCACGCCGTCGCCCAGCAGCGTCGCGGCGATGCGGAACGCGGCGGCCGGGGTGCGCTTGCCCACCCGGGTCTGCAGCATCCACAGCCTGCCGCGCTCGACGGTGAATTCGAGGTCGCACATGTCGCGGTAGTGGTCCTCGAGGCGGTCGGCGATCCGCAGCAGCTCGGTGTGCGACTCGGGGTCGATCTCGCCGAAGCGGTCCAGGGTCAGGGTGTTGCGGACGCCGGAGACGACGTCCTCGCCCTCCGCGTCGGTGAGGTAGTCGCCGTACACGCCGGGGGCGCCGGTGGCCGGGTCGCGGGTGAACGCGACGCCGGTTCCGCTGTCGTTGCCGAGGTTGCCGAAGACCATCTGCATCACGGTCACCGCGGTGCCGAGGTCCTCCGGGATCCGCTCGCGCCTGCGGTAGACCCGGGCGCGCTCGGTGTTCCAGGACTCGAAGACCGCGCGGACCGCGCCGATCAGCTGCTCGCGCGGGTTCTGCGGCACCTCCCGGCCGCCGTGCTGCTTGGTCAGGAACTGGAAGCGGCGGGTGAGCGTCCGCAGCCGGTCGACGCCGAGCACGCTGTCCGGCGCGCCGGGCCCGGCCTCGACGTTCCGCTTGGCCTCCGCGAGCGCGTGTTCGTAGACCTCGCCCGGCACGCCGTAGACCGTGCGCCCGTACATCTGCACCAGGCGCCGGTAGCAGTCCCAGGCGAAGCGCTCGTCGCCGTACAGCTTGGCCAGCCCGTCCACGGTGGCGTCGCAGACCCCGATGTTCAGGATCGTCTCCATCATCCCGGGCATGGAGAACTTCGCGCCGGAGCGGACCGAGAGCAGCAGCGGCTCGTCCGGGTCGCCGAGCCGCCGCCCGGCCCGCTCCCCGAGCCGGGCCAGGTGCGCGTCGATCTGCTCGGGCAGCCCCATCGGCAGCCGCCCGGTGCGCAGATAGGCACGGCAGGCCTCGGTGCTGATCGTGTATCCGGGCGGCACCGGCAGGCCGAGGTAGGTCATCTCGGCGAGGTTCGCCCCCTTGCCGCCGAGCAGGTCGGCCATGTCGGCGCGGCCCTGCGCGAAGTCGTAGACGTGGACGCGGGACGGCAGGCTGTTCCGAACCGGGGACTCGGACATGGCGGGCGCTCCTCTCGATGGGGCGGATGGTGACGGCTACCACCACCGTGTTGCGCGGACGGCGGGCCCGGCAGAGCGCATCGACCCGCCGATGCCGGGACGAAGGTCTCGTTCCGCGCGCCGTGCCGAGCCCGCCGACGGATGACTCAGGGCCCGAGGACTCGGGACCTTCGCCCCGCTGCGGCGGCGCGTTCCCGCGACGACGCTGGAGGTGGAGCCCGAAGGCAGGGGCTCTCCGAACGACTTTCTCGAGGAGCGTGAGAGAACAATGGCGACGCAACACGGGCTGCACGTGCACCTCGGTCGCCCGCGGCACCGCACCGAGGCCGAGGCGAAGACCGGGACCACGGCCGCGAGCCTGAGCAAGGACACCGTGCGCGACGCGGTGATGGCCCTGATCCGGGTCGGTACCGGTTTCCTGTTCCTGTGGGCGTTCTTGGACAAGACGTTCGGGTTCGGCTACGCGACCCCGTCGAGCCGGGCGTGGATCCACGGTGGTTCGCCGACCAAGGGTTTCCTGGCGAGCGTGAACGCCGGTCCGTTCCAGTCGTGGTTCAACGCGTGGGCCGGGCACATGTGGGCGGATTACCTGTTCATGATCGGTCTGGCCGGGATCGGCGTCGCGCTGATCCTCGGCATTGGCGTCCGGTTCGCGGCGTTGTGCGGGGTGTTGATGGTGACGTTCATGTGGTTCGCCGTCTTCCCGCCGGCGAAGTACGGTGCGGGCGGTGTGGCGACCGGTTCGAACAACCCGTTGGTGGACGAGCACGTGATGGACGCGTTCGCACTGTTGGCGGTGGCGATGTTCGGCGCGGGTAGCCGGTTCGGTCTCGGCGCGTGGTGGTCGAAGCTCCCACTCGTCTCCCGGCACCGCGGCATGCTGTGAGATTGCCGAGAGCGGCGGCGGGGCCCGGACCACTGGGAAGGTCCGGGCCCCGCCGCATGCGCCGTGAACGCCCGGGACCTAAGCCTCTGGGCGCTCCGACCGGCGCACGGGAGTGTGTTGACATGACTACCGAGACCGGTCCCGCGGCGGTCCGCGGGACGTATCCCGTGCAGGTGGAGGGCGACCCGGACCAGGACCTCTCCCGCTGGCTGTGGCTCGTCAAGTGGCTGCTGGCGATCCCGCACTACATCGTGCTGTGGTTCCTCTGGATCGCCTACCTGCTGCTCAGCCTCGTCGCGCTGGTGTCGATCGTGGCGACGCGCCGCTACCCGCGCGGAATCTTCGCGTTCAACGTCGGCGTGCTGCGCTGGACCTGGCGGGTCGCGTTCTACTCCTACGGCATGCTCGGCACCGACCGGTACCCGCCGTTCACGCTCGACGAGGTCCCCGACTATCCGGCCCGCCTGCACGTCGACGAGCCCGGCGAGCTCTCCCCGGGGCTCGCGCTGGTCAAGTGGTGGCTGCTGGCGATCCCGCACTATCTGATCGTCGGCGCGTTCCTCGGCGGCTTCCACTTCGGCACGACCGGACCGAATCTGGGCCTGGTCGGCGCGCTGATGCTGATCGCGGGCTTCGCGCTGCTGTTCACCGAGCGCTACCCGCGCGGCGTCTTCGACCTGGCGATGGGCGCGAACCGCTGGGCGCTGCGCGTGGGCGTCTACGCGAGCCTGATGACCGACGAGTACCCGCCCTTCCGGCTCGACCAGGGCGCCCGCGAGCCGGCGGCGGTCGCGGGCGCGCGGCACGCCGGGGAGTGAGGGTACTTATCGGACGGGCACCACGGCGACCGGGGTGTCGGAGTGCGAGAGCAGTCCGTGCACGATGTGGCCGGGGCCGAAGGAGAGCGGGCCGCGGCGGCGGCGCGAACCGACGACGAGCAGCCGGGCGCCGCGGGCGGCCTGGACGAGCGAGGGCACCGGAACCCCCTGCCAGGGTTCGACGGTCACCGGGATGTCCGGGTGGCGCTCGCGCGCGGTCTTGAGCGCGGCCTCGATGTCGTCGGCGATGAGCGGGCGGGCCTGCTGGTAGTAGCCGCCGTACGCGATGACCGGCTCGAACGCGCGTACCGCGACGATCGACAGGCCCAGCAGTCCCGCGATCCGGAACGCGAAGTCGATCGGTGCCGGATCCTCGTCCTTCCCGATGCCGAGGACGACCTCGCGGCGCGTCTCGTACGGCACGTCCACGCCGATGACGACGACCGGGCAGGGCGAGTGCGCGGCGAGCTTGTTGCTCACCGAGCCCAGGAGCATGCCGGTGAAGCCGCCGTGGCCGCGGGTGCCGGTGACCGCCAGGTCGGCGTCCTGCGCGAGGACGGCGAGGGCCTCGGCCGGGTCGCGTTCGGACAGTTCGGCGGCGAGCTGCAGCGCCGGGTGCCGTTCGCGGATCCGCTTGGTCATCCGGGCGAGGATCCGCTCGCCCTCGCCGTGCCGCCGCCGGTCGTGGTTCGTCGGCTCGGCCGACCTGGCGCTCGGGTTGACGTCGGGCAGGCCGAGCGCGTGCGCCACGGTCAGCCGCGCGCCGAGCGATGCGGCGAGCGAGGCGGCCCAGTCGGCGGCGCGCACGGAGTTCTCCGAGGCGTCCACGCCCACCAGGACGCGGGCGATGGTGTTCATCGGGTACCTCGATTCAGGTGATGGGGACGACGGCGACGGGCGTCTCGGCGTGCGAGAGCAGCCCCTGCACGACGTAGCCGGCGCCGACGGACAGCGGTGCGCGGCGGCGGTGCGCGCCGATGACGATCGTCCGGGCGCCGCGGGCCGCCTCGATGAGCGTGGGCACGGCGTTGGCGCGCACGGTCCGCGGCACCACCTCCACGCCGGGGTGCTCCGCGCGCATCGGGGCGATCAGCCGCTCCAGGTCGGCCGACTGCTCCGCGTCGGTCGCGGGCTCGTGGGTGAGGTACTGCCCGCCGTACGAGGGCGCCGACAGCCAGGCGCGGACCACGGTCAGCCGGGCGCCGAGGCGTTCGCAGGATTCGAAGGCGAAGCGGATCGGCGCCTCGTCCTCGCCGCGCTCGACGCCGAGCACGATCTCGTTGCGCGGCGCGTCGTTCACCGTGCCGCGCACGACGATCGTCGGGCAGTGCGCGTGGGCGGCGGTCTTGAGGCTGACCGAGCCGAGCAGCAGCCCGGCGAAGCCGCCGTGGCCGCGGGTGCCGGTGACGATCAGGTCGCGCCGCCCGCCGAGGTGCACGAGTGTCTCGGCGGCGCCGAGTTCGGAGGTCTGCGCCGTCACGCGCAGCGTCGGCTCCTCGCGGCGCGCCTGCTCGGCGAAGTGGTCCAGCAGCAGTTTCGCGGTGGCCCGCCCGGCGGCGACGTACTCCTCCGGGATCAGGACGCGGGAACCGCGCGGCGGCAGGTCGAGCGCGTGCACCAGGTGCAGCGCCATTCCGCGGTCCACCGCCTCGTGCGCGGCCCAGGCCGCGGCTCGGGCGGCGTGCGCACTCGGGTCCACGCCCACGACGATCCGGCCGTGCGCGGCGCTCTCAGTCATTCCAGGCTCCTTCGGCCTCGACGGCGTAGGTCTGCTCGCCCCTGACCGAGACCACTCCGTCTATCCGGCGGACGGCGGCGTTGACCGCGTCCTTGTCGCCGCGGCTGCGCAGCTCGCCCCGGAGGGTCACCACGCCCTCGTCCACGCCCACGGTCCAGCATTCGGGCACGTAACCGAACTGGTCGGCCAGCAGCGCGTGCACCTCGGCGCGGATCTCCTCGTCCCGGCGCAGGTAGGGGCGCAGCAGGTCGCGGCGGCTGACGATGCCGAGCAGGTGCCCGCCCTCGTCGACGACCGGCATCCGGCGGATCCCGCGCTGTTCCATCCGGGCGGCGGCGGTCGCGGCCCCCTCGCGCGGCGCGGCGGTGATGGCGGGCGCGGTCATCAGGTCGATCGCGGTCAGCGCCCCGGCCTTGTACGCGTCGACGGCGGCCTCGCGGTGCAGGTTGATCCGGCCGGGGACCGGGCCGTTCGCGCGGATCTCCTTGGCCAGCAGGTCGGACTCGGTGACCACGCCGATGACCCGGCCGGTCGGTCCGAGCACCGGCAGGCCGCTGACCCGGTTGGCGGCCAGCAGTTCCGCCACGACCTTGTACGGGGTGTCCGGGCGGGCCGCGACGACCAGGTCGGCCGGGGTCATCAGTTGTTCGACGGTGCGGTGCTTCATGATTCTGCCTCCATGGCGATGGCTCCGGCGGGGCACTCCGCGGCGCACAGGCCGCAGCCCTTGCAGTGGTCGAGGTCGATCTCGTAGAGCGGCAGCCCGTCGCCGTCGAAGCCGCGCTTGGTGATCGCGTTGTCCGGGCAGACGCCGTAGCAGTTGTCGCAGCCGAAGCAGCTGCCGCAGGACAGGCAGCGGCGGGCCTCGAACAGCGCGTCCTGCTCGCTCAGGCCGTGTACGACCTCGGCGAAGGTGTCGGCGCGGCGGGCCGCCTCGAGCTGCGGGCGGACGGTCGCCGGCGCGTCGCTGTAGTACCAGGTGTTGAGCCGGTCCAGCGGCACGGGCGTGTCGACGGACGGCGCGGGCGGAGTCAGGCCTCGGAGGTACGCGTCGATCGCGCGCGCGGCCCGGGCGCCGTGGCCGACGGCGTGCGTGGCGGTGCGCTCTCCACCGATCGCGTCGCCGCCCGCGAAGACGCCGGCCCGGCCGGTGGCCATCGTGTCCGGGTCCACTTGGAGGGTGCCGCGGTGCAGGCCGACGCCCGCGGTGCCGGCCAGCCACTCGACCTCGGCGTCCTGGCCGAGCGCGAGGATCACGGTGTCGGCCCGGAGCGTGTCGTACTCGCCGGTCGGTTGCGGGAAGCCGGACTCGTCCAGCTCCATCCGCTCCACGACGATCTCGCCCGCGGCGGCCTGGCTGATGGTGCTCAGCCAGCGCACTCGGACGCCCTCGGCGAGCGCGTCCTCGAGCTCCTCCTCGTGCGCGGGCATCCGGTCGCGGGTGCGCCGGTAGACGATGATCGGGTCGGTGGCGCCCATCCGGCGGACGGTGCGCGCGACGTCCATCGCGGTGTTGCCGCCGCCGTAGACGGCCACGTTCCGGCCGAGCGTGACCGGCCAGCGGTCCTCGGCCTCGGCCAGCACCGAGAGCGCGTCGAGGATGCGGGCGCCGTCGCCGGCCGGGATCTCGGCGTGCCTGCCGTTGGGGGCGCCGACGGCGAGGAAGACGGCGTCGAACTCCGTGAGCGCGGCGTCGAGGTCGTCCACCGGCGCGCCGGTCTCGAAGCGGACGCCGAGCTCCGCGATCCGGGCGATCTCCGCGTCGAGGACCTCGCGCGGCAGCCGGTAGCGCGGGATGCCGTAGCGCAGCATGCCGCCGAGCTTGTCCTCGGCCTCGCGCACGGTCACGTCGTGGCCGAGCAGCACCAGCTGGTACGCCGCGGAGAGCCCGGCCGGCCCGGAGCCGACGATCAGGACCCTGCCGCCCATCGGGACCGGCCGCGGGTCGAGCCGCCAGCCGTGCTCGATGGCCTGGTCGCCGAGGAAGCGCTCGACCGAGTTGATGCCCACGGCCTCGTCGAGCTGCCCGCGGTTGCAGGCGGTCTCGCACGGGTGGTAGCAGATCCGGCCCATGATCGCCGGCAGCGGGTTGTCCCGCATCAGCCGGCGCCACGCGGCCTCGTACGAACCGTCCTCGGCGGCGTACAGCCAGTCCCGCACGGCCTCCCCGGCCGGGCACGCGCCCTGGCACGGCGGCAGCGTGCGCGTGTACACCGGCCGCTCCATCCGCCAGGCGCCGGTCTCGTTCGGACCGCTGCTGCCGGGATCCAGCGTGATGGCGAACGGGTGCGATGCGGTCATGGCCTGGCCTCCAGCCCGTAGACGCGGATGTTGCGGTCGGCGATCTCCTGGATGCGCGCGAGGATCTCGGGGTGTCCGGGCTCGCCGAACAGGTGCGCGTAGCGGGTCTGCGGGCGCAGGTACTCCTCGACCGGCACCCACCGCCGGATCGGGGTGACGGCGGTCAGTTCGCCGTCCTCGGCCTCGATCAGCGGGAAGAGCCCCGACTCGGTCGCCAGCCGGGCCAGCTCGATGGTCCGCGAGGGCGCGGTTCCCCAGCCGAGCGGGCAGGGGACGAGCACGTGCAGGTAGCGCGGGCCGCGCAGGCTCATCGCCTTCTCGACCTTGGCCTCCAGGTCGCGCAGGTCGGCGACGGTGGCGGTGGCGACGTACGGGATGCGGTGCGCCATCGCGATCGCCGGGACGTCCTTGCCGTGCCCGAACTCGTTGCCCGGATGGCCGGGGGCGACCGGCGTCGTGGCGGTGCGCGCGGCACCCGGCGTGGCCCCGGACCGCTGGACTCCGGTGTTCATGTACGCCTGGTTGTCGTAGCAGACGAAGAAGACGTCGTCGCCGCGTTCGAACATGCCGGACAGCGCACCGAGGCCGATGTCCACGGTCCCGCCGTCCCCGGCCTGTCCCAGCACCCTGATGTCGGTCCGGCCCTGCGCCTTGAGCGCGGCGGCGACTCCGGAGGCGACGGCCGGGGCGTTACCGAACAGCGAGTGCAGCCACGGCACCCGCCAGGCGCTCTCCGGGAACGGGGTGGTGGTCACCTCCAGGCATCCGGTCGCGTTGACCGCGATGAGCTTGCCCTCGCTGGCCCGCAGCGCGGTGTCCAGGACGTAGCGCGCGCCGAGCAGTTCGCCGCAGCCCTGGCAGGCGCGGTGCCCGGAGACGACGCTGTTCGCGCGGTCCGGGTCGGACTGGTTCGAGCGCGCGGAGGACGGCAGCAGCCGGTTGCCCACGGCGAACGAGCCGACCTGGTAGAACTTCACCTTCGGCGGGGCGCTCATCGTCCGTTCTCCTTCGTGTGGGCCCGGCGCAGCAGGGTGTGGTCGAGGTCGAGGAAGGACAGCGGCGGCAGCCGGCGCGCCATGGCGTCGGCGATCAGCGTGCGCAGCGCCTTGCGGGTGACGGGGCGCCCGCCGAGCCCGGCGACCACGGTCGTGCGCTGCCTGCCCTCGCCGGCGCGCGCGGCCGCGAGCTCGGCCGTGAGGATGCCGCCCAGACCGGTGGACAGCGCGCGTTCGAGCACGACGATGTGTTCCGCGTCGGCCAGCAGATCGCGCAGCCGCGCCGCCGGGAACGGCCGGAAGCAGGTCAGCTCGACCGCGCCGACGGACAGCCCCTGCTCGCGCGCCTCGTCGATCGCGTCCTCGAGCGTGCCGACGACCGAGCCCATGGCCACGAACACCGTCCGCGCGCCCTCGAGCCGGTAGCCGCGGGCCAGGTCCTCGGCGCGGCGGCCGACCAGCTTCGCGTACCGCCCGGCGAGCTCCGGGAAGCGCTGGATCGCCGCCTCCATCCGGTGATGGGCCAGGTAGCGCACCTCGGTGAACGCCTCGGGGCCGACCATCGCGCCGATCGAGAGCGGTGCGTCCGGATCGAGGACCTGGCAGGGCGCGTAAGGGGGCAGATACTCGTCGACCACGCCCGGTTCGGGCACGTCGAGCCGCTCGACGGCGTGGGTGAGGATGAACCCGTCCATGCACACCATCACCGGCACGGACAGCTCCTCGGCCAGCCGGAAGGCGATCGGGTGCAGGTCGCAGGCGGCCTGGTTGTCCCGCGCGTACAGCTGGATCCAGCCGCTGTCGCGCTGGGAGAGCGAGTCGCTCTGGTCGTTCCAGATGTTGATCGGCGCGCCGAGCGCCCGATTGGCCACCGTCATCACGATCGGCAGCCCGAGGCCCGCGGCGTTGTACAGCGCCTCGGCCATGAACAGCAGGCCCTGGCTGGAGGTCGCGGTGTACGTCCGGGAACCGGTGGCGCTCGCCCCGATGCACAGCGACATCGCGCCGAACTCGGACTCGACGGTGACGAACTCGCAGTGTTCCAACTCGCCGCTGCGGATCAGTGAGCTGATTCCCTCGACGATGTGCGTCTGCGGGGAGATCGGGTACGCGGGCACGACCTGGGGCCGGCAGCGTGCGACGGTCTCGGCCACGGCGCGGGAGCCCTCGAGCGGCCGGCCGAGCGGGATGAAGGTCCGGTCAGGCCGCATGGCGCGCCTCCCGCTCGGCGGCGAATGCGGCCGGCACGTCGAATTCGACGGCCTCCGTCTCGCTCTCGGCTTCGGTCATGTACCCGTACGCGTCGTCGGCGCCGTCCCGGTTGACCCGGGCCAGCGGACCCGCGAAGCGCAGCTCTACCGCGGTGTGCACCGCTTCGAGGCTGACCGCCCCGGACGCGGCGGCGAACGCGCCCAGCATCGGTACGTTCGGCAGCGCGCGTCCCGTGCGGGCCAGCGCGATCCGGGTGGCCGGCACGGCGAGCAGTTGCGGCGCCTCGGGTACCGCCACCGAGGCGGCGCTGTTGACCAGCGCCAGGCCGCCCGCCTTCAGGCCCTTGAAGGTGCCCGGCCGGTGGAGCAGCGTCGCGTCCAGCACGAGCACCGCGTCGGGCGCGTCCACCGGTTCGCGCGAGCGGATCGGCGTGTCGGCGATCCGGCAGTAGGCCTCGACCGGAGCGCCGGTGCGCTCGGAGCCGAAGCTGGGGAACGCGAGGGCGTAGTGCCCGTCGTAGATCGCCGCCCAGGCGATCAGCTCGGCGGCGGTGACGACGCCCTGGCCGCCCCGGCCGTGCACTCTGATCTGGTACATCGTCATCTCCGGCTGTCTCGGGACCCATCACCGGAATCGTCCGTCCGATCCGGTCGGGCGATCAGGGCCATAGGTCCCGCCGCGCCCGGCCCGGCGGTCCCTGCCACGGCTACGCGCCCTGGAACGGCCGGCCGCGCAGCTGCGGCACCTCGGACTCGAAGCGGTCCCACACGTCGGCGCGGTGCCTGCGCAGCTTGCGCAGCGACCGCCGCGTGGACCGCTGCATCTCCGGCGCGGGCACGACCAGCACCTGGCAGTGCGCGTGCTTGAGCAGGTAGCGGGCCACGGATCCGGTCAGCACGGCGCGGACCATGCCCTTGCCGTCGTTGCCGACCACGATCAGGTCGCGCGGGTCGCTGGCGTGCCGGGTGAGCGCGCCGCTCGTGGAGTCGAAGACAGCTGTCTTGGTCACCTCGACGTCGCGGGGGAAGCCGCCGAGGGCCTCCTGGAACGCGGCGTCGATGTACTCCATCGTGGCCGTGCCGATCCCCGGCATCGCGTTGATCGCCTGCAGGGGCACCCGCCGCCGCTGCGCGATGCCCGCGGCGACCCGCAGGGCCGCGTAGCCCGACATCGAGCGCTCCACGTTGACGACGACTCTTGGATGCTCGAGATTCACCATGTCCGCCGCGCTCCTTCCGAAAGCCGGTGGGTGTCCTGGTCGGTACACCTTCGAGGCTGCCCGACCGCGCGCCCCGTGCTCAGGGCCGTTGGTCCGCGTCCGACGGTGCCTTCGGGCCCGGTGCGGTGAACGGCTCAGGGCACCCGCGCGTCGTGGAACGCGGCGCCGGCCTGCTGCTGCTCCTCGGTCAGTTCGTCGGTGCGGGCCGGCGTGACCAGGCTCCAGTGCCGGGTGACCGGGCAGCGCTCGAAGCGCATCGGGCCGTAGCGGCCGACGGTGAAGCCGCTGTCGGCGGCCCAGCTCGTGGTGAACAGGTGGTGGGCGCAGCAGCGGACCACGGTGTCGTCGCCGTCGGCTTGCCCGGTGCGGCGGCCGTGCCGCCGGACGGCCAGCGACCCCGCGGCGATCAGCGTCGCCGCCAGTCCGGCCGTGCGCAGGGTGGAGGTGTGTCGGGACATGGTCGGTCTCCCTCTGGTCGGATCGATCTTCGTTCCCTCAGGCAAGCACCGGCCCGATCGCGACGGCAGGGTCCACAGTCCCGACCCTCGTCCCGGCCCGTACGGGACTCTCGGCCCTGATGCGGGCCGCGGGCCGGGGCGAGACTCGGTGGTAGAAGGCCGTCCGAACAGCTCGGACGGCGGACCGACGGCCGAGGAGCCCACGATGTCCGACTACGCAGACCCCGCGGACGCGCCGCGGCCCACCGACCACGAGGCGCCCGTGCACACGAACCGCGCCAAGCCGGTCCGTGCGCCGAAGCGGTCCGGCAGGCACGCCGCGCGCGACCTGAACCTGTCCTTCGACAGCGCCGCCGCCAGCGTCCCGCTCGCCCTCGTCGCGGACTCGCCGACGCTGCTCGTGGCGGCCGTCGAGGACCTGGTCTGGCGGCTGGACGTGCTGGACTGGACCAAGCGGCGGCCGTCCCGGTCGGATCGCGAGGCGCACGCCGCGTGGCTGGCCGAGGCGCGGCGGTTCAACGAGAAGGGTGCCCGGATCCAGGAGATGGTGACCGAGGCGCTGATGGCCTCGTGATCCCGTGCGGCACGTGAGGGGCGGATCCCGTCGGATCCGCCCCTCACGCATGCTCACCGCGTGTGCGTCGGCACCACGGCCACCGGAGTGGGGGAGTGCGCCAGCAGGCCGTCGACGACGTAGCCGGCGCCGACGGACAGCGGTCCGCGGTGCCGGTGCGCGCCGACGACGAGCAGCCTGGTGTCGCGCGCGGTCTCGATCAGCACCGGGACGGGGTTGCCGCGCTGGGCGGTGACCTCGACCTTCACCGAGGGGTACGCGGTGGAGAAGGGCGCGAGCAGGTTCTCGACCGACCGGCGCTCCTGGTCCCGGACCTCGGCGAGGTTGGTGAAGTTCGTGCCCATCGGCCCCTCGTAGGTCGCGTGCGGGTGCCAGGCGCGGACCGCGTGCAGGACGGCTCCGTAGCGCTGGGCGGCTTCGAAGGCGTACCGGATCGGCTCGTCGTGCTGGCCCGGTTCGACGCCGAGCACGACCTCGTCGAGCGCGATCCCGGACTCCTGGCCGCGCACCACGACGAGCGGGCAGTGCGTGTGCGCGGCCAGCCTGCGGCTGACCGAGCCGAGCAGCATCCCGGCGAAGCCGCCGTGCCCGCGCGTCCCGGTGACCACGAGGGCTGATTCGAGGCCCAGCGCGCTCAGGGTGTGCGCGGCCGTCAGGTCGGAGACCTCGGTGCCGATCTCGAGGCCGGGGAAGTCGGCGGCCAGGTTGCGGGCGACGAGGCGGACGAGCTTGCCGCCCTCCTCGCGCTGCTTCTCGGCGTACCGCGGCGGCTCGAGCGGGAGCGCGGCGTCGGTCGGCAGGTGCAGGGCGTGCACGACGGTCAGCGGCACGCCGCGGGCCGCGGCCTCGCGCGCGGCCCACTGCGCGGCGTGCGCGGAGCTCTCCGAGCGGTCCACGCCGACGACCACGCGGCCCGGATTCTCCTCGTCGTAGTTCTCGGTCATCTCGGACTCCAGAAACCTAGTGGCGGAAGAGCGCGACCTTGAGCGCGCCGGTCTCGGCGGCCCGCTCGAACACGTCGTACGCGTCCTGCATCTCGCCGAGGCCGAAGCGGTGCGTGATGAAGGCGCCCGAGTCGAAGCGGCCGGCCGCGGTCATCTTCAGCAGCGTCGCGGTGGAGTTGGTGTCCACCAGGCCGGTGGTGATCGTCACGTCCTTGATCCACAGGTCCTCGAGGTGCAGGGTGGCGGGCTTGCCGTGCACGCCGACGTTCGCGACGTGGCCGCCGGGCCGCACCAGCCGGGTGCAGAGCTCGAAGCTGTCCGGAACGCCGACCGCCTCGATCGCCACGTCCACCCCGAGGCCGTCGGTGGCGGACATGATCTGCTCGACGCAGCGCTCGTCCGGCTGCAGCGCGATGTCGGCGCCGAAGGTCTTCGCGGCGTCGCAGCGGGCCTGCGCCTTGTCGATCGCGACGATCAGGCTGGGGCTGAGCAGCTTCGCGGTGGTGATCGCGGCGAGCCCGATCGGTCCGGCGCCGACCACGGCCACGCTCTGGCCGGGACCGACCCGGCCGGCGAGCACGCCGACCTCGTAGGAGGTGGGCAGGATGTCGGCCAGCAGCAGCGCCGCCTCGTCCGTCACCGACTCGGGCAGCTTGTACGTCGAGGTGTCCGCGAACGGCACGCGCACGTACTCGGCCTGGACGCCGTCGATCAGGTGGCCGAGGATCCAGCCCCCGCCGCCGCGGCACTGGCCGTAGCGCCCGACGCGGCAGTAGTCGCAGCGTCCGCACGAGCTGATGCAGGAGATCAGCACCCGGTCGCCGACGCGCACGCCGCCGACCGCCGTGCCGGTCTCCACGACGGTGCCGACCGCCTCGTGCCCGAGCACCCGGCCGTCGGCGACCTCCGGGACGTCGCCCTTGAGGATGTGCAGGTCGGTGCCGCAGATGGTGACCGCGTCCACCCGCACGATCGCGTCGGTCGGGTCGACGATGTCCGGGTCCGGGTAGTCCTGCCAGGACCGCTTGCCGGGACCGTGGTAAACCAGGGCCTTCATGGCGTGCTCCTTATCTGACGATCACGACGGGGCAGTGCGCGTGCGAGGCGACCTTCAGGCCGACCGAGCCGAGCAGCAGGCCGGCGAAACCGCCGTGGCCCCGCGAGCCGGTGACCACGAGGCGCGCGCCCTTGCTGAGCTCGATCAGCGCCTCGGCCCCGCTGACCTCGGCCACCTCGGCGGTGATGGTCAGACCGGGGTGCGCGGCGGCCAGCGGGTCGCGCACGTGCGCGAGCAGCTCGTCGCCGGCCTTGGACGCGCGGGCACGCAGTTCCTCGGGGGCCGCGCTGAAGATCGGGGCCTGCGCCGGGAAGTTCAGGCCGTGGACGAGGTGCAGCTCGAAGCCGCCCGCGGCGGCCTCGTCGGCCGCCCAGCGCGCCGCGGCCGCGGCGGCCTCGGACTCGTCGACCCCGACCACGATGCGGCGGGGCGCGTCGGTGGTGCTCATGGACTCTCTCCTCCTCATGCTGGAGGCGGCGGACCCGGTGCGGATCGCCGTCCACTCTCACCGTGCGGCCGGTCCGCCGGGTCGCGTAGGGCCGTTCGACCCGTCCGTCCCACGGCCTTTCGGCGCCCGGTTGGGCAGGGCGAGCAGGACGAGCAGCAGTCCCGCCGCCACGACCGCGGCCGCGATGCCCATGGCCACGGTCATGCCGTCCAGGAAGGCCGAGCGCGCGGCGGCGGCGAGGGCCGGGCCGAGCGGTCCGGCCCGATCGGCCACCTGGAGCGCGCCGCCGAGCGAGCCGGTGATCGCGTGCAGCGCGGAGGCGGGCACGCCGTGTCCGGCCACGGCGGCGCCGATGCGGTCCTGGTAGTGCGCGGCCAGCACCGAACCCATCACGGCGACGCCGGTCGCGCCGCCGACCTGGAGCGCGGTGCCGTTGGTCGCCGAGCCGACGCCGGCGCGCTCGACCGGCAGCGAGCCGATCACCGACGCCGTGGACGCCGCGACGGCCAGGCCCGCGCCCGCGCCGAGCAGCAGCATCCCGGGCAGCAGTTGCTGGTAACGGTCCGCGGCGCCGGTCTGGGCGATCCAGAACAGGCCGCCCGCGATCAGCGCCATCGCGGCCCCGACCGTCGCCTTGGTGCCGACCAGCCGGTCCAGCAGCGACGAGGCGGCGGCGGTGACCGCGAGCAGCCCGGCGACCGGCAGGACTCTGATACCGGCCGCGAACGGCGCGTATCCGAGGTCGAACTGCAGGTACTGGGTGAGCACGAACAGCGTGCCCATCAGCGCGAACACGGCCATCGCCACGCCGGACATCGCTACGGTGAAGCGGCGGTCGCGCAGGGCGTCGAACAGCAGCAGCGGATGCTTCGCGTGCCGCTCCCAGACCACGAACACAGTCAGCACGAACAGCCCGCCCGCGCCGACGCCGAGCACCGTGGAGTCGTGCCAGCCGCGAGTCGGGGTCTCGATGACCGCCCACAGCAGCAGGGTCAGGCCGGAGGTGGCCAGGGCCGCGCCGAGCACGTCCACGGGCCGCCGCTCCGGGTCGCGGGACTCGGGGACCAGCCACAGTGCCGCGGCCGCGCCGAGCAGCGCGATCGGCACGTTGACCAGGAACACCGAACCCCACCAGTAGTGCTGCAGCAGCCAGCCGCCGACCACCGGGCCGAGCGCGATGCCCAGGCCGCTGGTCGCGGACCACAGCCCGATCGCCCGGGTGCGCTCGCGGGGTTCGCGGAAGACGTCTGAGATGATCGAGAGCGTCGAGGGCATGATGCAGGCGCCGCCCACGGCCATCACCGCGCGCGCCCCGACGAGCGCGCCGACGGAGGTGGAGAACGCGGAGGCGGCGGATCCGGCCGCGAAGATCAGGACCCCGGCCAGGAAGACGCGCCGCCGTCCGACCCGGTCGGCGAGCGCCCCCGCCGCGAGCAGCAGCCCGCCGAAGACCACCGCGTAGGCGTCGACGATCCACTGCAGCTGCGCGTCGGACGCCGACAGCGCCCGCACCACCGCGGGCAGCGCGATGTTCAGGATCGTGTTGTCCAGGGTGACCAGCAGCAGGGAGACGCAGAGCACGGCCAGGACGACGCCGCGGCGGGTACCGCGGTCGGGGACGGCGGACGGAGGCCGCCGGGACGATGTCAGAGTGCTCATGGGTCTCGCTACCTCTCGGAGGTGATCAGCTCGAGGCGGTTCGAGATCTGGAAGGCCCAGCCCTCGATCTCGGTCCAGTCCCGCTCGTCCTGCTCCCGGCCGACGCGGTGCCCGACGATGAGCTTCTCGGCCGGGCTCAGCCGGTAGCGCACGATCCGGCCGCCGAAGACGCGGTGCTCGACGGCGCCGGTCCGCTCGACCAGGGCGTCCACGTGCACCGGCGGCCGGTCGGCCTCGAGGGCGGCGTACGGCACCGGTCCGCTGGAGAAGAGCCAGACCGGCCGTTCGCGCAGTTGCGCCTCGAACCGCCGCGCCAGGTGCCGCGCCGCGGGCAGCCAGCGGCCCAGATACACGGCGCTGCCCAGGACCACCGCGTCGAAGTCCGCCAGGTCGTCCACCTGGTCGGGCGGGATCACCACCGGCGACTCGCCGCAGCGTCGCAGTGCGTCCGCGACCCGGCGGGCGATCTCCACGGTGCTGCCGTGCCGGCTCGCGGCGCTCACCAGAATCCGCATGGCCCTCCTCCTTCGCCAGAGGTCCGGCGGCGCCCGCCGGACAGGGGTCGCCCCGATCGTCCGGCGCGGCGCCGCCCGAGCCCAGGGCGCCAGGTCCCCGGAGCCGGTGACGCCCGGCCGTTCCGAACCGGGACCTTGGCCCCTGCCCGCCGCCGTGCCCGGGAGCGAGGCTGATGCCGTCAGAACGACCGCAGGCCACCGAGGAGGCCGCCATGTCGCAGCCGCGGGCAGACGAGAAGCACCGACCGGAACCCGGCGCGCCGGTGACGGTCGCGCTCGACGGATCCGACTACGCGAACACCGCCGCCGACTGGGCGGCCCGGGAGGCGGTGCGGCGCGGAGCCCCGCTGCGCCTGCTCACCGTCGTCGCCTCGGACGTCGAGGCGGCGGTCCTGCTCGGCGACCTGACCGTCGACGCGCGGTGGGACGAAGAACTCGAAGACGTGCTCAACCTGCTCGCCGACACCGAGGCCCGGCTGCGCGCCCAGCACCCGGATCTCAAGGTCCGGCGCGACGCGGTCGCCGGGGACGTCGTGCACGAGCTGCGGGCGGCCGCGCATCAGGCCGGCCTCCTGGTGGTCGGCTCGCGCGGCCGCGGCGGGATCGCGGGCACGACGCTCGGTTCGGTCAGCCTGCGGCTGGCCTCCGCCGCCGCCTGCCCCCTCGTCGTCGTGCCGAAGAGCCACGCCGCCGGCGCGCATCCGGGACCGGCCGTCGTCGGCGTGGACGGCCACGAGATCGTCGAGGTCCTGAGCTACGGGCTCGAACACGCCGAGCGCACCGGCGGCGGGCTGCGGGTCGTGCACGCGTGGAACCCCTACCCGGCGCACTCCGCGGGCCTGTACGTCAGCGACAGCGACATCACCGCGCGGCAGGCCGCCGAGCACGTGGCCGACTGGCTCGACGCTGCGCACTCCGACGAGTTCGGCGTCAAGGTCGACATCAGCGTGCAGCGGGGGCGCCCCGGCGAAGTGCTGGTCGAGCAGTCGCACACCGCGGACCTGGTCGTCATCGGTTCGCACCGCCGGGTGCTGCCCTGGGTGGGCGGCGTCGGCGCGGTGCTGCACCACGTGCTCATGCACGCGCACTGTCCCGTCGCCGTCGTCCCGGTGCACTGAGATGGCCGACGCCGGGCGGGGCCGCCCGCTGGTCGCGAACTCCTGGAGGCGCAGCGCCGAGGCGAACGCTCCGCGCGACGCGTCGCGGCTGCCGCCGGTCCTGCTGGACCGCGCCGACCTCCTCGACTATCGCGAGGGCCACGTGCTCGCCCGGCTGCTGCCGCTGATCGACGACCTGCTGGGCGCCGAATGCGGCGACGTCTCGGCCGTCTACACGCTGGCCGACGCGCGCGGCACGCTGCTGTGGGTGCGCGGCGACCCGGCGACGCGGCGGCGCGCGGAACGGATCAACTTCGTCGAGGGCGCGGGCTGGTCCGAGACCCAGGCGGGGACGAACGCGCTCGGCACGGTGCTGGCCGTGCGCGAACCGCTCTGGATCGCCGGATCCGAGCACTTCCATCCGCTGGTGCGGGCGTGGACCTGCGTGGCCGCGCCGATCCGCGACCCGGGGACCGGGCGGATCCTCGGGGTCGTCGACGTCACCGGCGGTCCCGCGGTGGCCGGGCCGCACGCCCTGGCGCTGCTGCGGGCGACGGCGCGGGCCGCGGAGATCACCCTGTCCGACGGTCCGGGCGCCGCCCCGGCCGGCCCGCCCCCGGCGCGGCTGCGCGTGCTCGGCACCCACCACGCCACCCTCGAGTTCGACGGCCGCGAGTCGGTTCTGCGGCCGCGGCACGGCGAGATCCTGCTGCAGCTGGCCCTCGCGCCCGACGGCCTGACCGGTCCTCAGCTCGCGGTGGGCCTGTCCGAGGACGAAGTCACCCCGGTCACGCTGCGCGCCGAGATCTCGCGGCTGCGCTCGATGCTCGGGACGGACATGATCGGCTCCAACCCCTACCGCCTGCGCGTCCCCGTGCGCACCGACGTGGGGGACGTCCTCGACCTGCTCGCGCGCGGCCGGGTCGCCGAGGCGGTGGCCGCCTACCCCGGGCCGCCGCTGCCCTGCTCGGACGCCCCCGCCGTCGTGGACCTGAGGCAGAGCCTCGCCCGGCGGATCCGGACCGAGGTGCTGCGCAGCGCGGACGCGGAGGTCCTGCACCGCTGGGTCTCCGGCGCGTCAGGCATCGACGACGCCGCCGCGTGGCGCGCGCTGGCCGACCTGCTTCCCGGCGGCAGCGCACGGCGTTCCCGTGCGGCGGCGCAGGCCCGCGCACTCCGGGAGGGCAACGGTACGGCAACCCTCCCGTCCCTAGCTTCGAAGGTGAAGGGCACCGGCGCCCGTGCGGGCCTGGTGCGGATCAAGGCCTAGGAAGGGCAGAGAACCATGAAGTACGAGAAGCCGGGAGCGCCCGGCAGCGTCGTGGACGTCGCTCCGCGCTACGAGAACTTCATCGAGGGCAAGTGGCTCGCCCCGCACGCCGGCAAGTACCGGGTGAACCTGGCCCCGGCCACCGGCAAGCCGATCTGCGAGGTGCCCGAATCAGGGCCCGAGGACATCGAGGACGCCCTGGAGGCGGCGACCGCCGCGTCCGAGAAGTGGGGGCACACCAGCTCCGCGCGGCGCGCCGAGGTGCTCAACGCGATCGCGGACGCGATCGACGCGCACCGCGAGCAGCTGGCGGTCGCCGAGAGCTGGGACAACGGCAAGCCGGTGCGCGAGACCCTCGCCGCCGACATTCCGCTGGCCGCCGACCACTTCCGGTACTTCGCCGCGGCCGCGCGCTCGATGGAGAGCTCGACCACGGAGATCAGCGAGGACCTGATCTCGTACCACTTCCACGAGCCGCTCGGCGTGGTCGGCCAGATCATCCCGTTCAACTTCCCGCTGCTGATGGCCGCGTGGAAGCTGGCCCCGGCGCTGGCCGCGGGCAACTGCTCGGTGATCAAGCCCGCCTCCCCGACCCCGTGGTCGATCCTGAAGCTGGCCGAGGTGATCGGCGACGTGCTGCCGCCCGGCCTGATCAACATCGTCAACGGCCCCGGCGCGCGGATCGGCGAGCACCTGGCGACCAGTCCGAAGATCGCCAAGGTCGCCTTCACCGGTGAGACCAACACCGGCCGGCTGATCATGAAGTACGCCGCGGAGAACATCATCCCGGTGACGCTGGAGCTCGGCGGCAAGAGCCCGAACATCTTCTTCTCCGACGTGATGGCGGCGGACGACTCGTTCCTGGACAAGGCGGTCGAGGGCCTGGTGCTCTACGCCTTCAACAAGGGCGAGGTGTGCACCTGCCCGTCCCGCGCGCTGATCCAGGAGAGCGTCTACGAGCGCTTCATGGAGCGGTGCCTGGAGCGGATCGGCAAGATCGTGCAGGGCGACCCGCTGGACACCGCGACCATGCTCGGCCCGCAGGTCTCCGCGCAGCAGCTCGGCAAGATCGCCTCCTACGTCCAGATCGGGCGCGAGGAGGGCGCCGAGGTGCTGATCGGCGGCAACCGCAGGCACTTCGAGGGCGAGCTGGCCGGCGGCTACTTCCACGAGCCGACGGTGCTCAAGGGCAGCAACGACATGCGCGTGTTCCAGGAGGAGATCTTCGGCCCGGTGCTGGCCGTGACCACCTTCAAGGACGAGGCCGAGGCCGTGCGCATCGCCAACGACACCGCCTACGGGCTCGGTGCCGGGGTGTGGACCCGCGACGGCTCGCTGGCCTACCGGATGGGCCGCGCGATCAAGGCCGGACGGGTCTGGACCAACTGCTACCACCAGTACCCGGCGGGTGCCGCGTTCGGCGGCTACAAGGTCTCCGGCATCGGCCGCGAGACGCACAAGATGATGCTCGAACACTACAGCCAGACCAAGAACCTGCTGGTCAGCTACAGCGAACAGCCGATGGGGCTGTTCTGATCCGGACGCCCGGCGGCGCCGGCGACCCCGGCGCCGCCCGGTCCGCAGTCAACCACCGAAGAGGAGCTCATGATGACCACGACCATGAACGCGGCCGTCGTCCCGGCGCTCGGCGCGAAGCTGGAGATCCGCCGGGTGCCGGTGCCGGTCCCCGGACCGAACCAGGTGCTGGTGCGGATGGAGGCCTCCGGGCTGTGCCACACCGACATCCACGCCGCGCACGGCGACTGGCCGGTCAAGCCGACCGCGCCGTTCATCCCCGGCCACGAGGGCGTCGGGATCGTCGAGGCGCTCGGACCCGGCGCGAACGTGCACCGGATCGGCGAGCGGGTCGCGATCGCGTGGCTCGGCTCGGCCTGCGGGACCTGCTCGTACTGCCTGTCCGGCTGGGAGACGCTCTGCCCGAAGCAGCAGAACAGCGGCTACTCGGTCGACGGCGCGTACGCCGAGTACGCGGTGGCCGACGACCGCTACGTCGTCTCCGTGCCGAACGGGATCACCCCCTTCGACGCGGCGCCGCTCACCTGCGCCGGCGTGACCACGTACAAGGCGCTGAAGGTCTCCCGGCTGCGCCCGTCCGAGACCGCGGTGGTCTTCGGCATCGGCGGCCTCGGGCACCTCGCGCTGCAGTACGCGAAGATCTTCGGCGGCCGGGTGATCGCCGTGGACATCGAGGACTCGAAGTTCGAGGTCGCCGCCCGGCTCGGCGCCGACGAGATCATCGACGCGCGCGCCGAGGACCCGGTCGAGGTGATCCGCAAGCTCGGCGGCGCGGACGTCGCGGTCGCCCTCGCGGTCTCCCCGCGCGCCTTCGAGCAGGCCTACGGCTCGCTCAACCGCGGCGGACGCCTGGTGTGCGTCGCGCTGCCCGCCGACGACAAGATGACCGTCCCGATCTTCGACACCGTCCTGTCCGGCAAGTCGATCATCGGCTCGATCGTCGGCACCCGCCAGGACCTCGCCGAGGTCTTCGCGCTGCACGCGGCCGGCCGCACCGAGGTGATCGCCGAGGCGCGGCGGCTCGACCAGGTCAACGAGTGCTTCGAGGAAGTGCTCGCCGGAAAGGTCCCGGCCCGCCTGGTCTTCGAGTTCTAGAAGCCGCGCCCGCCCACGCCAAGCGTGCCCGTGCCCTGGGCTCCTCGGGCACGGGCACCCACATGAAAGCAGGTGGATGTCCATGTCGCTCACAGTCGCGGCCGTGCGCGAGTCGGCGCCCGGCGAGACGCGGGTGGCGCTGGTTCCCGAGACCATCGCGCCGCTGCGGTCCCTCGGCCTCGATGTGCTGGTGCAGACCGGCGCCGGGCTCCGCGCCCATTTCTCGGATGACGCGTACGCGGCGGCGGGCGCGGCGACCGTCTCCGCGGACGAACTGTTCGCGCGGGCCGACATCGTGCTCTGCGTCAGTGCGCCCGAGGACGGCAGGCTGCGCCGCGGCCAGACCGTGATCGGCCTGCTCGAACCCGCGCAGCACCCCGAGCGGGTGGCGGGCTGGACGGCCGAAGGGATCACCGCGATCAGCCTCGACCGCATCCCGCGCACCCTGTCCCGTGCGCAGAGCATGGACGTGCTCAGCTCGCAGGCCAGCATCGTCGGCTACAAGGCGGCGCTGGTGGCGGCCGACGCGTACGGCGGCTACCTGCCGATGCTGACCACCGCGGCCGGGACCGTGAAGCCGGCCGCCGTGCTCGTGCTCGGCGCCGGGGTCGCCGGGCTCCAGGCCATCGCGACGGCCCGCCGCCTGGGCGCGGTCGTCACCGGCTACGACGTGCGCCCGGAGACCCGTTCCGAGATCACCTCGCTCGGCGCCCGCTTCCTCGAACTCGGCACGGCCATCGAGGCGTCCGGATCCGGCGGCTACGCCCGCGAACTCACCGACGCCGAACGCGAGGCCCAGCAGGCCGCGCTCGACGCGAAGATCGCCGGCTTCGACATCGTGATCACCGCGGCCGCCGTCCCGGGCCGCCGCCCGCCGCAGCTGGTGAGCGAACGCGCCCTGAACGCGATGCGCCCCGGCTCCGTCGTCGTCGACACGGCGTCAGGTCCGCTCGGCGGCAACGTCGCGCTCTCGAAGCCGGACGAGACGGTGACCGTGGCCGACGACGTGACCGTGATCGGCGCGGGCAACCTCGCCGCGCGGGTCCCGATGGCCGCGTCCACCGCGTACGCCCGCAATCTCAAGGCCGTGCTCGCCTCCTTCGTCCGCGACGGCGCGTTCGCCGTGGATCCCGAGGACGAGGTGCACGCGGCGATCGTGCTCAGGGGAGTTGAAACACGATGACGCAAGGACTGCTCACCGACCTCACGATCTTCGCGCTCGCCGTGATGGTCGGATTCGAGGTCATCAGCAAGGTGCCCGCGATCCTGCACACGCCGCTGATGTCCGGCGCCAACTCGATCCACGGCATCGTCCTGGTCGGCGCCATGGTCATCACCGCCGACGTCGGCACCGGGTACGGGTACGTGCTCGGCGGGATCGCGATGGTCTTCGCCGCGATGAACGTCGTCGGCGGCTACGTGGTCACCGACCGGATGCTGCACATGTTCAAGCGCCGCCCCGACGCGGCGCCCAAGGAGGTGTCGGGGCGATGAGCGGGATCACCTTCACCATCAGCCTGATCTACGTCGCGGCCGCGATGTGCTTCGTCTTCGGCCTGCACCTGATGAACTCGCCCGCCACCGCGCGCCGGGGCAACCTGCTCTCGGCCGGGGCCATGGGCGTCGCGATCGTCGCGACCGTGGTCCTGATCGCGCACGAGCACCACGTCCCGGCGAAGAACTGGATCGTGATGGGTGTGTGCGGCGCGATCGGCTCCGTCATCGGGCTCTACGGCGCGCGCACGGTCAAGATGACCGCGATGCCGCAGCTGGTCAGCATCTTCAACGCGGTCGGCGGCGGCGCGGCGGCGCTGCTCGCGATGGACGACATCTTCGAGCACCGGGGGAGCGGCCTGTCGAACCTCTCCTCGATCACCGGCGCCCTCGACATCGCCATCGGCCTGGTCACCTTCACCGGCTCGCTGATCGCCGCGGGCAAGCTGCAGGGCTGGATCCCCGGCAGGCCGCTGCTCGTCTACCGGGGCAGCAGACTGACGAACCTCGCCCTCGTCGCCGCGTTCGTGGCGGGCGGGGCCTGGCTGGTCGCCGCCCCGCACTCGAACATCGCCATCGCGCTGCTGCTCGGCGCCTCCGCGGTCTTCGGCCTGACGATGGTGCTGCCGATCGGCGGCGCCGACATGCCGGTCGTCATCTCGCTGCTGAACGCCTTCACCGGCACCGCCGTGGCCATGGCCGGCTTCGTCATCGACAAGCCGATCCTGATCATCGCGGGCGCGCTGGTCGGCGCCTCCGGCAGCATTCTGACGAAGCTGATGGCCGAGGCGATGAACCGGTCGCTGGCGAACATCATGCTCGGCGGCTACGGCACCGGCGACGCCGCGGCCCCGGTCGGAGCGGTCGCCGGGTCGGCGAGCGTGCGCACGGTCTCCGCCGAGGACGCCGCGATCCAGCTCGGCTACGCGAGCAAGGTCATCCTCGTGCCCGGATACGGCCTCGCCGCCGCCCAGGCCCAGCACGAGCTGAGCAACCTCGCCGCCTACCTGGAGAACCACGGCGTCGACGTCAGCTTCGCCATCCACCCGGTCGCCGGACGGATGCCGGGCCACATGAACGTGCTGCTCGCCGAGGCCAACGTCCCGTATCCGCAGCTGCGCGACATGGATGAGATCAACCCCGAGTTCCCGGTCGCCGACGTCGCCCTCGTGGTCGGCGCCAACGACGTGACCAACCCGGCCGCCCGCCGCCCCGGCAACGCCATCTCCGGGATGCCGATCCTCGACGTGGACCGGGCCAAGAGCGTCATCGTCATCAAGCGCTCCCTCGGCCACGGCTACGCGGGCCTGGACAACGAGCTCTACGCCGATCCCAAGACCGCCATGTTCTTCTCCGACGCCAAGACCGGCCTCGCCGCGCTCCTCGCGTCGCTCAAGACGCTCGTGGCGTGACCGCACGCATCCGCCGGTGTGGGGCCGG
>DATJIF010000161.1:0-5299 GCA_035493475.1 Actinospica sp.
GTGTGGGCGCACCACATGTTCACCACCGGCGCGGTCATGCTCCCGTTCTTCGCGTTCATGACCTACCTGATCGCGGTGCCCACGGGTGTGAAGTTCTTCAACTGGGTCGGCACGATGTGGCGCGGCTCGCTGAGTTTCGACACCCCGCTGCTGTGGTCCGTCGGCTTCCTGGTGACGTTCCTCTTCGGCGGTCTGACCGGCGTCATGCTCGCCTCGCCGCCGATCGACTTCGCGGTGCAGGACTCGTACTTCGTCGTCGCGCACTTCCACTACGTGCTGTTCGGCACCGTGGTCTTCGCGATGTTCGCCGGGTTCTACTTCTGGTGGCCGAAGTGGACCGGCAAGATGCTCGACGAGCGGCTCGGCAAGGTGCACTTCTGGACGCTGTTCATCGGCTTCCACACCACCTTCCTGGTGCAGCACTGGCTCGGCGCCGAGGGCATGCCGCGTCGTTACGCGACGTACCTGGCCTCGAACAACTGGACCACGCTGAACACGATCTCCACGATCGGCTCGTACCTGCTGGCGCTGTCGATGTTCCCGTTCCTGTGGAACGTGTACAAGACCGCGAAGTCCGGCAAGCGCGTCACGGTGGACGACCCGTGGGGCTGGGGCCGCTCGCTGGAGTGGGCCACCTCCTGCCCGCCGCCGCGGCACAACTTCAACTCGCTGCCCCGGGTCCGCTCGGAGTCCCCGGCCTTCGACCTGCACCACCCCGAGGTGGCGCTGATGGAGATCGAGAACGGCGAGCGCGGGCACTCCGCCAAGAAGGCGCTGATGAAGGAGCGCGAGGCGCAGGCCGCCGAGGCCAAGGCCGCGCGGCGCGCCGCCAAGAAGGCCGCGGGCGGCGGCAAGCCGTCCGAGAAGTCCGGAGAGGAGTGATCGTCCGATGAAGGTCACGGCGAAGATGTTCTTCTACATCTGCCTCTTCCTGGTCATCATGGTCGGCGTCTACTGGTGGACCTCGCACGACCCGACGGGAACGGCGGCGCTGGTGATGGCCACCGGCCTGTCCGGCATGATCGCCTACTACCTGTACTTCACCGCGCGCCGGATCGGCCCCGGACCGGACGACCGGGACGACGCCGAGCCGCATGAGGGCTCCGGCGAGCAGGGCTTCTTCTCGCCCTTCAGCTACTGGCCGCTGATGCTGTGCCTGGCGCTGGCGGCGACGTTCCTCGGCGTGGCGATCGGCTTCTGGCTGATGTACTTCGCGGCCCCGTTCGCGCTGTTCGGCGTGTACGGCTTCGTGATGGAGTACTACCGCGGCGAGAACAAGCATTACTGACAGGCTGTAGTTTTGTAACAGAACCTCAGCAAGGGCCGGTACGGAATATCCGTACCGGCCCTTGCTGCATACGCTGTGCCGTAACAGGGGGCTAAGACCTGCGGGCAGCGTTGTGGGTGTCAGGGAGGGTGCATGATCGAGCGGCGCAACATCTTGCTGGCCGGGGCCGCCGGCACGGTGGTCATCGCGGGGGTGGCCGGGGCACTGGTGGCCGAGGGGTCCGCCTCGGGGTCGCCCACGGCGAACGGGACTCCCGGGGCCGGGACGGGGGCCACGGGCGGCGCCACGGCCTCCGCGAGCCCCTCGCCGACCGTGCCGCCGGCGACCGTCACCACGGTCCCGGCGAACGGCGCCACCGGCGTGGACCCGTCGAAGACCGTGAGCGTCAAGGTGCTGGGCGGCACGATCGAGTCGGTCACGCTCTCCGGGCAGCAGCAGACCAGCGGCACGCTCTCGACCGACGGCACTTCGTGGACGTCCGACAACGTGCTGAGCATCGACACCGGATACTCGCTCACGGTCGTCGCCAAGAACTCCGCGGGCAAGTCGACCACCTCGACGGTCGGCTTCCACACGCTCGCGCCGTCCGCGACCTTCGGCGTCTCCTCCGTGGTGCCGCCGCGCGGGTCCACGGTCGGGGTCGGCCAGCCGATCCGCGTCACGTTCTCCAACTACGTGCCGACGGAGTATCAGGCCGCGCTCGAGAAGGCCTGCGTCGTGACCACCACGCCCGCCGTGAAGGGCGCCTGGTACTGGGTCTCCAACGGATCCGAGGGCGCGGTCGTGGACTGGCGGCCGGAGACGTTCTGGCCGGTGAACACGAAGGTCTCGATAAACTTCAACCTCAACGGGGTCCGGCTCGGTTCGCACCAGTTCGGCGTGAAGGACTACGCCGCGCACGACTTCAGCATCAGCTCCCGCGACCTGCGGCTGGTCGTGGACAAGGACAAGTTCCGCGCCACCTGCTACCAGAACGGCAGCGTGGTGCGCACCTTCCCGATCGACACCGGGCAGACCACCCGCGAGACCTTCGTGACCTACACCGGCACGATGGCGGTGCTCGGCAAGGGCAACCCGGTCGAGATGAAGGGGAACTACGGGGGCGGCGACGTCTACGACGACTTCGTGAACTGGGCCACCCAGATCACCTGGAGCGGGACGTACGTGCACGCGGCGCCGTGGGACCCGGACATCGGCTCGGCCAACGACGACTCGCACGGCTGCGTGCACTGCCGGACCGCGGACGCCGAGTGGTTCTACAACCAGGTGATCGACGGCGACGTGGTGACCATCACCGGCAGCCGGGCCCGGCCGGTCGCGGTGGACAACGGCATCTGCACGTTCACCCTCGACTGGGCCGCCGTGGTCAAGGGGTCGGCGTATGGTCCCACCGTCAACGGGAAACCGGCCTCCGCGTAGCGGGCCGGCGCATTCCCGGTTACCTTGCGTCTAAGGACCGTCACAGTGATGTGAGGGGCAAGGGACGGAGGTAGGCACGGATGGGTACCTAGCATGTCGGGCCGTTCGACAACGACGTCGCGATGGACTTCTTCGACGAGATCGAGGAGACCCCGGACGAGCAGGTGCTGCGGAGGCTGAGCGAGGTGCTGGCGGCGGTGGCCGAGCGCCCGGGCCGGGTCGAGCTCGACGAGGGGCACCTCGCCGTCGCGGCGGCCGGCCTGGTCGCGGCCGGGCGTTCGCGCAGCGCGGCGACCGGCAATCCGTCCGTGGACGAGTGGCTGAACCTGCACCGCCCCTCGACCGACCAAGACTCGGCGCGGCTCGCGCTCGCCGCGCTGGACAAGGTGAGCGGCCCGGAGAGCGAGTGGATGGCGCTGTGGGCCACCACGGACCAGCGCACGGCGGTCGAGCAGCGGCTGCACGACCTGCGCGCGGTGCTGTCCGGATGAGTTCGTCAGACTAGTCGGCCCCCGGTTTGCCGCCGGGGGCCGACGGGTATCTGCGCGTGTTTACTTGCGGGTGGCCGCGGACCAGCGGTCCAGCAGCGCCGCGGCGGCCCCGGAGTCCAGCGACCCGGCGGCCCGCCGGGCGCCCGCGGCGAGCCGCTCGGCGAGCGGGGCGAGCCCGCCCTCCGGCACCTCCAGCGCGGCCAGGGCGGCGAGCGTGGCCCCGGCGTTGAGCAGCACCGCGTCGCGCACCGGGCCGGTCTCCCCGGCGAACAGCTTGCGGGCCACGTCGGCGTTGTAGGCCGCGTCCGCGCCGCGCAGCGCCTCGATCGGGGCGAGCTCGATGCCGATGTCGCGCGGGTCGAAGACCTCCTCGACGACCGTCCCGGAGTGCGCCGTCCACACGGTCGAGGACGTGGTGATGGTCAGCTCGTCCAGGCCGTCGAAGCCGCGGAAGACCAGCGCGCTGTTGCCGCGGCGCGCCAGCACCCCGGCGATCACGGTGGCCGCCCGCTGGTCGGAGACGCCCACGGCCTGCGCCTTCACCTGCGCCGGGTTGGTCAGCGGGCCGAGCATGTTGAACGCCGTCGGCACGCCGATCTCCCGGCGCGCCGGACCAGCGTGCCGGAACGCGGGGTGGAAGGTCTGCGCGAAGCAGAAGGTGATCCCCGCCTCCTCGGCGACCTCCGCGACCCGGCGCGGCGTCAGATCCAGCCGCACGCCGAGCTCCTCGAGCACGTCCGCCGCGCCCGAGGACGAGGAGGCGGCCCGGTTGCCGTGCTTGACGACGCGCGCCCCGGCCCCGGCCGCCACGATCGCGGACATGGTCGAGATGTTCACCGTCTTGGCGCCGTCGCCGCCGGTGCCGACCACGTCCACCGTGGGCCCGGGCACCTCGATCAGGTTCGCGTGCCGGAGCATCGTGGCCACCAGGCCCTCGATCTCGGCGACCGTCTCGCCCTTGGCCCGCAGCGCCACGGCGAAGGCGGCCACCTGCGCCGGGGTGGCCGCGCCGGTCATGATCTCGTTCATCGCCCAGGCCGTGGCCCCGGCGGTCAGGTCCTCGCGGCGGATCAGGGCGCCGAGGACGCCGGGCCAGGACTGAGTGCCCTCCACTGCCGTCATCGTTCCTGGCCCTCCTTCCGTCTGCTCATCCCGTGCCGGACCACGCGGTCCGGGCCGGGATCAGCCTACGCGGGAGCGCAGCAGTCCGACGGCCACGTCCGCGAGACGGACCGGGTCGACCGGGTGCGAGACGACCGCGTCGGCCCTGGCCCAGGTGGCCAGCCAGCCGTCCTGCGGGCGGCCGGTGACCACCAGCAGCGGCGGGCAGTGGTAGATCTCGTCCTTGAGCTGCCTGGCCAGGCCCATGCCGCCGGCCGGGACCGCCTCGCCGTCCAGGATCACCAGGTCGACGCGCTGGCCCTTGAGCGAGGCGTCCATCCGGGAGATCAGCGCGGGGGAGGTGGCGAACTCCTCGACGGCGAGTTCGGGCAGCGCGGCGTCCGGCCGGGTGCCGAGCGCGAGGCGCAGGTGCTCGCGCACCTTGGCGTCGTCGCTGTAGAGCAGGACCTTCAGGCTCTTGACCGCGGACTTCGCCGGCTCACCGGAGGCGGTCGAGCCGCCCACCCCTGACCCGTCGGTGTCTGCCAATGCTGCTGCGGACATGGACACGCGCCTCCACTCTGAGACTCACCAATCGTGCGCACACGTGCTGCCAGCGTAGGACCGCGTCCCCGCCGAGACCAGCCCTAACGATCTGATAACGCGGGAACCCCCGGCGGGACACGTGCGTACCGGCGGCGCTGACGTGCGGTCAGAGCCGGTCGGGACGCGCTGCTTCTTCCCCGTTTGGACTAATCATCCCCGGTTTCCCACCCGCCATTCGAAGGATCGTCAGCGACACCCACGCGAAAGGGGTACCCCGACGACGGCCGCGTAGTGACGGGGGGCAATAATGGCCGCCGTGGCGACAGCAACTGCAACCCAAGCCGCACCCGCGCACCGGGTGCCCAATAGGCCCAACCTGGTCAGCGTCGGGACGATCATCTGGCTGGCCTCCGAGCTGATGTTCTTCGCGGCGCTGTTCGCGATCTACTTCACC
>DATJIF010000162.1:0-2916 GCA_035493475.1 Actinospica sp.
GCCGTGACAGTTCCGCTGCGCCATCGGATCACGACGGCAGACTAGCGGCAGGCGGCCCCATGCTGCAGTAGGTCATGGCCGGGTCTCAGGGGTAAAGCACCTTAGGAGGTCGCGTTGTCAAAGCGCCGAACCGAACGCCTCCTGTCCATCGTCGTCCTCCTGCTCTCCTCGCGCAGGTACCTGACCGCCGAGCAGATCCGCGCGGCGGTAAGCGGCTACCCGGAGGAACAGGAAGCCTTCAAGCGCATGTTCGAGCGGGACAAGGAGGAACTCCGCGAGCTGGGCATCCCGCTGGAAACCGGCCGCGCGGCGCCGGTCGACGACGACCTCGGCTACCGGATCAGCCGCCAGGACTACGAACTCCCCGAGATCCACCTGGAGCCCGACGAGGCGGCCGTCCTCGGCATCGCGTCGCGTGTGTGGCAGTCCGCCGAACTGGCCGGCGCGGCCTCCGGGGCGGCGCTTAAGCTGCGCGCCGCCAGCAGAGACGGCGACGGTGATGCCGCAGCGGACCCGCCGCTCGGGATTCAGCCGAGGCTGACCACGCAGGAGCCCGCGTTCGGCCCGCTGTGGGAAGCGGTCCGTGACCGCAGGCCCGTCACCTTCAACCACCAGGCGAGCGGCCGCGCCGAGGTGACCAAGCGGACCCTGGAGCCGTGGGGCGTCGTCAACCGGCGCGGCCGTTGGTATGTCGCCGGCTACGACAGGATGCGGAACGCGCCGCGGGTCTTCAAGCTCAGCCGCATCACCGGGCCGGTGAAGCTGGCGGGCCCGGCCGGCAGCGTCAAGGTCCCGGAAGGCACCGACGTCCGCGACCTGGTGAAGGACTGGGACAAGCCGGTGACCTACGACAACACTGCGAGCCTCCGGGTCCGTGCGGGCGCGGTCCCCGCGCTGCACCGCTACGGCAACCCCAAGCCCGACCCCGCGCACCCCGGCTGGGACCTCATCACGCGCAAGTACTCCGAGCCGGAGTGGTACGCCAGCTACCTGGCGTCCTTCGGCCCGGACGTGGTCGTCGTCGGCCCGCCCGAGCTGCGCGAAGCGGTCATCAGGCAGCTGAAGGGGGCACTCGCGTGAGCACGCAGCCGAGGATGGTGACCTCCGCCGAGCGGCTGCGCCGCCTGCTCGCCCTCGTCCCGTACGTGACGACGCGGCGGGTGGTGGGCCTGGCGGAGACGGCGGCGACCTTCGGCATGACCGAACGGGAGCTCATCGACGACCTGAACCTCGCCTGGTGCGTGGAACTGCGCGCGCCCGAGCCGTACTGCCCGATCGACCTGTCCTATGAGGACGGCGAGATCTCGATCAGCCAGGCCGAGTCGATCGCGCGGCCGCTGCGACTCGCCGTCGACGAGGCGAGCGCGCTGCTCGTCGCGCTGCGGATGCTCGCCGAGGCGGGCGGCGACAGGGACGCCGTCAACCGGCTCATCGCCAAGATCGAGGCCGCGGCGGGCGCGGCGGGCGCGCCGAGCTCCCAGGTCACCATCCAGCAGTTCGACAGCCCGCGCGTGCGCGCGGTAGCGGCCACGCTCAGCGGGGCGCTCGCCGCTGGCAAGCGGGTGCACCTGCGCCACTACGTGTGGAGCCGAGACGAGGACACCGAGCGCGATGTGGACCCGATGCGGCTCTTGGTGGTGGAAGGCAGAACTTATCTAGAGGGCTGGTGCCGCCGCGCCGAGAGCGTGCGTCTCTTCCGGCTCGATCGCGTGGTCAAAGTTGACGTGCTCGACGTGCCGGCCGAGGTCCCGGAGGAAGCGGAACCGCGTGACGTCGACGCGGGGCTCTTCCGGCCCTCGGAGACGGACGTGCTCGCCGAGCTCGAACTTGGCCCGGAGGCCCGCTGGGTCGCCGAGTCCTACCCGTGCGAGTCGGTCACCGACCTCCCGGACGGCCGGCTCCGCATCGGCCTGCGCACGCCCGATACCACCTTGGTCCGCCGCCTGGCCCTGCGCCTCGGCGAGGACGCCCGCGTGGTCTCACCGTCCGGCCTGGCCGAGGAGGTCCGGGCGACTGCCGCCGCCGCGCTGGCTCAGTACGAATAGGCCGCAAGTGGCAGCACGGTTGCGCTCCCTTATGGCCAGCCTGACAGGACCGATCGCGCCGGGACGTATGTCATCCTGGAGTGGCGGATGGAGCGAACTCGCGCCGGCCTGGCGCGGCACCAATCCGGAACCCAGGCGGCGACGAACACTAGATGAAGCGCTCTCGCAGAGACGCGAGAGGCCTCCGCACCGGAAACTTATCGTTAACGTCCGGAGACATCACAAATACTATTTGTGCTGCTCTGGGCGCATATGGTCGGTTAACCGGCCGTTCGGCGGCTGGACCCTAGTCGTTTCAATCTAGGCGTGTAGACTCAACGGCGAGGCGAGTCGCGATGTACAAGACTCATCCCCTGTGACTTAAGGACTCAAATGATTGGTGACCTGTTCGACAGCCCGTGGAAGATCGCGATCATCGCGGTCCTGATCATCGTGCTGTTCGGGTCGCGCAAGCTACCCGACGCCGCACGTTCGCTTGGCAAGTCGATGCGCATCCTGAAGACTGAGGTCCAGAGCCTGCACGACGACGATGCGGAGCCCAGCACCGCTCCCGTCCAGGCCGCCCCGGCCCAACTCCAGGCGCCGGTCACGCCGGACGCCCAGGCCCAGATCGACGCGCTGAGCAGGCAGCTCTCTGACCTGCAGCAGTCGGTCACGGTCAACAAGACGGACAGCGCGCAGGCCAAGTGAGCCTGCTTGAAGTCCTGAGTCCACACTAGACCCCCTCCGGGAACGAAGCGATCATGGCGTCGAAACCTTCCGCTATCAGGGGTGCCCGCATCGTGGGCGAGCGGTACGTGCGCTCGAAGCGGCGGGAGAACCCGGAGGGGCGGATGCCCCTGATGGACCACCTGCGCGAGCTGCGCAACCG
>DATJIF010000163.1:0-19045 GCA_035493475.1 Actinospica sp.
CGCGGACTACATCAAGAACATGATCACCGGTGCCGCCCAGATGGACGGCGCGATCCTGGTCGTGGCCGCCACCGACGGCCCGATGCCGCAGACCAAGGAGCACGTGCTGCTCGCCCGCCAGGTCGGCGTCCCCTACATCGTCGTGGCTCTGAACAAGTCCGACATGGTGGACGACGAGGAGATCCTGGAGCTCGTCGAGCTCGAGGTCCGCGAGCTGCTCTCCGAGTACGAGTTCCCGGGCGACGACGTGCCGGTCGTGCGCGTCTCGGCGCTCAAGGCGCTCGAGGGCGACGCCGAGTGGGCTGAGAAGCTGCTCGGTCTGATGGACGCCGTCGACGAGGCGATCCCGCAGCCGGAGCGCGAGACCGACAAGCCGTTCCTGATGCCGATCGAGGACGTGTTCACGATCACCGGTCGTGGCACCGTCGTCACCGGCCGTATCGAGCGCGGCATCATCAAGGTCAACGAGACCGTCGACATCGTCGGTATCAAGACCGTGAAGCAGTCGACCACCGTCACCGGTGTCGAGATGTTCCGCAAGCTGCTCGACGAGGGCCAGGCCGGCGAGAACGTCGGTCTGCTCCTGCGCGGCATCAAGCGCGAGGACGTGGAGCGCGGCCAGGTCGTCATCAAGCCGGGTACGGTCACGCCGCACACCGACTTCCTCGGCCAGGCCTACATCCTGTCGAAGGACGAGGGTGGTCGCCACACCCCGTTCTTCAACAACTACCGTCCGCAGTTCTACTTCCGCACCACGGACGTCACCGGCGTCGTCACCCTGCCCGAGGGCACGGAGATGGTCATGCCCGGCGACAACACCGAGATGTCGGTCAAGCTGATCCAGCCGATCGCCATGGAGGAGGGCCTGCGCTTCGCCATCCGCGAGGGCGGTCGCACCGTCGGCGCCGGCCGGGTCGTGAAGATCACGGCGTAGTCGTCGCACGCTGATTCACCGAACCCCCGTATCCCGCAAGGGATGCGGGGGTTTCAGCTTTCCTTCATATCGGTTTCGCAACACCTGGGCCGAAAATCCGGGGATTCGATGTTCGACGAGTAAACCTCGCGTAAAACTGTCACAGCGGAAAGATCGTTCGCAGTGGCGCGGTACGGCGTGGGCCGACCATACGGGGAAGGCGTGGTTCGCGGATGGCGGCCGTTACGACGCGCTTGCGTTGGGGGAGCGGGCTCGCGGAGGTGCAGCGCACGCGTGAGGCGCGGCGCAGTGCCACCGGCTGGCTGATCGCGGCCTTCGCCGGGCTGCTCTACACCTGGGGCATCGGGCACGGCCAGGTGCAGCCGTACTACGCGGCCGCGGTGCGCTCGATGGCGGTGAGCTGGAAGGCCTTCCTCTACGGCGGCCTCGACCCGAGCGCCGCGATCACGCTGGACAAGGTGCCGGGCTCCTTCTGGCTGCAGGCGCTGTCCGTGCGGCTGTTCGGCGCGCACCTGTGGGCGATCGACCTGCCGCAGGTGCTCGAGGGGGTGGCCGCGGTCCTGGTGCTGCACCGCGTGGTGCGCGCGTGGGCCGGGCAGGCCGCCGCCGCGCTGGCCGCGCTGGCGCTCGCGCTGACCCCGATCGTGGTCGCGCTGGACCGGGACGACCTGCCGGACACGCTGCTGATCCTGTTGCTGGTGCTGGCCGCGCGGGACGTGCTGGGCGCGATCCGTGTTTCAGAGTCCGCACACGCCGGGCTGCTGCGGCTGCTGCGCGCCGGGCTGTGGATCGGGCTGGCGTTCCAGGCGAAGATGATGCAGGCCTGGCTGATCCTGCCCGCCCTGCTGCTGCCCTACCTGGTGGCCGCGGCGCCCGGCACGTGGCGCCGAATACGCGACGCCGCGGCGGCCGGGCTGGTGGCGCTCGCCGTGTCGCTCAGCTGGCTGACGGCCGTCGCGCTGGTGCCCGCCGCGGACCGGCCCTGGATCGACGGCAGCGCGGACAACAACCCGTTCACGATGGCCTTCGTCTACAACGGCTTCGGCCGCTTCGCGAACGTGAGCGGCACCGAGGGCCGGATGATCGACGCCGCCGCGCCGGGCAGCGCCTCGGGCTGGCGGACGCTGGCCTCCACGACGTACGCGGGCCAGATCTCCTGGCTGCTGCCGCTGGCCGTGCTCGTGTTCGCGGTCTGGCTGCTGGACAACCGCGGCCTGCCGCGCACCGACCAGGTGCGCGCCGGATACCTGCTGTGGGGCGGCTGGCTGCTGACGTTCGCGGTCGTCTTCTCCTTCTCCGGCTCGCTGCACGGCTACTACCTGGCCGTGCTCGCCCCGCCGATCTGCGCGCTGTTCGGCGGCGGCCTGATCCACCGCTGGCAGGCCTACTCGCACCGCGCCGCGAGCTGGTGGGCGCTGCCAGCCGTGCTGGCCGTCAGCGCGCTGTGGGCGGTCTACCTCGGCGCGAGCTACTCCGACTTCCTGCCGTTCCTGCCCTGGCTCGCCGGCGGCCTCGGGCTGGCCGGCGCGCTGGTGCTCGCGCTGCGCCGCCCGACGGCCCCGGCGGACCGCTCGATCGACCCCGGACCGGCCGCCACGCCGCTGGTCTCCCGGATGACGCTCACCGCGGCCGCCGCCGTCGCCGTGGCCGCGCTGCTGGCCTCCCCGGCGGGCTGGGCGCTGTCCGTGCTCAGCCCGGCCTACGCGTCCACCAGCGGCGCCCCGATGGCCGGGCCGGCGGGCACGCTGTACGTCCCCACGGTCGTCAAGCACCACGCGCTGCCGGCGCCGTACACGCTCTCGCTGCCGGTCGGCCGGGAACGCAAGCTGCTGGCGTACCTCAAGGAGCATCAGGGCTCGGAGCGGTACCTCGCCGCGACGCAGGCCGCCTCGACCGCGGAGCCGTTCCTGCGGGCCGGATCCGGAACCTTCCTGGTGCTCGGCGGCTTCACCGGGCTCACCCCGAACGTGACCGCCGCGCAGTTGGCCGCGCTCGTCGCCCAGGACCAGGTGCGCTACGCGGTGCTCTCCGACGACCTGCCGGAGAGCAAGGAGAACGCGGCCGTCGACTGGATCGGCGCGCACTGCCTGCGCGTGGCGCCCACCTACTACCGGGAGCGGACCGACGCGGCGCTCCAGCTCTACGACTGCCGCCCGTCGAGCTGATCCGGGCGTCCACGAACGAAGACGAAGACAGGGGGAACAGATGGCCAGCGAAGCGCAGGCGGCTCCCGCCGTGCTCCGGCTGCGATCGAGCGTGCGGCTGCCCTGGCTGTGCACCGCGCTGACACTGCTGCTGCTGACCGCCGCGGCGTTCGTCGCGCTGGACCGGACGGTGTCCACCAGCGCCGTGCCCGCGGCCGTGCTCGGCTCGCAGACGCACCTGACCGAGGAGTACGCGCAGGGCCTCGCGGAGCAGTACGACCGGGATGCGCGCTACGCCACCGAGGTCGCCGGGCAGCTGGACGCGAGCCCGGACATGGACCAGTCCTCGTACTTCAGCGGCCTGGCCGGCGCGGCGCACTCGTGGAGCTCGCTCGAACTCGTGGACACCGGTGAGCGCAAGGTGCTCGCCGGAGTCGGCACGATCGACCAGGACTCGCTGGCCGCGCTGCAGCGGTTCCGGCTGCCGAACCAGACCGAGCGGATGGTGGCGACGGCGGCGGGCGTCAGTGTGCTGCGTATCGCCGTGCCGCTGGAGTCCTCGTCCGACGTGCTGGTGCTGACGGCCCCGCTGAACCTGACGGTCTCCTCGGGCGCCGAGGCGGTGCTCGTGGACGCGGACGGCGACGTCGTGGCGAAGGCGGGCAGCGCGTCGGCCAACGCGGACGTCCACGCGCACGCGCTGCGGCTGGCCTCCGACGGACGTTCCGGCGCGCTGACCTCAGGGAGCGGCACGGCCGACCCGATCGTGGTCTCGTACGCGCCGCTCGAACTGACCGCCGCGCTGAACAGCACCGGCGAGCAGACGCTCGACCCGACCGGAACCTCGGCCGAGGACAAGGGCGTCGGCCTGAACCTGGTGGTGGAGCGGCCGGTCGCGGCCGCCGGGAAGACCGGGATCGGCCGCTCGCAGCAGTTCCGGCTGGCGCTCGCGGCCGGACTCGCGATGCTCGCGATCACGCTGTTCGCCGCGTCCCTGCTGTGGTTCGGCCTCATCGGCCCGATCCGGCGGCTGGCCCGGCAGAGCGCCGACATCCCGGCCGTCGGCGTGCAGGACATGCCCGGCTGGAGCGGCGAGGCCCGCGACCTCGGCCGGAACATGCACAAGCTGGCGATCGAGTTCAGCACCGAGGCGTCGCCGGGACGCCGCGCGGCCGTCGCCGGTTCGCTCTGGGCCCGGCTGACGAGCGGTTTCGTCGTGCTCTGCGTCGCGCTGCTGCCGGTGGTCGGCTGGGCCGCGGGCGTCACGTACGCGGTCTACCGCACGGCGCCGGTCGTGGTGCCCGGCCAGGTCGCGACAGACCAGGGCGCCAGCACCGGCGTGCTGGCGGCGTCGCTGAACCGGAAGCTCGCCGCCGCGACCGAGGACCTGAACGCGGTGGCCGTGGCCGCGCGGACGGACGTGACCTCGACGCGCTCGAAGCAGGTCACGATCGCCTCCCCGGCGCGGCTGGAGACCCTGGTGGAGACGGTGATCGCCGCCACGCCCGCGTACTCCTCGGTCTACGTCGTGGACAAGTCCGGCCGGCTGCTCGCGCTCGGCGGCAGCTCGCCGCGCGCGTCGCTGGCCTCGGTCGCCGGAGCCGCGGCCGGTGTCGTCGAGGGCGCCACGAGCGGACGGACCGCGCTGGTCTACGCCGTGCTGCCGATCTCCGGCGGGGACACCGCGGTCGCCGAGTTCTCCGACGCACAGCTGCTCACGGCCGTGCAGCACGACTCGCTCGGCACCGTGGACTTCGTCGACTCGGACGACCGCGTGCTGCTGAGCAACGCCAGCTTCACCGCGTACGCCGCCGAGGGGGCCGCGGACGGCGACTCGATCGCGAAGTCCGCCACCCTGACGCCGGGCGGCACCCGGTTCGCCGTGACGACCGTGCGGGCCACGTCGAAAATCGCGGTCTCCGGCGTCGTGCTGCGGCAGACCGTGCAGCTGCTCGCGATGCTGGCCGTCACCACCGCGCTGCTCTGCGGCGGCTGGATCCATCTCATGGTGCTGATGCCGCTGCGGCGTCTTGAGCGGCGCTCGCGGGCGGTGGTGGACGGCGACTACTCCGAGGCCGTCGTGCCGCAGCGGGCCGACGAGATCGGCCAGCTCTCCCGCGCGCTCGACCTGCTGCGCCGGGCCGCCCGGCGCGGTCGCGGGGAGCCGATCCCGGCCCAGCGCAACACCGCCTCCGCGTGGTCCGAGACCTCGCTGCTGCCGAAGCTGAGATAGGGGACCCGGAATGCTCTTCCTCTTCTGCGTGCTGCTGGTGATCTGCCTCGCGCTGCTCGTCGCGGGCGTGCTCGAGCAGCGCAGGCACTACGCCAACCTGGACAGGATCGAGGTCCGGGTGCTGGTCAACGGCATCCGCGGCAAGTCCTCGATCACCCGGCTGACCGCGGGCGCGCTGCGCGGCGGCGGCCTGGTCACCGTCGCCAAGACCACCGGCACCGCGGCCCGGTTCATCGAGCCGGACGCGCACGAGGAGCCGGTGTACCGGAAGTTCGGCATCGCGAACGTGGCCGAGCAGATCGGCATCGTGGCCCGCGCCGCCGAGTTCGCCCCGGACGCGCTGGTGATCGAGTGCATGGCCGTGATGCCGGCGCTCCAGGAGATCAACCAGAACAAGCTGATCCGCAGCACCATCGGCGTGCTGTGCAACGTCCGCGAGGACCACCTCGCCGAGATGGGCCCGACGCTGGACGACGTGGCCCGCTCGCTGTCCCGGTCCATGCCGGTCGGCGGGGTCTGCGTCACCGCCGAGCAGGAGCGGCTGCACATCCTGCGCGAGGAGGCCGACAAACGCGACTGCCTGCTGGTGGTGGTCGATCCGGAGTCGGTCAGCGACGAGGAGATGCGCGGCTTCTCCTTCATCACCTTCAAGGAGAACGTCGCGATCGCGCTGATGGTGGCCGAACTGCTCGGGATCAGCCGGGCCAACGCGCTCAAGGGCATGCACGAGGCGCCGCCGGACCCGGGCGTGCTCAACGTGAAGGACTTCGCGCTGCCGGAGGGGGAGATCTCGCTGGCCAACGTCTTCGCGGCCAACGACCCGAACTCCACCCTGATGAACATCGAGCAGCTGCTCGTGCAGGGCGCGCTGCACCGTCCCGTGCACATGCTGATCAACTGCCGCCCGGACCGGGTCGAGCGCAACGGGCAGATGGGCCGGATCGTGCCGGACGTGGCACCGGACTGCGTCTTCGTCATCGGCGAGCCCTCGCGCAGCGCCATCGACGCGATCCCGGCCTCCTTCACCGGCGAGGTGATCGACCTCGGCGGCGACAAGCGACCGGTCGCCGAGATCGCCGCCCGGATCGCCGCGCGCGCCGACGGCGGCTCCGTCGTCGCCGTGGGCAACATCCACGGCCAGGGCGAACGGCTGCTCGAACACTTCGAACACGCCGCCGCGCCCGCCCCCCAGACCGACGTCCTCGCGAACGCAGGAAGCCAGACACAGTGACGACGACCACCCTCACCTCGCAGGCGGCCACCCTCGGCCTGGCCATCGGACTCGCGTTCTCGCTGGTCTGCTATCTGGTGACGAACCTCTCGCCCGGCGGCATGATCACCCCGGCCTGGCTGGCGCTGATCCTGGTGCAGGACCTGCGGCACGCGATCCTGGTCGCCGCCACGACCATCGCCACGTACATCCTCACCCGAGTGCTGCAGCGGTTCGTGATCCTGTACGGAAAGCGGCTGTTCGCGGCGATCGTGCTGCTCGGCGTGCTGCTGAGTGCCGGCTCGTATCTGCTGATCGAGGCCGACTATCCGTACCTGTTCACCGCCCAGACGCTCGGTTTCGTGGTTCCCGGCTTGATCACGTATCAGTTGGTACGCCAGCCGATCCGGCCCACGCTGATCGCCATCGCGGCGGTGACCGGGGCTAGCTACGTGGTGCTCGCGTCGGGCATCCTGTTGGGAGCGCTGCCCAGCGTGAGCTGACCAGCGCTTCTCGGCATGATCGGAAAACACTGAAATGACAACGGACGGACATCGGGGGCCCGGACGGTCGCGGCGCGGGGTGCTGCGGGCGGGGGTCGGGGGCGCGGCGGCGCTGGGCGTGGCCGGCATCGGTTACGCGGCCTTCCGGCTCGGCTCGGGCAACGGTCCGGTCGGCGTGGCGGGCGCCGGCGACACCGCGTCGGCCGGGGCGTCGGCGTCGGTGAGTTCGCGAGCGAGCAGCGGGAGCACCGCGGCCGCGCACGTGACCACGCAGCCGGGCTTCGACGGCGCCGGTCTGTCCGGTCCGCACGTCTTCGACCGGATGACCGGCCCCGACCGGACGATCGTGAGCACGAGCGACGGCACCCGGGTCGCAGTGTTCACCGACGGGGCCCGCACGGCGGTCTTCAGCGGTCCGAAGCGCACGTTCAGCGAGCCCGGCACGACGACGGCGACCGTGACGACGAACTCGTGGGTCCGCCTCGCCCCGCGCCGGTGGAGCGCGGGCGCCGAGGACTCGACGTGGTTCCGATCCTGGTTCCCCGGACAGCTCGCCGCCACGTCCGCCGACCTGTTCGGCCTCTACGCCGAGTACGCGGCCGGCGCCCCGAACCGCTACAACGGCGGCGGCGTGCGCTACGCGGGTGCGGCCAGGTTCGGCAACCTGACCAGCTCCGGCGGATATCAGAACCCGTTGGGCGACCGCGACGACCGCGCGGACTTCTTCGACTACCTCGGCATCGAGTACAGCTTCCCGGACGGCACCGGCAGGCCGACCCCCGAGTGGTACGGCGATCTCGACTGCAGCGGCCTGGTGCGGATCCTCTACGGCTACCGCATGGGCTACCCGATGTACCTCGGCGACGGCTCCTCGGACGGCGCCGTCCCGCTGCCCCGGCACTCCTGGTCGATGTCCGCGAACGGCCCGGGCGTGCGGCTGTTCGGTGCGGGGGCCGACGGCGTGCCGACGGACGGCGAGCTCGAGCTGCTGCTGCCCGGCGACCTGCTGTTCTTCGCCGAGGGCTCCGACCCGTCGAGCGTGGACCACTGCGGCATCTACTTCGGCGAGGACCAGTACGGCCGCCGCCGCTTCCTGTCCAGCCGGATGGGCGCCAACGGCCCGACCTTCGGCGACGCCGAGGGCATGAGCGTCGTCGGCGGCACCGGCATCTACTCCCGCGACTTCCGCGGCGCCCGGCGGATCTGACCCCACCGGGCTGCGCTCGGTCGGCTACGAGATCGAGGCCACCTGGTTCACGGTCAGCGCCTTCTGGAAGACCTGCAGGTCGCTCAGCTCGCCCTCCATGGCGGCCGCGACGGAGCCGGACTGGTTGACGTCCGCGCCGAGCGTGATCTCGTTCTTGGCGTTCCAGGCCGCGACTCCGGTGCGCTGGGCCACCTGCGCGCCGTTGACGTAGAGCGTCATGGTCTTCGCGTCGGCGTCGTACACGCCGACGAGGTGCGTCCACGAGTTCGCCTTCGGGGCGGTCTTGCTCGCGGCGGAGCTGTACTTCGCGCCCGCGCTGTCCTCGCTGGTGTGGTTGAAGGTCCAGCCCTTCGAACCGGGGTTGTACTCGATCGCGAAGGAGTCCAGCAGCTGTCCGTGGAAGGCCAGCACGGTCGTGTACGCGGTCTTGTCGAAGGTCGTGTAGTCCACCCAGACCGACACCGTGAAGCTCTTGGAGGTGTTCACGATGTCGGCGTTGGACACCGTCGCCACGCCGGTGTCGCCGTTCACGCGCAGCACCTTGCCGCGGCTGCCGGACGTGCTGAACGAGGCGCCCTTGGCGAGCGTGAGCGCGTCGGTGTGCGAGGGGGACTGCGTGCAGTCGCCGAGCGTGCCGGCCAGGGTCCAGCGCGCCGCGGCGGTGACGGCGGCGCTGTCGGCCGGGCAGGCCGGGACGGCGGCCAGCGTGCTGGTGCCGCCGGTGCCGGTCGAGATCGGCGAGGGCGCGGGCGACTTGCCGCCGCCGAGGGTGAGCGCGAGCACCACGCCGACCACCGCGACCACGGCCACACCGCCGCCGCCGAGCAGCGCGAGCTTCTTGGTGTTCCGCTTCGACTTCCTCGGCTGGAACATGTCCTCGGTGAACGGCGCCGGGCTCGGGTTGTACGAGGCGGCCGGCGAGTTCGGGTCGAACATGTCGGGGTTCGGATAGAAGAACCCGGACGGCGAGGGCGCCGGGATCGGGGACTGCGGCGGCGCGCCGTAGCCGCCGGGCAGCGGGGTGCCCGGGTTCGGCGAGCCGGGGCCGAAGCCCATCGGCGGCTGCTGCGGCAGCGGCGCCTGCGGCAGCGGGCTCTGCGGCGGCACCGGCACGATCGCGGCGCCGGGCACCGGGGACTGCCAGGCCTGCGGCTGCTGCGGCGGCTGCTGCGGCTGCGGGGTGGGCGGCGGCGCCTGCACCGGGACGATCGGGGCGACGTTCGGGAAGACGGTCGGACCGCCCTGGGAGAGCGCGTCCAGCGCCCGGCTCAGGTCCGCGGCGGTCGGCCGGGCCTGCGGGTTCTTCGCCAGCATCGCCTGCAGCAGCGGCAGGATCTGCGGCGGGATGCTGGCCGGCCACGGCGGCTCCTGGTACATGTGCTGGTTGAGCACCTGCAGCAGTTGCTCGCCGTAGAACGGCGGCTTGCCGGTCAGCAGTTCGTACAGCGCGATGCCGAGGGCGTAGACGTCCAGCGCCGGGCTCGGCTCGATGCCGCTGATCGCCTCGGGGGACAGGTACTGCGGGGTGCCGACCACGGAGGAGCGCGACGTCAGCCGGCTGCCGGCGACCATCCGCGCGATGCCGAAGTCCACCAGCTTAGGAATCGGCTGCGGTCCGCCGATGTCCAGCAGGATGTTGGCGGGCTTGAGGTCCCGGTGGATGATCCCGGCGGCGTGGATCGCGCTGAGCGCGTCGGCCACGCCGCGGCCGATGACGGCGGCCTCGGCGACGCTGAGCACGCCGCGCTCGGCCAGGTGCCGGTGCAGGTCCGGGCCGTTGACCAGGTCCATCACGATGGCCAGCCGGCCGTCCTCGACGACGAGGTCGTGGATCCGCACCAGGTTCGGGTGCGTCACCCCGATCAGGGTGTTGCGTTCCTGGATGAACCGGGTGACCATGTCGGGCTCGTCGCTGAACTCCTCGCTCAGCACCTTGACCGCGACCGGTTGGCCGGTGTCGGTGTTCACCGCCCGCCAGACCGTGCCCATCGCGCCCCGGCCGAGCCGCTCCTTGAGCATGTACCGGCTGCCGAGCCGCTGGTCCATGTCACTCATCGGAAAATCCCGAGCCCTTCGGTCGCTGTCGGGGACCGTCAGATCCGATGTCCCCCCGGATAATCGGCAGTGCAGCCTGCTCGAGAGTCTACCGACGTCGGTGTACGTAAGGAAGCGCGGGTCCCGGCGCCGGGATCAGGGCCCGGCGATCCGGCGGAATTCCTGAGAACGGCTCGCCATGAGAGGATCAGCCCGCCGGCACCGTCGTCGCCGAGTACACACCGATTGTGGGGAGTCCTTTCCTGTGGCGCGCATCAGCGGAGTACCGCTCTTCGTGCGGCCCGGCGTCGCGCTGGCGGCCGTGGTGGCCGTGGTGGCGGGCATCAGCTTCGCCGCGTTCGAGCTGACGGAGCCGGACAGCCCGGCCGTCGCCGAGAGCAGCGCCGCGACCCCCTCGATCCTGTCGGGCGGCCCCGTGCTCACGGCGAACTGGTACGAGTCGGCGCCCTACTACTTCGTCACCGACAACAGCGCGCCCGACCTCGGCGACGTGATCGAGAACACCGGGCAGAAGGCCTTCGTGATGTCGTTCGTCCGCGCGCCGAGCGCGGGCGGCTGCGTTCCCACGTGGGGCAGCACCGATCCGGTGAGCACGGACACCCGGGTCACCGGGATCGTGCGCGAGGTGCGCGAGCACGGCGGCGGGATATCCGTGTCGGTCGGCGGCGGCGGCGGAACGGCGCTCGGCCAGGTGTGCGGCACGCCGCAGGCCACGGCCGCCGCGTACAAGACCGTGCTGGACAAGTATCAGGTCCGTGCGATCGACTTCGACATCGAGCGGACGGAGCTGCAGACCCCGAACGCGGTCGCCAACGAGCTCGGCGCGGCGCAGATCCTGGAGAAGGAGACGCCCGGCCTCTTCGTCACGATCACCATCCCCAGCACCGCGAACGGCGCCGACAGCCACGGCGTGCAGCTGCTGGAGCAGGCCCAGAGGGATCAGCTCTCGGTGGCCGCGTACACGATCATGCCGTTCGACGACAACTTCCACGGAGCCACCGCGCAGCAGGTCGCGCTGGAGGGCTTCAACCAGCAGCTGCAGTCCGTCTTCGGGTGGAGTGCCCTGCAGTCCTGGGAGCACGAGGGCATCTCGCAGATGAACGGCGAAGCGGACACCGCCGAGTATTTCTCCGAGACGGACTTCGCGAGCAACCTGAAGTTCGCGGAGACGCATCACATGGCGCGCTACACGTTCTGGTCGATGAACCGGGACCGCCAGTGCGATCCCGCGAGCAACGACGGCCAGGTCTCGACCGACTGCAGTTCGGTGGCCCAGAGCACGTACGCCTTCACGCGCTACGACACCAAGTTCGCCGAGTGGACGGCACCCGCGGCGAACTGAACCGCGGGTTCCGCCGAGACGGAACCCGCGATCCGGTGCGTCAGAGCTGGACGGCCTTGTGGTGCCCGCGCGTCGTGCCGCGGGTGTCGAGCATCCGCGTCGCCGCGTCGGCCAGCCGTCCCGTGTCGATGACGCTGTGCGCCTGCAGCAGAATCGTGAGATCCGCCTGCGCCGCCGTGGCCAGCAGGTCGTCGGCGCGCCGCACCGGCTCGTCGTCGACGATCCAGTCCTCGACGTGCGGGTCGTGGTACGTGACCTCGGCGCCGAGGCGGCGCAGCTCGCGCAGCACCGCGATGGCCGGGGTCTCGCGCTGGTCTGAGATGTCCGGCTTGTAGGTGATCCCGACGAGCAGCAGCCGGGAACCGCGCAGCGGCAGGCTGGCCTCGTTGAGCAGCTCCATGGCGCGCCGCACCACGTGCAGCGGCATCCGCTGGTTGATCTCCTGCGCGAGCTCCACGAAGCGGAACGGGATGCCCAGCGACCTGACCTTGTAGGACAGGTAGTTCGGGTCGATCGGGATGCAGTGCCCGCCGACGCCGGGGCCCGGGTAGAACGCGGTGAACCCGAAGGGCTTCGTGGCGGCGCAGCGGATGGCGTCCCACAGGTCGACGTCGATCTCCCGGCAGAACATCGCCATCTCGTTGACCAGGGCGATGTTGACGTGCCGGTAGGTGTTCTCCAGCAGCTTCGCCATCTCGGCCTCGCGGGTGCCCTTGGCCTCCACGACCTCGCCGACGAACTGCTCGTACAGCTTGCGGGCCGCCTTGCCGCAGGCGGCCGTGTGTCCACCGACCACCTTCGGCGTGTTCTCCAGCCGGTAGACGGGGTTTCCCGGGTCTATCCGCTCGGGCGAGAAGGCGAGGTGGAAGTCGACGCCGGCGACCAGGCCGCCGGCCTCGAGCGCCGGGCGGACCACCTCGTCGGTGGTGCCCGGGTACGTGGTGGACTCCAGCACCACCAGCATGCCGGGACGCAGCTGAGCGGCCACCGCGGCCACCGCGCCCTCGACCGCGCGCAGGTCGGGCGCGGCGTGCTCGGTCAGCGGCGTCGGCACGCAGATCACCACGGACTTCGCCTGGCCGATCACGGCGGAGTCCGTGGTGGCGGTGAAGCCCTGGGCGACCATCGCGGCGATGTCGGCGTCCGAGAGGTCGTCGATGTGCGAGCGGCCGGCGTTCAGTCCGTCCACCACGCGTGTGCTGAGATCGAGGCCGACCACGCGCAGCCCGGCGTTGGAAGCGCCGCGCGCGAGCGGAAGGCCGACGTATCCGAGGCCGACGACGACGAGGTCGGCGCCGCCCCTGGTTTCTTCGCTTTGGACTGTCATCGCACGCTTTCGTCGGGCAGGACGGTGGCGCGCAGGAACATCGGCAACGAGATGGACATGGCTCCCCCCTTACAGAGACCATTACATTAATATAAGGCCGTTACGGGTCCATAACGATCGCGACGAGATTCCGCATGGGCCCTGGCGCCCGGCCCCGGACGCTTGCGGATGGTTTGTGATTGTAACCCCGTCGACGCCGCCGTTCCCCAGTGGGCCGAGCACGCCCCAGGACGGTGCGTCAATGGCGGTCTCTCGCCGAGTCTGTTGCCAAACGGTTGCGGACCGGTCGGTGACCCAACCTCGTGATGGCCTAGTATCACTTGTCGCCGTGCTGCACCGGATGGGGCGAGCGAACTTCGTGAGTGCGTGCACGAGCCAGCTGTCACTTCTACCCCGGGGGAGCGTCACCCGTGCCCAGACTCCTTGATTCGAGCGGAGCGTGCGGGCCATGGCCTCGGTGAGGTCGAAGCCGAAGTCGACCATGGCGCAACGGCCGCGGGCCGGGGAGGACCCGGACGGGCGCTGGAACCTCAGTCTCGAGACGGACGCCGAGGAAGGCGAGGACCTCTTCGGTTCCGACGCCATCTCGACGGTCCTCATCCCGCGCGTCCCGGCGGACATCCGCTCGATGGAGGCGCACGAGCCGGAGAAGCAGGAGCCGGAGAGCTCCGGCCGCAGAGGCCTGATCACCCGGCTGCGCGCGCGGCACTGGATGTTCTACCTGCTCCTCGCGGTCCAGGCCGCCGTGGTGGCGCGGCTGCTGACCCGCAACGGCGTCAACCTCGACGAGGCCACGTACCTCTACGCCGGGCACGAGGAGCTCGCGCACTGGATGCACGGCGCCGCGATCCCGAACTACGCCACGTACTTCTCCGGCGCCCCGACCATCTACCCGCCGCTGGCCGCGCTCGCGGACCACTTCGGCGGCCTGCTCGGCGCGCGCCTGATATCCCTCGCGTGCATGCTGCTGGCGACGGCGTGCCTGTGGGGCGTCGCGCGGCGGCTGCACAGCGAGGTCGCGGCCTTCGGAGCCTGCGCCGCCTTCATCGCGCTCGGCGGCACGCAGTCCCTCGGGTCCTTCGCGACCTACGACGCGATGGCGCTGTCGCTGATGGCCGTCTCCGCGTACCTCGCGATCCGCGCCGCGCAGGCCGAGCGGCACTGGCTGCCGCTGCTGACGATGTCGGCCCTCGCACTGGTCCTGGCCGACGCGACCAAGTACGCCACCGCGCTGTGGAACCCGTTCGTCGTCCTGCTCTTCTTCGTCGCCCTCGGCCGGCTCGGGAAGCGGCGCTCCGCGATCCTGCGGGCCGCGTTCCTGATCGTGCTGTGCGCGGGCCTGCTCGTCGGGGCGTACTTCGCCGCCGGCAAGTCCTACCGGACCGGCATCATCACCACGACGCTCAACCGCACCGCGGGCTCCGGCGTGTCCCGCACGCTGATCGTCAACGACGTGAAGAGCTGGATCGGCTGGGTCCTGCTGCTGTGCGCGATCGGCCTGGTCGCGGCGATCCTGCGCAGCGAGTGGAACAACGCCCTCGTCGGCCTGGTCTGCCTCGCGGCCGGCCTGGCGGCGCCGGGCAACCAGCTGCGCATCGACGTGCTCACCTCGCTCGTCAAGCACGTCGACTTCGGGGCCTGGTTCGCCTGCATCACCGTGGGCTACCTCATCCACGTGCTGGCCCACGCGATGATCACCGCGAAGGAGGCCAGGTTCGTCGGCGTCGTCATGACCTGCCTCGCGCTGCTGCTGTACGCGCCCGCCGGGGTGACGCAGTCCGCCCAGTTCATGCAGTCCTGGCCGAACACCGCGAACCTGACGGCCGCCGTCGGCCCGCTCGTGCACTACGGCTCGACCCAGTACCTGATGGAGGAGGACAGCGTCCTGCAGTACGACCTGCGGGGCAAGTCCTCCTGGAAGCAGTGGCAGAACACCTGGGGCCTGGGCTTCTACGACGCGAAACTCGGCAAGTTCGTCTCCGGGAACGAGGCGTACACGGACGCCGTGTTCGACCACTACTTCTCGGTCATCATCCTGAACGGCCAGTTCACCCCGGCCATCGACGCGAGCATCGTCGAGACCATCACCCTCTGCAAGGACTCGTGCGGCTACAAGATGGTCGCCAACCTCCCCTACGAGGGCACGCCCGACGGCGGGCACTTCACCGTGTGGCAGTACCAGGGGGCAACCAAGTGATCGTCCTAGCCTGCGCATTCCTCGTGACAACGCTCGGCGCCCTGATGATCCGGGTGGGATACCGGCGCAAGAAGAAGATCGGAGACCCCTCGTGACGGGCTCGCGTGAGGCAACCCCGGTCTCGCACCGCTCGGGGGGCAAGGGGATCCGGCCGCGGCGCAAGATCACGGCCTACCACCGGGGCTTCGACCAGTTCGTCAGCGTGGTCACCGCGCTCGTGCTGGCCGGCTGGGGCTTCCTGCACTGGGAGGCGCTGCGCCGGGTGGACCTGTGGACCTCGCCGCTGGAGGCCACGTACCTGTTCGCCTACCTGATCCTGGTGTGGCAGCTGCTGCTGCTGTTCCTGCACCCGAGGTTCAAGCCCACCGCCGAGCAGCGCCGCGAACTGCGCAAGCTGCGGGTGATCATCCCGGTCCCGGTGCACAACGAGGACCCGATGATCCTGCGCCGCGCGCTGGCCTCGATGATCGACCAGGACCGGCTGCCCGACATCATCCACGTGGTCGACAACGGCTCCGACGACCCGCTGGCCGACTACACCCAGATCGAGGCCTGGTTCCTGCGCGAGGCCGAGCGGGCCGGGATCCTCGGCGTGTGGGAGCGGGTCGAGTGGAAGGGCAAGCGGCTGGTGCACGGGCACTGCGCGCTGCGCTGGACCGGCCACGCCGACATCTTCCTGACCGTCGACTCGGACGGCGTGCTGCAGCGCAACGCGGTCCGCGAGCTGCTCGCGCCCTTCGTCGACGACCGCGTGCAGTCGGTGGCCGGGATCATCCTGGCCGAGAACGACGAGGTCAACATCATGGCCCGCATCCTCAACCTGTGGTTCACCACCGCGCAGCTGCTCGGCCGGGCCTCGCAGAGCACCCTCGGCGGCGTCACCGTGAACTCCGGCCCGATCGGCGCCTACCGCTTCGAGGCCGTGCGCGACAACGTGGACGGCTACCTGGCCGAGTCCTTCCGGGGCCGGCCGGTGCACTTCAGCGACGACTCGATGCTCACGCTCTACGCGCTCGAGCGCGGCCGCACCGTGCAGAACCCGCGCGCCATCGTGCTGTGCGCCATGCCGGAGAACTGGTCGCACCACCAGCGGCAGTACATGCGCTGGATGCGCGGCTCGACCATCCGGGCCCTGTGGCGCTTCCGGTACCTGCCGCTGCACAGCTACGCGTACTGGATCAACTTCCTGAACTGGACGCAGGTGCTGGCCTCGATGGCCGTGCTGGCGGACATCTTCGTGATCGGGCCGATCAAGCACCAGTCCGTCCCGTTCCGCTCCAGCCTGGAGATCGTCTGCTTCGTCGGGTACCTGACGACCGCGCGGTACCTCTCGATCCGCCGGCACGACCAGGAGCTCTCGTCCCAGATCCTGACCTGGCTGCTCGCCCCGCTCGCCGTGCTGTGGGCCTACGTGTTCCTGCGCTGGATGCGCTGGTGGGGCATGGTCACCTGCTACAAGACCGGCTGGGGCACGCGCGCCCGGGTCGAGGTGTTCTACTCGGGCCCCGAGGAGAACCTGCCGGAGAACCTGAATCCCGGCGGCGGCCCGCTGCCGCTGGCCCGGGAGCAGCAGCTGCCGTTCGACCTGCCGGCCGGCCTGCCCGCCGACGGACTGGCCAGCGGTGAGCGGGCCAGCGAGCTCGCGGCCGAGGCGGACCGCAAGGCCGCGCTCGAGCGGGAGAAGGCGGCCGCGGCCAGGGAGCAGCAGTGGCGCCCGGCCGCGCACGGTTCGCCGGCCGAGCTGGAACTGGTCGGCAGCGGCGCCGCCCCGCGCCGGGCCCGGCCGGAGCCCCGTCCCGCGCCGTGGCCGGAGAACGACCGGCGCCGCAACGGCGGATACTCCACGATCGAGCTCGCGCGCATCGTCGCCGAGGAAAAGGGCGGAAAGTGAAGACGCGGTACACCACGGCCGCCGTGGCCATCGGGATCGTGGCGCTGGCCGGGAGCGTGCTCTCGCACGCCTCGCCGTTCCACATCGCCCGGGCCGCGGCCGTCCACGCCACCGCGTCCGCGAGCGCGACCCCGAGTGCCAGTGCCAGCCCGAGCGCGTCGCCGAGCCCGACCGCGAGCGCCAGCCCCACCATCCCGTCGGCGAGCAGCTTCGTCACCCCGTCCACCGGCAAGTACCTGGGGATCTCGCTGATCAACGGCGAGAAGGGCCTCGCTGACTACGATTCGACCACCGGCATCCCGGCCGACCTGCAGGAGGAGTTCCTCAACTACGGGGAGTCGGCGCCGCTGCAGCACATCATCGACGCCTACCAGCAGCACGCGCTGACCGTGCTGTCCTGGCAGCCGGAGAAGGTGTCCATGCCGGCCATCAGCGCCGGGCAGGAGGACTCGTACATCACCGCGTTCGCCGACGAGGTGGCGCAGACCGACATCCCGGTCGGGATCGTGTTCGCGCCCGAGTTCAACGGCAACTGGGAGTCCTGGGGCGCCGGCGGCACCTTCCACACCAGCCCGGCCCAGTACGTGGCGGCGTGGCGGCGGGTGCACGACCTGTTCGTCGCGGCGGGCGCCACGAACGTCATCTGGATCTGGGCGCCGAACGTGATCAACCCGGTCCCGAAGATCGACATCTCGCAGTACTGGCCCGGCGCGCAGTTCGTGGACTGGGTCGGCATGTCGGCGTACTGGACCGGCAACCTCGGCGAGGACTCCTGGGCCACGCTCATCGAGCCCACCGAGAAGCGGATCGAGGCGTTCACGAACGACCCGATCGTGATCACCGAGACCGGCGCGAAGCAGGGCCCGAACAAGGTCTCCTGGATCACCGACATGCTGGTGGGGCTCAACTCCGACCCGCACGTGCTCGGCATGATCTACCTCAACTCCGGCGCCGCCCAGGGCAAACGGGCCACGTGGACGTTCACCGACGACCCGCCCGCGCTGGCGGCCTGGAAGGCGGGGGCGGCCAAGCTCACGCTGGTGCCGGTGGGCAGGTAGCGCCCGGGCACCCTGAGCTGCGCCCGGATTTGGAATCACCCCCCGGTATACGGCACACTGTTGTGGTTGCCCGGCACAGGTATGCCCTGGACCGGGCGCCCGGAACGGCGTCGGACCCCCGACGCGCCCGTTCGTGCAACCGCGGCCTCAAAGGTCGCGTGAGCTGCACCGGAACGTGGTTCTCGGGCCCGCGTCACGATCCTCTCTCGAGTGATAGTGAACGGCAGGAGCTGCCTCCTGCCTGCGGACTGGCGTGTGGCCACAATGCGACACGCCCGACCGCGTGGGTCGGAGAAATCCGGACAAGACCTACCGCCGGGTACGGTCCGCCGGGCATACCGCCTGGTGGATGACGGCCTGAAGATCACATGCGGAACCCCGCGTGCGGTCGTAAGACAGCAGGGCTCGCCCTGTCGGTCCGCTGGACCGGCGCGGAAGCCGCATGGATCTAGACGAAGAGAAGGACAGCCATGGCGGGACAGAAGATCCGCATCAGGCTCAAGGCCTACGACCACGAGGTCATCGACTCGTCGGCGCGCAAAATCGTCGACACGGTGACGCGCACGGGCGCGAAGGTTGCCGGGCCGGTGCCACTGCCCACGGAGAAGAATGTCTACTGCGTCATCCGCTCCCCGCATAAGTACACGGACAGCCGGGAGCACTTCGAGATGCGGACGCATAAGCGCCTCATCGACATCATCGACCCGACTCCTAAGACCGTCGACTCTTTGATGCGGCTCGACCTGCCGGCGGGTGTCGACATCGAGATCAAGCTCTGAGGATGATCAACGATGACCGCCACTAAGACCGAACGCGTAGTCAAGGGCCTGTTGGGCACCAAGCTCGGCATGACCCAGGTGTGGGACGCCGACAACAAGGTCGTGCCGGTGACCGTCGTCGCCGCCGGGACCAACGTCGTCACCCAGAACCGCACCCCCGAGAAC
>DATJIF010000164.1:0-19777 GCA_035493475.1 Actinospica sp.
GTGCACACCCCCGTCTCCGCCTGCGCCACCGGCTGCGAGGCCATCGGCTACGCGCTCAACATGATCCGCTCCGGCCGCGCCGACATCGTGGTCTGCGGCGGCACCGAGGCCGCGATCCACCCGCTGCCGATCTCCGCCTTCGCCAACATGATGGCGATGTCCAAGAACAACGAGGACCCGAAGCGCGCCTCGCGCCCCTACGACCGCGGCCGCGACGGCTTCGTGCTCGGCGAGGGCTCCGGCATCGTGGTGCTCGAATCCGCCGAGCACGCCGCGGCCCGCGGCGCCCGGGTCTACGCCGAGCTGGCCGGGGTCGGCTACTCGGCCGACTCGCACGACATCGCCCAGCCCGACCCGACCGGCGAGGGCATCGCCGCCGCCGTGCGCCACGCCGTGGCCGACGCCGGGATCGTGCCGGAGCAGGTCGTGCACCTGAACGCGCACGCCACCTCCACGCCGCTGGGCGACACCGGCGAGCTCAAGGCGCTGCGGATGGCCCTCGGCGCGGACGCCGAGCACATCGCCATCTCCGCCACCAAGTCGATGACCGGGCACCTCCTCGGCGGCGCCGGCGGCATCGAGACGGTGTTCGCGGTCAAGGCGGTGCACGAACTCGTCGCCCCGCCCACCATCAACATCACCGACCTCGACGCGGACGTGGACCTGGACATCATCCGGGACGAGCCGCGCGCCCTGCCGGCCGAGACCCCGGCGGGCCCGATCGTCGCGCTCAACAACTCCTTCGGCTTCGGCGGCCACAACGTCGTGCTCGCGATCCGCAAGGTCTGATCCGTCCCGCGGCCCGGTCAAGCGGTTGGCCAGGCCGTTCGACGAGGGCACGCTCGAATTGCCGACGCCGTTCGGCGGCTCCGGCTTCGTCGCCGCGACCGCCCTGGTGAACGGCGCCAAGGCCGCGCCGTACGCCTCCGACCCGCCGTTCCCCGGCCGCTGTGATCGCCGCCGCCCCGCCGCCCCGCCGCGTCGTGGGGCGCATGGGAACATTCCGCTGTAATTCTCAGCTTTTTCTTCGCCGGCCGCGCCGGTCCCGTTCCGGGGCCAGCGCGGCCACGCGTTTATAACGGTGATTGCACGTCAGACGACCCCGGTGGTCACGATTTCGCTTCCGCGCGGTGCGGGCGCGCGACCGTGGCCACTGCGCCTTTCCCGCCCCGACCACAAGTTAAATCGGCGAAACAGTGGACGGGGGGTAGCGTCCAGGGGTCACAATCGGGTAAAGACTCTAGGAGGAAGGATCAAGGCCGGACGCCCAACCGGCCCGGCGGGCACCCACCACGGCCCGCCGCCGTCCGCAGCGAAGGAGGGGATACAACATGTGGGTCGGGTACCGGTCGGTGTTCGGCGTGGACTGGAAGGAGGCGGCGCACGGGCCGCAGATCGCGGCCGACCGCATGGGGGCCTGGCTGCGCGCGGAGGGCTTCGAGGAGCCCTTCGAGTCGGAGCCGGGGCGCTACAAGGTCGGCAACGGGGCGATCCTGACGGTCACCGAGGGCGTCGCGCCAGGACGATTCAAAGCAGTGAGATACCGCCTGAAAGAGGCGCCCAGAGCAGCCGTGCACTGGTACACGTCCCTCACGTTCGTCTCGCTGTCCAGACGCCCCGACAAGGAGCTCAAGGAGAGCGGCTACTTCCTGATCGAGGTCAGTGCCAGGGCCGAGGACGGCGTAGGCGTCATCGACGAGCGCGTCCGAACACCGGACCTCACCGGTCTGGTCCTGGACGCCGTGACCGCGTTCGACGGCCCAGCCCGATTGACAACGTCGCCACAGCACCTGGGCGTACGTGACATCGATGAACTGATCACCGTCCTCTGCGACCCCGGACGACGCTTACCCGCGATCGTCGCCGTGCCGGGGGAGGGCGACGATCTGGAACCGTGGCGCATCAGATTCACCGAGGCGACGAGGTACCTGCCGGGCATCGCCTCGCTCTACCTACTCGATGACGAAGCGGGCCGGAAACTCAACGGGGACTTCGAATACCACTGGACCATGGCGGCCCTGCGCACCTTCAAGCCCGGTGTGGACCCCGCCAGCCGCGAAGACGCCGAACGGCACAGAGTCCTCAAGGGCGAGCGCCTGGAGCATGAGATGGACGCCGTCCAGGCCATCCTCACCCACCGAATCCGCGCCGAGGCGGCAGCAGCCCCGCTCCCAAGACCGCTAGACGAGGTAGCCGACGTCCTCTACCAGGCAGGTGAGGAACAGCGTGCCGAGGCGGCCAGGCAGCGCAAGTACTACGCCGAGATCGACGCCGAACTAGGCTTGACCCGCGACGACCTCGACGGCGACATCCCCTGCCCCGAAGCAGCCGAGGCCGAACCAAGCCCCTTCGACCTGCTGGCCGACTCCTTCGGCGACTACCCCAACCTCCTCATCACCGCCGACTCCGGCCCCATGGGCGTACTGGACCGCCACAAGGACGCAGCCACCTTCGCCGTCAAGGCCCGCGAAGCCCTGGCCGCCCTGGACTCCTACGCCGCGCAACGAAGGTCAGGAGCCTGGGAAGGCGGCGGCTTCCGCCGCTACTGCGAAGACTCAAGACACGGCGGAAGGATCTACCCGGCCACACAAGTCGCGTCCCTGGAGTCCGACACCGTCCGCCAAGACCCCAGACTCGCCGACCAACGCCGCTTCCGCGTCCCCAAAGCCATCGACCCCAGCGGCTACGCCGAGTTCTGGGCCCACGTAAAAATCGGCAACTCCGGCCAAACCGCCCCAAGGCTCCACTACTACGACGACACGTCAGGTCCGACGGGAGCAGTGGTGGTGGGGTATATCGGCCCGCATCTGAGGAACACGCGGTCTAGTTAGGTGAGGGTTGGGGCTGCGGGTGGGTCCGTGGTCGGCCCTACCTACGGCGTGGTGCTGCGCTCGTTCCTCGCTCCGCACCACGCCTACGTCCGGGCCGATTACATACCCCGCCCACCTGCCCTACTCAACCGGGCCCTACAGTCGCTGCGCTCCTTCGGGTAACGCGCTGCGCGCTAGACCCCAGCCTTCGGCCCGCTACCTTCACTCCCTCGTCGCTGGCGCTCCTCGGTCGCTACGTCCGCGGGCCTACGGCGTCGATGTGGAGTCGCTGGGCTACCCAGGCAACCGTGCCGCCGCAACTCCTCAGTGCGGCAGCGATCGCGTTGATGTTCGGCACGATGCCCCGTACGTAGGCGGACTCCTCGTAGAACGGAATCATGTCGATCACGACGAGCGCCGTACGCACAGGATCGAGGCGTTGGTACGCATGGCGCGTTCCACGTCGTTCCTCGTGCCGGGCATATTCGCGTTCTTCGATCGTCCAGTCGTGAAGCCTGCCACTCGTAGTCACGGAGAGGGACGCTATCCGCCGCCTACGATGCGAGCGGCACATCGACGCCGTAGGCCCGCGGACGTAGTGACCGAGGAGCGCCAGCGACGAGGCGGCGTAGGTAGGGGCGACCACAAAACCGCAGGCAACCAGCCCACCCAACCTCAGCGCGGCAGCTCGTTCCATCTCGTCAGGACCGGGACGTCGTGTTCGAAGCCGAGGCGGGAGATGGAGGCGGTGTCTAGCTTGAGGCGGCTGCCTTCGCGGGCGGGGAGGCCGATCCAGCGGGCGGCGAGGATGCGCAGGAGGTGGCCGTGGGCTACGAGGGCCACGTCGCCGTCTAGGGGGTGGTCGCCTTGGACGAGGGGGAGGACGCGGGCGATGACGCGGTCGCAGCGTTCGCCTACGTGCTCCACTGCCTCGCCGGGGAAGCCTTCTGCTCCGCCGGGGATGACGCCGTCGTGCCAGAGGTACCAGCCGGGGCGGTCCTGCTGGATCTGGGCGGTGGTGACGCCCTCGTAGCCGCCGTAGTCCCACTCCCACAGGTCCGGATCGATGCCGTCCAGGGTGAGGCCGGCGAGCTTGGCGGTCTCCTGCGCGCGCTGGGCGGGACTGGACCACGCGGCGGCGATCCGGGCTCCGTCACCCTCCTGGGCGTGGGCCAGCAGCCTGCCCGCGGCCACGGCCTGCTCGCGGCCGTGGTCGGTCAGCGGCAGGTCGGTGCGGCCGGTGTGCCGACCGTCCCGGGACCACTCGGTCTCGCCGTGGCGCAGCAGGATGATCTCTCCCATGCCAGCACCGTATCGGTTCGATCGCGACTACGCAGTCCGACTAATGCTGTGAAAGGGTGGGGTTCATGCCCTCGCCGATGCACATGCACCAGCAATCCCCCTCCGGTTCGGAGATCGACCCGATCCTCTGGAAGGCCTTCGCGGAGACGCCCGGCTTCATGCCGCAGGACGAGGCGCGTGCGCTGTACGCGGCCGCGGTGGCGGGTGCTTCGGTCGGCGATCTGGTGGAGATCGGCACGTATCAGGGGAAGTCGGCGATCCTGCTCGCGGGGGCGGCGCGTGCGGGCGGGCGGATGCTGCTCACGGTGGACCACCACCGCGGCTCGGAGGAGCACCAGCCGGGCTGGGAGTACCACGATCCGGAGCTCGTGGACCCGGCCGTCGGGCTGATCGACACGCTGCCGCTGGCCCGGCGCTCGATCGCGCTGGCGGGCGTTGAGGACTCCGTGATGCTCGTGGTCGGGCGCTCGGGGGACGTCGCGCGGCTGTGGCAGGGGGCGGCCGGATTCGTGTTCATCGACGGCGGGCACACGGACGAGGCGGCGCGGATCGACTACGAGGGCTGGGCGCCGAAGCTGGCGTCGGGCGGCGTGCTGGCGATCCACGACGTGTTCCCGGATCCGGCGGACGGGGGACAGGCGCCGTACCGGATCTACCTGCGCGCGCTGGAGTCCGGGGATTTCGAGGAGATCGAGGGGCAGGGGTCGCTGCGGTTGTTGCGGCGGCAGTGAGTGCAAGCCTGCGGTGAGGCCGGGCCTGCGGCTACGCGGGCTTGTGGATTACGCCGCCTAGGGTCGCCGCGCGTTCGGCCATCTCGGGGCCGGGACCGTCGTCCCAGGTCGGGTCCTCGGCGGGGGTGTTGGCGCGGCGCCACAGCGGCAGCTGCACGAGGCCGGGTTCGAGCAGTTGCTGCTGGAAGTCGCTGATGATCTCGGCGACCTCCTCCTCGGAGCGCGGCGTGAGGCCCAGCTTCTCCTGCGCGGACAGCAGGTGCACGCCTTCGTCGATCTCCGGGACGCCGACCTCCTGCACGTGTTGGAAGGCGACCATGCTGCCGGGCGGCAGCCAGTCCATCAGCGTGGCCAGGGCGACCTTCGCGTCGGCGGGGTCCCTGATGTAGTCGAGCATTCCGAACAGCAGCACGCCGACCGGGCGGTCGAGTTCGAGGTGGCCGACGATCCTCGGGTTGGCCACGACCCAGCGCGGTTCGCGGAAGTCGCCGGCGACCACGGTCACGTCGCTGCCGGGGCGGCCGACGAGCAGGGCGCGGGCGTGCGCGAGGGTGATCGGGTCGTCGGCCACGTAGACGAAGCGGCAGTTCGGGTCGACGTCCTGGGCGATCTGGTCGTGGCTGTTGGCCACCGTGATGGCCGTGCCCAGCTGCAGGAACTGGGTGATCCCGGCGCCGACGAGGTAGCGCACCACGCGGCGGCTGAAGGCCTCCACGGACCGCGCGCTGATCACGGCGTCCGGCCTGGCCTTGAGCAGCACCGCGACGGCGTCCCGGTCGGCCTGGTAGTTGTCCTTGCCGCCGATCAGGTAGTTGTACATGCGGAACGGGTGCGGCACGGTCGGGTCGATCTCCGGCGGGTCCCAGTCGGCGGCGATGGACATCGACCAGTCCGCTGCCGGAGGCTGGCTCTCGTCGTACTCCGACTCGGGGAATCCCGTCATTGCGCCTCCCGGCAGTGCGGTGCGGTGGCCACCGCCCGCACCTCGTGTGTCCTGACATGATAATTCGTCAGAGCGTGCCGGGGAACAGGGTTCGCGATCCCCGCCGGGTCAATGCGGGGGCATTCACGGCGCGTCTACGAGCTCGAATACACCTGGGAAAGCGGCTTGCCCCGCTCCGGCGGTCCAGGAGCGGGGCAAGCCTGTCGGTGGGCGCCGGTCGGCGCGCCGTCCTCAGGCCAGGTCGTCGAACTCGCCGTCCTTGGCGCCGGCGAGCAGGGCGGAGATCTCCGCCCGGGTGTAGACCAGGGCCGGGCCCTGCGGGTCGCGCGAGTTGCGCACCGCCACGCTGCCGTCCGGCAGGGCGGCGAACTCGACGCAGTTGCCCTGCGAGTTGCTGTAGCTGCTCTTACGCCAGGAAGCGCCGACGAGCTCGGTCGCCGCGGTCCCGTTGGCGGGTGTGTAGGACATGAATGGGCTCCTCACTGTTCTCTTCGCTGATCTTCGAGTGCTGCTGAGTGCTGCTGGTTGTTCCCTGCTCTTGGACCATAGCGCCGGATCCCGTGCCGATGCACGTGCATCGGCTAAAGAATCTGCAAATACGCCTGCATTTTCCGGTGCACGGAGGGGCGCGTACGGGGGCGCGTGGAAACGGGAATGCGCCTGAGAACAGCTATATCAATATACGAATCGCCGGGGCGGCCGGACGGAGATCGTCCGCGGCGGCGGAATTCGATCAGTGACTCAGGGGTCGGAGACCGTGCGCGGCGGCATCGCGGCCGGTCGCGGACTCAGAGGTCGAAGGCCGCCCAGACGGCCTTGCCCTCCGGCAGGTCCTCCCAGTCCCACTCCGCGGCCAGCGCCTCGACCAGGGTCAGGCCGCGGCCCGACTCGGCGGTGTCGGGGGCGTCCTCCGGCATCGGCGGCAGCGGGCTGGAGTCCACCACCCGGCAGGTGAGCCGGCCGGCGTCCAGGTCGAGTTCGAGCCGGATCGAGTTGTCGCCGCCCCCGCCCGCGCCGGTGTGCAGCAGGGCGTTGGTGACCAGCTCGGAGACCACCAGGTCCACGTCCTCGACCAGGTGCGCGAGGCGCCAGTCCGTCAGCATCGTGCGGGCGGACCGTCGCGCGCGTCCGGCGGACTCGGGGACCGGGTCGAGCCGGAACACGGCGGTACGGACGGTGTCGGCCGGGAGAACCGCTCCGCAGGTGTCTGCGGATGTCGCGAGCGCCATGGGTGCATCCGTAGAGGTCGAGGGCCAATCCTGGGGCCCGCTGCTCGCCCCCGGTGCGGGTGACGGGCCGTCGGGTCCGGTGTTGCAGGCGGTGCAATTGCGCGGGATCCCGGGCAGGGCCCGGACGATCGGCGTCTGTATCAGCATTCGCCTGTTCCCTCCAGATTGCAAGCGTCGATGCAAATGCCGATGAAGCGTGTGCCGATGCACTTGCATCGTAGCGCCGATGCGGGCCCGTGTACGGCATCTTCGGCAAAGGCTCTTCAAATAGCCCTGACCAGGTGGCAAACTTGCGGGCACAGGTACTCGAGGGCGGGAGAAGAACGAGGTATGGACGGCGCGGGCGACAGTTCCACCGTGCGCCGCATCCTGCTCGGCACGGTGCTGCGCAAGTTGCGCGAGGCGAAGGCCGTCTCCATGAAGGAGGCCGGCTACCACATCCGCGGCACCGAGTCGAAGATCAGCCGGATGGAGACGGGCAAGGTCTCGTTCAAGGAGCGGGACGTCGCCGATCTGCTCACCCTCTACGGCGTGACCGACGACAAGGAACGCGAGCAGATCCTCAACCTGGTCAACGAGGCCAACTCGCTCGGCTGGTGGCACACGTACAGCGAGTCGCTGCCGAACTGGTTCGAGGCCTTCGTCGGTCTGGAGACCGCCGCCTCGATCGTGCGTACGTACGAGGTGCAGTACATCCCCGGCCTGCTGCAGTGCCCGGAGTACGTGCGCGCCGTGGTCCGCGCGAACCGCAGCCTGAGCCAGGACGAGGTGGAGCGGCGCGTGGAGGTCCGGGTGCGCCGCCAGGACGTACTGAACCGTCCGGGGGCGCCGGTGTTCTGGGCCGTGCTGGACGAGGCCGCGCTGCGCCGTCCGATGGGCGGCGTGGAGTCGATGGGCCCGCAGATCGCGTACCTGATCGAGAAGGCCGACCAGCCGAACATCACCATCCAGCTGCTGCCCTTCTCCGTCGGCGCGCACGCGGCCGAGGGCGGCGCCTTCGCCATGCTGCGCTTCGCCGAGCAGGAGCTGCCCGACGTCGTCTACCTGGAGCACCTGACGGGCGCTCAGTATCTCGACCGCCCCGAGGATGTGGAGCAGTACGCGAGGGTGATGGACCGTATCTCCGTCGACGCGCTCACTCCCGAGGACACGTTGCTCGCCCTCAAGCAGTTCAAAATGCTCTCGTCACGCAGGTCGCGTTAGCGCGTGCCCGAGGGCGTCGCTGCGTCGATCCCGGGCGTCGGTACGCCGCGCGACGCCGGGGAGCGCGGCAGGCAGGCCCTCGCCGCCGAAGACGGTGCGGGTGGCCGGTTCGCCGCCGAGCACGGCGAGGGCGAGCAGCAGGGATCCGGCGGTCCACGAGGTCTTCTCCTCGGGCCAGATCGCGTAGTCGGCGAACACGTAGCCGGTCCAGTAGAGGCCGTCGAGGTCCCGCAGGTGGCCGACGTCCGTCAGCAGTCTGCGGGCGCGGTCGCCGTGGCCCACGGCCCACAGGGCGATGCAGAGTTCGAAGGTCTCACCTCCGGTCACCCAAGGTCGGTCGTCCACGCAGCGGGTTCCGAGGCCCGGCACCACGAAGCGCTCCCAGCCCGCGTCGAGCCGCGCCTCGGCCGCCGGGCCGCGCAGGGCGGTACCGAGGACCGGGTAGTACCAGTCCATCGAGTAGCGGTCCTTCTCGGCGAACACGCCCGACGCCGGTTGGTCGCCGATGCCGCCCGCCAGCGCGACGGCGCGGCCGAGACGTAGCGCGGCGTCGGTCCATTCGCGCACGGGGCGCGGCTCGCCCATCCGCTCGGCGATCGCGATGGCGCAGCGCAGGGCCTGGTACATCGAGCTGCAGCCGGTGAGCAGCGCCTCATTGGAGTCCGGATTCCAGCGGATGGCGCCGTCCGGGCGCTGGAGTTCGAGGATGAACTCGATGGCCTGCCGCACGTTCGGCCACAACGCCTTCAGGAACACGTCGTCGCGCGTGATCAGCCAGTGGTGGTAGACGCCGACGGCCAGGTACGCGGTGAAGTTCGCGTCCTTCGTCTTGTCGGACGGTTCCGCGGCGCCCTCCGGCGTGTCCGTGTAGTTCGCGTACCAGGATCCGTCCGAGTTCTGCCGGTCCGCCAGCCAGCGGTACGCGAACTCCGCGGCGCCCGTGCGGCCCACGGCGTCCAGCGCCATCGCGGACTCGACGTGGTCCCACGGATCCGTCTTGTCCCCGTGGAACCAGGGGATCGAGCCGTCCGGCCGTTGGATCCGGGCGATCTCGGCGGCCGTACGCTCGATCAGGGGAAGCTCCAGGACCCCGGCCCGCGCCAGGATCTCCGCACCGACGTCAGTACCTAGCGAGCCCTCGGCAGCTGCGGCGCGGCTCGCAACTGTGCTCATGGATGAGCTCGCAAGCTCGCTCATCGGCGCTTGTTCGCGTAGACGACCAGGCTCTTGCCGAGTATCGGGTTCAGGAGCGACTCGCTGATCCGCGTGGTCTTGGGGCCCTTCATGATGTCCCAGACCAGCAGCTTGTGATACGTCTGCACGAGTTTCGAGGAGTCGTTGTCGACGCCGACCGCGCACTTGAGCCACCAGTACGGGGCGTGCAGCGCGTGCGCGTGGTGCGAGCCGTAGGGGGCGAGCTTGACCTCGCGCAGCCGCTGCATGATCTGCGAGCGCTTGTAGATGCGCACGTGGCCGCCCTCGACCTCGTGGTACGCGTCGGACAGCGCCCAGCAGACCTGCTCGGGGAACCAGCGCGGCACGGTCACCGCGAGCTTGCCGCCCGGCTTGAGCACCCGCTCCAGTTCGGCGAAGGCGCGCGCGTCGTCGGGCAGGTGTTCGAGCACCTCGGCCGCCACGACCTTGTCGAAGCTCGCGTCCGGGAACGGCAGCCGGTACGCGTCCCCGCGCACGGCCAGCGACGTGGCGCCCTCGGGCACCTCCCCGGCCTCGCGCATCGCGGCGAACATGCCGCTGACCGACTCCATCTCCGACATCGAATAGTCGAGCGCGACGACGTTCGCACCCTTGCGCAGCAGCGCGAAGGAGTGCCGGCCGGCGCCCGCGCCGAGGTCGAGCACCCGCTCGCCCGGGACGATCGGGAAGCGGTCGAAGTCGACGGTCAGCATGCCTTCTCCATCTCCAGCGTGGCGCGGTAGCGCTCGGCGGTGGCGATCGCCGCCGCCCGCCAGGTGAACCGGGTGACGGCGCGTTCCCGGGCGGCCGTCCCGAGCAGCGTACGCAGATCCGGATCGGCCAGCAGCTTCGACAGCGCTGCGGCCAGCGCCTCCGCGTCCCCCGGCGGCACGGCCAGCGTGGTCTGCCCGTGCACGCCCGCGACCTCGGGGATCGCGCCGCCGGTGGTGGAGACCAGCGGGAGACCGACGGCCATCGCCTCCACCGAGGGCAGCGAGAAGCCCTCGTAGAGCGAGGGGACGCAGCCGATCTCGGCGGAGCGCAGCGTGTCGACGAGCTCCTCCTCGCTCAGCCCGGACACGAAGCGCACCCGGTCGCCGAGGCCGTAGCGCTCGATCGCCTGCTCGACGGCGCCGCCCGGCTTGGGCTTGCCGATCACGGTCAGCTCGGCGTGGTCGTGCTCGGCGCAGACCTTCGCGAACGCCTCGATCAGCACGCCGAGGCCCTTGAGCGGGGAGTCCGCGCTGGCGGTGGTGACGATCCGGCCCGGCACCTTCGCGACGGAGGGGTCCGGGCTGAACCGGCGCACGTCCGTGCCTATCGGGATGGTGCTGATCCGCTCCGGCAGCACGCCGTAGTGCTCGGTGATCTGCGCCGCCGAGCTCGACGACACGGTGATCACCTCGGGAAGGCGCCGCGCGACCCGGCCCTGCATCCGGGTGAAGCCGTACCAGCGGCGGGTGGTGATCCGCTTGAGGCCGGTGGCGGCGGCGAGGTCGAGGGCGCGGTCCACCTGGATCGGGTGGTGGATGGTCGCGATCGTCGGCAGGCCGAGCCGGGGCAGCCGCAGCAGGCCGTAGCCGAGGCACTGGTTGTCGTGCACGAGGTCGAACTCGGCGCGGCGGCGGGCCAGCAGCCGGGCGGCGCGCAGCGAGAAGGTGTTCGGCTCGGGGAAGCCCGCGGTCCACATCGTGCCGACCTCGAGCAGGTCGATCAGGTCCCGGTACTCGCCGAGCTTCGGGGTGCGGAACGGGTCGGGCTCGCGGTAGAGGTCGAGGCTGGGAACGGGCGTGAAGCGCACGCCCTCGTCCAGCGCGGGGTAGGGCTGACCGGCGAAGACCTCGACGCTGTGGCCGAGCGCCACCAGTTCGCGCGCGAGGTTGCGGGTGTAGACGCCCTGGCCGCCGGAGTACGGGTTGCCCCGGTAGCACAGCAGCGCGATCCGGAGCGCCTCGCCGTCGAACGCGGCACCTCGTGTCACGCCCGGCTCCTTGTTGTCCGTCGCCCTCCGGCGCGCCACACCGCGGCGCGCCTCATGCCCGCCGATCCTATCGTTCGCAGATACTACCAGCCGGTAACTATTCGGTCCCGGCGCTCGGGCCTCGGGCGAAAACACCCATCGGGGTGAGTTTGCGCCCGGAAACGCGCGTTCCCCCGCCCCGGGCGGATTGCGCGCGGGAACGGGGGACGCGTGCGGGCCCGGGCCACGTCGCCCGGACGTCTGGATCGCGGTCGGCGGCGGCGGTCGCGCGCTGCCGGCTGCGGGGGATCCGCTGCTAGAGCAGACCGACGAGCAGGTCGCCGACGATGTGGACCACGTCGACGATCACGTCGCCGAGCAGACCGCGGTGCGGGCAGGGGGCGTGATCGTCGTCGGCGTGCGAGACGGCGGTCACCTTCGACGCCGGCGCGGGGGGCGCCGACGACGCCGCGGCGGCGGGGCCGGCGGCCACGGCCAGGGCGATGCCGAGCGCGCCGCCGGCGGTGGCCAGCCGGCGCACGAGGGTGCGGGTCATGGAAATCCTCCGAACTTGTTCGGCCGAGGCCGAGTCACTGATCGACCGTCAAGTTCCAGAGGGGACCGCCCGGAAAACTATGATTAGTCCGTTCAGGAGGCGAAAAACGCTCAGTCGGCCCTGTGCGGGCTCATCTTCCGCAGCAGGTCACGGAGTTGGATCCGCTCCGGCTGCTCGAGTCCGCGCAACGGCTCCGCGGCGAAGTTCAGGTCGGCCCACACTCGCGCGGACAGTTCGGACCCCGCCTCCGTCGGCGCGATCAGCTTGACCCGGCGGTCCTGCGCGTCCACGCGCCGCTCCACCAGGCCGTGCTTCTCCAGCCGGTCCACCAGGCCGGTCACGTTCGAGGGCTCGCAGCGCAGCCCGACCGCGAGCTTGCTCATCGGCCGCGGCTCGGTCACCACCAGCGCGAGCAGGCGCGCCTGGGCGCCGGAGAGGCCGTGCGCTCCGGCGGCGGCGTCGTAGTCCGCGAAGAAGCGCGTGGTCAGCTCCGAGAGGGCGGTGATCACCTCGAGGTCGAGCGGGTCGCGGCGGGTCATGCCTCCAGGGTAGCTCAAAGGTTAAGCAACTGAAATATTTGACGGCCCGCGCTTCCCGGTCCTACAGTTACTTCATCCACTGAACCTTCTTGTCGCTGAAGTAAGGAACCGCCATGACCGCGACCGTGCCGGAGCGCCTCGAGGCGCCGGCTGCCTCCGAGGCCGTGCCCGTACGGGGCGCGAAGCCGGGCCTGATCCTCACCGCGCTGGTGCTGGCGATGCTGGCCTTCACCGTCGTGCAGACCTCGGTCGTGCCGATCCTGCCGACGCTGGCCTCCGCGTACCACCTGACCACGGCCACCGTCGCCTGGGTGATGACCGCGAACCTGCTGGCCGCCGCCGTGCTCACGCCGCTGCTCGGCCGGATGGGCGACCTCTACGGGCGCAAGTGGGTGCTCGTGCTCTCGGTCGGCGGCCTGGTGCTCGGCTCGGCGCTCGCCTACTCCGTGCACAGCTGGACGATCCTGCTGGTCGCCCGGGTGCTCCAGGGCTTCGGCGGCGGCATCCTGCCGCTGGCCATCGCGGTGATCCGGGACGAACTGCCGCGCGAGAAGGTCACCGGCGCGGTCTCCCTGGTCTCCGCCTCGCTCGGCGTCGGCTCCGGCCTCGCCATGGTCGCCACCGGCTGGCTGATGCAGCACTGGTCGTACCAGAAGGTCTTCCTGATGGGCCTGATCCTCGGCCTCGTCGCGCTGGCCGCCGTGCTCGCCGCGATCAAGCACGACCCGGTCGAGGACCGCACCGGCAGCATGGACCCGCTCGGCACCACGCTGCTCGGCGTCTGGCTCAGCGCCCTGCTGCTCGCGCTGTCCGAGGGCGAGACCTGGGGCTGGGGCTCGGCGTCCGTGATCGGCCTGTTCGTCGGCGCCGCCGCCGTGCTGCTGCTGTGGGTGTTCGTCGAACTGCGCACCAAGCACCCGCTGGTCGACGTGCGCGTGCTGGCCAAGCCCGCGGTCGCCGTGCCGAACATCTCCGGCTTCTGCGTCGGCTTCGTCATGTACGCCTCGTTCACCATGCTCGCCGACTTCACCCAGACCCCGGGCCTGGTGGGCTACGGCTTCGGCGCGACGATCCTGCACTCCGGCATCCTGCTGCTGCCCTCCGCGATCGGCTCCTTCCTCGGCGCCCCGATCGGCGCGCGGATGATCCAGAGCACCGGCCCGAAGCTCCCGATGGCACTCGGCGGCCTGCTCGCCGGCGCCGCGCTGCTCTTCCTCGGCTTCCAGCACGGCAGCCAGGGCGACGTCTACGCGGCCTCCGGCGTCATGGGCCTCGGCATCGGCCTCGCGTACGCCGCGATGCCCGCCTACATCAACGGCGCCGTCCCGCCGGAGCAGGCCGGAATCGCCAACAGCGTCAACGCCGTGCTCCGTACGGTCGGCGGCGCGGTCGGCACCGCCGTGGCCGGCGTGATCCTCAGCTCGAAGACGATCAACGCCGCGCTCCTCGCGCACACCCCGCTCGCCGGAATGTCCCTGCCGACCGCCGACGCGTACAAGCTCGCGTTCATCGTCTGCGGAATCCTCGGCCTGGCCGCCGCGGTGGTCCCGTTCCTGGTGCGCACCAAGAAGAACGCGGCGTAACGGCCGCGCTCGAAGGCCCCTCCGTGCTCCCCGCGCGGAGGGGCCGAGTTTTTTCATGAAACGGCATTGACCGACGGCGTGTGCTGCCCCGAACATGGAGCCCTTTGATTTTCCCATGGGAGGGTTTCAATGTCTGAGATAGACCCCTGGGCGCTGCCCCAGGGCGGGCCGACGATCACCGACGCGGGGATTCCGGGGGCCGCGCCGCAGCAGGTCGTCCGGCCGGTGGCGCCGCTCAACCGCACGCTGCCGATCGTGGTCATGGCGCTCGGCGTGCTCTACGTGCTGGTCAGCCTGATCGAGGTCTTCGTCATCAACAACGAGGTCTCGTTCGCCAACTCGATCGACCTGACCAACATCACGCAGGACCAGGTCAACCAGGCGCAGACCGACGACAACACCATCTCCACGGTCTCCGTGATCGCACTGGTCGTCTTCCTCGCCACGCTGGTCGCCATCGGCGTCTGGCAGCGCTCGCTCAACCGCACGCTCGGCTCGGTCGGCGCCCGCCGCGCCGTGTTCAACCGCGCCGGATACGTGTACTTCCGCGCCACCTGGCTCGTCTCGATCCTGCTCTCGATCTTCCTGCAGGCCACGACGAACAACAACAACTCCGACACGATCCAGGACGCGATCAACCACGACCACGAGCTGATGCTCTACTACGGCCTGCGCGCGCTGGTCGGCGTCGTGCTCATCTTCTTCGCCTTCCGGCTCAAGAAGATCTCCGAAGAAGGCGTCGCCCGGCTCAGCGGCGCGCAGTTCTAACCGGAACGCCGAGCGGGCGCGGCTCCCGAGGGAACCGCGCCCGCCGTCATCTATGAACGCTTACAGCTCGTCGGCGATGAACTTGCCGCCGTTGTACGAGCCCCAGCCGGTCACCTTGTCGTAGCCGGTGCCCGCGCTGTAGCCGCCGTTGCTGCCGCTCGTGACGTCGTGCATCACGGTGCTGTACAGCGAGCCCTCGGCGATCGGGTACAGGAACGAGTTCACGTACCCGAACTTGGAGCCGCCGAGGTCGGTGGCCGCCGTGTCGTAGTCGGCGATGAACGCGGCCCAGTTCGGCGCGGCGGCACTGGTGCCCCACACGCTGTACCAGCCGCCCTCGACGTAGACGTGCCACGGGCTCGAGTCGGAGCCGGCCGCCGCCACGTCCGGGACGTCGCGGTAGGTGCCGGTGTTCACCGACGACTGGTAGGACGGCGTCTTGAACTCGGTCGAGATGCCGCCGCCGCTGTCGGACCACGCGGTCTCGCTGGCCCACGCGCCGGACGTGACGGTCACCGTGGTGCCGCCCACGCCGGAGACGTAGGTGTCGGAGGCCGGGTAGTCGACGGACAGGCTGGAGCCGTTGTCGTCGGCACCGGAGTCACCGGACGCCGCGAACATCGACTGGCCCTGCGCCGCCATCTCCTCGAAGTCGGCGTCGTCCGAGGACAGGTTGGACTCCTCGGTCTCCGGCTCGCCCCAGCTGCTGGACACCACGGTGGTGTCCGCGCTGGCCAGCGCCGAGTACAGGGCGACCTCGCCGGCGTCCGAGTTCGGGGCCTCGTACACCTTGATGGTGGCCTTGGGCGCGAGCGCGTAGTCCACCTCGATGTCGAGCTCGTCCTCGTCCTCGCCGGAGGTGTCGGTCGTACCGCCGTCCACCTTCACGACGCTGGCCGCGGTCACGCCGAGGCTGTAGTTGCTGTTGTACTTCGCCACGTCGGACGCGGTGTACGCGGAGAACTCGGCGAGCGCGATGGTCTTGCCGGAGCCGTTGTAGCTGTCCGTCGAGATGTCGGTGCTGAGGTTGTAGGCCTCGCGCGCCAGGGTCGGGGTCAGCGTGGTGCCGGCGTGCGCGGTCACCGCGGCCGAGGTCGCGGCCTCCTTGTGCGCCATCGACACGTGCAGCGACTCGTCGGTCAGACCGCTCACGTTGTTGACGATCGACGCGATGCTGGCCGGCAGCGACGGCGCAGCGGTGTTCGCGTGGAAGGTCTGGGTGGCCGTCTTGTAGGTGCCGATCGAGACGTTGAACGCCTTCTCGACCTGCGCCGCCGAGCCGGACACGGCCAGCGTGAGGTGGTTGCCGGTCAGCGCGCCGACCGACAGGCCCTCGGACTTGAGGTACGAGCTGACCTGGTCGATCTGCGCCTGCGTCGGGGCGTATTCGGCCACGAACTGCTTGACCGTCAGGTAGTGCTTGTACGAGGCCGACTTCGGGTCGGAGACGGCCTTCACGAACGCGTCCAGCTTGGACTTGTTGCGCAGGTTCAGGCTGATCTCGAGCCCGACCTTCTCGTTCGTGGCGAGACTGCCGGTGCGGGTCGCGTGGGTTTGGGCGATGTCCGCGGCCGCGGCGTCCGCGAGGACCACCCGGCCGGTGGCGGCCGGGGCGACCGTCGCGTTCGCCGCGGGGGCGGCCAGCGCGAAGATCGGGAGCGGGGCTGCGAGCATGCCGATTATTCGAAGGTTTACTTTCACGATCCATTCCTGTGGGTAGGCGGAACAGAAGGGAGCGCCACCGTGGGCTTTGGGCTCCGAGTGGGAGTCAGAGCCCGGTGAACGGTGGTTCGCAGTCACGTTAGCGCCGTGCGGCCGGTGCGGAAATAGCCGTCTGCGCACTGAAAAATAAGATTTTCCTCATCAAGGAACGCCTGCGGACCGAAGAATCTGCGGCCCGTTAGACTCCTGCGCCATGCCCGAACTCGCCGAGGTTCTCACCGTCCTGGACGCCGCCTACCCGCCCGCGCACGCGCAGTCCTGGGACGCCGTCGGACTCGTCTGCGGTGATCCGCGAGCGCAGGTGGAACGGGTGCTGTTCGCCGTCGACCCGGTGGACGCGGTGCTCGACGAGGCGCTCGACTGGGGCGCGCAACTGCTCGTCACCCACCACCCGCTGCTGCTCAAAGCGGTCAACGGAGTTCCGGCCACGAACTTCAAGGGGCGCAACGTCCACCAGCTGATTCGCGGCGGATGCGCATTGCTGACCGCTCACACCAACGCGGACGTCGCGCGCCCGGGAGTGTCGGACGCCCTCGCCGAGGCCCTCGGACTGACCGTCGGCGACCCGATCCTCCCGCTGCCCGGCGACGCCACCGGACGCCTCGGCCTCGGCCGCTACGGCGAACTCCCCGCGGCCGAACCGCTCTCCGCCTTCACCGCACGCGTCGCCCGGGCACTCCCGGCCACCGCCTCCGGAGTACGCGCCGCCGGGGATCCCGACCGCCCGATCCGCCGCGTCGCCGTGTGCGGGGGAGCGGGCGACGACCGCGATCTGCTCACCGCCGTGCGCGCGGCGGGCGTCGACGCGTACGTCACCGCCGACCTGCGGCACCACCCGGCGTCCGAGGCCATGGAGAACGCGCGCTTCGGCGGCGGCCCCGCGCTCGTCGACGTGGCGCACTACGCGAGCGAATGGCCCTGGCTCTCCGTGGCGGCGGGTCTGCTGGCAGGCGGTACGGTAGAGACGCGGGTGTCCACGATCGTCACCGACCCGTGGACCGCGCACACCTGCTGACCGCCGAGGCGCCCAGCAGTACACGTACATAGCGACGACGCCGAGGAGTACCGCCACGTGAACGCCGAGCCCGCCGACCAGTTGCGCCTGCTCGATCTTCAGGCGCTGGACTCCAAGCTGGACCAGCTCGCGCACCGCCGCCGCACGCTGCCGCTGATCGGCGAGCTGCAGGGGCTGGAGACCAAGCTCGGCCAGCTGCGCGACGTGCACGCCGTGTCCGCCGCCGCCGACTCCGACCTCGCCCGCGAGCAGGCCAAGGCCGAGGCGGACGTGGACCAGGTGCGGGCCCGGGCCGAGCGGGACCGGAAGATCCTCGAATCGGGTTCCGGCAGCGCCAAGGACCTGGAGAACATCCAGCACGAGCTCGAGTCGCTGGCCAAGCGGCAGGCCGACCTCGAGGACGTGGTGCTCGAGGTGATGGAGAAGGTCGAGTCCTCCGCCGCCCGCACCGCGAAGCTCGCCGCCGACCGCACCGAGGTGGAGGGCGACCGCGAGCGCGCCGCCCACGCCCTGGCCCAGGAGCAGGCCGGCGTCGACAAGGACCTCGAGTTCGCCCGCACCCAGCGCGAGGTGGTGGCCAAGCAGATCCCCGCGGACCTGCTCGGCCTCTACGGCAAGCTCCGCGACCAGTACGACGGCGTCGCGGTCGCCGCCATAGTCCGCCGCCGCTGCCAGGCCTGCCAGATCGAACTGGACATCGCCGAGGTCAACGCGGCCAAGACGGCGTCCCCCGACACGATCCTGCGCCACGACTCCTGCCGCCGCATCCTGGTCCGCACGGCCGACTCCGGCCTGTAGCCCGCACAGCCCCGGCGGCTCCCCTGGAACGAGAGACGTAGACCGGTATGCGAACCCTGATCGTCGAGGCCGACGGCGCCTCCCGCGGCAACCCCGGCGCCGCCTCATACGGCGCCGTCGTGCGCGACGAGGGCGGGGAGATCCTGGCCGAGGTCGCCGACGTCCTCGGCACCGCGACCAACAACTACGCCGAGTACCGCGGCCTCGTCGCCGGTCTCGAGGCCGCCGCCAAGATCGACCCGGCCGCGCACGTCGAGGTGCGGATGGACTCGAAGCTCGTCGTCGAGCAGATGTCCGGCCACTGGCAGGTCAAGCACCCCGACCTCAAGCCCCTCGCCGCGCGTGCCCAGTCGATCCTGCCGGCCGGCCACGTGAACTACACCTGGATCCCGCGCAACCACAACAAGCACGCCGACGCCCTGGCCAACCAGGCCCTGGACGCCGCCAAGGCCGCAGGCACCCTAGACGAGGGCCGCCCCCCGCGTTCGCCCTCACCTGCCGCCCGCCCCACCTCCTCCACCCGAATCCGCCCCGCCAAGCCCGCCCAAGTCGCCTGGTCAGCGGACATCGGAAAACCCACCCGCCTACTCCTCCTCCGCCACGGCGTAACCCCCCTCACCCTCGAGAAGCGCTTCGCAGGCCTAGGCGACCCCGAACTCACCCCCCTCGGCCACGAACAGGCCGCACGCGCCGCCGACCGCCTCCGCGACGACCCCCGCTACGGCCAAATCGACGTGATCCTGGCCTCCCCCCTGCGCCGCACCACCGCCACCGCCCAAGCCGTAGCCAAGGCGGTAGGCAACCACGTGCTCCCCGAGCCCGGCTTCATAGAGCTCGACTTCGGCCGCCTGGAGGGCCTCTCCTTCGCCGAGGCCAACGACCAGTTCCCCAACGAACTAGCCGCCTTCCTGGGCTCCCCCGACACCCCGCCCCCCGGCGGCGAGACCGTAACCGACCTGGCTCGCCGCGTAGCCCAGACCCGAGACCACCTGCTGCTGCGCCACCCCCGCAAGACCATCCTCGTGGCCACCCACGTGACCCCCATCAAGGTCCTCGTCTGCCAGGCCCTAGGCGCCCCCCTGACCGCCGTAAACCGCATGGAGCTGAGCCCCGCCTCCCTAACCGTCATCGACTACTACGCCGACGGCCTAACCAACGTCCGCTGCGTCAACGACGTCTCGCACCTGGGCTAGGGCCACCGGCTGAGGTCTCACCACCAGCCCTACCTACGTCGCCGGCACTGCGCTCGTTCCTCGCTCCGCACCGGCAACTACGTCCGGGCGCCCGCCCACCCGCCCTAGCCTTCGGCCCGCTACCTACGCTCCCTCGTACCTCGGTCACTACGTCAGCGGGCCTTCGGCGTTCCCGTATTGCGCACTTTCCATTCGGCGAAAGTCAAAAGCACCCAACAACACCGCCCGGCT
>DATJIF010000165.1:0-62953 GCA_035493475.1 Actinospica sp.
TTCGGGACGCTGATCGGCGGGCGCCGATCAGGGAACGGTAAGGAGACTGCGTTGGCCGGCTTGTTGGAATCGGTACGGCAGCCCCGCGACCTCGACCGGCTCAGCCGCGCCGAGCTGGACAAGCTGGCCGCCGAGATCCGCGAGTTCCTGATCGAGAACGTCTCGCGCACCGGCGGGCACCTGGGGCCGAACCTGGGCGTGGTGGAGCTGACCATCGCGCTGCACCGGGTCTTCGACTCCCCGCGCGACGCCCTGGTTTGGGACGTCGGCCACCAGGCGTACGTGCACAAGCTGCTGACCGGCCGGCAGGACTTCGAGAAGCTGCGCGGCGCCGGCGGCCTGTCCGGCTACCCGTCGCGTGCCGAGTCCGAGCACGACATCGTGGAGAACTCGCACGCCTCCACCGCGCTGAACTACGCCGACGGCATCGCCAAGGCGTACCGGCTGCGCGGGCTGACCGACCGGCGCGTGGTGGGTGTGATCGGCGACGGCGCGCTGACCGGCGGCATGGCCTGGGAGGCGCTGAACAACATCGCCGGCGGCGACCTGCCGGTGGTCATCGTCGTCAACGACAACGAGCGCTCCTACGCGCCGACGATCGGCGGCCTGGCCAACCACCTCGGCACGCTGCGCACCACCCAGGGGTACGAGCGCTTCCTCGACTGGGGCAAGACCACGCTGGCCCGCACCCCGTACGTGGGCGGCGCGATCTACGAGACGCTGCACGGGATGAAGAAGGGCCTCAAGGACATCGTCGCCCCGCAGGGCATGTTCGAGGACCTGGGGCTGAAGTACATCGGCCCGATCGACGGGCACGACGTCGAGGCGGTCGAGTCCGCGCTGCGTCGTGCGAAGGCGTTCGGCGGACCGGTGATCGTGCACGTGATCACCCGCAAGGGCGAGGGCTACGAGCCGGCCCGCGCGGACGTCGTGCACCAGTTGCACCAGGTCAACCCGCAGACCAACCCGGAGACCGGGCTGCCGTTCCAGGTCAAGGGCACCTCGTGGACCGACGTGTTCGCCGAGGAGATGCTCAAGATCGGCAACGACCGGCCCGACGTGGTCGGCATCACCGCCGCGATGCTCATCCCGGTCGGCCTGCACAAGTTCGCCCAGCAGTACCCGGACCGGATCTACGACGTGGGCATCGCCGAGCAGCACGCGGTGACCTCGGCCGCGGGCCTGGCGTTCGGCGGGCTGCACCCGGTCGTGGCGGTCTACGCGACGTTCCTGAACCGGGCCTTCGACCAGGTGCTGATGGACTGCGCGCTGCACCAGGCGGGCGTCACCTTCGTGCTCGACCGCGCCGGGATCACCGGTCCGGACGGCGCCAGCCACCACGGCGTCTGGGACCTGTCCATCCTGCAGGTCGTGCCGGACATCCGGGTCGCCGTGCCGCGGGACGCCGCGCAGGTGCGCGCGCTGGTCCGGGAGGCCACCGACATCGACGACGCGCCGACCGTGGTGCGCTTCTCCAAGGGCTCGGTCGGCCCGGAGATCGAGGCGGTCGACCGGGTGGACGGCGTGGACGTGCTGCGCCGCGCGGCCAAGCCGGTGAACGAGGCGGACCTGCTGATCATCGCCGCCGGACCGCTCGCCGGGGCGGCGCTCGCCGCGGCCGAGGAGCTGGCCGCGGAGGGCATCGAGGCGACCGTGGTGGACCCGCGCTGGGTCAAGCCGGTCAACCCGGCCCTCATCACCATGGCGCGGGCGCACAAGGCCGTCGTCACGGTCGAGGACAACGGCCGGGTCGGCGGCGTAGGCGCGGCGATCAGCCAGGCGATGCAGGACGCGGGCGTGCTGCGGCCGACGAAGGTGCTGGGCGTGCCGCCGGAGTTCCAGGCGCACGACGAGCGGCCGGCGATCCTCGCGCGGCTCGGTCTGGACGGGCCGGGCATCGCGGCGGCCGGGCGCGCACTACACGCCTCACATGCGGATTAGGTTTACTCTCCATGAGTAACGGGTTTGAAACAGCTTGATGGGGATCGTTACGCTCATGTGGCCCTGAAGTCTGCTTCAGACCCTCTTCAGCCTGGCACAATTACGGAACTGTGGACACTACGCACTCCGAATCGCACGGCGCCGGGACGGTCATCATCGGCGCCGGACCCGCAGGACTGACCGCGGCCTACGACCTGACCAAGCACGGATACCCCGCGCAGGTCTTCGAGTCGGAGAACGTGGTCGGCGGGATCTCGCAGACGGCTGAGCGCGGTGGTTGGCGTTTCGACATCGGGGGCCACCGATTCTTCACCAAGGTGAAGCAGGTGGACGACCTGTGGCACGAAATCCTCCCCGAGGAGGATTTCCTGCTGCGGCCGCGGATGTCGCGCATCTACTACCGGGGGAAGCTCTTCGACTACCCGCTCAAGGCGGGCAACGCGCTTCGCGGCCTCGGCGTGCTGGAGGCGGTCAAGTGCGTCGCCTCCTACACCATGGCCAAGATCAACCCGCCGAAGAACCAGGACTACTTCGACGGCTGGGTCACCGCGCGCTTCGGCAAGCGGCTGTTCCGGATCTTCTTCAAGACGTACACGGAGAAGGTCTGGGGCATGGAGACCAGCGAGCTGCCCGCGGACTGGGCGGCGCAGCGCATCAAGAACCTGTCGCTGTTCGGCGCCATCGTCAACGCGCTCAACCCGCGTAAGGGCTCGAAGAAGATCACCTCGCTGATCGACGAGTTCTACTACCCGAAGTTCGGGCCGGGCATGATGTGGGAGACCGCCACCGAGAAGGTGCGCAAGCAGGGCGGCACCGTCGAGCTCGAGTCCTGGGTCAAGTCCATCTCGTGGACCGCGGGCGAGGGCGCGAAGTCCGTCACCGTCGTCACCCGCGACGAGGACGGCACCGCGCACGAGAAGATCGTGGAGGCCGAGGACGTCATCTCCTCGACGCCGATCTCCGCGCTGGTGCTGTCGATGGACCCGCCGGCGTCCCCGGAGGCGATCGCCGCCGCGAAGGACCTGCGCTACCGCGACTTCCTGACCGTCGCCCTCGTGGTGCCGGAGAAGCACGGCTTCCCGGACAACTGGATCTACATCCACACCCCGGGCGTGAAGGTGGGGCGCATCCAGAACTTCGGTTCCTGGTCGCCGTACCTGGTCAAGGAGGGGCGCACCTGCCTCGGCCTGGAGTTCTTCGTCAACGAGGGCGACGAGCTGTGGACCATGGACGACGACGACCTGGTGAAGCTCGGCACCAAGGAGCTCGAGGAGCTCAACCTGATCACCCCGGGTTCGGTCGAGGTCGGCTACGTGGTGCGGATGCCCAAGGCGTACCCGGTGTACGACGACAAGTACGCGGCGAACCTCGAGGTCATCAAGGCCTGGCTCGCCGAGCACACGCCGAACGTGCACCCGGTCGGCCGCAACGGCATGCACCGCTACAACAACGCCGACCACTCCATGCTGACCGCGCTGCTGACCAGCGAGAACATCCGCACCGGCAGCAAGCACGACGTGTGGAGCGTGAACGTCGAAGAGGAGTACCACGAGGAGTCCGCGGACAAGGACCGTCCGTCGACCCCGAAGGGCACCGGCCGCGACGCGCCGATGATGCCGCGCCGCCGGGACGAGGAGCCGGTCTCCAGCTCCGTCTGAGAGCTCTGATTCTTCCGAACCCCCGCGGCCGCCGGACGCGGCCGCGGGGGTGGGTTCCGCACTGCCGGACGGCGGTGATTTGAGGGGGTTGACGGGGTTATGGACGCATATCTCGCGGGGGACACGCTCGATGACATCGAGGTAGCGCAGAGCGAGGAACCGGGGCGGCGGCGGCAGGACGTCCGCCGAATACGCTCGGCGCTCGGCGGTCTCGGTCGTCTCGGTCGTCTCGGTCGAAGCGCGCTGACCTGCCCGGCCGTCTGGCTGTGCCTGCTGGCCGCGCTGTTCTACAGCACGCTCGCGGTCGACAAGGTGGACCAGCACATCGCGGGCAGCTTCGACTTCGGGGTCATCTTCCAGGTCGTGCACGGCTGGGCCTTCCACGGCTACCCGAGCGAACCGCTCAACGCGCCGGTCGTCAGCAACGAGTGGGGCGACCACTTCGCACCGATCCTGATCCTGCTGGCCCCGCTGCTGTGGATCCACGACTCGCCGAACATGCTCGCCGTCGCGCAGGCCTTCATCGTCTGCTCGGCGGGCGTCCCGATCTACTACGCCGTGCGCCGCCTGCACACCCCGGCCGTCGCCACGATCGCGTGCGTCTTCTACCTCACCTGCATCGAGGTGCAGAACGCGATCGGCTTCGACATCCACGAGAACATGTTCGAGCCCCTGCTGATCGCCATCGCGATCGAGCGCGCGCTCGCCCGGAAGTGGACCACCGCGTCGATCGCGATCAGCCTGACGCTGCTGTGCTACGAGGACATGGGCGCCGTCGTGCTGCTGTTCGGGCTCTGGGCGGCCCGGCACCGCAAGTGGCGGCACGCGGCCGTGCTCTGCCTCGCGGGCCCGGCGGTGATGTACCTCTACACCGGCGTGATCGTGCCCGACTGGGGTCACGACCTGGCCTTCTGGCAGGCGAGGCACTTCGACTACCAAGCCTCGCTGCACGCCTCGACCATGGTCCAAGCCCTGGTCCACGCGGTCGAGCATCCGCGGCACTTCCTGCAACTGCTGGTCGACAAGCCGGACAAGACCGACACGTGGTTCATGCTGCTCGCGCCCGTCGGATTCCTCTGCCTGGCCTCGCCGATCACGTATCTCGGCACCACCGAGGTCGTGCTGCTGATGGTCTCGGACAACACGACGCACTGGAGCACGCACTACCACTTCTACCTGCAGGTTGCCCCGATCATCATCATCGGCGCCGCGGACGGACTGCGCCGGATCGGCTTGCTGCTGCGCCGGCTCTGGCGTCGCATCGGGCCACGGCTGCGATCCCGGCTGCCGGACGGATTCTCGGCCGGCAAGGCGTGGCGCGTCGCGGTCGTCGTGCTCGCGGTCCTCTCGGTCGGCTCCTCGATCGTGCTGGAGGCCCGGCCCGGCCGCTCGGCGTTCTCCGCAGCGTTCTTCTATCTCGCCGGAAACGACAGCAGGCCCGCCGAACTCAACCGGCAGATCGACAACGTGGCCGACCACATTCCCGCGAACGTGAATGTCTACGTCACGAATGACCTCGGCACCGCGGTCGTCGCCAAGGACACCGACGTGGCCCAACCACGTGACGCGGAATACGTCTTCTTCGACGTCGGCTCCACCTGGACCCCACCGCATTTCCAGCAGACCCTCGAACAGCAGGGCTTCCGGGTGGTCTATCGGGACGGGCCGGTGTTCCTGATGAAGGACTCCTCAGGGGCCTGAGAGGGCAGCCGCGGCACGAGCCCGTCCAGACGGCCGGGCTCGTTCGGGTACGTCGAGGGCGAGATGAGCAGCGCGAGCAGACCCGCACAGCCGATGACGGCCAGGCCCAGCATCAGCGGCCAGGTGATGACCGGCGACCAGTGCGCGTGCCACGGTACGAACGTGGACGCCGACCCCAGGCCCTCGGCGTAGCGGCGCCAGGCCCACCAGACCTCGCACAGGTACGCGACGGCGAGCGTGCCGCCGACCGTCGTCGTCAAGGTGCGCGGCACGTCCAGCAGCGAGGTGCTCTGCATCCTGCGTCCCAGGACCTCGGCGGCGAGCAGCGGCACGCCGACCGCGAGCGGCAGCGTGTAGCGGCCCTGCCAGCCGACGCCGTACGAGCCGCCGGTCGCGCCCTCGAACAGCACCGGGAAGAACACGACCAGCGCGGCCATCCCCAGCAGCACCAGCCGCTCGCGCCGGTCGCCGAGGACGGAGCCGGCCAGCAGCAGCGCGACGAAGATGCCGTACCAGAGCGTCTCGGTGGCGTCCGGGATGTGCACGTCGTTCCAGCCGATCAGACCCACCATCTGGGAGAAGAACTCAGGGGTCTGGGACAGCGTGATGTGCATGCCCTTCGCGATCGTGTACGTCGGGTTCGCGTGCGGCACGATGCCCATCGTGTTCTGTGTCGCGTCCCACGAGGCGGTCGCCACGACCGCGACGGCCAGCACCGCGCCCATCCGGCGGGCACCGCGTCCGCGCACGATCCGGCGCAGCGTCTCGCGTGCGTTCGGGCCGACCGCGAACACCGCCGCGACGATGATCGCCAGCCAGGCCGGGCCGAGCGGCCGCACCAGGACGAGCGTCGCCGCCGAGAACGTGAACAGGATCCGATCCCGCCGCAGCGCCGCCGCGTCGTCCGGATCCGCGTGCGTCAGGGAGATCAATGACACCCAGGCGAGCAGTGCCGACGTGATCTCCAGGCCGCTCGGGTTCACCACCGCGCCGAAGTAGATCGCAGCCGGAGTCACCGCCGCCACGACGCCGACCGCGGCCGCCCTGCCACGCCGCGCGGCCGTGACGAAGGCGATGGCCAGCAGCGCCGCGGTGATCAGGGCGCTGACGATGCGCATGCCGTACAGCGCGGAATCTCCGGGCAGGAACAGCGTGGGCCAGCCGACCAGGGCGTAGTACAGCGGCGAGTAATTCATATGGGTCAACGCCGTACCGGTCGCCACCGCCTCCGCGACCCGGTGCTTGTTCGCGTGATCCGTGCACGCGGGCGTCGTGTCGGAACGGAAGGCGTAGCACGCGGGATTGTGCTCGGCGAGCGCGACGACGAGGCTCCGCGGCAGCCGATACGCGACCTCCAGGTAGTCCGGCGTCGTGTACGTGCTCTGCCAGTTCGCGAAGTTCCAGATGTGGTCGGCGCCCGAGAACTCGCCGCGCACCACGGCCGCCGCCTTGATGCTCTGCTCGGGCTCGTCGGCGGCGCTCAGCAGCGGCGTCCCGAGGCACCAGGACAGTGCGAGCGCCAGGAACGCCAGGAACGCGAGCAATGGCTTGACGGCAAAGAACTTCCGGAGCACGGGAGCAATGTTAAACGAAGCTGAAGACGCACGAGGCGCGGCTCGCACCCCAAATGGGTACGAGCCGCGCCTTGGTACAGGATTGAGACAGGGTCACGGACGTGCCACTACGGCAGCGACGCGACGCCCTTCTCCAGGAAGCGGTGCCCCGCGACCTTCTCGGACACGCCGGCCCGGTCCAGGTACGGCGTGACGCCGCCCAGGTGGAACGGCCAGCCCGCGCCCAGGATCATGCACAGGTCGATGTCCTCGGCCGCGGCCACGACACCCTCCTTGAGCATGAAGTCGATCTCCTCGGCCAGCGCCGCGGTCGCCCGGTCCAGCACCTGCTCGGCCGTGGACGGTGCGTCGCCGACCGTGAACAGGCCCTCGAGTTCCGGGTCCACCACGCGCACGCCGTCGACCCACTGGTAGATCCCGCGCTTGCCCGCGGCCACCAGCTTCTTGATGTTCTCCGAGACCGAGAAGCGGTCCGGGAACGCGGCGTGCAGCGTTTCCGAGACGTGCAGCCCGACCGCCGGGCCGACCAGCTCGAGCAGTTCGAAGGGGCTCATCGGCAGGCCCAGCGGGTCCAGCGCGCGGTCCGCCACCTCGATCGGCGTGCCCTCGTCGAGCACCTCGTTCACGACGCCCATGAAGCGGGTCAGTATGCGGTTGACCACGAACGCCGGAGCGTCCTTGACCAGCACCGCGTTCTTCTTCAGCGTCTTCGCCACCGCGAACGCCGTCGCGAGAGAAGCATCATCCGTCTTCTCCGCCCGAACCACTTCGAGCAGCGGCAGGACGGCGACCGGGTTGAAGAAGTGGAAGCCCACGACCCGCTCCGGGTGCTCCATCTTCGACGCCATCTCCGTCACCGACAGAGAGGACGTGTTCGTCGCGATGACGCAGTCCGGCCGCACGACCGCCTCGAGCTCCGCGAACACCTGCTGCTTGACGCCCATCTCCTCGAACACGGCCTCGATCACGAAGTCCGCGTCCGCGAAGACGTCCTTGGTCAGCGAGCCGGAAACCAGCGCCTTGAGCCGGTTCAGCTTGTCCGAGTTCAGGCGGCCCTTCAGAGCCATCAGGTCCAGCTGCTCGTGGACGTACTTCACGCCCTTGTCCACGCGCTCCTGGTCGATGTCGGTCAGCACGACCGGCACCGCGAGCCGCTGCACGAACAGCGTGGCCAGCTGCGAGGCCATCAGACCCGCGCCGACGACGCCCACCTTCGTGACCGGCTTCGCGAGCGAGCGGTCCGGCGCGCCCACCGGCCGCTTGGCGCGCTTCTGCACCAGGTTGAAGGAGTAGACGCCGCTGCGCACCTCCTCACTCATGATGCGGTCGGCCAGCGCCTCGTCCTCGGCGTCGAAGCCCTCGGAGCGGGAGTTGGTGCGCGCGGCGGCGATCAGGTCCAGCGCCAGGTACGGCGCGGGAGTCGCCCCGTGCACCCGGCTGTCCGCGATCTGCTTGCCGCGCGCGACCGCCGCGGCCCACTCGTCCTCGGAGTACTCCTTGCGCTCGACCGCGACGTCGCCCTTCACGACCGCCGCCGCCCAACCGAGCGACTCCTCCAGGAAGTCCGCGGCCTCGAAGATCGCGTCCGCGATCCCCAGCTCGAAGACCTTCTTGCCCTTGAGCTGCCGGTTCTGCGACAGCGGGTTGTCCAGGACGACCGTCACCGCGTTGTCCGGCCCGATCAGCCGCGGCAGCAGGTACGTGCCGCCCCAGCCCGGAATCAGGCCCAGGAAGACCTCAGGCAGCGAGAACGCCGGAACGCTCGCGCTGACGGTGCGGTAGGTGCAGTGCAGCGCGATCTCCACGCCGCCGCCCATCGCCGCGCCGTTGATGAACGCGAAGGTCGGGACCGGCAGCTCGCCGAGGCGGCGGAACGTGTCGTGCCCCTGCTTGCCGGTCGCCTTGGCGATCTCCTTGGAGTCCGCGCCCGCGATCCCCTTCAGGTCGGCACCCACCGCGAAGATGAACGGCTTACCCGTCACACCGGCGGCGACGATCTCCCCGTCCTGCGCCAGCTTCGCTACCTCATCCAGCGCCACGTCGATGTTGACGAGCCCGCGCGGCCCGAACGTGGTCGGCTTCGTGTGGTCGAACCCGTTGTCCAGCGTGATGAGCGCGAACTTGCCCGCTCCGCCCGGCAGGTCCAGCAGGTGCACCGGCGCCTGCGTCACGACCTCGTCCGGGAACGCGGCCGTCGCCTGCTCGATCAGACTCTGACGATCAGTCACTTCCCGTACTCCTCGTGGTTCGGGTTCTCCCAGATCACGGTGCCGCCCATGCCGAGGCCGACGCACATCGAGACCAGGCCGTAGCGGACCTCGGGGTGCTCCTCGAAGTGGTGCGACAGCTGGGTCATCAGCCGCACGCCGGAGGAGGCGAGCGGGTGGCCGATCGCGATGGCGCCGCCCCACGGGTTCACCCGCGGGTCGTCGTCGGCGATGCCGTAGTGGTCGAGCAGCGCGAGGACCTGGACCGCGAAGGCCTCGTTCAGCTCGAAAAGACCGATGTCGTCGATGCTCAGGCCCGCGAGAGCCAGCGCCTTCTCGGTGGCCGGGATCGGACCGAAGCCCATGACCTCCGGCTCGACACCCGAGAACGAGTACGACACGAGCCGCATCCGCACCGGCAGCCCGAGCTCCCGCGCCACGTCCTCCGCGGCGATGATCGAGGCGGTGGCCCCGTCGTTCAGTCCAGCGGAGTTGCCCGCCGTGACCTTCCCGCGAATCCGGAACGGCGTCTTCAGCGAGGCCAGCCCCTCGATGGTGGTCCCCGGCCGCGGCGGCTCGTCCGCCGTGGCGAGACCCCACCCGGGCCCGGCCTGCGACTCCACGGTGTTCCGCGTGGCGACCGGCACCAGGTCCGGCTGGATCTTCCCGTTGGCCAGCGCCTTCGCGTACTTCTCCTGCGAGGCCGCGGCGTAGGCGTCCGAGCGCTCCTTGGTCAGCTGCGGGAACCGGTCATGCAGGTTCTCCGCCGTCTGCCCCATCACGAGCGCGGACTCGTCGACCAGCCGCTCGGCGATGATGCGCGGGTTCGGGTCCACGCCCTCGCCCATCGGGTGCCGCCCCATGTGCTCGACACCGCCCGCGACGGCGATGTCCACCGAACCCAGCGCGACCGACCCGGCCACGCTGGTCACGGCCGTCATCGCGCCCGCGCACATGCGGTCGATCGAGTAGCCCGGCACGGACTGCGGCAGCCCGGCCAGCAGCCCGGCCGTGCGCCCGAGGGTGAGCCCCTGGTCGCCGATCTGCGTGGTCGCCGCGATCGCGACCTCGCCGATCCGCTCCACGGGCAGCTCCGGATGCCGGCGCACGAGCTCCCGGATGCACTTGATGATCAGGTCGTCGGCGCGGGTCTCGGCGTACATGCCCTTGGGGCCCGCCTTGCCGAAGGGGGTACGGACGCCGTCCACAAAAACGACGTCGCGCGCGGTACGAGGCACGGTGGCACTCCTTGCGTGAAGCGATGACAGGTGCTCGGAGGCTATGCTACTCGTGAGTAACCTAATTCGGTACTGCGGATTCCAAACGGCCGCCGACGCCGGTGCTGAGCCACCTTTTGGGCAGGTCAGCGCGCTCGATCAGCGTTGGCGGCGTGCGATGGGTGCGTGGCGATCGGCTGCGGGGCGAGCGTGGTGCACGGCGGAGTATTTTTCTTCTGCGGTGCGTCGGGCTCGGTGCCTCGTGTGGTCGTGTCCGGTGTGCGTGGGTGGGCGGGATGCTCGCGCCCCACCCGCCCGCCCTGCGCCTGGCTTCCAGCGGGGTCTTTTTGCGCTGGCGGCTTGCCGATGCGCAGTTCGAATCCGCCGCCGAGGGCTTGGACCACGCGGAAGAGCGTGGGCGTGGAGGGGAGCGTCAAGGAGCTCTCCAGGCGCGCGATGTCGCTCCGGTTCATCCCGGCTTCGTCCGCCAACTGTCGCTGTGTCCAGCCGTGGGCGGCGCGCTCGTCGTGAATCGCCTGGCCGATGCTGATGGCGAGACGGGTCTCGTCGTAGGTGGCCTGTGCCTCCGAATCGAGATCCTCATCCGTGTTCTGGAGGGCACGACGGGTACGCCAGGCGGCATGCGAGCGGTTCACTTCGGCCCCTCCGGCTCGCTCAGCGTGCTTAGGTCGCGCTGGCGGCGTGCTTGAGCGGCGTTGTGCGACTAGGCGATGCCGTGGGCCGACTGGAAGTAGCGGCTGTGGGTGGCGCGGAGTTCCTGCTCGGAGCGGGCGGTCAGTACGACTACCTCGACGTCGGGCTCCAGCTTGTGTTCGCGTTCGGCCGCGAAGCGGGCGCGCATGGCTTCCTGGTACTCGTCGAACTCGCGCAGCTCGGACCGCTCGCCGGTGCGGCGGTTGAAGATGAGCAGGAAGTTCGGCATGTATGCAGCGTATCTCACGATTCCGCTCCCGTCTGGCGGCGTAGGGCCTGCTTCAGTTCGCGCATTTCGCGGGTTTCGTTCGCAAGCCATTCCCAGACGTCGTTCAGGCTGGGCCTGTTCGCGTCGTCCAGGTCGTCGATCAATTGCTCCTGCCGGTAGATGCCGTCCGAAGCCATGATGATGGCCTCCACCAGATCGGCGACCTTGGCGTCGATGGCGGCGTCCGCCATCGGGGTCGCGGGTTCGCCGTAGCGGATACCGCGGCCGAAGCTGTCGGCGGTGGCCTCGAAGAGGTTGGCCCAGGCGTCCTGGCACTTGGTGCGGACCTGGATCTCCAGCGGCATACCGTCGAGCTTGGTGACGACGTGGACGGCTCGGTATCCCGCCCTGGGGTCGGTTCGGCGGTCGACGACGCGGCAGCATTCGGCGCCGCCGAACAGCGCGCAGACTTGGTCGACCAGCGCGTCCTGTTCGCTGAGTGTCATGTCGGCGACGATTCTTACTCCGGCGAGGTCCTCGATCGAGCTCAGGCGGGATTTGTTGCGGACGAGCTTTTCGAGGGTCGTCTGGGTGGTCTTGGCGCGGCCGGTGATCGACACGTCGCGGACCTTGCCGTTTTCCAGTACGTCGAGCATCTGACGTGCGTCCGCCACGGTTCCGGCGTACGCGATGAGTACCGCCTCGAGTAGAGCCAGGTCGTCGTCGGTGCTGGGCTCGGGCGCGATCAGGCGCTGGCCCAGCCTGTCGATCTGGGACTTGCTGATCGGGAGCGGCATGTGGTCCAGGCTAGCGGCGGGTTGTGTGGGGGCAGGCGAAGTTGCGGCGTCGCGTCAGGTGCCTGAGACGTGGCCGGGGTGGTCGGGGTGTGTGTTAGACGGCGTGGGCGGCGGCTCTTCTCAGGGCGGCGCCGAGGATGTGGGCGGTCAGGTCCACCTGCCAGGGGCGGGCGCCGCCGGTGCGGAGGTAGGCGGCTACGGCGGCGTCGTCGAGGTCGGCGGGCGGGGCCCAGCAGAGGCGGCGGACGAGGTCGGGGAGCAGCAGGTTCTCGGTGGGGACGTGGTGTTCGTCGGCGATGGCCGTCACCGCGGGCCTGGCCACGGCTAGGCGGGCGGCGGCTTCGGGGTCGCTGCGTTCCCAGGACTTGGCGGGGGGCGGGGCGTCGGTGCGTGGGGGGTGGTGGGGGAGGTCCTTGTCCGGCAGCGCCAGTGCGGCCTCCAGGGCGGCGAAGTAGCCTACGGCGTCTGCCGAGCGGGTTCTTCCGGTGAAGCCGGGGACGGCGCGGAGTTCGTGGACGGTCTTGGGGAGCCTCGATGCCGCCTCGACGATGGCGGAGTCGGGCAGGACGCGTCCCGGGGCCATGTCGCGGCGGCGGGCCAGTTCGTCGCGGCGTTCCCAGAGGGCGCGGACCACGGCCAGGTTCCTCGCCTTGCGCACTCGGTGCACGCCGGAGGTGCGGCGCCACGGTTCGGCTCGGGGCTCGGGGGAGGGGGCGGTGCGGACGGCTTCGAACTCCTGGAGGGCCCAGTCGAGCTTGCCCTGCGACTCGAGCTCGTCGTGGACGGCGTTGCGCAGGTCGACCAGGAGCTCCACGTCCAGGGCGGCGTACTTGAGCCAGGGTTCGGGCAGCGGCCTGGTGGACCAGTCGTCGGCCGAGTGGCCCTTCTCCAGGTGGTAACCGAGCAGGTCCTCGATCATCGGGCCGAGGCCGACGCGCGGGTATCCGGCGAGCCGGCCGCCCAACTCGGTGTCGAAGAGGCTGGTCGGGGTGAAGTTCAGTTCGCGCAGGCAGGGCAGGTCCTGGCTGGCGGCGTGCAGCACCCATTCGGTGCCGGAGACGGCCTCGGCGAGCGGCGAGAGGTCCGGGCAGGCGATCGGGTCGATCAGCGCGGTGCCCGCGCCCTCGCGGCGCAGCTGCACCAGGTACGCCCGCTGGCCGTACCGGAAGCCCGAGGCGCGCTCCGCGTCCACGGCTACCGCCCCGGCGCCCGCCTTGAACCGCGCGACCACGGCCGCGAGGCCCTCGGCGGTGCTGACGACGTCGGGCACTCCGTCCCGGGGGCTGAGCAGCAGCGTGGGCTCGGGGACGGCGGGTGCCGGCGTCGTGGCGGTGGCGGGCGCGGCGGTGGGTTCGAGGGCACGGTCGGTCACCCCCTTACCGTAACGCTCCTCTGGGACAGTCCACGGCAGTCCGGGGAACCCCGTTCACCCGGCGCGGCTTCTAAACTGGCCTCATGGCTGCAGCGCACGCGCATCGGCACGTCGTCGTCATCGGCGGGGGGATCGTGGGGCTCGCGACGTCGCGGGAGCTCGCGGGTCGCGGTTACGACGTCTCCGTGCTGGAGAAGGAGTCGCGCTGGGCGACCCACCAGACCGGGCACAACAGCAACGTCGTGCACGCGGGGCTCTACTACCGGCCGGGCAGTCTCAAGGCTCGGATGGCGGTCGCGGGCAACGCGTCGATGGTGGAGTACGCGCGCGAGGCCGGGGTGCCGGTGTCGGTGTGCGGCAAGCTGGTCGTGGCGACGTCGGAGGACGAGCTGCCCCGGTTGCGCAAGCTGGCCGAGAACGCGGCGGCGAACGGCGTGCCCGCGACGCTGGTGGATCCGGTGCGGGCCAAGGAGATCGAGCCCGAGGTGTCCTGCATCGCCGCGCTGCACGTACAGAGCACGGCGATCACGGACTACCGGCTGGTCTGCGACGCGATGGTGGAGGATCTGGACGCCGCGGGTGCTGATTTGCGCACCGACACGCGGGTTCGCGGCATTCGTTCCGTGACCGGCGGCGTGGAGGTGGAGACCGATTCAGGGTCCGTGCACGCCGACGCCGTGATCAACTGCGCGGGGTTGCACAGCGATCGGATCGCGCATCTGGCCGGGCTGCGGCCGCCGGCGCGGATCGTGCCGTTCCGCGGGGAGTACTACGAGCTGGCGCCCGAGCGACGCGAACTCGTGCGGGGGCTGATCTATCCGGTGCCGGATCCGCGGTTCCCGTTCCTCGGCGTGCACCTGACGCGCGGGATCGACGGCAGCGTGCACGCGGGGCCGAACGCGGTGCTGGCGCTGCGCCGCGAGGGCTACCGCTGGCGGGACGTCTCGCCGCGGGACGTCGCGGACTCGCTGCGCTTCGCGGGGACCTGGCGGCTCGGCCGGGACTGCTGGCGGCCGGGGCTCGACGAGGTGCGGCGTTCGCTGTCCCGCAGGCGCTTCGCGGAGAGCCTGGCCCGGCTGGTGCCCGCGATCACCGAGGAGGACATCGTCCCGGCGGGCGCGGGCGTGCGGGCGCAGGCGCTGACGCCGGAGGGCAAGCTCGTGGACGACTTCCTGATCGAGGAGATGCCGCGTCAGGTGCACGTGCTGAACGCGGTGTCCCCGGCGGCGACCAGTTCGCTGGAGATCGCGCGGCACGTCGCGGACCGGCTCGGCGAGGTCATCGACTGAGCGCCCACTGCGGTGCCCACGTGCCCTGCGACGGGCGGTACGCGGCCGTGAGGTGCTTGCGCAGGATGTCGAGCGCCGGGTGCGGATTGTCCGCGTGCCAGACGAGCGAGTGCGGGTAGATCGGCGTCGGGTCGGTCAGCACGACGCGGCGCAGTCCCCAGTCGGCGGGCCACGCGAGGTCCGTGCGCTCGCCGACGAACGTCGCCAGGTTCGTCGAGTCGGCGACGGTGGCGAGCAGCGGTTCGAGGCCGAAGCCGGGGCCGACCGTGTCGAGCGTGAGGCCGAATTCCGCCGCCAGGTCGAGGTAGTACGCTCCCCATTCCGTGCCCGGCGCGACGGTCGGCATCCAGATCCGGTGGCCCTGCAGCCGGGTGATCGGGATGGCGCGTTCGTTGGCGAGCGGGTGCGCGGCGCCGACGAGGATGTGCAGCGGTTCGTCGTCGATGCGGATGGACCGGACCTGCTCGGGGAGTTGTGTTCCGGGACGCGGGACGGCGCGGATGGCGGCGTCGATCTGGCCGTCGCGCACGGCGGTGACGGCGGCGTCCCCGTTCGGCAGGGTCACGACGCCGAGTTCGATGTCCGGGTACGCGCGGTGGAACGCGCGCAGCAGGCCGGCGGGCGCGAGCTTGCGTTCGATCACGTCCACGCGCAGGGCACGGCGGCCGGGGCGGACGGACGCGACGGCGCGTTCCTCGGCGGCGAGCAGTGCGCGGGCGTGCGGCAGGAACGCCTGGCCGTCGATGGTCAGCGCGGCACCGCGTGCCGAGCGGGTGAACAGTCGCACGCCGAGGCCCTTCTCCAGCGCCGCCACGCGCTTGGAGACGGCCTGCTGAGTGACCGTCAGCTCGGCGGCGGCCTCCTGGAACTGCCCGGCGTCCGCGACGGCGACGAAGGTGCGTACCGCTTCGAGGTCCATGCGAGCAGGGTACGGCTACAACTCGCGGTTGTGGATTGGCGGCCGGGTGGTTGTTTGAGGTGAGGGGTCGGCGGGCGCTTTAATCGCGGGCATGGCTACGGGGCGACGGTCGTTGGGACGGGATTTCCGCTGGCTCTGGTCGGCGTACGTGGTGAGCACGTACGGCACCTGGCTCGGCTTCGGCGCGTTCCCGCTGATCGTCATCGCGGTGCTGCACGGCGGATCCACCGAGATCGCCGCGCTGCTGGCGACCGGCCGGGTGATGGGCGCGCTGCTCGCGGTGCCGCTCGGGCCGTGGATCGAGTTCCGCCGGAAGCGCCCGGTCATGATCGCGATGGATCTGACGCGCTTCGCCGTGCTGCTGACGGTGCCGCTGGCCTACGCGTTCGGCTGGCTGACGTTCGCTCAACTCCTGGTTGTGGCAATGGTGGACGGAGCGGCGGATATCGCCTTCAACGCGGCGAGCGGAACCTACGTGAAGTCGTTGGTGAGCAAGGAGGATCTGCTCACGGTGAACTCGCGCTTCGAGTCGACGAACTGGTCGTCGGTCGTGCTCGGGCCGCCGATCGGCGGTCTGCTGATCGGCGTGTTCGGGCCGGTGACGACGATCGTGGCGGACGCGGTGAGCTTCCTGCTGTCCGCGACGGGGATCCGTGCGATCGGCCACGTGGAGCCCGAACCGGAGCGCGCGAAGGGACCGGCGGGCCTCACCAAGGGGGAGCTGTTCGAGGGCTGGCGGTGCATCTTCGGCAGTTCCGCGCTCAGGCCGCTGTTCTTCAACTCGATCCTGGTCAACGGCCTCATCAGCGCGACGGAGCCGCTGCTCGCCGTCCTGATGCTCGGGCGGTACGGGTTCCCGGCCTGGCAGTACGGCCTCGCCTTCGCCGTGCCCAGCATCGGCGGCCTGATCGGATCACGCGTCGCACGGCCGCTCGCCGCGCGGTTCGGACAGCACCGGCTCATCCTCGTACTGGGAGTCCTGCGCGCCTGCTGGGTGATCGGCCTCGTCGCGATGCGGCCGGGCATCACAGGGCTCGTGATTGTGATGGCTGTCGAGCTCGGGCTGATCACGACGTGCGGCGTGTTCAACCCGCTCTTCGCGACGCACCGCCTCGAACAGGCACCGCCGGACCGTACGGCGCGAGTGCTGGCCGCGTGGTCGGTCAGCAGCAACGTCTCGATCGCCGTGATAACCGCGCTGTGGGGCGTGCTGGCCGAGTTCATCAGCCCGCTGGCGGCGCTCGGGGCGGCCGGGCTATGCCTCCTGGCGACGCCGCTCCTGCTGCCGTGGCACCGAGGCGTAGTGCGCGCCGAAGACCTCGTCGGCCAGACTCGGGGCGCCGATCGTGTCCTCGTGGTGCGGCGTCGTGCGGGCCATCAGCTCGTAGGCGAACAGGCCGGGGAAGACGCGCGCGAGCATCCGCTGACCGCCGAACGGCATGGCCCTGACCTGGGAGTCGAGGATGTCGTAGCCGGTGCGGACGAGCAGCCGGTGCAGTGAGCGGCGGCTGAAGAAGCGCAGGTGGTGCACGTCGAGGATGCCGCGCCGGTCGTAGTCGAAGCGCCCGAGCAGGAAGCGTGTTCGCGGATACCAGTGCACGGCGTTGGGCACGCAGACGTACACCTGGCCGCCGGGCCGCAGCACGCCGCGGATCTCGTGCAGCAGGAGTTCGGGCTGCGCGAGGAACTGCAGGATGTCGGCCGCGACCACGACGTCGTAGCCCGCCGCGACGCGCGCCTCCTGCGGAATGCCCTCGTCGAGGTTCGCGCGCACGAACAGGTTCATCCGGTCGCGCACGCCGTCGAACTCGGCGCGGTCCACGCCGACGACGCGGTGCCCGAGCTCGCGGATCCGCGCCGCGAACCGTCCGTCGGCGCAGCCGAGGTCGAGCACGCGTCCCATCGGCAGGTCGGCCAGTTCGGCCAGCAGCGAGTCGTGCGGCCGGAAGCCGCTCTCGCCGGGCTCGTAGTCGCGCTCCGGAACCCAGTCGCTCGTGCCGAAGCCCATGCCGACGCGGCGGTACTCGAACACGTCGCGCACGATGCCGGCGTCCTGCCGGAGGCTGGTCTCCGCGGACGCGCCGGGCACCGGGATCTCGACGATCCGCTTACCCTCATGGCGCAGTTGAATGATGATCTGCGTGTCGAACTCGGGCCCGTCCGCGTCGGCCTCGAACGCGATCCGCCGCAGCGCGGCCGTGCCGTAAGCGCGGTAGCCCGCGTGCACTCCGCTCAGCGACGCACCGAGCGTCCGCTCCGCGATCTTGATCAGACTATTGCTGCATACGCGGTGCACGCGGCCGTCGCCGCTCGGCTGTTCGGGGACGCCGATGACCGCGTCGGCCTGCTCGTCGAGGATCGGGCTGACCATCGCGGGCAGCAGTTCGGGCGCGTAGCTCCCGTCGCCGGAGAGCAGCACCACGACGTCGAGGCCGTGCTCGACCGCGATGCGCAGGCCGGCCTTCCGGGTCCCGCCGTGGCCGAGGTGCTTGGTGTGCCGCAGCACGGTCGTGCGGCCGAGCCGGTTCTTGCGGCCCCACGCGGCGGCGGCCGGGAAGGTGTCGTCCGCGCTGGCGTCGTCGAGGACGATGATCTCCTCGATGCGGTCCCGGAACGCGGCCGGGATCCGGTCCAGGGTGCCCGGCAGGACGTCCGCGACGTTGTGCGCGACGACGAGCACGCCGATCCTCTTGTGCATGCTGATACTTCCCGACGCCGTGGACCAGGGGCGTCCGGTCCAACGCGACGGGGCCGTGCGGGGACATGCCCCGGATTCGCTTCCAGCGGCGGAGTTCACCCGCAGGCGTGGTTCCTCATACAAACGAACGCCCCGCGGAAAGCCGCGGGGCGTTGCTCGTCGCTGCCGGGGTCAGGCGATGATCCCGCCGCGCATCGCGACCGCGACCATCCCGGCCCGGTCGCCGGTGCCGAGCTTGCGGGCGATCCGGGCGAGGTGGCTCTTCACGGTCAGCGCGCTCAGGCCCATCGTCTGGCCGATCGCCTTGTTCGAGCGGCCGTCGGCGACCAGCCGCAGCACCTCGATCTCGCGCGCGGACAGCTCCCGCACGCCCGCGTTCATGGTGTTCGGCAGCGAGCCCTGGGCGAGTGCCGCCATCGTGCCGGCCTGGCCGGACATCGCCGCGAGCCGCCGCTCGCGCAGGTGGCCGGGGCCGTGGCCGTGGCCCATCGCGCCCGCGCCGTTCATCCCGGCCAGACCCGGGCGGGCCTGCGGCAGCGTCCGGGCGCCGGTGACCACGTAGCCGCGCACGCCGGAGGCAAGGGCCGCGCGCACCGCGTTGGTGTCGTCGGCGGTGGAGATGGCGACCGCGCTGTTCCACCCGGCCGTGCGCATCTCCGCCAGCAACGCAAGACCGGGACCGTCGGGCAGATGCACGTCGACGACGGCGATGTCCCGCACCGTCGCCATCCGGCTGCGCGCTTCGGCGATGGTGGAGGCTTCCACCACATCGCGCACTCCGAGCGCCCACAGATGGCGGGTCACGGAGGTGCGCACGCGCGGATCGTGCACTACAACCATCGCGGTCAGCTTGGCCGGACGGTACGCCAGCATGCTCGCGGCGTGGTCGACGAGGACGGACACCCGAACCTCCCTGGAGGTGGAGGGTTGGACCGGTCGGCGAGGGTGGAGGGGCCGGCCGGACGGAAGGGCCTGTCTCTAGCCCTTCCGGGGAAGGAATCGGCAATGTGGGTGGCGACCTTTAGCGTGAGTCGACCGGCGAACGGCCGTACGCTTCCGCCGTCCGGGCGAGACGCCACCGTACGTTCCTCACCCGGACGCAGTAGCGGATCCATCCGGCGCCGCCCTGTCGCGGCTGCTGAATCCGCCGTGTGGGTAGGCTTCATACCCAGCGTGACCGAAGGCTAACCAATTCTGGATGTACGCCCGTTTGGCTCAATGGACGTCCGGTGATCGAATGACCGGACGTCCAGGGGTTCAGCCGCCGCCGGGCCCGTACGCCGCGGTCCGCCCGCCCGTCCGCGTCACCCCCAAGACATCGCGCGGACACGTGCTGAGCATTACTAATTCGCATTAGTAAACTCCCCGACTGCCGTCCACGCCGCGACGCACTCCGTCACCGACGCCAATGCGCGCGAGCAGTTCGGCCTGCTGCTGTGCGGCATCGCCGATAGCAAGGGCGCCGTGGTCTACTGCACCGCGGGCAAGGACCGCACCGGCTGGGCCACGGCCGTGCTGCTCACGCTACTCGGTGTGCCGCAGAGCACTGTCATGCAGGGACTACCTGCTCGGCAACACGTACTACTTCGACTCCGCCGCCGTGCAGGCCGAGCTGAAGGCGATGCCCGCCGCTGAGGCCGGGATCTACACGCCGATGCCGGAGGTCGAGGCGTCCTATCTGCAGGCGGGATCCGACCAGGTCAAGGCCGGCTACGGCTCGATGTACGCATACGCGGTCAAGGGTCTCGGCCTGAGCCCGCGGACCATCGCCGAGCTGCGCGCGAAGCTGCCCGGCCCGGCCCGGTGACTCTGGCGCTAAAGTGGGCCACCCCAGCGAATGAGGTGGCCCATGAGCCGACCCTCCAGGAGGGTCACCAGCGCGGACGTCGCCCGGCAGGCGGGCGTGTCGCAGACGACTGTGAGCTTCGTGCTCAACGACACCCGGGGGCAGACGATCCCCGAGGAGACCCGGCGGCGGGTGCTCGAGGCGGCGCGGCTGCTCGACTACCGGCCGCGCGCCTCGGCCAGGTCGCTGGCCGCCGGGCGCAGCGACGTGGTACTGCTCGCGCTGCCCGGGGTGCCGATCTCCGCGAACCTCTCCCGCTTCATCGAGGAGCTGGCCGCCGCCCTCGCCGAACGCGGCCTGTCGCTGGTCACGCATCTGGCGGAGGGGCACGGCCGGTCGCTGCCCGATCTGTGCGCGGCGGTGGACGCGTCCGTCGTCATCGGCCTCGTCCCCTTCGATGAGGAGACCACCGAGGCGCTGCACCGCGCGGGCGCCCTCGTCGTGCTCGGCACCGGCGACCAGGCGCGGGCCGAACTGCGCGCGATCGGCCGGCTCCAGGCCGAGCACGTCATCGGACTCGGCCGCGAGCGCCTCGGCTACGCGCTGCCCGGCGAGCACTCGACGCAGTTCAGGGTGCAGGAACGGCTGCGCGGCGTCGTCGAGGCCTGCGCGGACCACGGACTTGCCGAGCCGATCGCGCTCCCGGTCCCGATGGACACGATCCACGCGGGCGCGACGGTGGACGAATGGGTCCGCGCCTCGGTGACGGCCGTGTGCGCCTACAACGACGAGACGGCGATGGCCGTGCTCGCCGGAATGAACCTGCGCGGGCTGCGGGCGCCGGATGACATCGCAGTCATCGGCGTCGGCGACGTCGCGACCGGGCAGGTGAGCATTCCGCCGCTCAGCACCGTCAGCGTCGACTTCGGGGAGGCCGGGAAGGTGCTCGCGCAGGCCGTCGCGGACAGCCTCGACGGGCAGGACGCACCGCCCGTGCAGAGCGTGTCCCGACCCCGGCTCGTGCAGCGCGAATCGGCCTGACGCAGCGTACTAGCCGCCGATGCGCGGCAGCCGGGCCACGCCCGCGAGTTCGGGCGGCAGTCCGACCGCGGTGGCCAGGCACTCGGTCCAGGCCTGCACGTGCGCGGCGAGGCCTTCGAAGGCGTCCTGCGCGTCCCAGTTGACCCGGCCCGCGGCGGCCGCGGCGCGCTGGACGGCCGGTCCGCCGGGGGCCTCCACGTCGAAGGGCGGCAGCGGCGACCAGGAGGCGCGCAGTTCGACCGACGTGCTGGTGCCCTGCTCCGCGAGCTCCCCGAAGCCCGAGGACGCGCAGCGGGACACGGTGCCGCCGAGCGCCGCGACGTTCAGCCCGGACAGCGCCTCGCGCAGCCAGGACCAGGTGACGTCCGCGACGAGCGGGTCCTCGGCGATCTCCGGTTCGAGGTCCGCTTGCAGAAAAGTGACACAGCGCCAACTGCCATGCCACTCCTCATGCCCCTCGGGTTCGTACAGCAGCACGAAGCGTCCGGAGCCGAGTTCGACCTCGCCGTCGGAGTGCTCGTCCATGGCGGTGACCGACAGCGCGTGGCTGAAGGAGGCGAGCCGGCGCGGCGCGGGGAGCGGCTCGAACTCCAGTCCGGCCCGGGGCCGCAGCGCGCCGATGCCGCCGACCGCGGCGGCGAAGACCTCGGGCAGCGCGGGCCCGCCGGCGTCCCGGGGCGCCTGCGTGACCGGTGCGCGGTGCGGGGTCAGGGGATGCGGGTGCTGGGCCATGGTCGCAGCGTACGACCGGGAACGCGGGCACGGCGGGTAGGCGCGCCCTACGGACCGTGAAGTGACCTGTGACGGTCCTCACATAATGAAAATGGTCCGGTGTCTGTGCCGTTCCCGCGCACGGGGCGAGTACGGACCGGCCGCCGGACGCGGGTATCGTGCATTTCGTGAGCAGCACGCAGAACGAAGAGAGCACCGCCGCGTCCCCCGCCGACTCCGCGTTCCTGCGCGCCTGCCGCCGGGAACCCGTGCCGCACACGCCGGTCTGGTTCATGCGCCAGGCCGGCCGCGCGCTGCCCGAGTACCGCAAGGTGCGCGAGGGCATCCCGATGCTCGAGTCCTGCTTCATGCCGGAGCTCACCGCCGAGATCACCATGCAGCCGGTGCGCCGCTACGGCGTCGACGCCGCCGTGTTCTTCAGCGACATCGTCACGCCGCTCAAGGCGATCGGCCTCGACCTGGAGATCAAGCCGGGGGTCGGTCCGGTCATCGCCGAGCCGGTCCGCTCCGCCGCCGACCTCGACCGGCTGCGCGCGCCCGAGCCGGATGAGCTCGCGCCGATCGTGGCGGCGATCAAGCTGCTGACGGCCGAGCTCGGCGCCACCCCGCTGATCGGCTTCGGCGGCGCGCCGTTCACCCTCGCCAGCTACCTGATCGAGGGCGGCCCGTCGAAGGGCTTCGAGCGCACCAAGGCCATGATGTACGGCGACCCGCAGCTGTTCACCGCGCTGCTGGACCGCGTCGCCGACATCACCACGACCTTCCTGCTCACCCAGATCGACGCTGGCGCCTCCGCGATCCAGCTGTTCGACTCCTGGGTCGGCGCGGTCGCCCCGGTCGACTACCGGCAGCACGTGCAGCCCGCGTCCGCCAAGGTCTTCGCCGCCGTCGCCTCCCGCGGCGTGCCGCGCATCCACTTCGGAGTCGGCACCGGCGAGTTGCTGCGCGACCTCGGCGAGGCCGGGGCCGACGTGGTCGGCGTCGACTGGCGGGTGCCGCTGCACGAGGCCGCCCGGCGCGTCGGCCCGGACAAGGCGCTGCAGGGCAACCTCGACCCGGCCACGCTCTTCGCCCCGCCCGCCGCGCTGGACGCCGCCGTGCAGCGGGTGCTCGACGACGCCGCGGGACTGCCCGGCCACGTCTTCAACCTCGGCCACGGGGTTCCGCCCAACGCCGATCCGGGACAGCTGGCCCGGGTCGTCGACTACGTGCACGAGAACACCGTCCGGAGCTGACCGTGCAGCGTCTGTTGATCGTCGGAGGCGGGGTCACCGGGCTGGCCGCCGCGCGGGCCGGACTCGACGCCGGGTTCGCCGTGACGCTGCTGGAGGCCTCGTCCGGCTACGGCGGCAAGCTGGTGCTCGGGCATGTCGCGGGCAGCACCGTGGACCTGGGCGCCGAGTCGATCCTGGCGCGGCGGCCGGAGGGCGTGGCGCTGGCGAAGGCGGTCGGGCTCGCGGACGACGTCGTGCACCCGGCGACCACGGCGGCCGGGGTGTGGAGCCGCGGCGAGCTGCATCCGCTGCCCTCGGGCCAGCTGATGGGCGTCCCCGGGGATCTCCGGGCCCTGAGTGCGAGCGGCGTGCTCGGCTCGCGCGGGCTGGCCCGGGTGCAGGCGGACCGGGTGATGCCGAAGACCCCGGTCACCGAGGACGTGTCGGTGGGCGAGTACGTGGCGCGCCGGCTCGGCCGCGAGGTCGTGGACCGGCTCGTCGAACCGCTGCTCGGCGGCGTCTACGCGGGCCACGCCGACAAGCTCTCGCTGCGCGCCACGGTGCCGCAGCTCGCCTCGCTGGCCGCCGCCGGAACCCCGCTGACCACGGGCGTGCGCGAACTGCTGGCCAAGGGGGCGCCGGCCGAGGGCGAGGCGCCGAAGCCGGTGTTCGCCGGAATCCGCGGCGGCGTCGGACGGCTGCCCGGAGCGATCGCCGCCGACGTCACCGGGCGCGGTGCGGACCTGCGCACCGACATCGCCGTACGGGCCCTGCGACGCACCGAGGACGGCTGGCGCGCCGAGCTCTCGGACGGATCGTTCGTGGACTGCGACGCCGTGCTGCTCGCCGTGCCCGCCTTCGTGGCCCGCGACCTGATCGCCGAGCACGCGCCGTCCGCCGCCGCCGAACTGGCCGGGATCGAGTACGCCTCGATGGCCATCACGACCTTCGCCTTCCACCGCAGCGCCCTGACGGACGTGCCGCTCGGCTCCGGCTTCCTGGTGCCGCCGGTGGACGGCCGCGCGATCAAGGCCGCGACGTTCTCCAGCGTCAAGTGGCCGTGGCTCGCGCACAGCGCCGGAGACCTGGTCGTGCTGCGCGCCTCGCTCGGCCGCGCCGGAGAGGCCGAGATCCTCGAGCGCGAGGACGACGAGCTGGCCAAGACCGCGCTCGCCGACCTCGCCGACGCGACCGGCCTCGGCTCCGCCCCGGTGGACCGGCACGTGCAGCGCTGGACCGACGCCCTGCCGCAGTACGCGGTCGGCCACCTCGACCGCGTCGCCCGGATCCGCGCTGCGCTGCCGCCGGGCCTCGCCGTGGCCGGCGCCGCGTACGACGGCGTGGGCATCCCGGCCTGCATCGCCTCCGCTGGCACCGCTGTCAGCACACTGACCGAAGGGAACGAGGAGAAATGACCGACGACACGACGGCGGCCGAGCGCCCGGTGAGCCGCAAGGCCCGGGAACTGAACGAGGAGATCCGTTACACCAGCTGGTCGGTCTTCAAGGCGGTCGCCGAACTCCCCGAGGACGAGGGCCTGCGCGCGGGCTACGCCGAGGAGGTCGAGCAGCTGTTCACGAAGCTCGCCGCCGACCTCGACGTCGTCGTGCGCGGCACCTACGACACCGCGGGACTGCGCGCCGACGCCGACCTGATGCTGTGGGCGCACGCGCCGTCCGCCGAGGCGCTGCAGGAGCTGTACTCCTCGTTCCGCAAGACGCTGCTCGGCCAGTGCTGCGAGCCCACGTGGGCCGGGATGGCGCTGCACCGGCCGGCCGAGTTCAACAAGAGCCACATCCCGGCGTACCTGGCCGGGGAGGCCGCGCGCGACTGGGCCTGCGTCTACCCCTTCGTGCGCTCGTACGAGTGGTACCTGCTCCCGGACGAGGAGCGCCGCGCGCTGCTCGCCGAGCACGGCAAGATGTCCCGCGACTACCCGGACGTGCGCGCCAACACGGTTCCGTCCTTCGCGCTCGGCGACTACGAGTGGCTGCTCTGCTTCGAGGCCAACGACCTGCACCGCATCGTGGACCTGATGCGGCACCTGCGCGGCTCGGAGACCCGGCGGCACGTGCGCGTCGAGGTGCCGTTCTACACCGGCCGCCGCAAGCCGCTGGCCGAACTTGTCAGGTCTCTGCCGTAATTCTTTGAATTATCAAAGGGCGTCCGCCGAAAAGGCGGACGCCCTTCGTCATTGCCTTAAGAAATGGTCGTGCTGGTCAGCGTCGGCGTGGTGGATGGGTAGCCCACCGCGCTCGCGTTGACACTGATGCCGATCACCGAGAGTACGGCGGTGAACGTCAGGCCGGGGCTGCTGTAGCTGGTGCCGGACAGCGAGCTCGTGATGGTGCCCGAGGAGCCCGAGGTCAGGTCCAGCGTGAGCGTCGGCAGGGTGAACGTGGTGCCGGCGCTGATCGGGCCCGGTATGGAGATGGTGATGACGCCGGACGCCTCGGAGACGCTCGGCGTGCCGGAGCCGTAGTTGCTCCCGCCGGCGAGCGAGGCCGAGTCGTAGGTGGAGTTCGCGGGCACCGGGACCTCGAGCTTGATGCCGTTGATGGACTTGACCGTGTAGCCGTCGGCGCTGGTCGGAACGGTGATCGAGCCGACGGACTCGGTCACGGTCAGGGCCGAGTCGGGCGCGACCGTGCCGGGCGCGGACGCGGTCACCGTGGCGCTGACCGTGAACGTGCCGGTCTGCCCGACCGCGCTGGCCTGGCAGTCGTAGGTGACGGCGGTGCTGGTGTCGGCGGACGCGGTGGCGGTCAGGCCGACCGCCGCGACGCCCGCGAGCAGGGCGACGGCCAGCGGCCGCCGCGCGGGGGAGAGGGAATGGGACATGGCTGAATGGCACCTCTTGAGGATTGTGGGTTTCCGTGGGAGGTGAGCCGGCTCAGCCGTCAGCGTACTGCGACCTAATTTCCTGTCTACCGGTCGGTAGCGAACTCAGGGCATATTTTAAATGGTTATTGTTGTTTGTCAGACGGCGGGCTGCTGCTGCGTGATGCAGTGGATGCCGCCGCCGCGCTCGAAGATCGGCCGGGCGTCGACGAACTCGATCTTGCGGCCGGGCAGCAGAGTGCCGAGGATCTCCGCCGCCTGCCGGTCGCGCGGGTCGTCGAAGCCGCAGAGCAGCGCGAAACCGTTGCCGAGGTAGTGGTTGATGTACGAGTAGTCCACCGGCTCGCCGTCCGCGTCGGCGATCACGGTCGGCGCGGGCAGTTCTACCACTTCGAGCGCGCGTCCCCTGGCGTCGGTGCAGCCGCGCAGCAGCGCCACGTTGTCCTTGCCCACCTGGTGGTCCGGGTGCGCCGGGTCGGGCTGCGTGTGCACCACCACGACGCCGGGCCGGACGAACGCCGCGACGATGTCGACGTGCCCGCGCGTGCCGAACTCGCCGTAGTCGCGGGTCAGGCCACGCGGCAGCCAGATCACCTTTTGCACGCCGAGGAACGCCTTGAGCTCGTCCTCGACGTCCTGCCTGGTCCAGTCGGCATTGCGGCCCGGGTCGAGCTGCACGGTCTCGGTGATCAGCACCGTGCCCTCGCCGTCCACGTGGATGCCGCCGCCCTCGTTGACCATTCGCGACACGAAGCGCTGCGCCCCGGCCAACTCGACCACCGACTCGGCGATCCGCGAATCCTTGTCCCACTGCGCCCACGACTGCGCGCCCCAGCCGTTGAAGATCCAGTCGGCGGCGGCCAGCTCTCCGGGCTTGGTCAGGAACGTCGGCCCGATGTCGCGCATCCACGCGTCGTTCAGCGGACGCTCCACCTTCACGACGGCCGGGTCCAGCCACTCGTCCGCCGACGCGCGCGCCGCCGGGTCCACGACCATCGTGAGCGGCTCGTAGCGCACGATGGTGTTCGCCACCTGCGACCACGCGCGGTACGCCTCGGTCGGATCCTCGCCGAGCGTGTACCCCTCCGTGGGCCACGCCATCCAGGTGCGCTCGTGCGGCGACCACTCGGCGGGCATCGCGAATCCGAGCTCTGCGGGGGTGGGCATGCTGTCTGGCTCCTTCGGCGGAAGTTCAGAGGAAATAGAGTCGGGAGAGCGGCACGGACTCGGCCGGGGGCGAGCTCACCGGGTCGCCGTCCAGGGTGACCAGGCCGGTCGCCGGGGCCACCTCGACCAGGCCGAGGCGGGCGTTGCGCACCATCGAGGCCGGACCGATGCCCCGGGTGCCGCGCACACCGACCCGGCGGCGGCGCGAGGGGAAGCGGTCGGACTCGGCCGCGGCGGCGGCGCCGGAGACGAAGGCCACCGACAGGTCCGCGGCCGTCGCGCCGTGCGCCCCGAACTGCGGGCCCAGCACCAGCGGCTCGCAGCGGTCCGTCGCCGCGTTCGGATCGCCGACCACGCCGTACGCGGGGAAACCGGCCTTCAGCACGAGCTGCGGCTTCGCACCGAAGTAGCCCGGCCGCCACAGCACCACGTCCGCCAGTTTGCCGATCTCCAGCGAGCCGATCTCGTGCGCGAGGCCGTGCGCGATCGCCGGATTGATCGTCAGTTTCGCGATGTAGCGCAGGATCCGGGCGTTGTCGTGCGCGGTCGGCTCCGCACCGTCGAGCCCGCCGAGCTCCGCCTTCATCTTGGCCGCGACGGCGAACGTCCGCCGCACCGTCTCCCCGGCGCGGCCCATCCCCTGCGCATCAGACGACGTGATCGGGATGACGCCGAGGTCGTGCAGCACGTCCTCCGCGCCCATCGTGCCCGCGCGGATCCGGTCCTTGGCCATCTGCGCCTCGCCGGGCAGGTCGGGCTTCAGGTCGTGCGCCGAGACGATCATGCCGAAGTGCTCGCCGAGCGCGTCCCGCCCGAACGGCAGCGTCGGATTCGTCGAGGACCCGATCACGTTCGGCACCCCGGCCAGCTTGAGCACGTTCGGCACGTGCCCGCCGCCGCACCCCTCGATGTGGAAGGCGTGAATCGTGCGCCCTTCGAGTACGGCGAGAGTGTCCTCCACCGACAGGCACTCGTTCAGCCCATCCGTATGCAGCGCGACCTGCACATCGTGCTCCTCGGCCACGCGCAGCGCCGTGTCCAGCGCCCGAGCGTGCGCCCCCATGTCCTCGTGCACCTTGAACCCGCTGGCCCCGCCCTCGACGAGCGCCTCGACCAGCGGATCAGCATTCGACGACGACCCGCGCGCCAGGAACCCGATGTTCACCGGCCACGCGTCGAAGGCGTTGAACGCGTGCCGCAACGCCCACGGCGAGTTCACCCCGACACCCCAGACCGGCCCGAACTCCTGCCCGACGATCGTGGTCACGCCCGACGCGAGCGAGGCCTCCATGATCCGCGGCGACAGCAGGTGGACGTGCGTGTCGATCGCCCCGGCAGTCGCGATCATCCCCTCGCCGGACACGATCGTCGTCCCGGTCCCGACGACGACATCGACCCCTGACATCGTGTCCGGATTCCCCGCCCGCCCGATCGCGTGGATCCGCCCCTCGCGAATCCCGATCGACGTCTTCCCGATCCCCAGCACCGGATCGATCACCAGCACGTTGCTGATCACCAGGTCGCACGTACTGCGCACCGACGCGGCCTTCAGATGCAGCCCGTCCCGCGCCGTCTTCCCGAACCCCGCGAGAAACTCGTCCCCAGGCTGCTGCGAATCGAACTCGACCTGCGCGACCAAACCGCTGTCACCCAGCACCACCCGATCGCCGACACGCGGCCCGTGCACCGACACGTACTGCTCGGCATCGAAGCTCATCGCGCATCCTCCACGTCCACGGTCAGGTACCCGCACGCAGCCGCCTTCGCCAGCGCACGCTCCTTGGCCCCCGGCTCGTCCAACGGCCCGTCCACCAGCCCGGCGAACCCGATCGCCACCCGATCCCCGCCGATCGGCACCAGCGAGACGTGCACCGTGGCGCCCGGATCGAACCGCACCGAAGACCCGGCCGGCACCGCCAGATGACGCCCGTACGCAGCCGCGCGATCGAAGCGCAGCCGCGGATTCGACTCGAAGAAGTGGAAGTGCGACGTAACCGAGATAGGCACCGAAGCCGTGTTCACGACGTCCAACGCGACAAGATCGTCGACCGCCGCCACAGGATACTGAGACTCATCCCGCAACAGAACCGCCCCCGGCGCGGACGCCTCGTCACCCCCGATCGGATCCGAGATCACCGCAAGCCGCGTCCCGTCCTCGAACACCGCCTCGACCTGCACCTCGGTCACGATCGCCGCCACCCCCGGCAGCACATCCCCCGCCCCGAGCACCCCGCGCCCGGCCGCCACCGCATCCGCCAACCGAGCCCCGTCCCGCGCCGCCTCGCACACCGTGTCAGCGATCAACGCGACCGCCTCCGGCACGTTCAACCGCAGCCCACGAGCCCGCCGCGCACGCGCAAGCTCAGCCGCCGTGAAGATCAGCAGCCGGTCCCGCTCGGTAGGAGTCAGTCGCATGGCCCCAGTCCACCACACCCTGACCAGTGCCGACAGCGAACAAGCCGTTCACTCTGTAGCCGATCCGCCCATCCGGCTGCCAGCCCGTCCGCCGAGCGCAGGTGGTTCGGGAGCGCTACCGCACCCCCGGTTCGCGCTCGCCCACCCTCCCACCCGTTGCGTAGCAGTTCCGCCTACGGTTTCAAGCAGGGAGTCAAGGTCAAAATCGCCTCCGGCGGGTCGCTCGGTTGTTTCGGCTGACGCTTAACGACTAGCCCTACCTACGTTGCCGGCACTGCGCTCGTTCCTCGCTTCGTGCCGACTCCTACGTCCGGGCGCCCGCGCACCCGCCCTAGCCTTCGGCCCGCTACCTGCGTTCCCTCGTACCTCGGTCACTACGTCCGCGCCCCTGCGGCGCTCCCGTTCTGCTTGCGTTCGGCTGGATGAAGGTCAAAAACGCCTCCGGCGGGCTGGCTCAGAGAGCATCCGGGACCGCTGTCTGGCTGCGGTTTTCCTCTTGTCTGGGTGGGGTCCGGTTGGTGTGCTCTGCTCGCCTGGCACCGGAGGTAACCAGGAACCTGCCGGGGCCGCAAACGGCGGTGGCTCACGCTGATGTAAATATCTGCTTCGCCGTTTGCGGCCCCGGCAGAACCCTGGTGAGGCTGCGCCTGCCAGGCGAGGAGAGCACCCCAACCTCAGGGGATTTTCTGCCGCAGCGCTCGGGCCGGTTCGGGGCGCGAAGCGGAATCCCGCACCGCCAACGCGGCGGGAGCAGGAGCGTGGATATTCCCCCTCGCCGCTTACTCCGACTCGCGGGGCTCCAGGGTGAGGGAGATGGAGTTGATGCAGTAGCGCTGGTCGGTGGGGGTCGGGTAGCCCTCGCCCTCGAAGACGTGGCCTAGGTGGGAGCCGCACTTGGCGCAGCGGACTTCGGTGCGGACCATGCCGTGCGAGTTGTCGGCGATCAGTTCTACGGCGTCGCTGTCGGCGGGGTCGTAGAAGGAGGGCCAGCCGCAGTGCGAGTGGAACTTCTCGGTGGAGCGGAAGAGTTCGTTGCCGCAGGCGCGGCAGCGGTATACGCCCTCTGTCTCGGTGTCGGTGTACTCGCCCTTGTAGGCGGGCTCGGTGCCGGCCTGGCGCAGCACCTGGTACTCCGCGGGGGAGAGTTGCGTGCGCCACTCGTCGTCGGTCTTCTCAACGTCGTATCCCATGATTCGAGGTTACGTGAGTCCGGCGACCAGGTACCTGGCGAAGAGGAATCCGTCCTCGGTCAGTAAGGAGTGCAGGTTCAGCCGGATCGGGGCGGGGAACTCGGGGCCGTCCAGGAGGCGGAGGGCGTCACCGGCTCTGAGCTGCGGGGAGATGGAAAGGCACAGCTCGTCCAGGCGGTTCGCGGCGGTGACGGCGGCCAGTAGTTTGGGGCCGCCTTCGCAGAGGAGGCGGCCTCGTCCGCTGTCGACCAGGCGGTCGATGGCCTCGCCGATGTCGACGCGGCCGTGTGGGCCGGCGATGAGGACTTCGCCTGCCTCGCGGGCGGCGGCCAGGCGGTCGGGTGGGGCTTCGGCGACGGTGACGGTGATGGTGGGGGTCACGGCCTGGGTGTAGAGGGGCGAGTCGAAGTCCACGTCCAGGGACGCGCTGACCACGGCGATCGCGGCGGCTGGGGGTTGTCCGGCGGCCGCTCTGGCCTGGGCGAACTCCTCGCGGGCTACGACTGGGCGCTGGTAGCCCTCGGTGCGGACGGTGGCGCCGCCGACCAGGACCACGTCGGCCAGGCCGCGTAGCGTGCGCAGGACTCGGAGGTCGGCGGGGCCGGAGAGGGCGCGGGAGGCGCCGTCCGCCTGGACCGTTCCGTCGACCGAGGCGACCATGTTGGCCCGGAGCCACCTGCGTGCGCCGCGGGGGTAGCCGTAGAGCGTGGAGAGCTCGGGCTCCGGGCGGGAGGGGTGGGGTTCGGGGATCAGTTGCCGCATACTCCGCATCGTAAGGGGCCGTCGAGAGTGAGGCAGCTCACGTGCCACTGTGCCGCAGCTCACGGTGCCACCTGCCATGATCACGTTGCGCGCCCGATAAAATTGATCATGTGACGATCGCCGAGCGCGGCTACGCGAACTCCCTCACCGAGCGCCGTCCGGTGGTCTCCGCCGACCGGCTGATCTCGGAGCTGGTGCCCCCGCCGCGCTTCGCGCACGCGCGCTTCGGCACCTACATACCCGACGCCGCCGAGCCGAGTCAGAGTGCCGCGCGGGATCTGCTCGCTGAGCGGGCCGTCGCCTGGTCCGGCGGGGCCTCGGCAGGCGGCGGTGGCAGGGGGATACGCGGGCTGTTGCGCCGCTCCGGGCCTGCTTCCGGCGAGGGGCGCGGGGTCTATCTGGACGGCGGCTACGGCGTCGGCAAGACGCACCTGCTGGCCAGCCTCTGGCACGAGACCGAGGGGCCGAAGGTCTACGGCACCTTCGTCGAGTACACGAACCTGGTGGGGGCGCTCGGTTTCGGGCCCACCGTCGCGCATCTGGCCACGCAGCGGCTGGTCTGCATCGACGAGTTCGAGCTCGACGATCCGGGTGACACGGTGCTCGTCTCCACGCTGCTGACCCGGCTCGCCGAGGCGGGCGTGCAGCTGGCCGCGACCTCGAACACGCTGCCCGGCCAGCTCGGCGAGGGCCGGTTCGCCGCCGCGGACTTCCTGCGGGAGATCCAGGGGCTGTCCGCGCGCTTCACCGCCGTGCGGATCGACGGCAGGGACTACCGGCGCCGGGACGGGGCGAGCGCGCCGGATCCGCTGGCCGACGCCGTGGTGCGCGGCTACGTGGACGCGGCGGGGCAGGGCCGCTTCGTGGACGACTTCGACGCCCTCGTGAAGCATCTCAGCACCCTGCACCCGAGCCGCTACGGCGCGCTGCTCGACGGCGTGGACGCGCTCGGCATGCTCGACATGGGGCCGATCGAGGACCAGAACGCGGCGCTGCGGTTCGTGGTCTTCGTCGACCGCCTCTACGACCGGTCCATCCCGGTGCTCGCGTCGGGCGTGGCCGCGGACCGGCTGTTCACGCCGGAGCTGCTCGGCGGCGGCTACCGGAAGAAGTATCTGCGCGCCGTCAGTCGGCTGATCTCGCTGACGAAGGCGGGCGCCGCTCTCGTCGGGTGAACGGCCGGTTAATCAGGGGCGGCTGAGGGGTAAATCCGCTGCGACCCGGTGGTGCGCCGTACGCTCTGGCATGGGAGAATCCGCATCATGGCGCAAGCGAAGCAGGGCAAGAAGCAGGCCAGGCAGGACAAGAAGGCCGAGCAGGCGAAGGCCGCCGAGCAGAAGGCGGCCGAGAAGCTCGAGAAGTCCGCGAAGGACAAGCAGCGGGCCCAGGAGCTGAAGAAGGCCGTCCGGGCGAAGGCCGACCGCGCGGTCGAGGCGACCAAGGCCACCGCCAAGTCCGCCGCGAAGCGCGCCAAGGACTTCGAGGCCGAGGCCCGCCGCGCCCAGGAGGAGTACCAGGCCGCCAAGGCAACGGCGAAGGCCGTGCTCAAGGCCGAGGACACCGAGCTCGCGCCCGAGGAGGCGAAGAAGCTCGTCGAGCAGGTCGCCGCGCAGATAGTGGCCGCCGAGGAGGCCTCGGTCGACGCCGCCATCCCGGAGACCGGCATCACCGACTTCCTCCGGCTCAAGCCGGGCGCCCCCGTGGACCTCGCCGCCATCGACACCCGCGCCACCCCCGGCATCGAGAACCGCGCCCAGGTCGAGGCCCAGCTCCCCGCACTCGCCGCGCGCCTCGGCGAACTGCAGGAGCGGCTGTACGCGGCGGCCGCGGGCGGGGACTCCAAGCGCCGGGTGCTGCTCGTGCTGCAGGGCATGGACACCTCGGGCAAGGGCGGCACCGTGCGCCACGTCGTCGGCCTGCTCGACCCGAACGGCACCCGGATCAAGGCGTTCAAGGCGCCCACGGCCGAGGAGCTGGAGCACGACTTCCTCTGGCGGATCCGCAACAACGCCCCGGACGCCGGGCAGATCGGCATCTTCGACCGCTCGCAGTACGAGGACGTCCTCGTCGCGAAGGTCCGCAAGCTCGCGCTGCCGATGCACATCGGCCGCCGCTACAACTCGATCAACCGCTTCGAGAAGTCGCTCGTCGACGACGGCGCCGTGGTGGTGAAGTGCTTCCTGCACATCTCGCCCGAGGAGCAGCGCGAACGGCTGCTGGCCCGGCTCGAGGACCCGAACAAGCACTGGAAGTACAACCCGCACGACGTGGACGACCGGCTGCTGTGGCCGGACTTCCAGGAGGCGTACCGGATCGCGCTCGAGCGCTGCGGCACCGAGCCGGCACCGTGGCACGTGATCCCGGCCGACCGCAAGTGGTACCGGAACTACGCCGTGCTGCGGCTGCTGATCGAGGCGCTGGAGTCGATCGATCCGCAGTACCCGCCGGGTGATTTCGACCTCGCCGAGCAGCGTGCCCGGGTGCTCGCATCCTGAATCGATAGCACAACAGCATGATCGCAGCATTCCGCTGAACGGGTTGAATGGCACAACCCTGACGGAGCGGCTTCGTTCTCCCTGGCAGACGCGTTCCGCGACAGAGGGAGTAACCATGAAGAAGATGCTGGGTCTGGCCGCCGCCGCGGCTGTCGCCCTGCCGATCGTCGCCCCGGCCGCCGCGATGGCGGACTCCGCGACGGAGAGCCAGCCGCCGCTCAGCGCGGACATGCAGGGCTGGTCGGCCGGCCTGGGCAACGTCGGCCTCGGTGCCGGCGAGGCCACCATGGCCGCGGTTCACGGGCTCCCGATCTACGTCCTGGGCGGCGGCTTCCTGCCCCCGCAGGTGGCCACCACCCTCGGCTGGGACTACACCAACATGCCGCCGGCGTACGGCGTGGACGTGACCAAGCAGTAGGTCAGCGTCGCAGGGCGCTTCCGTTCCGGACTCCGGGGCGGGGGCGCCCGCCGTGCTTGTGCGGGTCCTTACTCCGCGGCACGGCCAGTGCCTGCGCGGCGCGGAGCAGCAGCAGCCGCGTCAGCGCCGGATCCACGTCGTCCGGGGTGGCGAACGGGGCGGCCATCGGGACTCCCGGGGCGCCCGTCGCGATCCGGTCGGCCAGCAGCCCGGGAGCGAGGAAGTAGCTTGCGATCACGACGTCCCGCGCACCCGCCGCGCGGGCCGCGCCGACCGCCTCGGCAGCGCCGGGCGCCGCGGCCCCCGCGTAGGCGGGGCTGACCCCGCGCCAGCCGGTGCGCGCCCAGCGCCCCGCGATGGTCTCCAGCACGCCGCGCGCCGCCGCGTCCGAGGTGCCCGCCGAGGCCAGCACCACCGCCGTGTCCGGATCGCCGGGCCACACGCCGAGTTCCCGCAGCCGGGACTCCATCGCCTCGATCAGCAGCGGATGCGGACCGAGCGGTTCGGCCACCAGGATGCAGTCCCGGCCGTCGAGCGCGGCCCGCGCGAGAGCGACCACCTCGGGCACGTCGTGCGCCACGTGGTAGCCGTGGTTCAGGAACATCGGCACCGCCACGATCGGCTCGTCGCCGCCCTCGTGCGCCAGCCGCCGCGCCGCCTCGACCACGTCCGGACCGCACAGCCCGAGGTGCCCGACGTGCGCCGCGTGGCCCTGCCGACGCAGCGTCAGGCACAGGTGCTCGAAGGACGCCGCGTAACGCGGGTCCCGCGAACCATGGGCGACGAGAAGCAGCCTTGTCACGCTGTCACCTCACCGACGCTCGAAGGTGACCGGGCTGTACTGATGGTTCGCTCGCAAGCTCGCTCACGACTTGATCAGCCCCCGGCTACGCAGCAGCCGCCGCTCGATCGGGGCGAAGAACACCGCGTTGATGCCGATGCCGATGATCAGGATGATGATCAGCACGCCGAAGGCCATCGCCATGTCGTTGTTGTCGCCCGCCTCCGCCATCGCCTGGCCGACGCCGGGGCCGAGGTGCGGCGAGACGGCGATCAGTTCGGCCGCCATCAGCGAGCGCCAGGAGAACGCCCAGCCCTGCTTCAGGCCGCTGACGTAGCCCGGCAGCACCGCGGGGAACAGCACGTGCCGCGCCGCCGAGACGCCGCGCGCGCCGAGGTTGTGGCCGACCCGGGTGTAGATCGGCGGGATCTGGTCCACGCCGTCGAGCAGGCCGATGGTCACGGACGGGATCGCGCCGAGCAGCACGACCGTGTAGATCGTCGCGCTGGTGACGCCGAACCACATGATGCCGATCGGCACCCACGCCACCGAGGGCAGCGACTGCAGGCCGGACAGGATCGGCTGGATGCCCGCGCGGATCCACGGGATGCGCGCGATCGACAGGCCCAGCACCGTGCCGACGACCACCGAGATGGCGAAGCCGAAGATGCCCCGGGAGACCGAGTCCCAGATGGCCTGGGTGATCTGGTACTGGCTCCAGTTGGCGGTGATCTCGTCCCACACGTCCGCCGGGCCCGGCAGCACCCATGCGGGCTTGATCTGCGCGAACACCAGCAGGTCCCAGATCAGCAGCAGCGCCACGATCGTGACCACCGGCGGCAGCACCTTGGCCAGCAGCACCCGGCGCCACCACGGCTTGCGGGTCGTCGCCGCGGTCTCCAGCGCGTCCAGGCCCGCCTCGATCGAGGTGAACTCGGCCTCCGGCTCCGGGGCGGCGCTCTCCAGGACGTCAGTTGTTGCCATGGCGGCTGATCTCCTTGTGCAGCTCGGCGGTGATCTTCCGCGTCAGGTCGGTGACCGCGGCGTCCTCGATGCGGCGCGGCTGCGGGATGTCCACCCGCCACTCCCGGGCGATCCGGCCGGGGCGGGAGGAGAGCAGGATGACGCGCTGGCCGAGCCGCGCCGCCTCGCGCACGTTGTGGGTGACGAAGATGACGGTCAGTCCGGTCTCCGACCACAGCTTCACCAGCTCGTCGTGCAGCACGTCCCGGGTGATGGCGTCGAGCGCGGCGAACGGCTCGTCCATCAGCAGCACGTCCGCCTGCTGGGCCAGCGAGCGGGCCAGCGCGACCCGCTGCCGCATGCCGCCGGACAGCTCGTGCACCCGCTTGTCGTACGCGCCGCCGAGCCGGACCAGGCCGAGCAGCCGCTGCGCCTCCGCGCGTCGCTCGCCCCGGTCCCGCACGCCGCGCAGCTTGAGCGCCAGCTCCACGTTGCGGCCCGCGGTCAGCCACGGGAACAGTGCCGACTCCTGGAACATCAGCGCCGCGTGCCCCGGACGCGAGCCCGTCCCCGGCAGCTCGATGGTGCCCGAGCTGGCCGGGTCCAGGCCCGCGATCAGGTTCAGCAGCGTCGACTTGCCGCAGCCGGAGGCGCCGAGCAGGCAGACGAACTCGCCGGGCGCCACGGACAGGTCGATCCCGTCCAGCACCGGCACGCCGCCCTTGCCGAAGGACTTGGTGACGCCGGTCAGCCGCACGGCCGCCGGTTCCACCGCCTCGAGCGCGTCGCCCACGGTCGCGGTCACAGTCATCGCGGTGTCCTTGTCTCCTGGGTCGAGGTCAGTCGGTCACGAGGTGCTGACGGTGGACTCGCCGGCCTTCGTCAGCTCCTGGTTGAGCAGCGTCAGGTCGAAGATGCCGGTCAGCGAGGTGCTCTTGAGCAGACCGACGCTCACGGCGTGGCTGAGCGAGGTGGTGAGCGAGGAGGTCAGCGGGTCGTTGGTGACCGACTCCTCGCCCCAGGCCCGGGTCATCTCGGCCGCGGTGATCGTCGAACCCGTCAGCTTCTTGATCGCGCTGCTGATCAGGGTCTGCGCGGCGGCCGGGTTCGCGGTGATCCACTTGTTCGTGGCGATCTGCGCGTCCAGCAGCTTGGCCACCGTCTGCGGGTGCGCCTGCAGGTACGCGGTGTTCACCACCAGGTTCGTGGTGGCGAACTGGCCGCTCGGCCACAGCGACTTCTCGTCCACCAGCACGTGGCCCTTGCCCTCGAGCACCAGCCGCGAGGCCCAGGGCTCGGGCACCCAGGCGCCCTGGATCTTGCCCTGCTTGAACAGGCTCAGCGTGGTCGAGTTCGCCTCCGGCTGGATGCTCACGTCGCCCCCGCCCTGCAGGTTCGTCGCGTAGCCCTGCGACTTGAGCCAGTAGCGCAGCGCCACGTCCTGCGTGTTGCCGAGCTGCGGGGAGGCGATGGTCTTGCCCTTGAGCTGCGCGGCGGTGGTGATCGAGGAGTCCACGACCAGTTCGGCGCCGCCGGTCTCCGCGCCCGCGACGATCGTCAGGCCCTGCTTGTCGGACTTGGTCCAGGCGGACAGCGCGGAGGACGGGCCGACGTACGCGGCGTCCAGCTGGCCGGAGATCAGCGCGGTCATCTCGGTCGGACCGGCGTTGTAGACCGTGGTGCTCAGCGTCGTGGAGCCGAGGTCCTTGGCCAGCGTGCCGTTCGCGACCTCGGCGATCGCGGTGGAGTGCGTGACGTTGGCGAAGTAGCCGAGACGCAGGGAGGTCGCGGCGGTGCCGGAGGAGGTTCCGGTCGCGCTCGCCGCGTTGCCCGTGGTACCCGCGGTCGCGTGCGCGCAGGCACTGGTGACCGCGAGGGTCAGCGCGCCGACGGCGAGGGCGGAGACAGTGCGGAGCGCTAAGGGGAACTTTCCGGTTCTGGGCATGGGATTCCTCGCGAGGAGTCGAAGGGAAGGGCGGGGTGGTGCGTCGGCGCGGCGCTGTGGGTGCGACACCCGCTCAGCCGCCCGGTGCCCTTCGGCTCGATCGCGCCGGAGATCCCGGCCAGGATGAAGTCGAACACTGACATTGCGTTTCTCAGTCCTCGGATCCCAGCGGCACGCCCACCATGCCCGCGGTCAACGTCGTCCCGTCGGCGTCGTCGATCAGCAGGAAGGAGCCGGTGCGCCGGTGATCGGCGTAGTCGTCCAGCGGCAGCGGCGCCGCGGTGCGCAGCGTGACCTGGCCGATGTCGTTCGCGTGCAGGGCCTCGGGGCCCGGGTCGCGGCGCAGCGTCTCCAGGTTCAGCGTGGAGTCCAGCGAGCGCACGATCGCCTTCACCGTGGCCGTGCCGTGCCGCAGCAGCACCCGGTCGCCCGCGCGCAGCGGCCGGTCCGCGATGTGGCAGACGGTGGCGGTCACGTCCTGGGTGACGACCGGCGGCCGGTCCGCCGCGACGATCACGTCGCCGCGCGAGATGTCCACGTCGTCGGCCAGCCGCAGCGTCACGGACTGCGGCGCGTGCGCCACCTCCACGTCCTGCTCGCCGAGCCGGTCGATCCCGGCGATCGAGGTGCGCTTGCCGGAGGGCAGCACCAGCACCTCGTCGCCCGGCCGGAACGCGCCCGCGGTCACCTGGCCCGCGTAGCCGCGGTAGTCCCGGAACTCGGCGCTCTGCGGCCGCAGCACGTACTGCACCGGGAAGCGCGCCGCGCAGAACTGCGGGTCGTGGTCGACGTCCACGTCCTCCAGGTGCTCGAGCAGCGTCGGGCCCGCGTACCAGTCCATGTGGTTCGACGGGTCCACCACGTTGTCGCCGGCCAGCGCCGAGATCGGGATCGCGGTCACGTCCGGCACGCCGAGCGCGCGGGTGTAGGCGGCGAACTCGTCGGCGATCGGCGCGAACACCGACTCCTGGTAGTCGACCAGGTCCATCTTGTTCACCGCGAGCACCACGTGCGGCACCTTCAGCAGCGCCGCGACGGCCGCGTGCCGCTTGGTCTGCTCGACCACGCCGTGCCGCGCGTCCACCAGCACCACGGCCAGCTGCGCGGTCGAGGCGCCGGTGACCATGTTCCGGGTGTACTGCACGTGGCCCGGCGTGTCGGCCAGGATGAAGCGGCGCTTCGGGGTGGCGAAGTAGCGGTAGGCGACGTCGATCGTGATGCCCTGCTCCCGCTCGGCGCGCAGGCCGTCGGTCAGCAGCGCCAGGTCGGCGCCGTCCAGGCCGCGCTCGCGGGAGACGCGCTCCACGGCGTCGAGCTGGTCCGCGAAGACCTGCTTGGTGTCGTGCAGCAGCCGGCCGACGAGGGTCGACTTGCCGTCGTCCACCGAACCCGCGGTCGCGAGGCGGAGCAGCGTCCCGGTGTGCAGCGGGGGTTCCTGAATCGCGGTCATCTCTAGAAATACCCCTCGCGCTTGCGGTCTTCCATGGCGGCCTCGGAGAGCTTGTCGTCGGCCCGGGTGGCACCGCGCTCGGTCAGCGTGGACGCCGCGATCTCGGCGATGATCTCCTGCAGCGTGCCGGCGGTGGAGTCCACGGCGCCGGTGCAGGACATGTCGCCGACGGTCCGGTAGCGCACGGAGCGCAGCTCCAGCGGCTCGCCGTCCTTCGGTCCGCCCCACTCACCGGGCGTGAGCCACATCCCGCTGCGCGCGAACACCTCGCGCTGGTGCGCGAAGTAGATCCCGGGGAGCTCGATCTTCTCCTGCTCGATGTACTGCCAGACGTCCAGCTCGGTCCAGTTGCTCAGCGGGAACACCCGCACGTGCTCGCCGGGCCGGTGCTTGCCGTTGTAGAGCGACCAGAGCTCGGGCCGCTGGCGGCGCGGGTCCCACTGGCCGAACTCGTCGCGCAGCGAGAAGACCCGCTCCTTCGCGCGGGCCTTCTCCTCGTCGCGGCGGCCGCCGCCGAACACGGCGTCGAAGCGGTGCTGGTTGATCGCGTCCAGCAGCGGCACGGTCTGCAGCGGGTTGCGGGTGCCGTCCGGGCGCTCGCGCAGCCGGCCGTCGTCGATGTAGTCCTGCACCTTCGCCACCTCGAGGCGCAGCCCGTGCTCGGCGACCGTGCGGTCCCGGTAGGCGAGCACCTCGGGGAAGTTGTGCCCGGTGTCCACGTGCAGCAGGCCGAAGGGCACCTTGGCGGGCCAGAACGCCTTCATCGCCAGGTGCAGCATCACGATCGAGTCCTTGCCGCCCGAGAACAGCAGCACCGGACGCTCGAACTCGGCGGCGGCCTCGCGGAAGATGTGCACGGCCTCCGACTCGAGCGCGTCGAGGTGGCTCAGGCGAAGGGGGCTGGCGGTCTCCGTGATGGTCATGTCAGTCTCCTTCGTCACGTGTGCAGTCCGCACTCGGTCTTCGCGAATCCGGCCCAGCGCCCCGCGCGGGGGTCCTCCCCGGGCGCCGTGCGCCGGGTACAGGGAGCACATCCGATCGAGGTGAACCCGTCCTGAAAGAGCGGATTGACCAGCACGCCGTGCTTCTGCGTGTAGGTCTCCACGTCCTCGTCGGTCCAGTCGGCGATCGGCGAGATCTTGACCATGCCGCGCTTGGCGTCGAAGTCGACCACGCGGATGTCCTTGCGGGTCGGCGCGTCCACCCGGCGCATGCCGTTCACCCAGGCCGTGTAGGGCGCGAGGCCCCGCTCCAGCGGCTCGACCTTGCGCAGCGCGCAGCACTGCTCGGGGTTGCGGTCGTGCAGCTTCTCGCCGTACTCCGCGTCCTGCTCGGCCACCGTCTGCCGCGGCAGCACCGTGACCAGGTTCACGTCGTAGACCGCCGCGACCGCGTCCCGGGTGCCGATGGTCTCGACGAAGTGGTACCCGGTGTCCAGGAACAGCACGTCGATCCCCGGCACCACGGTCTGCGCCAGGTGCACCAGGTGGGTGTCCGCCATCGACGAGGCCAGCACCAGGCTGGAGCCGAAGGTCTGCCCGGCCCAGGCGAGCACCTCGGCCGCCGGCCGGTCCGCGAACCGGGCCTCGGCCTCGTCCGCCAGCGCGCGCAGCTCGTCCTCGGTCGTCTCGGATCGTGATATGAGCTCGGTCATTACTTGGACACCACCATGCTGCTGAGGCCGACGAAGTTCAACCGGAAGACGCGGGCGCACGCGCGGCACAGCCAGACGCCGTGGCTGGCCTCGGGCTTGTCCTCGGACAGCACCTCGGGGCGCAGGTCCTCATCGCCGCAGTACGGGCAGTACTGCGGTGCGGCTCGTTCGCTCACGGCGAGTCCTCTTCCGGTTGACGGCGGGGTGGGCCGGGTCCGGGCCGGAGGGAAGGAGGAGTCCCGTCCTGCTCAGCCCGACCACGCGGTTCGCCTCGGCCGCCGGATGCACAGGCGGGTGGGGAGGCGGAGTCGGGGGGTCAGCGGGTCGGCAGACAGACTGCGCTGGAAACGCGCTTGAGGTCGACGTGCAGCCGACCTACGAGGGCGATTCCGGAGCGGGACATGATTCGAGATTGCCATCCCGAGGCGTCCGCGTCTACCTCGTCCCGCTATGCGGACGAGCGTGTGAGACGCGTAACCTATGCGAGATGTTCGGCGGAGCGGTCCGCCAGGTGGTCGCCGGGGCGGTACTCAGGCGGCGAAACGGCTCACCATCAGCGCCTGCCAGCGCGACTCCGGCCAGCCCTCGTGCTTGGTGCGGATCCGCTGCACCTTGTCCAGCCAGTCCACCACCGAGTCCGGGTCGTAACCGCGGGCCGTGAGCGCGCAGGCGATGACCGTGCCGGTGCGGCCGATCCCGGCCCGGCAGTGCACGACCACGTTGCGCCCCTCGTCGAGCAGCGAGCAGACCTTGTCCACGGCCGCGCGCAGTTCGAGCTCCTCGTGCACCGGGTCCGGCGGCAGGTTCCCGCCCACCAGGTCGTGCAGCGTGAACACGTGCCGCTCCAACGGGGTCGGGCTGTAGTTGCCGAAGCCGATGAGCGAGACGACGGTGTCGAAGCCCAACTCGGAGAGCCGGGTGAAGTCGAAGTTGTCCGCGGGCAGGGCCATGCCGGCCAGCCGGGCCTTCTCTCCGCGCTGCGCCCACCAGAGCCAGGGCGGCCCCGAGACGACTGCCTCGTCGGGGTGCGGGAGTTCGATCATCGCCATGATTGCGAGCCTAACCGGGCGGGGGTGGTTTGTTCAGAGTCTTTCGATGATCGTCACGTTCGCCTGGCCGCCGCCCTCGCACATGGTCTGCAGACCGTAGCGCCCACCGGTGCGCTCCAGTTCGTGCAGCAGCGTGGTCATCAGCCTGGCTCCGGTCGCGCCGATCGGGTGGCCGAGCGCGATCGCTCCGCCGTTCACGTTCACCTTCGCCGGGTCGCAGCCCGTCTCCCGCAACCAGGCAAGCACGACACTGGCGAAGGCTTCGTTGATCTCTACCAGGTCCACGTCCCCGATGTCGAGCCCTGTCTTGCGCAACGCGTGCGCGGTGGCCGGGATCGGGGCCGTGAGCATCAACAGCGGGTCGTCGCCGCGTACCGAGAGGTGATGGATGCGCGCCCGCGGCGTCAGTCCGTGCACCCGCACCGCCTCCTCCGAGGCGATCAGCAACGCCGCGGAGGCGTCGTTGGTGGGTGAGGAAACCGCCGCCGTCAGACGCCCGCCCTCGACCAGGGTCTTGAGTCCGGCCATCTGCTCCAGCGTGGTGCCGCGCCGCGGTCCCTCGTCGGTCGCGAAGCCCTGATACGGGGCGATCTCGCGCTCGAAGTGCCCGGCGTCGATCGCGGCGACGGCGCGGGTGTGCGAACGCAGCGCCCACTCCTCCATCTCCGCACGGGAGATGTCCCACTTCTCCGCGATCCGCTCGGCGCCGGCGAACTGGCTCACCGGCTGCGTGCCGTAGCGCTCGACCCAGCCCTTGGACCCGTGGAACGGCCCCTCGGTCATGCCCAGCGGCTCGACCGCGGCCACACCCGAGTACCAGAGCGGAATCTGCGACATCGCCTGCACGCCGCCCGCGACCACCAGATCGGCGGTGCCGGACATGACGGCCTGCGCGGCGAAGTGCACGGCCTGCTGCGAGGATCCGCACTGCCGGTCGATCGTCACCCCGGGGACGTGCTCCGGAAGCCCGGCCGCCAGCCACGCCGTGCGCGCGATGTCCGTGCTCTGCGGCCCGACCGTGTCGATGCACCCGAACACGACGTCGTCGACCGCGCCCGGATCCACCCCGGTGCGCTCCATCAGCGAACGGAGCGCGTGCGCACCGAGGTCGGCCGGGTGCACGGCGCTCAGCGAGCCGCCCCGTTTCCCGACCGCGGTCCGCACCGCGCCGACGATGTACGCCTCTGTCATGGGGCCAGAGTACTGCGCGCGGGCCGAGTTGTTACCGCATGGTAAGCATCAGGCGTGTAACTCCTGAATCCGGCCTTGACCTGCCTACACGCTGCGTCCATGCGGCTACTCTCGATCGGCGTTTCAGGCCAGTTCCGCTTCCGATGCGCGCACGGTCCACTGCGCGAAGCTCTCGCCCTCGTGCCGCGCCGCCTGATAGTTCTTCAGCACCCGCTCGATGTAGTCCGGCAGTTCCTTCGCGGTGACCTTGAGCCCGCGCACCTTGCGGCCGAACGAGCCCTCGTCGTCCAGATCCGCCCCGAAGTGCCCGCCGAGGTGCACCTGGAACCCCTCGACCTGCGCGCCGCCCTCGTCGCGGACGAGCTGGCCCTTGAGCCCGATGTCGGCCGTCTGGATCCGCGCGCAGGAGTTCGGGCAGCCGTTCACGTTGACGGTGACCGGCGTGTCGAAGTCCGGCAGCCGCGCCTCCAGCTCGTCGATCACGTTGGAGGCCAGCGCCTTCGTCTCCACGATCGCCAGCTTGCAGAACTCGATGCCGGTGCACGCCATCGTGTGCCGCCGGAACACGCTCGGCCGCACCTGCAGGTCCAGCGCGGCCAGCGCCTCGACCAGCGGTTCGACCTGGTCCGCGGCCACGTCCAGGATCAGCATCTTCTGGTCGGCGGTCGTGCGCACCCGGTCCGAGCCCGCGGCCTCGGCGAGGTCCGCGATCTTCGCCAGCGTCGGCCCGTCCACCCGGCCCACGCGCGGCGCGAACCCGACGTAGAAGTTGCCGTCCTTCTGCTCGTGCACGCCCACGTGGTCGCGCGCGGCCGGCGGCACGAACGCGGGCGCCGGACCGTCGATCAGCGACCGCTTGAGGTACTCGGTCTCCAGCACCTCCCGGAAGCGCTCCGGGCCCCAGTCGGCCATCAGGAACTTCAGCCGGGCGCGGTTGCGCAGCCGCCGGTAGCCGTAGTCGCGGAAGATCCCGACCACGCCCGCCCAGACCTCGGCCACCTCGTCCAGCGGGATCCAGGCCCCGAGCCGCTTCGCGAACTGCGGGTTGGTGGACAGGCCGCCGCCGACCCACACGTCGAATCCCGGCCCGTGCTCCGGATGCACGACGCCCACGAACGAGATGTCGTTCGCCTCGTGCACCACGTCCTGCTGCCCGGAGATCGCCGTCTTGAACTTGCGCGGCAGGTTCGAGAAGTCCTTCGAGCCGATGAACCGCTCGTTGATCTCCTCGATCGCCGGCGTCCCGTCGATGATCTCGTCCTTGGACACGCCCGCGACCGGCGACCCGAGGATCACCCGCGGCACGTCGCCGCACGCCTCGGTCGTGCTGAGGCCCACGCCTTCGAGGATCTTCCAGATCCGCGGCACGTCCTCGATCCGGATCCAGTGCAGCTGGATGTTCTGCCGGTCCGTGACGTCCGCCGTGCCCCGCGCGTAGTCGGTCGAGACGGTCGCGATCGCCCGCAGCTGCGCCAGCGAAAGCCGGCCGCCGTCGATCCGCACCCGCAGCATGAAGTACTTGTCGTCCAGCTCCTCAGGCTCGAGCACCGCGGTCTTGCCGCCGTCGATCCCGGGGCGCCGCTGCGTGTAGAGGCCCCACCAGCGCATCCGTCCGCGCAGGTCGGCGCCGTCGATCGAGTCGAAGCCGCGGTACGCGTAGATGTTCTCGATCCGCGCCCGGACGTTGAGCCCGTCGTCGTCCTTCTTGAACTGCTCGTTCGCGTTGAGCGGCGTGAAGTGCCCCTTGGCCCACTGCCCCTCGCCCCGGTGCCGGCGGATCTGGTGCGATTTCACGCTCGCCGATCGCTGGACCGCGGCGGCGGCCACGGGGGCCGGGTTCGCGGTTTCCTTGTCCTGGGCGGCGGCGTTCGGACGCGACTCTGCGGTCGTCATGGAGGGAATCCTTCAACGTGACGGGTGAAGCGGGCGGCTGGGGGCGGCTGGTCAGGCCCGACAGATCGCGCTGGAGCTCCGGCCGAAATCCACATGCCGACGCGAGACCAGCGCGACGCCGAGGTCGCGCACCCGCAGGGGCGCCGCCGCGTGCACGGCGAAGCGGTCTATGGCAGGGGACATGCCCCCAGAGTCGCACCCGATCGCGTCGGCCGTCCAGCCGATCCCAGAATCCGGACCGCTTTTGAGACGGCGGACGGTTCGGCCGCGTGCCGCCCCTGCTCTAGGAGATCTGCAGGGTGCCGAGTGTGGCGTTCACCGTGGCGGTGGAGCCGTCGGTCTTGGTGATGCCGACGGGGACCTGCTGGCCGGGCTTGAGGGTGGCGAGCTCGCCGGAGAGGGCGTCCATCGACGTGACGGCGACCTTGTTCAGCGAGGTGATGACGTCGCCCGCGGTGATGCCCGCGTTGGCCGCGGCGCCGCCGGAGGTGACCTCCACCACGCCCACGCCGACCGGCTTCGAGTTGGCGTCGACCAGGGAGCGGCCGGTGATGCCGAGCGAGGCCAGGCCCGAGTCGGTGACCTTGCCGTTCTTGACGATCTGGTCGGCGATCCGCTTGGCGGTGTCCGAGGAGATGGCGAAGCCGATGCCCGGGTGCGCGCCGCCGAGGGTCTGGTCCACGGCGGTGAGCGTCGGGATGCCGACGACCGCGCCGGACAGGTCGACCAGCGCGCCGCCGCTGTTGCCCGAGTTGATCGACGCCGAGGTCTGGATCATGTCGGTCAGGGTGGCCGCGGGCGTGGTCGCGCTCTTCGGCTCGGTGACGGTGCGTCCGGTGGCCGAGATGATCCCGTCCGTCGCCGAACTCGACAGGCCGATCGGGTTGCCCATCGCCAGCACGATCTGCCCGACGACCGCCTTGGACGAGTCGGCGAACGTCGCGACCTTCAGGTCGGACGGCGGACTCGTCATCTTGATCACCGCGAGGTCGCCCTGCGCGAAGCGGTTCACCAGCTTGGCGTCGTAGGTCTTGCTGGACGTGGACAGCGTCACCGTGTACTCGGTCGCGTCGGCCACCACGTGGTTGTTGGTCACGATGTCGCCCTGCGCGTCCAGGATGATCCCGGACCCGAGCGAGTTGGCGCTGGTGATCTCCACCACCGAGGGCATGACCGTCGAGATCACGTTCTCGTAGTTGGCCTGCAGGTTCGCCCCGCCGGCGGTCGAGCCGGACGTGGCCGTGCTCGAGGAGCTCGAACCGCCCGACGAGGTGCAGCCGCCGAGCGCCAACGTCCCGAGGCCCGCCGCGATCGCGACCGCGCCAAGCAACCGTCTCCGCACCTTGGACCACCATCCCGTATCCCGGCCTGCCGCTTTGGTTCCAGCAGATACCGGCGGGACGTGGCCCGCACGTCCTTGGGTCCGAATGGGCGAGCCTCAGGACCTCAGGACGCCACGAGGACGACGTCGAGTTTCCGGGGCCCGTGCACCCCCTCCACGCGGTCGAGTTCGATATCGCTGGTGGCGGACGGGCCCGCGATCCAGGTCTGCGGCCGATCTGGCGCGAGCCCGCCGCGCGCGAAGGCCAGCGGCACGGACGCCACCACCTGGTCAGGCACCCGCACGACGCAGATGTGATGGTCCGGCACCAGCGTCAGCAGGCGTCGCCCCTGCCCCGGACCGCCGTCCAGGATGATGGTGCCCGTCTCCGCAATGGCGAGCGCGCAGGCACTGACGACGGCGTGCACCTCGTCCAGTCGCCGCGCCGTCAGTTCGGCCGAGTCGGGGATGGCGGCAATGGTCGAGGGGATCTCGGCCAGCCAGTCCGCGGGCAGCCCCTCGGGGATCACGACGCTGCCCGATCCGTGCTCGGCAAGCAGCCGGGCGATCGTGCCGGGGAGTTCGGCCGCGCTGCTGCGGTGGACCTGCGCGCGGTAGTCGGCCAGGTTCTCAGCGAGGAGCTCGATCGTCTCGGATTCGCTCCGCGACCCGTGCTCCGGAAGGTACTCGCGGGCGATCGTCTTGGGGGCCTCGTCGGCCGGGGTGTCGGCCAGGGCGCGGCGGATGCGGGTGAGGATTTCCTCGCGGGCGGTGGTCATCGGTGGGTCTCCTTCCACCACTTGCGGAAGGTCTGTTTCGGTAGTTCGGGCAGGTCGCGGGAGTCCGTCCAGGCTTTGGCCACCATGGGGGCGATGGTGGGTTGGATGCGCCTGGTGGCGAGGGCGGCGGTCTCGGCGGCGCGGTAGGTGGCGGGGTGGGTCATCGCGTAGGTGGCGGCCTTCATGGCGGCGCGTTCGGCGCGGTGGCCGGGTTCTTGTTCGGTGACGCGGGCGCGGAGGTGGACGAGGACCTCGGGGATGTCGATGGCGACGGGGCAGACCTCGTAGCAGGCGCCGCACAGGGACGAGGCGTAGGGGAGTGAGGCGTCCAGTTCGGTGGAGGTGCCGCGCAGTTGGGGGGTGAGGATGGCGCCGATGGGGCCGGGGTAGGCGGAGCCGTAGGCGTGGCCGCCGGCGCGTTCGTAGACGGGGCAGACGTTGAGGCAGGCGGAGCAGCGGATGCAGCGCAGGGCCTGGCGGCCGACCTCGTCGGCGAGGGTGTCGGTGCGGCCGTTGTCGAGCAGCACGAGGTGGAAGTTGGCGGGGCCGTCGCCCTCGGTGGTGCCGGTCCACATGTTGGTGTAGGGGTTCATCCGCTCGGCGGTGGAGGAGCGGGGGAGCAGCTGGAGGAAGACCTCCAGATCCCGGGTGGTGGGGATGATCTTCTCGATCCCCACGACGGAGATCAGGGTCTCGGGGAGGGTCAGGCACATCCGGCCGTTGCCCTCGGATTCGAGGACGACCAGGGTGCCGGTCTCGGCGACCATGAAGTTGGCGCCGGAGACGGCGACCTTGGCACGCAGGAACTTCTCGCGCAGGTGCAGGCGGGCCGCCTCGGCGAGTTCGGCGGGGGTGTCGGTCAGTTCGTCCGGGGCGGGGCGGCCGTAGCGGGCCATGTTCGCGCGGAAGATGTCGCGGATCTCGGTGCGGTTGCGGTGGATCGCGGGCACGAGGATGTGCGAGGGGAGGTCGTCGCCGAGTTGCACGATGAGCTCGGCCAGGTCGGTCTCGTAGGCGGCGATGCCTTCGGCGGCGAGTGCGTCGTTGAGGCCGATCTCCTGGGTGGCCATGGATTTGACCTTGACCACTTCGGTCTCGCCGGTGGCCTTGATCAGGTCGGCGACGATGCGGTTGGCCTCGGCGGCGTCGCGGGCCCAGTGCACGTGGCCGCCCGCCTCGGTGACCTTGGTCTCGAGCTGGACGAGGTAGGTGTCGAGGTTGCGGAGGGTGTGGTCCTTGATGGCCTTGCCCGCCTCGCGCAGTTCGGACCAGTCCTCGAGTTCGGTGACGGCCTTGGCGCGCTTGTCGCGGATCGTGTGGGTGGCGCGGGTGAGGTTGGCCCGCAACTGCGTGTTCTGCGTCGCGATGCGCGCGGCGGCGGGGAAGGACGGCATGCCGAGGTAGGTTCCGCCGCTCATGAGGCCGCCTCCTGGTACGGCGCGTCCTCGGTGGCGGCGAGGATCTCGGCGAGGTGCAGGGTCTTGATCGGGGCGTGGGCGCGGCGGGCGGTGCCGCCGATGTGCATCAGGCAGGAGTTGTCGGCCGCCACGAGGTATTCGGCGCCGGACTCGACCGCGTGCGCCACCTTGTCCGCGCCCATCGCGGCCGAGACCGCGGGATTCTTCACCGAGAAGGTGCCGCCGAAGCCGCAGCACTCCTGCGCGCCGGGCAGCTCGACCAGTTCCAGGCCGGCGACGCGGCTCAGCAGCCGGGTCGGGCGGTCGCCGAGTTTCAGCAGCCTGGATGAGTGACAGGTCGGATGATAGGCGACCTTGTGCGGGAAGTAGGCGCCGACCTCCTCCACCTCGAGCACGTCGAGCAGGTACTCGGTGAGCTCGTAGACCGGCGGTGGCGCGCCGCCGCCGAGCAGCCTGGGATGGATGTCGCGGACGAAGGAGCCGCAGGATCCTGAGGGGATCACGATCGCGTCGTAGCCGCGGAAGTCCTGGGCGAACTTGGCCGCCAGGGGCTTGGCCTCGGCCGGATAGCCGGTGTTGTACTGCATCTGTCCGCAGCAGGTCTGCGCCTCGGGGAAGTCGACCTCGACTCCGAGCCGCTCCAGCACGCGGACCGTGGCGATCCCGGTGCTCGGGAAGGCCACGTCGTTCACACAGGTGACGAAGAGGGCGGTGGTAGGCACGTCGTAGCTCGAATCATCGGAGGTCTGGAGTCCTGATTGCGATGCTACTGCCCGATTGCGCGCTTGATCCACCGTCGATCCGCGCTGGTGCCACTTCGTTATGAGCTGGGTTGCGTGACGGGAAGAATCCGCCTGACCGCGGTGATCGGCATCATGTCCCACTCGCCGTACTGGATCCGCTGGCCGGTCGTCGGGGCGTGGATGACGAGGCCGTTGCCCACGTACATGGCCACGTGCGCGCCGTCGAGGTAGAAGATCAGGTCGCCGGGCCGCAGCGCGGACAGCTGCGCCGGAACCGGCTGGCCCGCGTTGATCTGGTCCCAGGTCACCCGCGGCAGCTGCACGCCCGCCGCCTGCCAGGCCGCCTGGACCAGGCCGGAGCAGTCGTAGCTCGGGTCGCCGGTGCCGCCCCACTCGTACCACAGGCCCAGCTTCGACTCCACGAAGTCGATCACCGTAGCCACCCGGCCGACCGGCAGCGGCACCGCGGCGATCTGATCGGCCGTCACGCCCGAGTAGTCCAGCGACCACTGCTGAGCCGCCGTCAGCTGCCCCAGCAGCGCCTGCGCCTGCGTCTGCTCGGCCAGGATCTCGGCGCGCGCGGCGGCCGCTTGCTGCTCCTCAGTGGCCTGCTGCTCCAGCGACTGCGCGGCCTGAGCGCGGAACTGGGCGAGCTGCTGCTGTTGCTGCACGACCCTCTTCAGGCCGACGGTCTCGCCGTGGCTCAGGGCCTGGAGGCTGGCCGCGCGTTGCAGGAACTGGTCCGGCTGCTGCGCGAACATCAGTTGCAGCGTGGGGTCGACGCCGCTGCCCCGGTACTGCGTCTCCGCCAACTGGCCGAGCGACCCGTAGTACTGATTCACCTGCTGCTGGATCAGCGAGGTCTCGGCCTGGATGGCGTTGACCTTCTGCTGCAGCGACGCCATCTGCTGGGTCGCCGCGTCGTACCGCTGCGTGGCGGTCTCCGACTGCGCCCGCAGGCTCTGCACCTGGGCCTTGACCTCGTCGACCGTCACGGCCTGGCTGGTGCCCGGCGCGCACACCCCCGCCACCACGCCCACGGCGGCGGCCGAGGAGGTCACCGTGCACACTCCGCGCAGGCCGCGCGTCGCGCCGGGGGCGGACATCCGGTTCGTCCGTTTGTGGGACACCATCGCTGCACTACTCCAGACGAGGAAGACAACGGGTCACGGAGCCCCGACTCCGGTAACGCGTCACCCTACGCTCCGCGTGACGGATCGGACGCGTAGGGTGAGGGCCGTTTTGCCGGATCGTTACCGCTCTATCGTCCTTTCGTCGCCACTTGCCCGTTTTCTTGAGCCCCGATCGGGGTACTGCGGGCCTGGTGGCGCGCCCGGGCTGGCCGAACAGGCCTGGCACGGTGAAAAATTCAGCGACAGGTTCGCGGTGGCCGCCTAGAATCTTCGATTCAGTGAGACAAACCGTACGCTCAGCCCATGAGCGGATATTTGACAACCCGAACCCGCTCCCAGCGATCCAGTACCACGGAGGCACCAATTGTCGGCACAGGCGATTTCCGCGGCAGGCCCAGCGCCCACCCCTGCGCCTCCTTGCCGACCGACCCGCATCCGGTCGCGGCGGGTGACCGCCGAGACCGCCGAGACGCCCGAGCCGATGGACGACGGCCTGGGCTGGAGCGAGCCGGAGATCGCCGAGCTCGCTCGACTCGCCCCCGGGCTGCTGCCCGGCCGCATAATGACCTGCGATCCGGTCGGCGCGCTGGTGCTGACCGAACTCGGCGCCACGGCCGCCACCTACTGCGCCACGCTGCTGCTGGCCGTCGCGCGCGCCCGCTCCGCCGGACGCCTGTGGCCCAAGCCGGGCGACCGCGTGGCGCTGCGCCGCTGGCCGGACGGTCCGGTCACGGTCGAGGGCGTCGTGGCGTGATTATTTAAAGACCGAATCAAACGTCGAAGAGCCCCCCACCCGATCCACCGCGGGTGCAGGGGCTCTCGGCGTTCCCGGGTCGGAACGCGTACGACTACTTCTACTTCTTCGTGGACGACTGCACGACGCCGCCCCACGCGGCCCGCGCGCCGGAGTCGCCGACCTGGACGACGCGCACCAGGCAGATCGCGCTCGCGCCGATCGCCAGCGCCGCGATGACCACCATCATCGCGTGGTGGTCCGCGTAGCCGCGCTTCTCGGCCAGCACGAGCGCCAGGGCCAGCACGGCCACCGCGGCCACGAAGTACACCAGCGTCGCGCCGAGCGACTTGTGCTGCGCGGCGGCGGTCTGCAGGTAGCTGTTGCGGTTGTAGAGCTGCTCGCCCGCGGACTGCGTGGCCCAGGTGATCGGCACCATGACAACGGCGAGTCCGGCCACCCACCAGCCGAATCTCCGGCGCCACGCGGGGCGCACCGCGATGGCGAGCGTGCCCAGGCAGGCCAGCGGAATGCCGACCACCGTGACGTGGATGATCAGGATGTGGGTGGGCAGTCCGAACACGGTATAGGGCATGGGCGCGTCCTCAATTGGCGTCTCGACTCACTGTTGCAACTTCAACCGCGTACAACGTACGCCCCCGGTGTTCGGTTCAAACAGCCACGGTACCGCCGCTACGCCAATAGAAGCCGTCCTCCCGGGAAAGGAAGCAGGAGTCGACGAGGTAGCGGCGCAGCGCGGCGAAGTCCGGGTAGAGGTCGCGCAGCACCATGTTCACCTCGGCCTCCGCGTACCGGGTGCCGGGCTCGAAGGACTGCGCGACCTCCTCGAGCACGATCTGCCGCTTGCCGAACTTCTCCGGCAGGTAGACCAGCTTGCCGTCCCGGAAGCAGTTGAGCAGCACGGACAGCCGCGCCGGGTCGGTGGTAGAGAAGGCCTTCGCCGCCGCCTCGTCGCGCTGCCGGTTGAGCTCGCTCAGGCTGTCCCGGAAGACGTCGGGCGCGGCCAGGAAGCGGTCGCCGTCGGTCTGCCGGGCCAGCCCGAGCGCGACCAGGTTGGCCAGCGCGCGCCGCGACTGGGGCAGCGCGACCCCCGCCGCCTCGGCGGCCTGAGGCCCCGTCAGGCCGCCCTCGCCCGGTTCGGCGAGCACGAGCGCGGAGAAGACGCGCAGCTTGGCGGTGTCGGCGAGCACGGCGACGAGTTGGCGGGGGTCTGGGATGCGTTGGTCGAGGTCCTCCATACCGGCGGAGCCTAGTTGAGCCCGTCGCCAGGACGCAGGGGGTTTTCCGCTCACCCCACCAGCAGTTCCCCGCGCAGCGGGAGTTCACGCGAGGACGGGCCGACCTTGACGACGAACGTGCCGTCCGGCTGGGCCCAGGCGCCGGCGGCCGAGTCCCAGTGCGCGAAGGCGCGGGCGGGCAGGGTGAGCCGGACACTGGCTCGCTCGCCGGGCTTCGCGACCGCCTGGCCGAACGCGGCGAGCGCGCTGACCCCGTCGACCGGCCTGGTCAGGTACACCTGCACGGTCTCGGTGCCCGCGCGCGCGCCGACGTTGCGGACCGTGACGCCGATCTCCACGTCCGCGCCCGCGTGCACGGGCCCGACCGGCAGCCGGATCTCCTCGTACTCCCACTCCGTGTAGCCGAGGCCGTGGCCGAAGGGGTAGCGCGGGTCGATCCCGGTGCGCGCGTACGCCCGGTACCCGACGCTCAGGCCCTCCGCGTACTCCAGCACGCCCTCGCGCGGCTTCGCGATGCCGACCGGCACCAGCGGCTCCGTGCGCGGGATGCTCACCGGCAGGCGTCCGGTGGGCTCCTGATCGCCCGTCAGCACGTCGGCGAGCGCGTGCCCGAACTCCTGGCCGGGGAACCAGACCTGCAGGATCGCGCTCACCCGTTCGGCCCACGGCATCAGCACCGGCATGCCGCTGTTGACCACCACGACGGTGCGCGGGCAGACCGCCGCGACCTCCTCGATGAGCGCGTCCTGACGGCCCGGCAGCGCGAGCGTGGTCCGGTCGTAGCCCTCGCTCTCCTCGCCCGGCGCCGGCCCGACCACGACCACCACCGCGTCCGCCTGCCCGGCAGCGGCCAGGGCCTCGCCCATCAGCTCCGGCGCGGTGCGGATGCGCTGCGCGGCCAGCCGGAAGCGCACGAATCCGGGTTCGTAGTCGCCCGGCTTCCCGGACGCCGTCAGCCGGACCCGCTGCCCGGCCACGAGGTCGCGTTCGACGCCGGACTCGAAGGGCTGCGAGAACACCTCCATCGGGTCGTTCGCCTGCGGTGCGATCGCCTCGGTCGCGAGTTCGCCGTCCACGTCCAGGCGCAGTTCGCCGATGCCCGCGACCGCGAACCGGTAGCCGCCGTCCGCCGGTGCCGTGTAGATCGTGCTCAGCACCAGCTTCTCGGCGTTCGCGGCCACGCCCTCGGGCAGCGGGTCCCAGAAGGTCAGCTCGGAGTTGGGACGGATGCCGGAGTAGATCGGCGCGTCGTCCGCGCCGTAGACGTCCAGCCGTGCGCCCGGTCCGCCGTCCACCGGGTCCTCGGTGCAATCGGCGTCGGGGCCGGACGTGCGGTAGCTGTGTGCGCAGCCCTCCGCGACGGTGATGTTCACGCCGGTGCCCAGCGCCGCGTGCAGCCCCTCGAGCGGGCTGATGGTCACGGCCGGCCCCACCTCCGCGCTGCCGCCGCCCTGATACACCGGGTGCACCGCGTTCGGGCCGATCAGCGCCAGTTCCCTGATGTCGCGGGGCAGCGGCAGCGCTTCGCTGACGTTGCGCAGCAGGGTGAACGAGCGGGCCGCGGCCTCGCGGACCACGTCCCGGCGGGCGTGCGGGCCCTTGCGCACCTCCAGCGCCGGAGCCGGGTCCCCGGGGGCGCCGAGCGCGCCGCAGAGCTCAGCCATCCGGAGCAGTCGTGCGACCTTGTCGTCGATCAGCGACTCGGGCACCAGGCCCGCCTTCACCGCGTCCACCAGGGCCCGGCCCCACGGCCCGTCCGGTCCCGGCATCACGACGTCGAGGCCGGCCAGCGCGGTCTCCACGGTCGACCGCGCGGCGGACCAGTCGGAGAACACGACGCCCTGGAATCCCCACTCGTCCTTCAGGATCCGGGTCAGCAGCTCGGCGTGCTCGGTCATCGAGACGCCGTTCACGCTGTTGTACCCGGCCATCACCGCGGCGCACTCGGCGTCGGTGACGCAGGCCTCGAACGGGACGAGGTAGACCTCGCGCAGCGTCGCCTCGTCCGCCTGCACGTTCACGGTCCAGCGCTCGACCTCGGAGTCGTTGCCCACGAAGTGCTTCACGGTCGTCGCGACGCCCTCGCTCTGCACGCCGCGCACGTACGCCGCCGCGATCCGCGCCGCGAGCACCGGGTCCTCGCCGAAGCACTCGAAGCCGCGGCCGCCGTACGGCGTGCGGGCCAGGTTCACGGTCGGGGCGAGCAGCACGTCGATCCCCTTGGCCCGCGCCTCCCGGCCCATCTGCTGCGTGACCCGTTCCACCAGCGCGGGATCCCAGCTCGCCGCGAGCGCGATGGGGGCGGGGAAGCTGGTGGACCGGTCGGCCGGATCCATGTTCGTCCCGCGCACGCCCGCGGGGCCGTCCGAGGTGCGCAGGCCGCGCAGCCCGATCCGCGGCAGCGCGGGCAGCGTGAACGCGTCCGCCCCGGTCAGCAGGCCTATCTTCTCGGTCAGGGACAGCTCTTCCACCCTCGGCTCCTCCATCAATTCCTAGGGGTAAGGGCGCGACGGCCCGGCCGCCGCCCGACAGGCGGGTGCGGGCGGCGGACGGGCCGGGCGCGGTTACTCGAAGGCCTCTGTCAGGAGACCGGGGTGAGGTGCAGGATCGTCACTTCGAGGAACGGGTCGTTCGGCCTCGGGTCGTTGAACGAGTTCGAGGCGGTCGGCCAGCCGGTGAAGTGCTTGGTGCTGTACTCGTTCCAGCCCGCGCCGTAGAGCAGCACGGCGTCCGGGACGTCGGTGGCCATCTTGTTCGCGATGATGCCGAGGTCCTTGGTGATCTCGGCCTGGCTGTTGGTCGACGCCCAGTCCTTCAGCGCGGCCTGCACGGTCGGGTCGTTGTACCGGCCGAGGTCGCCGTTCGCGGTCTGGCCGATCGGCGCCGAGGTCGCGTAGTCCAGCCACGAGTCGTACTGGGTGTACGCGGTCGGGCCGCCGGAGCCCCAGTGGATCGCGGCCTGGAAGGAGCCGGAGGCCAGGTCCGCGGCCCACTTGTCCGGGGTCACGCCGTTGACCGACACGTTGAACCCGATCGGGCCGAGCTGCGACTTGATGAGGTTCGCGTCCTCGTAGTAGTCGGTGTACGAGCTCGGGTCCTCGATCGTGAAGGTGACTTCCTTGCCGCCCTTGGCCCAGATGCCCGAGCCGTCCTTGGCGTAGCCCGCGGCCTGCATGACCGTGGCGACGGAGGCGGTGTCGGAGGTCGGCTTGATGTCGTTCGCGAGGTTGCTGGGCACCTGGCTGGTGAAGTTCGGCAGCAGCAGGCCGCTGTCCGAGGTCGCCACCGGCTCGTAGCCCTCCTCACCCACCTGCGAGAGCTGGGTGCGGTTGATCGCGTCGCTCACGGCCTTGCGCACGGCCACGTCGTTGAACGGCGCGGTCTGCGTGTTGTAGACCATCACGACGGTGTTGGTCGCCGGGAACCAGTAGTGGTTGTGCGCCGGGTCCTTCTTGACGTACGTCGTCTCGATGTTGGAGACGTTGTTGCCGGCCCAGTCGATCTGCCCGTTCTCCAGGGCCTGGTTGGCCGTGGTGTTCGAGGAGTACGCCGGGACGCTGATCTCCTTGACCTTCGGAGCGCCCTGCCAGTAGGCCGCGTTCGCCTTGAGCGTGTAGCCCTGCGGGGCGAAGCGGTCCAGCGCGAACGGGCCGGTGCCGACCGGGCTCGGGTCGGTCCAGTGCGCCGGGTCGGACTGCGCCGACCAGACGTGCTGCGGCACGATGAAGACCTCGCCGGAGATGGCGTACAGGTTCGAGTACTCGGCCTGGCTGAAGCTGATCGTGGCGGTGTCGCCGCTGGCCGTGGCGCCGGTGATGGGCAGGCCGTAGGTGTTCAGCGCCTTGTTCTGCTGCATCAGCTGGAAGGTGTACGCGACGTCCTGGGCGGTGAACGCCTTGCCGTCGCTCCACTTCACGCCGCTGTGGATCTTGAACGAGATCGAGGTGCCGGTCGCGTTCCAGGAGTACGAGTCGGCGAGCCACGGGGTGTAGCTGTTGGCCGCGGTGATGTTCCACTGCAGCAGCGGCTCGTAGACCAGGCCGGTGGTGTTCTCCGTGTTGCCGGTGCTGGTCGAGACGAACGGGTTGAAGTTGTCGGTGTAGTCACCGATCGGGTTCGTCTCCATGGTCAGCGTGGTCGACGCGTTCCCGGCGGTAGACGGCTTCGGGCTGCTCCCGCAGGCCGTGAGCCCCAGCGTCAGGGCGCCGAGCGCGGCCACCCCGGCTATGATTCTTCGTGACATCTCTCGCACTCCTCTGTGTGTTGATGTCAACTCGATAATGTGATCAGGCTGCCCCCGCCGTGCCAGCGGCGGGGGACGCTTGGGTGTTCTCGGTGTTCTCGTGCAGCCAGCAGGCGCTGGTGTGGCCGTCGCCGACCGGAAGCGCCGGCGGGGCCTCCACCTTGCACTTCGCCATCGCGAAGGGGCACCGGGGGTGGAACCGGCAACCCGCCGGGGGGTGGATCAGGCTCGGCGGCGAGCCCGCCCCGGCCAACCGCGGCGCGCCGTCCCGATCGGGGTCCGGCACCGCGGAAAGCAGCAACTGTGTATAAGGATGCTGTGGCGAATCGGCGACCGTGACGGCCGGGCCCGACTCGACCACGCCGCCCGCGTACATCACCGTGATCGTGTCGGCGAGATAGCGCGCCGAGGCGAGGTCGTGGGTGACGTACAGGATGGCCAGCTGCTCGCGGTCCCGCAGGTCGGCCAGCAGGTTGAGCACGCCGAGCCGGATGGAGACGTCGAGCATGGAGACCGGCTCGTCCGCCAGCAGCACCTTGGGACGCACCGCGAGCGCGCGGGCGATCGCCACGCGCTGCCGCTGGCCGCCGGACAGCTCGTGCGGCATCTTCTCGATGAACTGGTCCGACGGCGTCAGCGACACCCGCTCCAGCAGAGCCTTGACGGCGTCGTCCGTGGACCGGCCGTCCACGGTGCCGTGGATCTTCAGCGGCCGGCCGAGGATATAGCGCAGGCCGTGCACGGGGTTGAGCGAGGCGAACGGGTCCTGCAGCACGAGCTGCACCTCGCTCGCGTACTCCCGCCCGGACGGCGTCTGCGTCCCGCCCTCCCAGAGCAGCTCGCCGCCGGTCAGCGACGTGCGCCGGGCCAGCAGCCGGGCCAGCGTGGACTTCCCGGAACCCGACTCGCCGACCACGGCCGTCACCGTGCCGCGGCGCAGCGCGATGCTCACGTCCTCGACCGCGTGCACCTTCGCGCCGCGCAGCGACCAGCCCTGGCGCACCGGGAAGTGCTTGACGAGGTTCTTCGCTTCCAGAACCGGGATCTCGGTCACAGCGCGCTCCCGATCTTCGGGGTCTTGGACAGGGACTCAGGGGCCTGGTAACCGTCCGTGTGCAGCAGGCAGGAGGCGCTGCGCGGCTCGGCGGGCTCCCAGCTGATCGGCAGCAGTTCCGGACGCTCGGCCTTGCAGGCGTCCATCGCGTAGCCGCAGCGCGGGTGGAACGCGCAGCCGGACGGCAGGTTCCGCAGGTCGGGCGGCGAACCGGGGATGCCGGTCATCGTCTTGCGCTCGCCGTGCAGACCCGGGAACGAGCCCAGCAGGCCCTCCGTGTACGGATGCCGCGGATTGCGGAACAGCGACTCGGCCGGGGCGTGCTCGACGATCCGGCCCGCGTACATCACCGCGATCGAGTCCGCGAGCTCCACCAGCAGCGACAGGTCGTGCGTGATGAAGAGCACCGCGAAACCGAGCCGCTCGCGCAGTTCGCCGAGCTCCTGCAGGATCTCCCGCTGCGTGACCACGTCCAGCGCCGTGGTCGGCTCGTCCATGATCAGGACCCTGGGTTCCAGGGCCAGCGCCATCGCGATCATCACGCGCTGGCGCATACCGCCGGACAGCTCGTGCGGATAGCTGCGCAGCCGGTCCGGGGTGATGCCGACCATGTCCAGCAGTTCGGCCGCACGCTGCTGCCGCTGCCGCCGGCCGAGCTCCTTGTTGTGCGCCCGCAGCACGTCCGTGAGCTGCACGCCGACCGTGAAGACCGGGTTGAGCGAGTTCATCGCGCTCTGGAAGACCACGGATATCTGCGACCAGCGCAGCTCCCTGATCTGCTCGGCGTCCAGGTCGAACAGGTCCTGCGCGCCGTCCCTGCCGTGGAAGATCGCGGAGCCCGAGGTGATCACGCCGGGTTCGCGCAGCAGCCGGGTCACGGCGTAGGCCAGCGTGGACTTGCCGCTGCCGGACTCGCCGGCCAGGCCCAGGACCTCGCCGCGGCTCAGGGTGAGGGAGGCGTCGGCCACGGCGTGCACCGCGTCCGGCCCGAACCCGTAGTCCACGCTCAGGTTCGAGATCTCCAAAATCGGCTCGCTCACACCGTCTCCTCAATGATCTCGGCCGGGCGGTCCGCGGCGGTCACGGTCGCCGGACGCACGACCGGGGTCAGGCCGAGCGTGTGCCGACGGTTGATGCCCGCGGCGCGCAGGCCCTTGCGGGTCAGCCCGGCCGCCTTCAGCCGCGGGTTGATGAACTCGTCGATGCCGAAGTTGAGCAGCGCCAGCGCGGTGCCGAGCAGCGCGATGGCCACGCCGGGCGCCGCGAACCAGATCCAGGCCCCGGACCCCGCCGCCTGGTCGGCCTGCGTCCAGAAGAGCATCGAGCCCCAGTTCCACGGGGTGTTCACGTCCACCGCGCCGACGAACGTGAGCGCCACGTACGTGCCCATCGCGTAGAGCGTCGTGAACAGGAAGGACGCGGCGATCACCGGTACCAGGTTCGGCACGATCTCGAACGCGATGATCCGCCAGGACCGCTCGCCGATGATGCCGGCCGCGTCCACGAAGTCCCGCTTGCGCAGCGAGAGCGTCTGCGAGCGCAGCACGCGGGCGCCCCAGGCCCAGCCGGTGAGGCTGATGATCAGGGCCATCAGCGCGGTGGACGACTTGTTGCCCGCCGGCAGGTAGCTGTTGATCACGATCAGGAAGGGCAGCGCCGGGAGCACCAGGAAGATGTTCGCCAGCATGGACAGGAAGTTGTCCGCCAGCCCGCCGAAGTAGCCCGCCGCCACGCCGATGATCACCGACAGCGCGGTCGCGATCACCCCGGACAGGAAGGAGACGATCAGGATCGCCCGGTCCCCGTTGAGGAACTGCGACCAGACGTCGTAGCCCTCCTGCGTGGTGCCGAACCAGTGCGCCGAGCTCGGGCTCTCCAGCGGCTTTCCGACGATCTCCAGCGGCGGGTACGGGGCGAGCGTGGGCCCGACGACCGCCACGAGGACGAAGATCCCCAGCAGGATCAGGCCGGTCAGCGTCTTGCGGTTCCGCAGAATACGCATGGTCTCAGGCCTCCTGCCGGGTCCGCGGGTCGAGCAGCACGTACACCGTGTCCGCGAGCAGGTTCGCGGCCAGCACGGCGAAGGTGATGATGAGGAAGATGCCCTGGATCAGCGGGTAGTCCTCCGACTGCACCGCGCTCAGCAGCAGGCTGCCGATCCCCTGATACGAGAACACCAGCTCGGTCAGCAGCGACCCCGCCACCACGAAGCTCAGCGCATTGGCGAAACTCGAAATGCTGGGCAGCACGGCATTCCGTGCCGCGTAGTAGATCACCCGGCTCTTGGGCAACCCCTTCGCCTGCGCGACCAGGACGTAGTCCTCGTCCATCGTGGTCACCATCATGTTGCGCATGCCCACGATCCAGCCCGCCACGGAGGCGAGCACGATGGTCAGCGCGGGCAGTATCGCGTGGCTCACCGCACTGCCGACGAAGCCCGGATTCCAGCCGATGACGTAGTTGTTCGTGTCGTAGCTCTTGAAGTCCGAGTTCGGGAACACGTGCGACTTCTCGGCGAGCAGGTAGAGCAGGACGGTCGCCAGGAAGAAGTAGGGGATCGCCTGGAAGAACGTCGTGACCGGCAGGATGTTGTCCAGGAACGATCCGCGCCGCCAGCCCACGATCGCGCCGATCAGCGTGCCGAGGATGAAGCTGATCACGGTGGCCGTGCCGACCAGGATCACCGTCCACCACAGCGCGCTGCCGATGGTCTCCGCGACGGTGGACGGATACTTGGATATGGACAGTCCGAGATTCCCCTGCAGCAACTGACCCCAGTAGTGCCAGTACTGCGCCCACAGTCCCTGCCCCGTACCAACCCCGAACTGGGCCTTGAGAGCCTCGACCGAACGCTGGTCGAGCTGCCCGCCCGCACTCGCGATCATCGTCTCGACCGGGTCGCCGGGCATCATGTGCGGGAGGAAGAAGTTCACGGACACCGCCACGTAAGCGGTTACCGCGTAGAAAACGAGTCGTCGGACTAGCACGTACACGAACTGGCTCCCGTCGCCGGTGACTTCTGCCGGTGGTGCGGTTTGCGTTTGCGGGTGGAACGGTTGACTGGCTGTTACTGTCGTCGACTGGCCATTGCCATCTGTCTATTGCGTGCAGCCACAACTGGAACGCGGCACGAGCTCCACGGGCAGGGTCAGCTGCCGCTGCTCGGGCTTCTTGCCGTCGATCATCGAGTAGAGGGCGTCGAACGCCGCCGTGCCCATCTGCTGCACCGGTTGGCGCACCGTGGTCAGCGGCGGATTCGTGTGCCGGGCAAGCGGAATGTCGTCGAACCCGGTGACCAGGACGTCGTCCGGGACCCGGTAGCCGCGCTCGCGCAGTGCGTACACCGCGCCGAGTGCGGACTGGTCGTTGGCGCAGGCGATCGCGTCCGGCAGCCGTCCGCCGCCGTCCAGCAGGTTCCTGATGACGCGCGCGCCGCCGTTCGCGCTGTACTCGCCGTGCCAGGACGGGCCGAGCAGCGCGGTCGCACCGTGCGCGGCCGCGGTTTCCTGTACGGCCTTGGCACGCATCACGCTGTCGGGGCTGTCGGCGTGCCCGGAGAGGAACGCAACCGTCTTCGCGTCGTGCACGGTGATCAGATGCGTCACCAGCTCGCGCATGCCGTTCGCGTTGTCTCCCACAACATTCACGCTCGCCCGCGTCGGGGTCCCGGCCAACGTCACCACCGGCAGCCGCTCCGCCAACCGCACGATCGCGGCCGGAGTCAGCACCCGGTCATGAAGCAGGATCCCGTCGCTCTTGCCGGCCAGGCTGTGCAGCCGCGCGACAGGCAGGTGATCGTGCACGTCCACCGAACTCATCAGCAGATCGAAGTTCCGCCGACGTGCAGCGACCTCGATACCCCGGTTCATGACGTCCACGAACGCGAGATTCTCCGCCTCCGACTCGAAGACCGGATCGTCCGCGCTGTCCAGCCACATCTGCCGGTAGACGACCGCGACCACTTCCTTGAGCCGGGTCGAGAGCGCCCGCGCCGTCCCGTCCGGAACGAACCCGAGCTCCGCCACCGCCTGCAGCACCCGTTCCCGGGTCTCCGCCCGCGGCGTGGTGTGCCCGTTCAGCACGCGCGAGACCGACGCGATCGAGACGCCGGCGCGCTGCGCCACGTCATAGATCGTCAGCGCCTGGTCTTTCGCCTTCATGCCGCCGGACCTCATTTGCCTCGTCGCAAACCCGAACAGATCAACAGATACCAGCCCGAGTAAGCGCTTGCGTAAGCGCTTACTCGGGGGCGTCGCGGAAGAACGTACCGCCCCGCACGCCGTCCTACAAGTCCTTGCGAACAACAAAATCCGCGGAGGATGAGTCGATCATGACAACCGCGGTCAGGCGCTCGGCCCTACCTACGTCCCCGACACTCCGCTTCGCTCCGTGCCGCCGACTACGTCCGGGCCGACTACACACCCCGCCCACCCGCCCTACTAAGGCGGCCCTACAGTCGCTGCGCTCCTTCGGGTAACGCGCTGCGCGCTAGAAGCCTTCGGTCCGCTACCTACGCTCCCTCGTACCTCGGTCGCTGCGTCCGCGGACCTGCGGCGTCCCCGTTCTGCTTGCGTTCCGATGGATGAAGGTCAAAATCGCTTCCGGCGGGTCGCTCGGTTGTTTCGGCTGACGCTTAACGACTAGCCCTACCTACGTCGCCGGCACTGCGCTCGTTCCTCGCTTCGTGCCGACTCCTCCGTCCGGGCACCCGCCCACCCGCCCACCCGCCCCTAGCCTTCGGGGGCGCTACCTTCGCTCCCTCGTACCTCGGTCACTACGTCAGCGCCCCTGCGGCGTTTGTGTGTCTCTCGCTTCCGTTCGGGGTCGGGAAACGATAAGAGTCAAAAGCGCCTCCGGCGGGCCGGCTCGGACAGCACCCAACAACACTGCCCGGCTGCGGTTGTCCTGTTGTCTGGGGTGGGGTCCGGTTGGGGTGCTCTCCTCGCCTGGCGCCGAAGGCGACCAGGAACCCGCCGGGGCCGCAAACA
>DATJIF010000166.1:0-6559 GCA_035493475.1 Actinospica sp.
CAAGTCAATTCCTGATGATCGTGCGGCGGTCATGGCGGCGGGGAAACGCCCGGTCCCATCCCGAACCCGGAAGCTAAGCCCGCCAGCGCCGATGGTACTGCAAGGGGGACCTTGTGGGAGAGTAGGACACCGCCGCGCTACTAGTTATTAGGCCCCAAGACCTATGGTCTTGGGGCCTAATGTGTTTGCTAGGCTCCGTCGGATGAGCTCATACCTGCCCGGCGGGGGAATCGCGGTATCAGAGGACGATCTCGACGCCCTGGAGGCGCGGTGGGCGTCCTGTTGGACACCGAACGAGGTCGCGGAACGGCTCGCGGGGATCGACGTGCCGTGGTGCGTGGCGGCCGGGTGGGCGCTGGATCTGTTTCGTGGCACGCGGATCCGTGAGCACGGGGACCTCGAGGTGGCGGTGCCGGCGGCGCGCTTCCCGGAGGTGCGGGAGCGGTTCGCGGAGTACGTGTTCGACGCGGTCGGCGACCGTCGGATCTGGCAGGACGCTACGCCCGAGGCGTTGGCGGCCACGCATCAGACGTGGGTGCGGGATCCGGGGACCGACCTCTATCTGGTCGACGTGTTCCGGGAGCCGCATGACGGGGACGTCTGGGTCTGCCGGCGGGACGAGTCGATCCGGTATCCGTACGGGGCGGACGTCATTCTGCGCTCGGCGGACGGGATTCCGTTCCTGGCGCCGGAATTCGTGCTGCTGTTCAAGGCGAAGGCGGTGCGGGACAAGGACCAGCTCGACTTCGACGCGACCGTGCCGCTGATGACGGCGCGTCAGCGGGCTCGGCTGGGCGAAATGCTGGACGTCGTGCATCCGGGGCATCGGTGGCTCGCGGCGCTGCGGTAGTGCTCTGGCGCTCTATATAGCGGGCGCAGGAAACGGAAAATCCCCTCGCGGCCTGGGGCGGCCGCGAGGGGATTCGCGGTTACTCGGGTCGGCGTGCTGACGGCTGCCGGGAAGTGGGGCCGGAAAGCTGCCGGGGGACCGGGACGTCCTACTCGTCGTCCTCGTCGAGAAGCTCGTCCTCGTCGAGGTCGTCGTCCGCGAAGTCGGTGTCGAAGTTCACCGCGCGGCGGGCGTCGGCGTCCAGCACGCCCCACTCGATGAGCAGGTCGACGAGCACGGACGGCTGCAGGTCGAAGATGACCGACAGCGTGCGCAGGTCGTCCTGGCGGATCGAGAGCACCCGGCCGTTGTAGTCGCCGCGCTGGCTCTGGATGGCGGCCACGTAGCGCAGCAGCGGGGCGGCCTTGTCCTCGCCGAGGTTCTGCAGCACCTCGAGGTTCAGCATCAGCTTCGGCGGGAGCTCGGCGGCGGCGTTCGGGCTGCCGCCCGGGAGCAGCTCGTGCACCGGAACGCCGTAGAAGTGGGCGAGCTCCGCCAGGCGCTGCACCGTCACGGCACGGTCACCGCGCTCGTAGGAGCCGACGACCACGGCCTTCCAGCGGCCCTGGGACTTCTGCTCGACGCCGTGCAGCGACAGACCCTGCTGCGTCCGGATCGCGCGGAGCCGGGCGCCCAGCGCCTTGGCGTACTCGGTAGACATAGGATCTCCCCATCGAAGGCTCTGTGTTACTCGGTCAACCGTCCCGGCGACCTTGACGGATGTTACGCAGAGTAATCTACCTTCGTCAAGGCAGCAGGTCATGCGATGACCGGCGTTTCTACATCTGGCAGCCTATGTCACGACTGGTGCCCACTCGCACCCGAGGCCCCAGGTCGGGGCTCGTAACTCCATGCTGTAACAGGCCAGGGCATATCCTCCCGCGCCGGGCCCTTTTTAGGTGATTCGGGACTGCTCTTGACGCAGAATTGACCCTCATACGCGGTTGATCAGGCCGTCCTGATAGGGTGAGGGCGTCCGACGTCCTTTAAGTCCTGTCCTGTGAGGCAGGGAAGGGGGTCTGCTTAGGCATGACCGATGGCACTGAAGATCTAGCCGTACTGAGCGCCGCGCCCGAGAGTGCGGCCGAACAGGCGATGCGCGCCGTACTCGACGCTTCCGCCGTTCAGCGGGCACTGACCCGGATAGCCCACGAGATCCTCGAACGCACGCAGGGTGCGGACGACGCCGTGCTGCTCGGCATCCCGACCCGCGGCGCGCACCTCGCGTCCCGGCTCGGCCGGCAGATCGCGGCCGTCGAAGGGCTCGAACTCCCGGTCGGCACGCTCGACGTCACCATGTACCGCGACGATCTGCGCCTGAAGCCCGCGAGAGCCTTGGGGCGCACGGAGATCCCGGGCGGCGGCGTGGACGGGAAGCTGGTCGTGCTCGTGGACGACGTGCTGTTCTCGGGACGCACGATCCGGGCGGCCCTCGACGCGCTCGGCGACATCGGCCGGCCGCGCGCCGTGCAGCTGGCCGTGCTGGTGGACCGCGGGCATCGGGAACTGCCGATCCGCGCGGACTACGTGGGGAAGAATCTGCCGACCGCGCAGCGCGAGACCGTGCAGGTCCGGCTGGCGGAGACGGACGGGCAGGACGCTGTGCTGCTCGGGGTGAAGAAGGCGGGATCGCGATGAAGAGGCACCTGTTGTCCACGGCGGATCTCTCGGCGGACGACGCCACACTGATCCTGGACACCGCGGCCGAGTTGGCGCGGATCGCGGACCGGCCGATCAAGAAACTGCCGACACTGCGCGGCCGCACCGTCGTGAACCTCTTCTTCGAGGACTCGACGCGCACCCGGATCTCCTTCGAGACGGCGGCGAAGCGGCTCAGCGCGGACGTCATCAACTTCTCCGCCAAGGGTTCGAGCGTGTCCAAGGGCGAGTCGCTCAAGGACACGGCGCTCACCCTGGAGGCGATGGGCGCGGACGCGGTCGTCGTCCGGCACTGGGCCTCCGGCGGCGCCTACCGCCTGGCGCACGCGGGCTGGATCCGCAGCGCCGTCGTCAACGCGGGCGACGGGACGCACGAGCACCCGACGCAGGCGCTGCTCGACGCGTACACGCTGCGCAGCCGGCTGGGCTCGCTGGAGGGCCGCCGCGTCGGGATCGTCGGCGACGTGCTGCACAGCCGCGTCGCGCGATCGAACGTGCACCTGCTGGCCACGCTGGGCGCCGAGGTGACGCTCGTGGCGCCGCCGACGCTGATGCCCTTCGCGGTCGACACCTGGCCGTGTTCGTACTCTTACGAACTCGATCCGGTGCTGCCGAAGCTGGACGCGGTGATGATGCTGCGCGTGCAGCGCGAGCGGATGGACCAGGCGTTCTTCCCGACCGAGCGCGAGTACTCGCGGCGCTACGGCCTGCACGCCAAGCGAATGGCCGCGCTGCCCGAGCACGCGGTCGTCATGCACCCGGGCCCGATGAACCGCGGCCTGGAGATCTCCGCGGAGGTCGCGGACTCCACCCGATCGACCATCACCGAGCAGGTCACCAACGGCGTCTCGGTCCGGATGGCAGTGCTCTACCTGCTGCTCGGCGGCAGCGAACCGGCGATCGGCACCGAGAACGAGGAAGGCGCCAAGTGAACGACGGAAACTGGACGATTCGCGGGGCGCGGATCCTCGGCGGGGATGTCAGGGACCTGCATGTGAGTGACGGCGTGTTCGCCGCCGAGGCTCCGGCGGGCGCGCGGGTCGTCGAGGCGGACGGGCTGATCGCGCTGCCGGGCCTGGTGGACCTGCACACGCACCTGCGCGAGCCGGGCCGGGAGGACGCCGAGACGGTGGCCACCGGAAGCCGCGCGGCCGCCGCGGGCGGGTACACCGCCGTGCACGCGATGGCGAACACCGATCCAGTCGCGGACACCGCTGGCGTCGTCGAGCAGGTCTGGCGGCTCGGCCGCGAGGCCGGGTACTGCGACGTGCAGCCAGTCGGCGCCGTGACCGTGGGCATCGCGGGCGAGCGGCTCGCGGAACTCGGCGCGATGGCCGACAGCGCGGCGCGCGTGCGGGTGTTCTCGGACGACGGGCACTGCGTCTCGGACGCGGCCCTGATGCGGCGCGCGCTGGAGTACGTGAAGGCGTTCGGCGGCGTGGTCGCGCAGCACGCGCAGGAGCCGCGGCTGACCGAGGGCGCGCAGATGAACGAGGGCGAGGTCTCCAGCGTCCTCGGCCTGCGCGGCTGGCCCGCGGTCGCCGAGGAGGCGATCATCGCGCGCGACGTGCTGCTGGCCGCGCACACCGGATCGCGGCTGCACGTCTGCCACCTGTCCACGGCCGGATCGGTCGAACTCGTGCGCTGGGCCAAGTCCAAGGGCTTCCCGGTGACCGCCGAGGTGACGCCGCATCACCTGCTGCTCACCGACGACCTCGTGCGCGGCTACGACCCGGTCTACAAGGTCAACCCGCCGCTGCGCACGCAGGCCGACGTGGAGGCGGTGCGCCAGGGGCTCGCGGACGGCACCATCGACGTCGTCGCCACCGACCACGCGCCGCACCCGGTCGAGGCCAAGGACTGCGAGTGGGCCGTGGCGGCGATGGGGATGCTCGGCCTCGAGACGGCTTTGTCGGTGGTGCAGCACACAATGGTGGACACCGGACTGCTGGACTGGTCCGGGGTCGCCGACCGGATGTCGGTGCGGGCCGCGCAGATCGGATCCCTCGACGGGCACGGCCGCCCGCTGGAGCCCGGCGAGCCCGCGAACCTGGTCCTGCTGGATCCGGCCGCGAGCCGGGTGATCGAGCCGGGCGCTCTGCACTCGCGCTCGCGCAACACCCCGTTCGCGGGGCTGAAACTGCCCGGCGCCGTCCACGCGACCTTCCTGCGCGGCACGGCGACGGTTCTCGACGGAAAGGTGATCGACCGATGACGAAGGAGGCCGCGGCCACCACGATCCTGCTCGCGTCCGGGGAGCACAGCGCCCCGGTGACGCAGCTCGTATCGCGCATCCTGCTGACCCTGCTGCTGCTCGCCGTGTTCGGCGGGCTGTGCTGGCTGATGTGGCGCGGCTACCAGCGCCGGGCCGCGCGGCAGGCCGACCTGCCCGCGCCCGCCACGGCCGCGCCGAGCCCCGCCGCCGTCGAGCAGGGCGAGGCCGTCGAGGGCGTCTACGCGTCCACCACGACGCACGGCGACTGGCTGGACCGGATCGCCGTGCACGGCCTGGGGGTGCGCAGCAACGCGGACGTCACGGTCACCGACGAGGGCGTGTTCTTCGCCCGCGAGGCGGCGGCGGACCTGTTCATCCCGGCCGCGGACGTGGTCGGCGCGGAGCTCGCGCCCGGCATCGCGGGCAAGGTGACCGGCGGCGAGGGCGTCGTCCTGGTCACCTGGCGGCTCGGCGAGCGCACCCTCGACACCGGATTCCACCCGCGTGCCAAGTCCGACCGCGAACGCCTGGTCGAGGCCGTGAACGCGCTGGGACAGAACAAGAAGGAGGTCGCCGCGTGAGCGACTACGCAGAGCGCGAGGCCGTGCTCGTCCTGGAGGACGGGCGCTCCTTCCGCGGTGAGTCCTACGGCGCGGTCGGCGAGACGTACGGCGAGGCCGTGTTCTCCACCGGCATGACCGGCTACCAGGAGACCCTCACCGACCCCTCGTACTGCGGGCAGGTGGTCGTGATGACCGCCCCGCACGTCGGCAACACCGGCGTGAACGACGAGGACCCGGAGTCGCGGCGGCCCACGACGCAGTCCGGCCGGATCTGGGTGTCCGGCTACGTGGTGCGCGACCCGGCCCGGCGCGCCTCCAACTGGCGGTCGCGGCGTTCGCTGGACGAGGAGCTGCGCACCCAGGGGATCGTCGGGATCAGCGGCATCGACACCCGGGCGCTGACCCGGCACCTGCGCGAGCGCGGCGCGATGCGGGTCGGGATCTTCTCCGGCGCCTCCGCGCAGGCCGACCCGGCCGCGCTGCTGCAGCGGGTGAAGGCCAGCCCCGAGATGGCCGGCGCGGACTTCACCGGCGAGGTGAGCACGCCGGAGAACTACGTGATCGAGCCGATCGGCGAGCACCGGTTCACGGTCGCCTCGCTGGACCTCGGCATCAAGTCGATGACGCCGCATCGGATGGCGGAGCGCGGAATCCGCTCGCACGTGCTGCCGGGTTCGGCCACGCTGGAGCAGATCCTCGCCGTGCACCCCGACGGCGTGTTCCTCTCGAACGGCCCCGGCGACCCGGCCACGCAGGACGGCGTGGTCGAGGTGGTGCGCGGGCTGCTGGAGCGGAAGATCCCGCTGTTCGGCATCTGCTTCGGCAACCAGATCCTCGGCCGCGCGCTGGGATTCGGCACCTACAAGCTCAAGTACGGGCACCGCGGCATCAACCAGCCCGTGCAGGACCGGCTGACCGGCAAGGTCGAGATCACCGCGCACAACCACGGATTCGCCGTGGACGCGCCCACCGACCGCGTCTCCGAGACCCCCTTCGGACGGGTCGAGGTCAGCCACGTGAACCTGAACGACGACGTGGTGGAGGGCCTGCGCTGCCTCGACGCGCCCGCCTTCTCCGTGCAGTACCACCCCGAGGCGGCGGCCGGGCCGCACGACGCGGCGTACCTGTTCGACAGGTTCGTCGATCTGATGGCCGGACAGAAGAAGGGCGGGGCCTGATGCCCAGGCGGGAAGACCTCAAGTCGGTGCTGGTCATCGGCTCCGGGCCGATCGT
>DATJIF010000167.1:0-50144 GCA_035493475.1 Actinospica sp.
CCTTGGGGGTAGGTGCGGCGCCGGTTTGCACCACACATGCGGAGGATTTCCTATCCGCACGTTAGGCCCCGCAATCGCCTTAATCAAACACCAAAGTCCTTAATCACCCTTGTGTCGCAATACGAGAGCGTCAAGGAAGGCCTCGAGACGGCGCATCGCGTCCGTTTGGTCGTGCCGGGAGGCGGCGGTGATGACGAGCAGACGGCGGTTGAGTTCCGCGCGTTCCGCGGGCGGGAAATCCAAGTCCCGCAAGGCATCGTGGGCCTCTTTGAGGCGCTGCGCGAGAAGGGCGTAGCCGGACAGCGCGCGCAGTTCGGCGGGGTCGAGCGACTCGGATCCGCCATCCGCCGCCGGTGCCTGGGACATACGTCCATTCTGCGGCACCGGCGGCGTGTCGCAGAAATCGTGGGGAACGGCGCAGACGCGGCGTCGGATCCGGCTGCGGACCGACACCGCGTCTCGATCGCGGCCTAGGAGGCCTAGAGCGTGGCGGGCTTGAAGGCGGGGCGGGTCGTCTCGAACTCGTCGATCGCCTCGACGTTGCGCAGGGTCAGGCCGATGTCGTCCAGGCCCTCCAGCAGCCGCCAGCGGGTGTAGTCGTCGATCTCGAAGGGGGCGACGAGATCCCCGACGCGCACCTCGCGCGCCTCGAGGTCCACGGTCACCTTCGCGGCCGGATCGGCCTCGATCGCCGTCCAGATCTGCTCGACGGTCTCCTGCGGCAGCACCACGGTCAGCAGCCCGCCCTTGAGCGAGTTGCCGCGGAAGATGTCCGCGAAGCGCGCCGAGATGACCGCCTTGAAGCCGTAGTTCTGCAGCGCCCACACGGCGTGCTCACGGGAGGAGCCGGTGCCGAAGTCGGGGCCGGCCACCAGCACCGTGGCGCCCTGCCGCTCCGGCTTGTTCAGAATGAACTCCGGGTCGGTGCGCCACGCGGCGAACAGGCCGTCCTCGAAACCGCTGCGGGTGACCCGCTTGAGGTACACGGCCGGGATGATCTGGTCGGTGTCCACGTTCGAACGGCGCAGCGGCACGGCCGTTCCGGTGTGGCTGACAAACTTCTCCATGGAACTCAGACCCCCTGCAGTTCGGGCAGATCGGCGGGCGCGGACAGGTGGCCGGTCACGGCGGTGGCGGCGGCGACCAGCGGGGACACCAGGTGGGTGCGCCCGCCCTTGCCCTGCCTGCCCTCGAAATTGCGGTTCGAGGTGGAGGCGGAGCGCTCGCCCGGGGCCAGCTGGTCCGGGTTCATGCCCAGGCACATCGAACAGCCGGCGAACCGCCACTCGGCGCCCGCGGCCTCGAAGACCTCGTTCAGGCCCTCGGCCTCGGCCTCCAGGCGCACCCGTGCGGAGCCGGGCACGACCAGCATGCGCACGCCGTCCGCGACCTTGCGGCCCTTGAGGACGGAGGCCGCGGCGCGCAGGTCCTCGAGCCGTCCGTTGGTGCAGGAGCCCAGGAAGACGGTGTCGATGGAGATCTCGCGCAGCGGCGTGCCGGCGGTCAGGCCCATGTACTCCAGCGCGCGCTCGACGTCCTGGCGGGCGTTCGGGTCGGCGTAGGCGGCCGGGTCCGGCACGGAATCGCCCAGCGGGGCGCCCTGTCCGGGGTTGGTGCCCCAGGTGACGAACGGGGTGAGCGCGTCCGCGTCGATGGTGACCTCGGCGTCGAAGGCGGCGCCCTCGTCGGTGCGCAGCGTGGACCAGTAGGCCACGGCCGCGTCCCAGTCCTCGCCCTGCGGAGCGTGCGCCCGGTCCTTGAGGTAGGCGTACGTGGTGTCGTCCGGCGCGATCAGGCCCGCGCGGGCCCCGGCCTCGATCGACATGTTGCACACGGTCATCCGGCCCTCCATGGAGAGCTCGCGGATGGCCTCGCCGCGGTACTCCAGGATGTAGCCCTGGCCGCCGCCGGTGCCGATCTTGGCGATCACGGCCAGGATGATGTCCTTCGCGGTCACGCCGGGGCGCAGCGAGCCGGTGACGTTGATCGCCATCGTCTTGAACTGCTTGAGCGGCAGCGTCTGGGTGGCGAGCACGTGCTCGACCTCGCTGGTGCCGATGCCGAAGGCGATCGCGCCGAACGCGCCGTGCGTGGAGGTGTGCGAGTCGCCGCAGACGATCGTCATGCCCGGCTGGGTCAGCCCGAGCTGCGGGCCGATCACGTGCACCACGCCCTGGTTCGCGTCGCCCAGCGAGTGCAGCCGCACGCCGAACTCGGCGCAGTTGCGGCGCAGCGTCTCGATCTGGGTGCGGGAGACCGGATCGGCGATCGGCTTGTCGATGTCGAGGGTGGGGGTGTTGTGGTCCTCGGTGGCGATGGTCAGGTCCGGGCGACGCACCGGGCGTCCGGCCAGCCGGAGGCCGTCGAAGGCCTGGGCGCTGGTGACCTCGTGGATGAACTGCATGTCGATGTAGAGCAGATCGGGCTCGCCCTCGGCGCGGCGCACGACGTGCGCCTCCCAGATCTTCTCTGCCAGCGTCAGCGGCTGCACTGGCGCTGCGTGTGCGGCTGTCATCGGGCTTCGCTCCATGTCGTGGTGTTTTTCCGCCCCGGGTAGAAGGCGCTTGAGTCGCGGTGCATCGCGGTCCGGTAGCGCCCAGCCTTGCACCGTCTCACTGAACGATGCACTTGTGTCTCAGGCAATGAGATGGCAATATCGCCCCATGGACACCGTATCCAGTGGCGTGGGCGTGCTCGACAAGGCCGCCTCCGTCCTCAGCGCATTGGAAGCAGGTCCGGCGACGCTCGCCGGACTGGTTGCCGCGACCGGATTGGCGCGGCCGACCGCGCACCGGCTCGCGGTCGCCCTGGAGCACCACCGCTTGGTCTCCCGGGACATACAGGGAAGGTTCGTGCTCGGCCCGCGGCTGTCGGAACTCGCCGTGGCCGCCGGCGAGGACCGGCTGCTCGCCGCCGCCGGACCGGTGCTGGCGAATCTGCGCGACGTCTCGGGCGAGTCGGCGCAGCTCTACCGGCGGCAGGGCGAGATGCGCGTGTGCGTCGCGGCGGCCGAGCGGCTGACCGGACTGCGCGACACCGTCCCGGTCGGCGTGGCACTGCCGATGGCCGCCGGTTCCGGCGCGCAGGTGCTGCTGGCGTGGGAGGAGCCGGACCGGCTGCACCGCGGCCTGCAGGGCGCGCGCTACACCGCGACGACGCTGGCCGGCGTCCGCCGCCGCGGCTGGGCCCAGTCCGTGGCCGAGCGGGAGATGGGCGTCGCCTCGGTCTCCGCGCCGGTGCGCGGCCCGAACAACCGCGTGATCGCCGCCGTGTCGATCTCCGGTCCGGTCGAGCGGCTGACCCGCTACCCCGGGAAGATCCACGCCGAGGCGGTCCTCGAGGCCGCCGCCCGTCTGTCCGAAGCCGTTCAACGCACCTCCTAGCAGTCCCGAAATCCGCGCGCCGAGTTCTCGTGCGCGGTCGTCAACGTCGACGAATCGCTCGAACGCTGTGAGCCCGGAGCCGATACAGACAACGGTGTCCATCCGGTCGGCTCGGGCTCAGCGCGAAAGCTTCTATATAGATGTGGTGGCCGCCTCCAGGGGACGGGCGGCGGGTTCGTCCGCGGGGGATTCGGCGGTCAGCCCGCGCAGGAACAGGATCGTCAGCACGGCCGCCGCGGCCATGATCCCGGCGCCGACGATCGAGACCACGTTCAGACTGTGTGTGAAGGCCTCCCGGGCCGAGTCCAGCAGTCCTGCCGCCGCCGACGCGGGTTCACGCGCCGCAATGGCCACCGCGCCGCCGAGGGTGGAGCGAGCCGGACCGGGGACGCCGGTACCGAGCGCGTGGCGGTAGACCGCCGTACCGATACTGCCCATCACCGCCATCCCGAGCGCCCCGCCGAGTTCGGTCATCGTCTCGTTCATCGCGGCCGCCGCGCCGGCCCGCTCCGGCGGGATCGCGCCGAGCATCAGTTCATTGCCGAGCGCCATCACCGCGACCGCGCCGCTGGCCAGCAGCCCGGCGCCGATCATCAGAACCCACAGATGCGAGTCGGCGTGCAGCAGCGTCGCCTGAACGGCGTACCCGGCGAGGATCACCAGGAAGGCGCCCGCGATCACGTACGCCCGGTCGAAGGCCTTGGCCAGCGCGCCGCCGACGCCGATGGCCGCGCCCACGCCGATCGAGGGCAGCAGCGACCACAGGGCTGCGGTGAACGGACTCATGTTCAGCACGGACTGCAGATACTGCGTCAGGAAGATCGCGTTGCCCAGCGTCGCGAACATCGCGATCAGGCTGGTGGCCAGCGAACCGGTGTAGCCGCGGCTGCGGAACAGGCTCAGATCCACCATCGGATGCGCCGCCGACCGCTCCCGGAGCAGGAACAGCACCGCCATCACCAGGCCGACCGCCACCGCGCCGAGCCGTATCCCGCTCACGCCGTTCTCCGCTATCTCCGAGACGCCGAAGACGATCGGCAGCACGGCGGCGAAGGACAGCGCGGAACCCGGCAGGTCGAAGCGGCCGGTCTGCGGCGAGCGGTACTCCGGCAGCAGGAAGGGCGCGAGGGCCAGCAGCAGCACCATGAAGGGCACGTTGATCAGGAAGACCGAGCCCCACCAGAAGTGCTCGAGCAGCAGACCGCTGATCACCGGACCGAGCATCACGCCGGACATCGTGCCGCCGGTCCAGATGCCGATCGCCTTCTTGCGCTGCGCCGGGTCGTGGAACATGTTGCGGATCAGCGCGAGGGTCGAGGGCATCAGCGTCGCCCCCGCGATCCCCTGCACCGCGCGCGCCGCGATCAGCTCGCCCGCGCTGCCCGCGTAGGCCGCGCCGATCGACGCGACGCTGAAGCAGAAGGCGCCGAACAGCAGCAGCCTGCGACGCCCGATCCGGTCCCCCACCGCGCCCATGGTGATCAGCAGGCCGGCGAGCACGAAGCCGTAGACGTCGTACATCCACAGCTGCTGGGTGCTGCTCGGGTGCAGCGCTTTCGTGATGAAGGGCACCGCGTAGAGCAGCACGGAGGTGTCCATGGAGACGAGCAGCAGCGGGAGCAGCAGCACCCCGAGCGCAATCCACTCCCGGCGGCCGGCGCTCGCGGCGGCCTCGCCCCGGCTCTCGATTTCCTGAGTCTTCGTCATGCCGGAAACGGTACATGCGTCTTGGACGCTTGTCTAGTACAGTTGTGCAAGACGGTCGTCTGAGACCGTGCTAGGCTGTTTGACATGGGAAATCGGGAAGCTCTGCTGGAGGGCGCGAAGCGCTGCCTGCTCGAGAAGGGCTACGCCAAGACCACCGCCCGGGACATCGCCGAGGCGGCCGGCGTGAGCCTGGCGGCCATCGGCTACCACTACGGCTCGAAGGAGTCGCTGCTCGAACAGGCCTTCATGACCGCGATGGAGGAGTGGTTCGAGGACGACGAGGAGGACCGGCACGAGGAGGCGGCGGCCGGTTCGCTGGAGCGCTTCCACGCCTTCTTCGAGGAGGTGATCACCTCCTTCCCGGACCGGGTGCCGCTGCTGCGGCTGAACATGGAGATGGGGCTGGAGGGCATGCACAACCCGTCCCTCGGCGAGTTCATGTCGCACGCGGTGCAGGAGGGGCGCGAGGGGCTGGCCGAGGCGCTGGCCGGGCTCGACCCGGCGGCGGACGGGGAACTCGCGCAGCAGGTCGGCGCGTTCTACAGCGTGTTGATGACGGGACTGGTCGCCCAGTACCTGATGGATCGGGAGAGATTTCCGAGCGCGTCCGATTTGACCGAGGCCTTGCGGTACGTCGCGGAAAGGGCGCGAAAGGGCTAGCCCGCGCCGACCGGGTGCGGCCCGCCGACGCCCGGCGGCGGCGACCCGACACCGTGCGCCGATTGCGCGCGACGCCTCGGCGATGGTAAGCCGGATCGTGACAACATCCGCCTCAAGGCTGGACGGTCGCAACCCCTGTAGCCATATGATGACAGTACGTGAAGGCCTGTCATCCGCGCAGCGGCGGGACCGTTCACCCCTTTAGGGCGGTGACCTGCCGATACCGCCCTAAAGAAGGGGATGGAAGATGCGCCACCGCCCCGCCTCGGCCTTCGCGGCCGCGGGCCATGCGCACTCCTCCCCGACCGTGCGCGGGGTGCCGGAGAGCGCGCGACCGCATGGCCTTGATGATCACAACGATGCTCGCGACGACGAACCGTGGTCCCGCCCGGACGCCGCGAGAGGCCTCCTGCGCGGCGTACCGGGTCCGTCCGAGGGCGGCGTAGCGAGCACGTCTCGCGACGGCGCACGAGGCAGTCTGCGCGGCGGCGCGAGCGTATCTGGCTGCGGCGTGCGAGGCTGTTTTCGCGACGCTGCGGGCACCGTTGGCGGCGGCGCACGGGGCAGTGTGGGCGGCGGCGCAGGCCGATCCGGCAGCGGCGTGCGGATCGGCGTGGGCGGCGGCGCGAGCGCGTCCGGCTGCGGGGCGGTCGGCGGCGGCGTGGCGGCGGTTGGGGCGGGGCGTCGGGGCGGCGGACTACTTTTCCGGGGCGCGGCGTTGTGAACGGCATGCCGACGTCTCCGTCTCCGCAGCGGATCGCCACGGCCTGGTTCAAGGCTCTCGCCGAGATCGGCGGGGTGCCGGGGAGCGCGGCGCGGTCTCGGGGGCTCTTGCAGGAGCTCGCGGGGCGGATTCTGGGCGCTCCGGACAAGACCGAACCGATGCGGGAACTCGGGGCGGCGGCCGGGCGGGCGCTGGTGGACGGCAACTACACGCAGCCCGAGTCGATAGCGATGACGGTGGCCGTGCTGGAGCAGAATCTGCCGGACGAACTGAGCCGGGAGTCGCGGACCGCGCTGTACGCCGGGCTGGCCTCGGGGTATGCGAACGCGCTGCGGGAGCGGACCCGGGCCGAGCAGGAGTTGATCCGGCAGGCGGTTCTCTCCGCGCACCGCACCGGCGAGGGGCGGTTCCGGGCGGTGTTCCGGAACGCGGCGCTGGGGATCGGCGTGGTGGACGGGACCGGGCGGGTGCTCGAGGTCAACGAGCGGCTGGCGCGGATTCTGGGGCGGGACGCTCCGGCCGTGCGCGGGCGGACCGTGGACGAGTTCCGGGACGGGGACGACAAGCCGGAGTTCTGTACTGCGGTCAGGGATCTTCTGGCTGGTCGGCGCGGGCATTACAGCGCGGAGAAGCGGTTCACGGCTGCTGACGGCACTGTTACCTGGACGCGGATGCAGGCCAGCACGGTGCGGGCGGCGGACGGCTCGGTCGAGCTGCTGATCATGATGTTCGAGGACATCACCGAGCAGCGCCGGATGAACCAGAAGCTGCTGCACCAGGCCACGCACGACTCGCTCACCGGCCTGCCGAACCGCACGATGCTGCTCGACCGGCTCTCCGAACTGCTGGACGAGGCCAAGCCGGGCGAGCGGATCGGCATCGCCTTCCTGGACCTCGACGGCTTCAAGGGCGTCAACGACACGCTCGGGCACGAGGCCGGGGACCGGCTGCTCGCCGAGGTGGCCCGTCGGCTGAGTCAGGCCACTGACCCGGAGCGGAACCTGGTGGCCCGGATGGGCGGCGACGAGTTCGTCATCCTGGTCGAGAACACCACGAGCTCGGCGTGCGTGACGGACGTGGCCAAGGCCGCGCTCGCCGCGTTGCAGGAGCCGATCATTCTCGATGGGCGCCGACTTTCGATCACCGCGAGTCTGGGACTGGTGGAGCGTCCGGCGGCGGGGGCCAAGCCGGTGGAACTGCTGCGGGCCGCGGACATGACGCTGTACTGGGCGAAGTCCGACGGCAAGGCGCGCTGGGCGCTGTTCGACCAGGAGCGCAACGAGCGCGAGGTGGCCCGGTACGCGCTGTCCCAGGCGCTGCCCGCGGCACTGGAGCACGGCGAGCTGTTCCTGGAGTACCAGCCGATCGTGGATCTGAACGACGGCACCACGTACGCGATGGAGGCACTGGTCCGCTGGAAGCACCCGGTGCGCGGACTGCTCGGCCCCGGCGAGTTCGTGCCGCTGGCCGAGGACACCGGGATGATCGTGGCGCTCGGGCGCTGGGTGCTGCGCCGGGCCGTCGAGGACGCCGCCGCCTGGCCTCCCGCGGCGAACGGACGTCGACTGGCGGTCGCGGTGAACGTGGCGGTGCGCCAGGTGCACGAGCCGGACCTGTGCGCGGACGTGACCGAGGCGCTGGAGTCCTCCGGCCTGCCCGCCGAACTGCTGCAGCTGGAGATCACCGAGAGCGCGGTGATGAGCCCCGGCGAGAGCGGCCGGCCGGCGCTGGAGACGCTCAGGGCCCTGTCGGAGCTCGGCGTGCGGATCGCGATCGACGACTTCGGCACCGGCTACTCGAACCTCGCGTACCTGCACCGGCTCCCGGCGAGCACGCTGAAGATCGACTACTCCTTCGTCAAGGCGCTGACGCAGCCCGCGGTCACCCGGCACGACTCGGCCGAGGCGATCGTCACCAGCCTGATCACCCTGGCGCACGCCTGCGGCATGACGGTGACCGCCGAGGGCGTGGAGACCCAGGTGCAGGCGGCGATCCTGCGCGACCTCGGAGCCGAGCGGGCGCAGGGCTTCCTGTACTCGCGTGCCGTGCCGCACGACCGGGTGCCGGAGCTGTGCTCAGGGTTCGAACTCGCAGAGACGGCGCAGAGCTGAAGCAAGGCTGAATTGCGGATGCGTAACGTTCGGGCCACCCCGTCGAAAAACGGCAGGTGAGCGAACAAAGCCCCTTGGTAGGGTGAGCCGCCCGCCACGTCGTGGCCGGCATCCACTTCTTGACCCGGGAGCTTCCCTTGCGTCGCACCGCCCTCGCCGCGGCCCTCATACCGTGCGCCCTCGTCCTGACCGCGTGCGGCTCGAACAGCGGGACCGCCGTCTCGGTCTCCAGCGGCGGCGCGACCACGGCCGCCGCCTCCGGACCGAGCAACGCCGACCTGACCCAGGTCGAACTGCTCGCCCGCTTCAAGACCGCGCTCGCCAGCGTGACCGCCCTGCACATCAAGGGCACGATGTCCGACAGCGGCGAGAGCTTCTCCATGGACATGCAGATCAACAAGGACAGCTCCGCCCAGGGCACGATCGTGTCGAGCGGCATGACCATCCCGATGATCGCGGTGGACGGCGTGGACTACATCCAGGTCACCTCCAGCATGGCCTCGATCATCAAGGCCTCGGCCGGTTCGGACGCCTCGCTGGTCTCGAAGATCATCGTCGGCAAGTGGATCTCCTCGAAGTCCGCGGTCGGCAGCCAGATGACCGACGGGTTCAGCAGCATGACGAACTTCAGCGAGATGACGAAGGAGCTCGGCACCGGCTCCGGCGACACCTTCAGCTACCTCGGCACCTCGACGGTCGACGGCCAGCCGGTCGCCCAGTACAAGGACGTCTCCAAGAACACCGGCGACGGCACCAGCAGCGCGTCCGCGTCCGCGACCACGACGACCAGCACGCTGGACATCCCGCTGACCGGCACCCCGCTGCCGATCCAGGAGTCGGGCGCCAACAACACGGGCACCATGGTCTTCACCTGGAACGAGCCCACGAAGATCTCGGCCCCGGCCGCCGCGGACATCATCACCCTCCCGGCCTCCTGAGCCGCGGAGCAGGTAGACACACAGAGCGACACAGAACACAGACAGGGCCGCCGCGTCACCCGACGCGGCGGCCCCGCCGTCTTCAGAGCCCTGGTGCTAGTGCGAGCAGGTCCACTCCGGGCGGAGGGTCACGCTCAGGATCGTGCGGTACTCGGCGGCCTGCGCGGCCGGGACCGTGTACAGCGCGTTCGGGTTCGTGCCGACGACCGAGCCCGTGGCGGGCAGCGGCTTCGGCGTCGAGTAGCCCGCGAACAGCATCGTCAGGGTGCCGTTCGAGTTCTGCACCACGGTCGGGTCGTAGACGCGGCCCGAGTAGTAGCCGGTGATGCCGAGGGCGCCGCCGTTCACGGTCTGCTGCTGCAGCGCCGAGAAGGTGTAGTCGGTGCCGATCAGCTTCTGCGGCGCGCTCCAGTGCACGCCGTCCTTGGAGGACGAGTAGAAGATCTGGTTGAACGCGTCGCTGTCGCCGTCCGCCGCGTAGGCGCCGGACAGGAACAGGCCGTAGCTGCCGTCCGGGTTGGTGATGACCGTGCCGCGCGAGCCGATCCAGCGCAGCGTCGTCGTACTGTTGCTCGCCGGGTCGTTGAGGCCGGAGACCTGGCCGAGGTCGGTGAAGTGCACGCCGTCGTAGGTGTAGGCGACGCGCGCGACGGTGTAGTCCTCGTTGTTGCCGTACAGCGACTTCGGCTTGTTCTTGCCCTCGCCGGTGAGCGCGAGCTGCGCGTACGGGGTGACCGCCGCGCCGGGCGCGCCGAGGTCGCTGCCCTTGGCGACCGAACCGGTGCCGCCGGTGCAGCCGGTGAGGCTGGTCCCGGTCAGGCCGGTGCAGGTGACGTCCTCGATGCCGCCGCCGGTGCCCAGGTAGACGTCGATCGAGCCGCTGCTCAGGGTTAGCGCGGAGGTGTCGGCGACCGGGATCGTGGCGGCCGGCAGGGTCACCGCGGCCGTCGTCGTGGTCGGCGTGTAGTAGTTCACGATCTTCTCGGTGTAGAGGACCGCGACGCTGCCCTTGGGGGCGTTCTCGTAGTGCGGCAGGACGCTGACGATGCCGTCGGGTGCGATCAGGCCGGAGGTCTGGTCGGCGTCGGCCGGGATGACCGAGTCGGCCGTCACGGCGTCGCCGGCGTTGATGGTCACGCCGCTGCCGTCACGCGTGGTGCAGCCGGTGAACTCGGTCGCGGTCGCGCTGGCGTCGTTGCAGTCGACGATGTGGCCGTCGACGTTGAAGTGGCCGGGCTGCTCGAAGTTCGCGGTGGAGCCGACCTCGATGCTCACGCCGTCGCCGGTCGGCCCGGCCGGGACCGTCACCGCCGCGGCGGCCGTGGTGCTGCCGCCCATGCCGACCGGCTCGGTCGCCGGGAGGCCGTAGAGCGGGTCGCCGCCCTTCGGGGTCAGCTTGTGCACGATCAGGTTCACGCCGAGCGCGTCGCCGCTGGGACGGCTGAGCGTGTAGAGCACCTGGCCGGAGCGGCCGGAGCCGTTCGCGTCCGGGACGGTGAGCACGAACGCGTGGCCCTGGCCGTCGTCGTTGGTGTTGCCGTCGGCGCACAGCCCGGCGTTCTGCTCGAGCGCCTCGCCGGTGTAGTACCAGGTCTTCCCGTGGTCGTGCGAGACGGCGCTGACGACGGCCTCGTCGGTGTCCTTCGGCCGGTAGTCGAAGTAGCCGGTCAGGGTCCTGCCGCCGTCGGTGCTGGTGACGAACGGGAAGTAGTACGGCTGCATGGCCAGCTTGGCGCCGACCGGCTCGCGCAGCACGCTGCCGGTGGCCGGGCCGGTGCCGTCGTCCTGCGAGCAGTAGCCGGTGAGCGGTCCCGGGGTGCCGGTCACGCCGCTCTGCGCCGGGACCGAGCCGGTGCCGGCCGGGTCCACCGCGACGTTCGGGTACGTGACGCCGTCCACGGTGAGGGAGCCGCCGTACGAGGAGTCGCCCTGGGAGAGTGTCCAGGGGCCGCCGGAGACCTCGTCCACCTGCGGGGTGCCGACGCTGTACGTCAGGGTGCCGCCATCGCGGCCGCCCTGATCGGACGCCGACGCCGTGGTGGTGCCGAGGACGCAGGCCAGCGCGGCCACCCCGACCGCCCCGGCCGTCGCCATGCGACGTGACATAGGAGAAGCCCTTCGTCAAAGACCTGACCCGTGCGGCAACTGCACGGGCATGACGCTAACGATTGTTATGAGAGCCCACTAACAGAGCTAGGGGCGGGCGGCAGAGTTCACCGAGCGTTCCGCGGCCGGATTCCTGGGGGGCGCCCCGAGCCCGGTCTTTGGTATGGGGTTGAGGCCTAATGTGCATGGCCGTCAGCCCCCGACCTTGGGAGACGCCCATGCACGACGAACACGAAGGGCACGCCGCCGACTGCGAGTGCCCGCGGACCGCGGACCTCGACGGCGACAGCGCCGCCGCGGCCAGCCGCCGCTCCTTCCTGCGCAGCAGCGGACTGCTCGGCGCCGGAGTGGGCGCCGCCTCGCTGGGGCTGCTCAGCGGCGCGCCCGCGTACGCGGCGAGCGCCCACGGCGGCAGCGACCCGTACGACCAGACGACGATGCAGCCCGCCGCGCGCGGCCGGTGGAATCCGGACGGCGAGAGCGCGCAGTTCACCCTCATCGTCATGCCGGACACGCAGTACCTGTTCGACCAGGACCGGATCCACCCGGTGCCGCTGGAGACCTCCTTCGAGTACGTACTCGGCTGCGCGCAGCGGCGGGGCCTGCAGGACGACAACATCGTCTTCCTCGCGCACCTCGGCGACGTCACGCAGAACGGCCTGGCCGAGGAGTACGCGGCGGCCACGAAGGTCTTCGACCTGCTCGACGAGCAGCGCGTGGCCTACAGCGTGCTCGCCGGAAACCACGACGTGAACTCGTCCACGACGGACCAGCGCGGGGACACGCCGTACCTGGACACCTTCAACCCCAAGCGTTTCGCCAGGTCCTCGACGTGGCACGGCGCCAGCGCGGACGGCTACAACAACGCACACGTCTTCCGCGCGGGCGGCCGCGAGTGGCTGCTGCTGTCCCTCGACTGGCGGATGTCCTCGGCCGGATTCGCCTGGGCCAACGGGGTGATCAAGGCGAACCCGACGCTGCCGGTGATCGTCACGACGCACGACATCGTCTACGCGGACGACTCGGGCGCGGCCTACCTGGACGACTACGGCCAGCAGCTCTGGGACGACCTGATCAAGGACAACGACCAGATCTTCCTGACGCTGAACGGCCACTACTGGCCCCCCGGCAGCACGACGATGAAGAACACGGCCGGCAACGACGTGTTCCTGCACATCACCAACTACCAGAACCGCTACTACGGCGGCGCCGCGATGATCCGCGCCTACCGCTTCGACCTGGAGCGCGGCACGATCGACGTGGAGACCTTCTCCCCGTGGATCAACAAGCTGATGGCGGCCGGCGAGGCGAACGCGCTGGCGGTGCAGGAGGCGCAGCTGACCTCCGAGGTGGACCGCTTCTCCATCGCGCTCGACTTCGACCAGCGCTTCGACGGCTTCGCACCGGTCGCGCCGCGTCCGTCCCGCCCGGCGAAGCAGATGCTGGTGCGCGGCACGGTGGCCTACTGGCGCTTCGACGGGCTCGGCTTGAACGGCGCGAGCGTGGGCGGCAGCACCGTGATCAAGGACCAGACGGGCCTGGGCAACGACCTGGTGTTCGAGACCGTCTCCGGCACCCCGGCGAGCGCGCTGACGTGGTCCAGCGCGTACCACCCGGACCAGCCGGGGCACGGCAGCGTGAACTTCGCCGGGCAGGGATCGCCGACGAAGGGTTCGTATTTCCAGACCGTGCCGAAGGCGCCGATCAACGGCAATGAATTCGCACACGGATACACTTTCGAAGCATTCTTCTACCTCCCCGCGGACTGGAATTCCGACCAGAACGCGTGGAGCGGGATTCTCAGCCGGTGGGGCACGGCGGGCCAGGCGGGCCGCAGCGCCGGGAACACCGACCCGAACGAGCCGATCGTCACGCTGAGCCTGTCCGGCGACCGTGAACTGCAGTGGTGCGTCTATCCGCTGAACCTCGACGACGAGTCCACCAACTGGGGCCACGAGTTGCCGCTCGGCGCCTGGTGGCACGTGGCCGTGGTCAACGACGGCGCCACCACCAAGATGTACGTGGACGGCTGCGAGGTGGCGCGCAACCCGGCCACTCCGGCGAAGGGCCTGGTCACGCTGAACCTGCCGTGGATGCTGGGCGGTTACGAGTACCAGGGTTCGATCAACCAGGTCTTCTACGGCGGCATCGGCGACGTGCGGATCGTGGACCGCGCGCTGCCGGTGAGCCAGTTCATGATCTCGTAGCGGTACCTGGTCCGCGACGGCGGCCGGGCTCGGAATTGTCCGATCTCGGCCGCTTTTCGCGTTTTTGACGCCGCGATAGCTGAGAGCAGCCTGAAACCCGTTTCAGGTTGCTCAGTGCCGGCTCAGTGAATACGAGGGCGAAATCTGTCTCTCCGCTCACTCACCGGGGCCCGCTTCCCAAGAATCGGTCCCTAGTGTTCTTCTCGTCGCCGAGAAACACGGCGGCGGAAACGAAGAAAGCTCCTGACGAAAGGCGATCCCCATGAGCGTCAAGCTGCCCGCCCCCCGTCCGCTGCCCAAGGGTGCCAAGCCGAAGGGCCCGGCCCCCAAGGGTGCCAAGCCGCTCGGCCCGGCCCCGAAGGGCGCCGGCAAGGGCGTCCCCCCGAAGCCGCTGCCGCACAAGTGATGCCGCGGGGCTGACTCAGGGGCCGCGAGCGAACCGCGGCCGGGCAGCCACCGCCACACCACACCTCAAGCCCTCCGGGGGCCGGCGATGAGTAGGATCGCCGGCCCCCGGAGTCGTGTCCGCATCCTGTTCCGAAGGACCTCCGACTGCCAGGAGCCCGCCCATGTCCTCGCACGCCCTCGAATCCCTGATCGACCCCGACGACGAACCGCCCGCGATCCGCGCCCGCGAGGTCTTCGACCGCTTCCGGACGCTGGCCCGGATGGACCGTCCGCTGATGGTGCTGGCCTGTCTGCTGGCCACGGTCGCGGCGGCCACCGAGGCGGCCGTCGTGCTCGTGTTCATGGTCATCACCGACGACGTCCTGGAGACCAAGAACCTGCACGCGTTCTGGCATCCGGCGCTGATGTGGGTCGGTGTCACCGCGATCGGCGCGGTCGCGATGTTCGGCAAGGACCTGCTCACGTCGCTCTGCTCGGAGCGCTTCCTGCTCCGGCTGCGGGACAAGGTCTTCACCCATGTGCAGGAGTTGTCACCTGATTTCTTCTCCTCGCGCGACACCGGGGACCTGGTCGTGCGGATCACCGGGGACATCGACGCGGTGGAGAACCTGGTGATCGGCGGCGTCATCTCGATCGTGTCGGACGTCATCGGCGTGCTGATGTTCGCGGGCACGGCGATCTACCTGCGCTGGGATCTCGCGCTGGTGTCCTTCGCCGTGGCGCCGCTGTTCTGGCTCGTCACGCGCGGATTCACCACGCCGTTCGCGAAGGCGTCGCGGCGGGAGCGCGCGGGCAACGGCGCGATCGCGGCCGTGGTCGAGGAGAACGTGCAGAACATGATGCTCGTTCAGGCGTACAACCGGCCGAGCAGCGAGCGCGACCGGGTGCACGCGGCGGGTGTCGAGTGGCTGCGGGCGCGGATGGCCGAGGCCCGGCTCGCCGCGCTCTACGGTCCGGCGGTGCTGCTGACGGAGACCGTGTGCGTGCTCGCCGTCCTCGGCGTCGGGGTGTGGGAACTGAGCGCGGGCCGTATCGAGCTCAGCGGGCTGCTGGCCTTCGCCGCGTTCCTCGGCATGCTGTATCCGCCGATCCAGTCGATGAGCTCGTTCGCCGTGCTCAAGGCCTCGGCGGGCGCGGGCGCGCAGCGGCTGTTCGAGGTGCTGGAGACGCGTCCGGCCGTGGCGGATCTCGCACAGACCGGCATGTATCACGCGCAGGGCGGCTGGGTGGAGTTCGACTCCGTGACCTTCCGCTACCCGGACCAGCCGAAGCCCGCCGTGCACGACGTGAGCCTGGTCGCCGCCCCTGGGAAGCTCGTGCTCGTCACCGGGTCCAGCGGCGCCGGAAAGTCCACGCTGACCCAACTGCTGCTGCGCTTCCACGACCCCGAGAGCGGTTCGATCCGGCTGGACGGGACCGACATCCGCGACCTGACGCTGCGTCGGCTGCGCAGCAGCGTGACGCTGATGCTCCAGGAGACGATGCTGTTCGACGGCACGGTCCGGGACAACATCGCGTACGGCGACCCGACGGCGACCGACGACCGGATCGTCGAGGCGGCGCGGATGGCGGACGCGGCCGGCTTCATCGAGGGACTGCCGCAGGGTTACGACACGATCGTCGGCCAGGGCGGCGGCAATCTCTCCGGCGGTCAGCGGCAGCGGCTCGCGATCGCCCGCGCACTGCTGCGGAACACGTCCGTGCTCGTGCTGGACGAGCCGACCACCGGTCTCGACGCGGTCGCCGCGCGCAAGGTGATCGGGCCGCTGCGTCGGCTGATGGCGGGCCGTACCACGATCCTGATCAGCCACGATCTGCATCTCGCGCACGACGCGGACGAGATCCTGGTCGTGGACGGCGGCCGGATCGTGCAGCGCGGCACACACCGGCAATTGACGGCCGTTCGCGGGAAGTACGCGGAGCTGTGGGAGGCGCAGAGCGCGGGTCTCGTCGAGGCCGCTCCCCCGCGCCAGCCGCAGCGATCGCAGCAGCTACAGCAGCCGCAGACACAACCGCAGACGCTGTGGCGCCCGTCCCCCGTTCAGCCGTAGGCCGCCAGCAGTTGACGTTCCGCGTCGTCGAGGTACGCCTTGAGCAGTTCCTCGGCACGCGCGACGTCGCCGTTCTCCAGCGCGGCGAGGATCTCCCTGTTCCGGTTGATGTAGGGCTCGTGGAAACGCCGCGGGTCCTTCATCACGTCGAACACGAGGCGCAGCTCGGCCAGGATCAGCGCCATGAACTCCTCGATCCGCGCGCTGCCCGCCAACTCGACGAGTGCGCGGTGGAACTGGATGTCGGCCGTGCCCACGTCCTGCCAGCGGTTCGCCTCGGCCGCCTTCTCCGCCGCGTCCACCGCCTCGGCGACCTTGCCGAGGACCGGCTCGCGGATGTCGCGCAGCGCACCGAGCTCGATCATCCGGCGTACGCGGTAAAGCTCGACGACGTCCTGTTCCGACAGGGTTCGCACGAACACCCCCCGATTGAGTTCGTAGACCAGCAGCCGTTCGTGAGTCAGCAGCCGGAAGGCCTCGCGCAGCGTGTTGCGGGACACGCCGAGCTCGGCGCCGAGGCTCTCCTCGATCAGCCGCGTGCCCGGCGTGAGCTCCCCGGCCGTTATCCGGTCGCGCAGGATCACGGCCACGCGTTCCGCGGCGCTGCTCATAGGCAGAACCTCACCGTGTCGCCGCCGCGCAGCTGGCCCGCGCGGTCGAGGTCCTTATCGGCGACGACCGCGATGACGGGATAGCCGCCGGTCACCGGATGGTCGGCGAGGAACAGGATCGGCCGGCCGCCCGGCGGCACCTGGAGCGCGCCGCTGACCATGCCTTCCGAGGGCAGTTCCTCGTGTACCTCGCGCTTGAGTTCGGGGCCGTCGAGCCGCACGCCGACGCGGTTGCTGTCCTTCGTCACCACGTAGGCCGATCCGACGAGCGTGGCCAGCGCGTCCGACACGAACCAGTCGTCGCGCGGTCCCGGCAGCACGCGCAGAATCGCCGGGCCGAGACCGAGCGGAGGCGCGAGATCGACGTTCGGAAAGCCGTTGGTGCGAGTGCCGATCGGCAGCCGCATCCCGGTTTCCAGCACGGCCGGGCCGATCCCGGAGAGCACGTCGGTCGAGCGTGAGCCGAGCACTTCGGGGACGTCGAATCCGCCACGCACGGCCAGGTACGTGCGCAGTCCCTCGCTCGGGATGCCGACCACGAGTTCCTGACCGGCACCGATGTGCACGGGACCGTTCATCGCGACGCCGGGGCACGGCGCTCCGGTCAGCGCGATCGTGGCGGCGGCGTCGAATCGGATCCGCAGGCCGCCGTACGTCAGCTCCAGCGCGGCCGTGTCCTCGTGATTGCCGACGAGCCGGTTGGCCAGGCGCAGGCTCGCGCGGTCGGCGGCGCCGGACGGCCCGACCCCGATCGGCGCGAGGCCGGGGCGGCCGAGATCCTGAACGGTCGTCAGCGGCCCGGGACTGAGCACTTCGATGCCGGTCATATCGCCTCGAACCTGACGCGCGTACCGGGCGTGAGCAGCGCCGGAGGCTGTCGATCGATGTCCCACATGGCCGTCGTGGTGCGGCCCAGCAGGTGCCAGCCGCCGGGCGAGGCGGTCGGGTAGACGCTGGTGTACCGGTCCGCGATCGCGACAGATCCGGCGGGGATGCGCGTGCGCGGCACCGTGCGACGCGGCAGCCGCAGTGCGGGATCGAGGCCGGTCAGGTACCCGAAGCCGGGAGCGAAGCCGCAGAACGCGACGACGTATTCACCTGCGGCGTGGCGGCGTACGACCTCGTCGATACTCAGGCCCGCGCGCATCGCCACGTCGTTCAGGTCGGGGCCGTCGTAGGTCACCGGGATCGTGACGACAGGGCCCTGATCGGCGACCGCCTCGTGCTTGCCCGCGCGCGCGACCGCGCCCTGCAGCCACTGTCCGAGCGCGGCGGCCTCCGTGCGCGCGGGATCGAATACGACCATCACCGTCTCCGCCGCCGGGATCGCGTCGACGAAACCCTTCGGCGGGTCGGCCTCCAGCTCGCGGTAGAGGCCTGTGACCTGCTCGGCGTCATCGAGACAGGCGAGCAGCGCGCCGGATCCGGCCGCCCTGATCCGCATCACGCGGCCTCGGATCCGGCGGCCTTGGCGTCGGCGAACGACTTGAGCTCGATCCCCTCGGCCACCAAGGTCTCGCGCACCTGGCGCGCGATCGCGACGGCGCCGGGAGTGTCACCGTGCACACAGATCGTCTGGGCGCTGACGTGCACCTTCGTACCGTCGATCGACTCGATCTCGCCGCTGCGGGCCAACTCGGCGCAGCGTGCGGCGATGGCGTCCACGTCGTGCAGCACGGCGCCGGTCGTACCGCGCGGCACGAGATGCCCGTCCACCGAATAGGCGCGGTCGGCGAACGCTTCGGCGACGGTTTTCACCCCGGCATCGTGCACGTCGCGCAACCCTGATGAGCCCGCGAGGCCGACGACTTTGAGCGCGGGGTTGTAGCGCAGCACTGCCTCGGCCAGCGCACGCGCGTAGACCGGCTCCACCGCGATCGTGTTGTAGAGCGCGCCGTGCGGCTTCACGTAGCTCACCGGCATCCCGGCCATCCGCGCGAAGCCGTCGAGCGCGCCGATCTGGTAGACGATCTCGTTCGCCAGGTCGCTCTCCGACATCTCGATGTTCCGCCGCCCGAAGCCGACCAGGTCCCGGTAGCCGACGTGCGCGCCGATCGCGACACCGTTCTCCGCGGCCACGTCGCAGAGCCTGCGCATGATGCTCGGATCGCCGGCGTGGAAACCGCAGGCGATGTTCGCACTGGTCACGATGGACAACAGCGCCTCGTCATCGCCCATCGTCCACGCGCCGAAACCCTCGCCGAGGTCGCAGTTGAGATCGATCGTGCTCATGGCGCTTCTCCTAGGCGATCCGGTAGTCGACGTCACGCGCGTCGGTGATGAACATATGTCCCGGCTCGTGCGTGATCGCGAACGGCGGCGCGGCACGCATCACAGCGGCCTGCGACGTGACCCCGCATGCCCAGAACACCGGCACGTCCCCGACCCGCAACCGCACCGGGTCGCCGAAGTCGGGCTTGTCGAGGTCTGCGATACCGAGTACTTCCGGCGCCCCGACGTGCACCGGAGCACCGTGCACCGCGGGCATCAGCGCGGTGATCGCCGACGCGCGGGCCACGGCGTCGGCGGGCACCGGACGCATCGAGACCACCAGCGGACCACGCATCCGCCCGGCCGGAACGCACTCGCGGTTCGTCACGTACATCGGCACGTTGACCCCCTGCTCGACATGCCGCAGCGGCACGCCCGCGTCCAGCAGCAGCGTCTCGAAACTGAAGCTGCACCCGAGCAGGAACGTCACCAGATCCTCGCGCCACGCGTCCACAACGTCGGTCGGACGTGCCACCACCTCGCCGTTCTCCCACACGCGGTACGCGGGCAGGTCCGTGCGCAGATCCGCGCCGGGTGCGAGCACGGACGTCCACGAACCGGGCTCGGTCACCTCCAGCACGGGGCACGGCTTCGGATTCCGCTGCGCGAACAGCAGCATGTCGTACGCGTAGTCGCGGGGCAGCGCGATCAGGTTCGCCTGCGTGTGCCCGAGCGCCAGACCGCTCGTCGGCACCACCGCACCGTCCCGGAACGCCGCCCTCGCCTCGATCGAAGTCCCCATGCCCTCAACGTACGGATTGTTGAACAATCCGGCAAGGGGGCGTCCGCGGACCGCGGGACAAAGCACCCGGAATCCCCCGGCCAGCGGTTAAACGTGCCCGCGGGGACTTTGGCTCATTCGAGTGAAAGGTCAACCACATCGCCCCGGCGGCGCCTAACATACTGAGCACTCACCCTCCCCCTGAGTTCTGTAGTCACAGCAGGCAGTACCCGCTCGGCCTCCCTCTCCCCCCGGAAAGCCGCCGCCGGTCCCACCCCGGCGTCGCGGCCTATCCGTGTTCGCCGGCGATCCCTGCGATGTGCGGAGAAAGGAGCATGATGCCGCAGCTCGACGCGCGTGCCGAGCAACGTCTCCAGGTGGCGCTGGCCGCCCTGACCAGCGGTGCGCCGGCGGCGCAGATAGCCCGCGAATACAAGGTCAGCGAGGCCTCGGTGGCCAAGTGGAAGAGGCAGTTCGTCGAGGGCGGCGCCCGCTCGCTCGGCGCGCTGACCTCCTCGCCGAGCCGGGTCGCCGAACTCGAGGCCGAGGTACGAAGCCTGCGGAAGTCGCTGCGCGAGGCCAAGACGCTACTCGCGGTCTGGAAGCACGCCATGGACAACCAGCTCGGCCGGCTCGCCGACCTCGACGCCGTGCGCCGCGACGCGAAAATCTCCGTCGTCAGCTTCTGCACGCTGGTCGGGGTGCCGCGGCGCACCTACTACCGGTACCTGGACAAGGCGAAGGTCGAGTCCTCGGTGGCGGCGCAGAAGGGTCCGTGGCCCGCGCCCGTCGTCGACCGGCTGACCAACGCGGTGCAGCGTCACCTGGAGGACCATCCGGACGACGGCCACCGCAAGGTGCATAGCGCGCTGCGGGCGCAGGGGTATCAGGTCTCTCCCTCGTCCGTGCTGCGCGCGATGCGTCGGCTGGACACCGGGAGCGCTCCCGCGTGGCCGATCCGGGCGTCCGTCCGGATCCCGCGGCGCACTTCTGTGAATCTGTGAAACTTCACCGCTTCGGCGCACGGCGATGCCCTGAGCGTGGCCGCACCATGCGGTTTTAAGCCTTCCTTCACATAACTCTCCGAGCGGCGTTCCGCCTCGTTGTCGACGGCCCGGTGTTCCCGCACGATGCGGCACGTCCGACTACCCACTCGGAAGGAAGCACCACCCGTGAAGGAAATACCGGGGACCCACCCCGCCCCGAAGCGCTCGCGGCTCGCGAAGGTCACCGCCTTCGTCTCCGCCGCCGCGCTCGCCACGGCCTTCGCCGGCGCCCTACCGGCGCACGCGCAGGCCGCCGCCCCCAGCGCCGCGTCGCACGCCTCGCCTGCCACGGCGACCGTGCGGCTCGACGGCAGGACCTACCACGTCTCGCTGCAGAAGCCGACCGGCATCATGCCGATGAACTCCAGCAGGTCGCACGAGACGATGGCCGGGCCGCACGCCTCCCGCGTGCGCCACGGCAGCACCGACGCCACCGTCTACCCGCCCACCACCTCGACCAGCGGCCTGAACTACGGCGGCGGTCCGCTCGAACTGAACCCGCAGATCTACCTCGACTTCTGGGGCAGCCAGTGGGACAGCGACTCCAACGGCGTCGAGAGCTACATGCAGAACCTGTTCAGCGGACTCGGCGCCTCCGGTGACACGTGGTCCACGGTCACCAGCCAGTACACCGACGGCAACGGCAGCTCGCCGAGCTTCGGCGGCGCCGTGCTCGCCGGATCCTGGGTCGACGACTCGTCCGCCGCGCCCGGCTCGGCCAGCCAGGCCGACCTCGCCGCCGAGGCCGACAACGCCGCCTCCCACTTCGGCGTCTCCGGCCCGGACGTGGACGTGTTCGTGCTGAGCCCGAGCGGCACCCAGCCGGACAACTTCCCGAACGCCGGATTCTGCGCCTGGCACGACTGGAGCGGCACGGTCGGCTACACCAACATGCCGTACGTGCTCGACGCCGGTTCCAGCTGCGGCGCCAACTCGGTGCAGAACCAGCTCGACGGGTTCAGCATCGTCGGCGGCCACGAGTACGCCGAGGCGGTGACCGACCCCCAACCGTCGAGCGGCTACGTCGACTCGAACGGCGAGGAGATCGGCGACCTGTGCGCCTGGGACAACGACCAGACCGTGTCCTTCGGCACCGGCACCTTCGCGATGCAGCCGCTGTACAGCAACAGCGCCGGCGGCTGCGTCTTCTCGTCGCAGTGATCTGACGCACTGCTGCGACCTCTGATCGGGTGCGTCCCGCGAGCGACCTGTGGGGCTCGCGGGACGCACCTTATTTTGACGGGACATTGCCCGGCGCGAACAACTCCTGAACCGCCCCCCTGACAGGCTCGATCTGTGAAGTCGAAGGCCACGGTCACGCTCGAACAGGCACTACGGCACGGCCCCTTCGACCGCGCGCTGCGGGCCGCCCTCGAACGCCGCGAACTCAGCCTCGAATCCCTGCAGCGCAGGCTGCGCGCCGAGGGCTACTCGATCAGCATCGCCGCGCTCAGCTACTGGCAGCGCGGGCTGCGCCGACCGGAGCGGCCCGAGTCCCTGCGCGTGGTCATGGCCGTGGAGGGCATCCTCGAACTGCCGCGCGCCAGCCTCGTCGCGCTGCTCGGACCGCCCCGCCCCCGCGGACGCCGCGCCGCGACGAACGGCGGCCCGCCCGAGTTCACCGACCTGCTCGGCCCCTCGACCGGCCTGGCCCGCGTGCTCGACGGCGTGGACGCCGCGGTGAACCTGAGCTTCCAGCATCTCGGGATGCACGGCGACCTCTGGCTCGGCGAGGACCGCAGCTGGTACCTGGAGCGCGTGCGCCGCGTCGTGACCGCCCGCCAGGACCGCGCCGACCGCTTCGTCGCCATCCACGTCCCCGACGTGCCCGGCCAGTCCCCGCCCGTGCTGCGCCCGATCAGCGGCTGCCGCCTGGGCCGCGTGCAGGCCGACCCGGAGACCGGCTTCCAGGCGGCGGAACTCGTCTTCGACCACGTACTCGCCGCCGGCCTCCCGCACGTCTTCGAGTACGAATACATACCCTCGGCCCCGGCGGTGGGCATCGACCGCTACGAGCACGCCGCCCGCCAGCCGGTGCGCCAGATCGCCCTGCGCACCCACTTCGACCCCCGCGCCCTCCCCGCCCGCTGCCGCCACGTGACCAAGCGCCCCGGCACCGCCACCCCGCGCCACGTGGCGGACCTGCCGGTCAGCGCCTCCGGCACCGCCAACATCGTCGTCCTGGACAGCGCCCCGGGCCTCGAAGGCTTCCGCTGGGAGTGGGACTGAGCGCCGTCCGTCAGTAGTCCATGACTTGTTCTCTTCGCACGAAGGGCCGCCTCCCATGGACGCCGACGACCCTGCGAGCGCGTTCGCACGCTGCCTGGCCATGCTCGACTTCCTCGCCGACAACGAGGGCACCCACGAGCAGTACCGGCAGCTCTTCGCGGACCTCGGCCGGATCCCGCGCGAGTGGCCCGAGCGCGAGGAACTCGCCGAACGCATGGCCAAGCTGTCGCTGCCCGCCGCGAACGCGCTGTTCAACGAGTACCTGAAGCGCGGCTCGAACATGGTGGACGTCGCCGACGCCACGAACGGACCGAGCCTCGTGGACGAGTTCGGCCTCCTGGTCTTCACGTTGGCCTCCGCCCTCTGGGCCGGTCCCGAGAAATACGACACGAGCGGTTCGCGGACCCTCGTGGACTTCGCCCACCGCCACGCGACCGCGGACGACGACAATGAGATCTGGGCCGAACTCATGGCGATCTGCCTGCGCTACGCGGGCGTGGACCCGGGCGCGGACCGCTGGACGCTGCGGGCCATCGCCGACGAGGCGCGCGATCTCTCGCGGCGGCTCTCCCTGAGGCCGCGGACACCGGCGACGGCGTTCGCCGTCGACTACACGAACCTGCTCGCCGACTACGCGGAGTCCGACGAACAGGCTGCGCTGACGGGCACTCAGGACGATGGAGCTGCCCTCGCCGCCCAGTTGAGGAGACATGCCGAGCTGATCGACCGGCTTCCCGCCGGAGCTCTGCGGCCGGAGATAGTCGAAGAGATCACCCGGGCGTCCACGGCGCTGCTCGAAGAGTTCGAGCGCGTGCGGGCCGGTTCGCCGGTCGACAGCGAGGTGACGGCCAGCACGAAATTCTCCGAAGCCGAGGCGGCCGAAGGGATCGCCCACGTATCCGCGATGAGCGCCGGAGACGACCCGGTCGCGCTGGACGGCGCGGTGCGCGATATCCAGCACGCGATCGACGTGGCGAACCGGGTCGGCGGGCCGAGCCCGGAGCTGCTCAAGATCGCGGGTGCCACGTACCTGTTCCGCGGAATCGCCCGTGACTGCCGGCCGGACTTCGACCTGTCCATCGAGTACTGCGAACGGGCGATCGCCGCCACGGCCTCACACCTGCGGGCCGACTCGAGCGAGCTCCACCAGGTGCTCGCCGTCGCGTGCTGGTGGTCGGGGCGCCACGGCGAAGCGGTGGACGCGACGCTGCGCGGCCTGACCGGATTCGCATGGCTGGCGCTGATCCAGAACGACGCGCCGGACGTGCACAGCGTGATCCGCAAGGCCGCCGCCTACGCACTCATGGCGGCACGTTCGCTGACACCGTACGAGGACGCGGCCAGCGCGGCGCGGATCCTCGAGGCGGGACGTGCGCTCATCGTCTTCGCGGCGCGGCAGACGGACAACATCGCGACCAGGCTGCGGGAGATCGGGGAGGCGGGACTCGCCGACGAGTGGAACCGCGCGGTCGCGTCGGTGGGCGTCGAGTCGATTCCGGCGCGGCTGCGGGTGCGCGCGTTCTGCGCGTTGGCCGGAGTGCCCATCGATTCCGACGGCAGCACCGAGGCGGACATCCTCCAGGCGGCGCGCAAGCTCGTGAACCCGCCGAAGATCCCGCAGATCCAGGCGGCGCTGCGCGAGCTGGACCAGGACGCGCTGATCTACCTCGCGCCCGGCGAGGGCACCCAGCAGGGCTTCGCGATCGTGGTCGGCGCGCACAGCGATCCGATCCGGCTCACCCTCCCCGACCTCGACACGGCGCGGGCCGAGGCGTTCGAGGACGTCGTGCACTCGCTCTCGCGCGCGGCCAGGGACCTCGACGCCGCCGGAACCACGGCCCGCGACGCCGACGCCTCGGTGACGGCGCTCTGCGACTGGGCCTGGCGCGCGGCCATGGACCAGATCCTCGGCTACCTCTGGGAAACCGGCCTGCCGGACCGGGTGACGAGGCAGTACCCGCCCCGTCCGGTCCGCCTCGTACTGGTGCCCATGGGTGAGCTGGCGCTGATCCCCTGGCACGCGGCGAGAAACGACTTCGGCGAGGTCGACGGCACGTACCTGGGAGTGCGGCACGCGATCCACTTCGCGGCGTTCTCCTACGCGGCCTCCGCCCGCGTCCTGTGCGACGTGGCCGCCCGGCGCCCCGTGCCGATCTCGGACGCGGGCCTCGTCATCGGCGACCCCGACGCCCGGGGCGAGCGCCGCGACCTCCACGCGGCCCGGGAGGAGGCGGTCTCGATCATCGAGTCCTTCTATCCCGACGGCCGCTATCTGGGCCGCCTGCCCGACGGCACCCGCTCGCCCGACGGCGCCGGCACGAAGCGCGAGGTCCTCGACTGGCTCGCCGACCCCGACGGCGGCCCCGTCCTGCACCTCGCCTGCCACGGCTCGACCCCCGCCGGCACCGGACGCGTCGAGACCTCCTTCGTCCTGCTGGAAGGCGGCGCCAGGCTCTCGGCGGAGGAGCTGGTCAATTCCCTGCGAGCCGACGCGGGGCACGACATCGCCCTGGCCGTCCTCGCCGCCTGCAGCACCGCCCAATCCGGCCGCGGCTACGACGAGGCCTTCAACCTCGGCACCGTCCTGCTCTCGCACGGAGTCCGCTCCGTCGTCAGCGCGCAGTGGCCGGTCCCCGACGAGGACACCTCGGTCCTGATGTACATGTTCCACTTCTTCCTCAGGGAAGCCGGCATGTCCCCCGGCGACGCCCTCTGCGCCGCGCAGCTCTGGATGCTCGAGAACGGCGAACCCCCGCCCTGCATGCCCTGGGAACTGCGCGACCGGGCCCGGGCGACGGCGGCGTCCGGCGGCATCGCCTCCTGGGCGGGCTTCGTGCACGCCGGACGCTGAACGGCCTCCGCCGCCGTCTCAGACGATCGTGAACGCCGTCGCGACCAGCTCGTTGGCCACGTCGGCGTGGCCCTCGAAGGACCGCACGCCGATCGCGGCGAAATCCTCGGACATCAGTTCCCAGGCGTCGCCGAGCAGGATCCAGCTCACGTCCATGACATGGGTCAGCTGTTCCAGCCGGGCGACGGAGACCGCGTCCGCGAGCGGAGCCCCGGTCGAGACGAAGACCACGTTGACGCCGATCAGGTCGACGCCGCGGCGCGCGAGCGACGCGGCGTCGCGCTCCTGGATCCCCACGAAGTCGTCGATACAGGTGACGAGGTCGAAGTGGCCGGCCGAGAGCTTGGGGACCGCGTCGACCGACAGCTTCCCGACCGGGGTCATCGGACCGGACCGCGTCATCCGGCGCCCCGCGGAGAGCAGGACGGTCTGTGCGGAGATCCGGCTCGGGGCCGCCTCCGCGCCGGCACCCGGCGCCGCGTGATCCGCCGTGGCCAAAGCCAGCGCCCGGTCGAGTTCGACGACCAGCTCCGCACGCCTGCGATGCACGGCTCGGCCCATCTTGCCGGCGTCCATCGGCATGACGATGTACACGAGCTGGACCGCGTCCGTCACCCTGGCCAGCCGATCGAGCGCCTCTGCCTGCGTGGGAGGGCCCGGTCTCGAGGTGACGGCCGAAATACGCTCGAACAGCCGCGGCCTTCGCGCATAAGGATCGTCAGCAGGGTCCGAATACGTGGTGGGCGGTGGCGGCGTCGGCATGGCGCGTGTACTCGCGCTGACCTCTCTCGGGGCGGCGACCGGCGCGGGCGGCCGCGCAGTCATCTGGGCGAACTGCCGCCCGGATATCGCGTAGCCGGAATTGCGCTCATGCTTCTCCATCAGCGCGACGGCCATGCTGACGACCGACGCGACCGTCACCGCATCGGGCCGGGGCTTCGAACCCGGACCGCGTATCGGCCTCAGGGAGATCGTGTCCTCCATCGAGGAGTCGTCCGTGAACCCGGAACCCGACTCATCCGGCTGAGCGGCCACGCCGTAGAAGAACACGTTCAGCCGCCGCAGGATCGGTGCGTCCGCGAGATCCTCCGCGACCCGGTTGGCCTCCGCGACGTCGTTGCCCACGACCGCGCAGCCGAACACGGCGCTCGGGGCGAACATCGCGCCGCCGCTATTGAGCACTGTGCTGGACAGTGCCTCCACGACGGGACCGGCGCCGCGGCCCAGGGCGATGTCGGCGCTGATCCCGACGCGGACCGTGTCCTGCAGGACCACGTCGCGATCGACCTGGTCCTGAACGTCGCGGAACAGCGCGTCGGCGTCCACTGCGAGCCCCGCCACCGGGACGATGAGCAGGACGAATCCGGTCCAGTCCTTGCCGGCGGCCCCGTCGACCGCCATGACCGTCACAGCCGGCCTCCGTTCGGAAGGTTGTACTGGGAGCGGACCGCGGCCTGCGAGGCGCTGCCGTTCTGCTTGCTCGGAGCGGGCTTCGCCGACTGCACGTTGCCGTTGGCGGCCAAGGCCTGCTGCGACTTGGCCGTGGCCTGCTGCATCGTGTGGGAGAGCTGGTTGCTCCACTCCACCAGCGCCACGTCGAGGATCTCCTTCATCTTGCCCGCCACGTGCTTGTTCGCCTCGATGCCGAGCGCGACCTCGCGCTTGCGCATGTCGTCCTCGATCTCCCTGGTCTTCTTCGAGTCCTGCTCGATCCGTCGGCGGTTGAAGTTGCGCTGCTGGCTGGCCGCGTCGTAGGCGCTGTCGTCCATCAGCTCACTGACCCGGTCGTAGAGTGTCGGCGGGCCGAGCGTCATCAGCACCTTCACCAGCACGGGCATCAGTTCGATCATGAAGAGCAGTGCCGCCACGGCCCAGTGCGCGAGGAGCGCGGACGTGTCGGCGCGGCCGAGGTCGTTCAGCGCGGAGATGCGCGCGAGCAGACCGGTGTCGGCGCTCTCCACGCTGCTGTCGGAGGCGGACTGCGTCGCCAGCACGGCCTGCAGCGCGTTCCGGTCCTTGATCAGCCCGGGGAGTTCGTTCCTCGCCTGCGTCTGCGCCTGGGCGAGTGCGGCGGCGCTGGTCTGCGAGGCGGCGGACTGCGCGTTCTGCAGCGCCTGCTGGTCCTTGGCCACGGTCTGCTGCGCGTCGGCCTCGTTGGTCTCGGCGATCTGGTACAGCTTCTTGAGCGCCTCGTAGCGCGGCCCGTCCCCCTTGCTTCCGCTCGCGCCGTCGCAGGTCTGCCCGTTCAGCTCGCAGACCATCTTCTGGTACGCGTCGTTGGCGGCCGAGGTGGCCGCCGTGAGGTCGGACTGCGCCCCGCTCAGCGCGGTCTGGGCCTGCGCCACGTTCGCCGGGGTCACGGCGGACTGGTCGCCGCGCAGGATCGCCTGGTCAGTCGCGATCCGCGTGGTGTCGGAGGCGAGCCGTACCGCGGCCGGGCTCTTCGCACGCGTGTCGCCCATCTGGTTGATCTGGTTGGCGTTGTCCAGCGTCATCTGGGTCTGGATCTCGGGGCTGAACACCTGCAGGACCAGCGGCGTGGAGATGACGACGCTCAGCAGGCCGGCGATCGCCAACCGGGTGAGCACCATGACCAGCGTGCGCCACACCCCGGCGTTCAGCCGGATGTTCTGGATCAGCAGGCGGTCGATGTTGAGGATGATGAACCCCCACACGAAGCCCAGCAGGATCGCGACGGGAAGCCTGGCCCGCAGCGCCATCGTGAGCGCGAACGACATCGACACGACGGCGACGCCCGACGTGGACAGCAGCACCAGGCCCATCTGGAGGAACCGGCTCTTGGCCTGCGGCACCTGGTCCAGCACGGCCTTGTTCGCACCGCCCAGGCGGGCGATGAGGGATCCCAGTGTCTCGGAGAACATTCAGATTCGCCCACCTTCGCGGATCGTCTCGGATATACGGTGCGGACTCACGGCGTCCGCCGGGTCTGTGCGGGAAGATTCGGCCGATTCACGAGGATCTGCCTATGGAGCTCCGCGGACGCCGCGCTGCTCGCCTCGCGCATCGCGCCGATCAGGGCATTGGTGGTGCCCCTGGCCGTTTCGGCGAGGCGATGCGCCTGGTCACCCGCCTGCCGGTCGTGGATCTCGGCGTACAGCTCGGTCAGGCCGGACAGGTCGAGGCGGGGCACTTCACCGGCGCCGGAGTGCGCATAGGGCACCGCGGGAAGGTTGGACATGATCGACGGGATCTGCACGGGGGTGAGCGCCGGTATCTCCGGCCGCGGCAGGGTCGTCTCGCCGATCTCGAAATCCGGCAGCTCGTAGAGGTCGACGTACCCGGCCTCGACCGGGACCGGCGAGCCGTAGCGGTTGCCGACCTCGACGAATATCGGCCCTGACGAGATCGGCGTGATGGCATAGCCGTTCGGGTGCGCCCCCGGGTCCTTGACGGGAACCGAGAAGCCGTTCAGCCCCTGGATACTCAGCTTCGCCGCGCGCTCGGCCTTCCACGAGACCACGACCTCCTGGCCCCGGAGGACCGCCTGCCGGTTGAGGCTCGCCTCGTGGATGACGGGCGGTTCGGCCCGAGCGACCACCAGCTGTTCGAGGTACAGGCAGATCTCCTTGGCCGTGGGCCGGTCGTCCCGGTTCTTCGACAGGGCGCGCGTGATCAGCGCGACGCCCTGCTGGTCGAGCACCTTGTCGAGCACGGACGGATCCGTCAGCTGCGTGACGCCGCGGCCGGTCAGCAGGCCCCTGAGCACGCAGAGGCCGAGCTTGTAGACGTCGGTCTTGAGGTCCTGCTTCTGCTGGGCGCCGCTCAGGTTCTCCGGCGGGCTGAACGCGGGCGAGTGGTACTGGTGCCGCTTCTGGTCGTTGACGTGGGCCGCGGCGTCGCAGTCGAGGACGAGCAGCCTCGGGTGGCCGTCCAGGGCGATCGCGACGTTCTGCAGGCTGATGTCGCCGTAGACGATGCCGTGCTTGTGCAGCAGGCCGATCACGTACGCCAGTTGGGCGGCCAGCGACATCCGGACGAGCGGATCGTCCGCGAGGCTCCGGTCGATCCCCATCTTGCTGATCGCGTCCTGCGCCGACGAGAGGTATCCGTAGGCGAAGACCTCCTTCTCCGGAGGGTTGCCGCCGATGGTCACGGTCACGAAGAACTCGGACGGGATCAGCGGCATCAGCGTCCCGACCGTGCGGCCCTGCTCCTCGACGACGGCGAGCGGCCACGTCGTGATCCGGTCGAGTTCGGCCCGGTCGGCCGGGTCCATGGCGTCGCGCATGGCTACGGTCGCCTCCATGGAGTGCACCGCCTCGTCACGCGCCTGCGCCGGCAGTCCCGGCAGGATCTCCTTGTAGGCCAGCGCCTGGTTCAGCCCCGCGATCTTCGGCGACTGCAGCCGGTAGACCTGCCCTACCGCACCCTTGGCGATGGGGGTCATCGGTCCGAGCCTGCTCTTCGGCACTCTCATCACCGCACCTGCCGACTGCTCTCCTCGTCGAACCAGATTCCGACCACGGTCCGGTCGTCCATGTGGCTGCGGCGGGCGAAGCCCACCTGCCTGCCGAACGTGAACGGGTCCGGCGGCGTGGCCCACCACTCCGCCAGGGCCTCGCGCACGTCGGCGCCGCTCTCCAGGGGCACTCCGACGCCGTCGGTCATCACGAACAGGGCGCCGCGTTCGGCCGGCACCTCGGCGGTGTGGAAGCGCGGCTCCGGGTGCGGCAGGGCCCTGACGCTCGTGTGGTGCAGCGGGCCGGACCCGGCGGCCGCGGCCTCGTCGGTGAGCTTCGTCCAGCCGTTCGCGTCGAGCAGCCAGACCGTGCTGTCGTCCGTCCACGCGATCGACGCGGTCCTCGGACGCGCGGACAGTTCGAGGGCCACCCCGACGAACGTGGTGGCCATCCCGTAGGTGTGCGGCTCGGCGTCGGCCGCCGCGTTCCTCGCCACCTCGTCCGCGTACCGGCCGAGCCACTCGTTGACGTCGGCGATCGACTTCGGCCATGCCCCGTGCGCCGCGTATGCGTCCGGCATCCACCGGGCGACGAACAGGGCCGCGTCGTGCGACTGGTCGAGCGAGCCGACGCCGTCGCACACCGAGACCAGCAGGGTGTCGGACGAAGTCAGGTGGTGGAGCGAGTAGCGGTCCTGCCGCGGCTGCTCGCGGTAGCGGTGCAGCAGTCCGCGGATGCTGGCCGCCCGGATCTCGACCCCGGGGAACGAACCGGCGCTCAGCTCGTGATCCGCCGAGTAGGCGACGTCGCAGGGCCTGCCCGCGGCGAGTTCGGTCGCGGCACGACCCGGCGCACCGATGGACGGCACGCCGGAGTACGCGTCGTAGCCGGGGGCGCTGTCAGTCATCGACGAAGTCGCCCGCGTCGCCGAACTGCATGTCCTGGCCCGCGGGTACCGTCGGCGGGATGATCTGCGGCATCCCGGCACCGGCGCTGTTTCCCGAGCTGAGGACGGTGTTGCCGATCGAGTCGGTCATCGACTTCAGCAGTTCGCCGATGCGGTTCGACCTGGAGAGGAACCAGCGTCCCCTGGACTTGCCGAAGTCCGGGTAGGCCACGTCCTTCATGACCTGCTCCGGGGCGTCCCGGAAGCCGAACGAGACCACGTAGGGGAAGGCCTTGTTGCCCTGCCTCGTCTCCGGGTCGTAGGCGAACAGGGAACGGAACGTCTGCTTGTAGTCGCGGTCGCCGGGGGCGCCGTCGCTGAGGAAGAAGACGCACGGCCGGTACACCTTCTTGCCCTCGGCCTTGAGCCGGGCACGGTCCGCGGTGAACGCCCGGTCGTACTCGCGGAACGCCGCGCCGTAGACGGTGCCGCCGCCGGACGTCAGGGTCGGGAGGGTGATCGAGCTCGGCGAGGCCAGCTTGACCACCGTCTGGGCGGTGGACCCGAATGTGATCACGCTCAGCATCACGAGGTCGTCGACCACCGGACTGCGCATGATGTCGTTCACGAGGTCGTTCAAGGCCTTGTTGAGATCGCCCATGTCGCCGGACATGGACGACGACACGTCGCAGATGATGTAGAACGGCATCACCAGCTGACCGGCGACGGTGTCGACCGTGGCGACCGCTTCGGGGCCCTCTTCGTATTCCGTCATCTTTCGCTCTCTCCTTTATCGCACCGCGTTCGTGCGATTACCTGACGGACAGGAGAGGAGAGAACGAAAAAACCCCGCCAGCGATGCTGACGAGGTCTCACCGTAGCCCCGACGGGATTCGAACCCGCGCTACCGCCTTGAGAGGGCGGCGTGCTAGGCCGCTACACAACGGGGCCCTAGCCGTGGTCCGCGGTGATCACTCCCGCTCGCCAACGGGCTTAACTATAGGCGACCGGACGGCGTACGGCCAAATCGGTTAACGCTAGAGTTCCGGGCATGGCCGGTGGAGCAGGTAGACCAGGCGGAGCCCGGGTGTGGGTGGTGGCCGGGGCTCCGGGGGCGGGGAAGAGCACCGTGGCCACGCTGCTGCTCGACGCGCTCGAGCCGACGCCGGCGCTGCTCGACAAGGACACGGTCTACGGCGGCTTCGTGGCGGCGACGCTGGCCGCGGGCGGGCGGGAGCCGGGCGAGCGGGAGGGCGAGTGGTACGACGCCCACGTGAAGTCCTATGAATACGCCGGACTGACGGCGACCGCGGCGGAGATCCGGGCGCACGGCTGCCCGGTGCTGCTGTCCGGTCCGTTCACCGGGCAGATCCGGTCCGCGGCGCGCTGGGCGGAGTGGGTCGCGGCGCTCGGCGGGGATCCGGTCACGCTGGTCTACGTGCAGAGCGACGCGGCGACGCTGCGCAGCCGGCTGCTCGCACGCGGCAGCCATCGGGACACCGGCAAGCTGGAGGCGTTCGACGCCTTCCTCGCGCGGATGACGCCCGAGGTGCCGCCGCCGGTGCCGCACGTGCTGATCGATAATCGCGATTCGGCCACATTGCCGCTGTCGGAGCAGGTCAAGAGCACCATCGCGACGCTTTGAGGTCACCGTGTCGTCGCTACGGGGATAACCCCCGGCCGTTTTGGTTAGGCTCCGGGTATGCCTACAGAGCCCACACCCTCACCCACCCAGGCAGCCGCGCCGGAGGCGAACCCGTTCTTCTCGGTCTCCACCCTGCCGTACCAGCTCCCACCGTTCGAGACCATCACGCTGGCGCACTTCCTGCCCGCGTTCGAGCGCGGAATGGCCGAGCAGCTGGCGGAGATCGCCGCGATCACCTCGTCCGCCGAGGCGCCCGACTTCGAGAACACCTTCCTCGCGCTCGAGCGCAGCGGGCAGCTGCTGCACCGCGTCTCCCGCGTCTTCTACAACCTGGCCTCGGCCGACACGAGCCCCGAACTGCAGGAGATCGAGGCCGAGGTCAACCCGAAGCTGGCCGCGCACAGCGACGCCATCCACCTCGACGCCGCGCTGTTCGACCGGATCAAGACCCTGTATGACGCACGCGAGAGCATCGAACTGCCCGCGGCCGCGGACGCGGCCGAGTCGCTGCGGCTGATCGAGAAGCACCACGAGGAGTTCGTGCGCTCCGGGGCCGAACTCTCGGCCGCCGAGCAGGAGCGGCTGCGCGAACTCAACGCCGAGCTGGCCTCGCTGTCCACCACCTTCCAGCGCAACCTGCTCGCCGACACCAAGGCCCGCGCGCTCGTGCTCGACGACGCCTCGGCGCTGGCCGGGCTCTCGGAGGACGCGATCGCCGCGGCGGCGGAGAACGGCAGGGCCCGCGGGCACGAGGGCAAATACGTCCTCAGCCTCAAGCTGTTCACGAACCAGAGCGAACTCGGCTCGCTCGCCGACCGGGACGTGCGCCGCCGCCTGCTGGAGGCCTCGCTCGGCCGCGGCTTCTCGGTGAACTCCGAGATCATCCGCTCGATCGTGCGGCTGCGCGCCGAGCGGGCCGCGCTGCTGGGCTTCGAGTCGCACGCCGCGTACGCGGTGGCCGACAAGACCGCGCGCACGGTCGCGAACGTCGAGGAGATGCTCGGCCGCGTCGTGCCGCCCGCCGTCGCGAACGCCCGCCGCGAGGCCGAGGCGCTGCGGGCCGCGAACGGGGGCGCCGAGATCGCCGCGTGGGACTGGCAGTACTACGCGGAGCAGGTGCGCAAGGCCGAGTACGACATCGACGCCGCCGCGCTCCGGCCGTACCTCGAACTCGAGAGCGTGCTGCACGACGGCGTCTTCTTCGCCGCGAACAAGGTCTACGGCCTGTCCTTCACGGCCCGCCCCGACCTGAAGGGCTACCACCCGGACACGCGCGTGTTCGAGGTCTTCAACGAGGACGGCAGCGGGCTCGGCCTGTTCGTCTTCGACCCGTACGCCCGCGAGTCCAAGCGCGGCGGCGCCTGGTGCAACGGCCTGGTCAACCAGTCCAGGCTGCTCGGCACGAAGCCGGTCCTCGTCAACAACCTGAACATCGCCAAGCCGCCCGCGGGCGAGCCGACCCTGCTCACGCACGACGAGGTCAGGACCCTGTTCCACGAGTTCGGCCACGCGCTGCACGGGCTGTTCTCGGACGTCTACTACCCGCTGTTCGCCGGGACCCGGGTGCCGCGCGACTTCGTCGAGTTCCCCTCGCAGGTGAACGAGATGTGGCAGGACTGGCCGGAGGTGCGCGCGAACTACGCCAAGCACTACCGCACCGGCGAGCCCATGCCGGCCGAACTGGTGGCGAAGCTGGAGGCGGCCGAGCAGTTCGGCGAGGGCTTCCGCACGGTCGAGTACCTCGGCGCGACGCTGCTGGACTGGGCCTGGCACAAGCTGTCCGCGGGCGAGGACCCGGGCGAGGACATCGAGGCCTTCGAGGCGACCGCGCTGCAGAAGGCGGGCCTCGCGCTGCCGGAGATCCCGCCGCGCTACCGGACCGGCTACTTCGCGCACATCTTCACCAGCGACTACAGCGCCGGGTACTACTCGTACATCTGGTCCGAGGTGCTGGACGCCGACACGGTCGAGTGGTTCAAGGAGAACGGCGGCATGACCCGGGAGAACGGCGACCGCTTCCGCGCCGAACTGCTCTCCCGCGGCGGCAGCAAGGACGCGATGGAGGCCTTCGCCGCCGTCCGCGGCCGCGAGCCCGACATTGAGCCGCTCCTCGTCCGCAGGGGTCTGACGGCGCGGGATTAGCCGGTCACCGGGCAGTCGCGGCCGTCGACTAGCTCACCGGGCAGGTGCCGACCTCGGCGCCGCCCGGGGACGAGGTTCCGGTGCCGGTCGCGCTCGCGCTGGCGCTGCCGGCCGCATCCGTCGGGGTGTCGGCCAGCAGCGCCAGCCGCATCACGCCCTCGAAGCGGCTGAGCGCGATCTCGGCGGCGGTGGTGGCCTCGCGGCCGCCGAGTGCCGCCGGGGTCGCCGTCGTCGAGGTGGCGGACGTGCCGGTCGAACCCGGCTCGGTGAGCAGGCTGTTCCACAGGTTCGTCGCGTCCGGCTCGGTCCACACGACGCGGTTGGTGTCCTCGGGGTACGGCTCGTTCGGCACCGTCACGTAGGTGATCTTGCCGCTCGGGATGCCGTTCAGGGTCTGCGCGAGGTCGTAGAGGTCCGTGACGGTGCCGAGGCCGGGGTCCGTGGTGATCGACTGGGTCGCCGCGTCCAGCACCTTGTACAGCTTGACCGGGTCGGTGAGCAGGCCCGCGGAGCGCACCTGCTGCTCCAGCTGGTCCAGGAAGTACTGCTGCCGCTGGATCCGCTCCAGGTCGGAGCCGTCGCCGACCGCGTGCCGCACCCGGACGAAGGCGAGCGCCTGCGTCCCGTTCAGCGTCGTCGTGCCGGCGGGGATGTTCAGGCCGGAGTCCGTGTCGTCGATCGCCTGCGTGACGCACACCTTCACCCCGCCCAGCGCGTTGACCACGCCGACCACGCCCTCGAAGTCGATCGCGATGTAGTGCGTGAGCGTCAGGCCGGTGAGCGATTCGACGGTCTTCACGGTGCAGGGCGCGCCACCCTCGGTGAACGCGCTGTTGAACATGCCGAAATTCGCCGCGATCGTGGCCGCGCCCGAACTCGTGCCCGCGCAGTCCGGGATCTGCACCATCGAGTCGCGCGGGATGGACACCTCGGTGCCCTTGCTGCGGTCGGCCGGGCTGTCGAAGACCATCGTCGTGTCGGAGCGCGCGCCGCTGACGTCTCCCCCGCCGAGCGTCTGGTTCCCCCCGGCCCGCGAGTCGGAGCCGATGAACAGGATGTCCTGCTTGCCGCCCATCGAGGACGGCTTGAGCCCGGCGTCCTCGGTCTTGATGTTGCCGTTCAGGTGCCGCCAGGCCACCCCCACCCCGACCGCCACCGCCACGATCACCACGGCGAGCGCACCGCACCCCCAGACCACCAGCTTCTTGCGCAGCGACCACTTCTCCCGGCCGCCGCTGCGTCGCCCACCCGGCTCCGTCGGCCAGTCGTCGTTCTGCTCCATAAATCCGATATTCGGCGCGCAGCACACGTCGCGCGCCCCGGAAAAGCCAAATGGGCGTATCGCCGAAGCGATACGCCCGAAAGCTGGGGTACCAGGACTCGAACCTAGAACAACAGAGCCAGAATCTGTCGTGTTGCCAATTACACCATACCCCACTGGTGTGCAGGTCGGCCGGTTTCCCGGGCGGCGCCGCTCGCATAACTATAGCGGTCGCCGCCCGGAGGCCCAAATCAGTTCGCCCGCGCCCTCGCGTCGGCGGCGCGCAGCCGCCGCAGGGTGCGCTCGCGGCCGAGCAGTTCGATCGACTCGAACAGCGGCGGGGAAACGCGGCGGCCGGTGATGGCCACGCGGACCGGCGTGAACGCGTTCTTCGGCTTCAGGCCCAGGCCCTCGATCAGCGCCGTGCGCAGCGCCTCGTCGATCGCGGCCGTGGTCCACTCGGGCAGCGCGTCGAGGGCGGCGGTCGCGGCGGCCAGGGCGGGCCACGCGTCGGCCGTGAGCACCTTCGCCGCGTCGTCCTCGTTCAGCGCGAAGGCGTGCCGCGCGTCCGAGCCGTCGCCGGTGTAGAGGAAGCCGAGCATGCCGATCGCCTCGGACAGCACGGTCATCCGCTCCTGGACCAGCGGCACGGCGGCGAGCAGCGTGCGCCACTCCTCGTCGTTCGCCAGGTGGCCGTCCTCGCCGCCGAGCAGCAGGCCCTCGCGGTCCAGGAACGGCAGGATCCGCTTGGCCAGGTCCTCGGTCTCCAGCTTGCGCAGGTGCACGGCGTTGACCGCCTCGCACTTCTTCGGGTCGAAGCGCGCCGGGTTCGCCGAGATCCGGGTGCCGTCGAAGCCCGCGACGAGCTCCTCGATGCCGAAGATCTCCTCGTCGTTGCCGAGCGACCAGCCGAGCAGCGCCAGGTAGTTGACCAGGCCCTCGGGCAGGTAGCCGGTGCGCGGGTAGAAGCTGAAGCTCGCCTCGGGATCGCGCTTGGACAGCTTCTTGTTGCCCTCGCCCATCACGAACGGCAGGTGGCCGAACGCCGGGACGGCCTTGGAGACGCCGAGCTCGACCAGCGCCTCGTGCAGCGGGATCTGCCGCGGGGTCGAGGAGAGCAGGTCCTCGCCGCGCAGCACGTGCGTGATCCCCATCAGCGCGTCGTCGATCGGGTTGACCAGCGTGTACAGCGGCGAGCCGTCCGCGCGCACCAGCACGTAGTCCGGCACGTTCGCCGAGTCGAAGGAGATCTCGCCGCGCACCACGTCATCCCACGCGATGGTCCGGTTCTGCGGCATCCGGAAGCGCAGCACGTGGCTGCGGCCCTCGGCCTCGTACGCGGCGATCTGCTCCGCCGTCAGATCGCGGCAGGTGCCCTCGTATCCGGGCGCGCGCTTCTCGGCGTTGGCCCGCTCGCGCGCCGCCTCGAGCTCCTCGGCCGTGCAGTAGCAGGGGTACGCGCGGCCCTCGGCGCGCAGCCGGCCGGCCATCTCCGCGTAGATCTCGCCGCGCTCGGACTGCCGGTACGGGCCGTGCTCGCCGCCGACCTCGGGGCCCTCGTCCCACTCGATCCCGGCCCAGCGCAGCGTGTCGAGGATGGCCCGGTAGGAATCCTCGGTGTTGCGCGCCGCGTCGGTGTCCTCGATGCGCAGGACCAGCGTGCCGCCGTAGTGCCGGGCGAACGCGTAGTTGAACAGCGCGGAGCGGACCAGGCCGATGTGCGGGTCGCCGGTCGGGGACGGCGGGAACCGCACCCGGACGCTGTTGTCGAGTTTGGAAGGATCAATGCTCACGATGACTGCTGCCTTCTACCGCTTCACGATTCGGTTCGTCAGGGTGCCGATGCCCTCGATGCTCACCGAGACCCGGTCGCCCACCTGCATCGGGCCGACGCCCGCGGGGGTTCCGGTGAGGATGACGTCGCCGGGCAGCAGCGTCATGGCCTCGGAGATGAACGCGACGATCTCCTCCACGCCGCGCATCATCTGGCTGGTGCGCCCGGCCTGCCGCAGCTCGTCGTTGACGGTGCAGGTGACGGCCAGGTCGGCCGGGTCGAGCTCGGTCTCGATCCACGGCCCGAGCGGGCACGAGGTGTCGAAGCCCTTGGCGCGGGCCCACTGCCCCTCGGCCTTCTGCGCGTCGCGGGCGGTGACGTCGTTGGCGCAGGTGTAGCCGAGCACGACCTCGGCGACCCGCTCGCGCGGCACCTGGCTGCACAGCCGGCCGATCACGATCGCGAGCTCCGCCTCGTGCTGCACGTCCTGCGAGAAGCTCGGGTACGCGATCGTCTCGTTCGGGCCGATCACGCTGGTGGAGGGCTTGAGGAAGGTCAGCGGCACGGCCGGGACCTCGTTGCCGAGCTCCTTCGCGTGGTCCGCGTAGTTGCGGCCCACCGCGACGACCTTGCTCGGCAGCACCGGCGCGAGCAGCCGCACCTCGGCGAGCGGCCAGACGCGGCCCGTGGTCCGCCGGTCCGGCGTGAACGGATGCCCCTCGAGTTCGGCGATCACCATCGCCTCGGGCTGTTCCGCGTCGCCCTCGATCACACCGAAGCGAACGGCCCCGGCGTCGGCGGCGCTGTCAGGTAGGGAGAATCTCGCGATACGCACGGCCTCAAGTCTAGGTGCTGGCGGAAGGTCGGCAGCGCGATATACGCCGCCGACCTCCTCGCGCTCAGCCCTCCAGCTTGAGCAGCCCGTACGTGACCGCCTCGACGATCGCGTTCCAGCTCGCCGCGACGATGTTCTCCTGCACGCCGACGGTGGCCCACTCGTCGCGGCCGTCGGTCGTGGTGACCAGGACCCGGGTGCGCGAGCTGCTGCCGTGGTCGCCTTCGAGGATGCGGACCTTGTAGTCGCGCAGCTCCAGCTCGGCGAGCTCGGGGTAGATCTGCTCTATGGCGTTGCGCAGCGCCGTGTCCAGCGCGTTGACCGGTCCGTTGCCCTCGCCGACGGAGATGATCCGCTCGCCCTTCGCGTGCAGCTTCACGGTCGCCTCGCTCATGTGGCTGCCGTCCTGCCGCTGCTCGACGATGACCCGCCAGCTCTCGACGTCGAAGAAGCGCTGGCTCTCCTCGCCCTTGAGCTCGTCCAGGATCAGCAGCTCGAAGGACGCGTCGGCCGCCTCGAAGGAGTGCCCCTGCGCCTCGAGCTCCTTGACCCGATCCGTGATCCGGGACAGCGCGTCCCGGTCCCCGGACAGGTCGTAGCCGAGCTCACGGCCCTTCAGCTCGATCGAGGCACGGCCGGCCATCTCCGAGACGAGCATGCGCATGTCGTTGCCCACGACCTCGGGGTCGATGTGCTGGTACAGCATCGGATCGGCCTTCACCGCCGACGCGTGGATGCCGGCCTTGTGCGCGAACGCCGAGAAGCCGACGTACGGCTGCTTCGTGTGCGGCGCGATGTTGGTGACCTCGGAGATCGCGTGCGCGATGCGGGTCATCTCGGCCAGCGACTCGGACGGCACGACGTGCAGATTCTTCTTCAGCTGCAGGTTCGCCACGATCGTGAACAGGTTCGCGTTGCCGGTCCGCTCGCCGTACCCGTTCGCCGCGCCCTGCACGTGCGTGGCCCCGGCCTCGATCGCGATCAGCGAGTTCGCCACCGCGCAGCCGGAGTCGTCGTGGCAGTGGATGCCGACGCGCGCGCCGGTCTGCTCGATCACGGTGTGCACGACGTCGCCCAGCTCGGTCGGCAGCATCCCGCCGTTGGTGTCGCAGAGTGCTACGAGGTCGGCCCCAGCCTCGGCCGCCACCCGCACGAACTCCAGCGCGTACGCCGGATTGTCCTGGTACCCGTTGAAGAAGTGCTCGGCGTCCACGAACACCCGGCGGCCCTCGCCGACCAGGTGCCGGACCGTGTCCCGCACCATCGCCAGGCACTCGTCCAGCGTGGTGCGCAGCGCGAGGTCGACGTGCCGGTCGTGCGCCTTGGCCACGAGCGTGACGACGGGGGCGAGGGAATCGCGCAGGGCGGCGACCTGGGGGTCGTCGGCCGCTGCCAGGTCCGCGCGGCGGGTCATGCCGAACGCGGCCAACTGCGCGTGCTTCAGGTCGAGCTCGGTCCGAGCCCGCCGGAAGAACTCGGTGTCCTTGGGGATCGCCCCGGGCCACCCTCCCTCGATGAAACCGACCCCGAGCTCGTCCAACTGCCGGGCGATGACGAGCTTGTCCGCCACGGACAGCGCGAGGCCCTCCTGCTGGGCTCCGTCGCGCAGTGTCGTGTCGTAGACGTGGAAGCTGTCGTTCACACTCGCACCTCGTTCGGCTGGAATTCGGTAGGGGTCGGCGGGAAAACAAGAAGACCCCTCGCGGAACGCGAGAGGTCTGCACATCGGCGGCGGGAGAAGACCGGCTTCAGCCCTGTGCCGATGCGCCCACGGTAATAATGAACCGCCGGGACTGCATGCTCCGCAGTCTGCCACGCCGCCGCCGTCCCCGGACACCGTGTCTCGCACCGTGAGACGTGCGTGATGGCGCGGTAACTCTGCCGAATCCTCCCGCCGGACCGATGAGTTTCGCGCACGCCGCGAGTACATACCGGCGAGCACCACTCAAACGGACTGGAGGGTCCCCATCATGAGCGTCATCGCGATCTCCTTCGTCACCCTCGACGGCACCGCCACCGACCCGGACGGCTCGGCCGGAACCCCGTACGGCGGCTGGATGTTCCGCTACGGCCGCGCGGCCATCGACGGCGACAAGTTCCAGCTCGGACCGATCATGGCGGCCGGCGGCGTCCTGCTCTTCGGCCGCGGCACGTGGCAGCACTTCGCGAAGCTCTGGCCCGCGCGCGAGGGCGTCTTCGCCGACCACATGAACGCCACGCCCAAGCTCGTCGCCAGCCGCGCAGCTTTCGACACCGCCGCCTGGCAGAACTCGACCGTCGTCGAAGGCGACCTGATCGACGCCGTCAAGAACGAGCAGCGCGACGTGATCGTCATGGGCAGCCTGAGCCTCGTGCGCCAGCTCGCCGCGGCCGACCTCGTCGACGAATACCGCCTGATGACCTTCCCGACGATCGTGGCCGCCGGGGACCCGTTCTTCGCCGCCGTCCCGCCCGCAGAATTCGACTGCGTCTCGGCCGAACTCACGGGCCCCCTCGTCCTCACCCGTTACCGTCGCGGCGCTCGCTAGACGGTTGATTCGGGGGTAGGCCGGGTAGCCGCGTGCGCTGGAACCCGCGCCAGCCAACGAATCTTGCGCTGCAGGGCGAAACGGCTCAGCGGCAAGCCTGGGCGTGCGCCGGGGCCGCCCGCACACTTGGCCGTTTGTGGTTGGCCTCGGCGCACGGCCAGGCGCCGCCGATCAGCCGTTTCGCCCCGGCATACCCCCGAATCAACCGTCTAGCCGCGGTACGGCGGCATGACGCCCCAGCCCCACTGCGGGATCGGGGCGTCATAGGCGTCGCGGCCGGGCTGGGAGTTGATCTCGGCCAGGCGCGTGCCCCACTCGATGTACGAGGCGAAGGCGGCGCGGAAGGACGGGTCCTTGGGCAGTCCGACCGCGTCCGCCGCGTCCATCATCAGATTCACCCAGCGGCGGCGCTGCGGCTCGGTGATGTGCTTGCCGAGGTGCTGGGCGACCATGTGGCGGTAGTCGCCGCGCTGGGTGCTGTACGCGTCGGGGCCGCCGAAGACCTCGCCGAGCCACATCGCGACGTAGTGCGGGTGGTGCTTGTCCATGTCCTTGAAGAGGGGGTACAGCAGGTCGTCCTTCAGGACCTCGGTGTAGAAGGCCTCGGTGAGCCGGTCGAGGGCCTCGGCGCCGCCCAGCCAGTCGTAGAGGGACGGCACGGAACCGCCTCGGCCGACCACGGCCGTGCGCGTGTAGTGCCGCATCTCCTCGATGTTCGTCACGTAGGGCTTGATGGCGGCGAAGAACTGCGGGAAGTGCTCGCCGCGACGGAAACCGGTCATGTGGTCGTCGGCGGAGGTCCAGACGATGCGGAGGATGTACGACTCGGGTTCCTCGTCGCAGCGGGAGAGTTCGTAGTCCACGCACTGCTCGGCCGCGGCGAGTTGCTCGGCGGCGCGGGCGTAGGCGGACTCGAACTCCTCGTGAGCCGCGGCGGGGATGCGGTATCGGATGTACTCGACGGTCTCGATAGCAGCCATGATTACAAAATTACACCGCAAGTCAGTTGGCGGGAACGTCGCGCAGCGTCCGGAGCGGCGAGAAGAAGACGAACAGCCCCGCGAGGGCGCCGCCGACCACGCCGATCCAGAGCGTCGGGCGGATGCCGATCCACGTGCCCAGCGCGCCGCCGAGCAGGGCGCCCACCGGCATCGTGCCCCAGACGAGCCAGCGGACGGAGGCGTTCATCCGGCCCAGCATCTCCGGCGGGCAGACGCGCTGCCGGTAGGACACCTGCGCCGTGTTGTAGAGCAGCACCGAGAACGAGTTCACGAAGTAGCCCGCCGCGTACATCAGCAGCCCCCAGCCGGGACGCGCCAGCGGGATCAGCACGCAGGTCGGGCTCGGGATCAGGATCGAGGCCCAGATGATCCGCGCCGTGCCGACCCGCTTCGCGAACCAGCCCGCGGTCAGGCCGCCGATGATGCCGCCGGCCGCGCCGAGCGAGAACAGCAGGCCGACCAGCGTGGGCGTCGCGTGCAGCAGGCGGACCAGGAAGACGATCTCGACGGCCGCCGCGCACGAACTGAACAGGTTCGCCGTCCCCGTGCACGCGACGATCTTGCGCAGGATCGGGTGCTTGACGACGAAGCTCAGGCCCTCGTGCATCGCGGCGCGGAACGTGACGTGCTCGGCGCGGCCCGCCGGCTTGGGCTCGGGCGTGCGGATCAGCAGCAGTGACAGGGCACTGATCGCGAACGACGCCGCGTCCACCGCCACGGCCTTGGCGGCGCCGATCAGGCCGACCAGCGCGCCGCCGATCGAGGGGCCGAAAAGCCCCGCGAAGGAGTTCGTCGTGCCCAGCTTCCCGTTCGCGTCCACGAGCTGCTCGCCCTGGACGAGCGCGGGCACGTAGCTCTGGTAGGCCACGTCGAAGAACACGCTGAGCGCGCCGCCGAAGAGAGCCACGAGGTAGATCTGCCAGAGCGTCACGTGCCCGAACGTCGCGACCAGCGGGACGGAGCCGAGGAGCGCGATGCGGGCGACGTCGCACCACATCATCAGGCCGTGCTTGCGCACCTGGTCCACCAGCACGCCGGCCGGCAGCGTGATCAGCAGGTACGCCAGGTATGTCAGGAATATGATCAGCGAGACCTGGAACGTCGTCGCCTTCAGCACGGAGACGGCGAGCAGAGGCAGCGCGAGCGTGGTGACCGCGCTGCCCATGTCGCTGACCGTCTGACCGCCCCAGAGGAGCAGGAAGTCCCTGTGGCGCCAGAGTGAACCGTCGGACGCGGCGGGGCCGCCGTCGAAAGCTTCAGACAACTGGGTCACATGATGACGTTACTGGGTGACCGCCTGCTGTGCGGGGACGATCGTGTGCAGCCAGCCGTGCTTGTCCGCCACGTCGCCGTGCTGGACGCCGAGCAGGTGCGCGCGCACCCGCTTGGTGAGCTCGCCGGGCTGCCCGTCGCCGATGACGATGTTGTCCGTGGCCGACTTGAAGCCGCCGATCGGGGTCACGACGGCGGCGGTGCCGGAACCGAAGGCCTCGGTGATCGCGCCGGACGCGGCGTCCGCGCGCAGCTGGTCCACGGAGATCCGGCCCTCCTCCGCGGGGATGCCCAGGTCCTTCGCGGCCTGCAGCAGCGAGTCGCGGGTGATGCCGGGAAGCAGCGAGCCGGACAGTTCGGGGGTGAACAGCCGCGCCTCGTCGCCGGAGCCGTAGACGAAGAAGACGTTGTTGGAGCCCATCTCCTCGATGTACGTGCGCTCGATCGCGTCCAGCCAGCACACCTGGTCGCAGCCCTGGGCGACCGCCTGGGCCTGGGCCAGGAACGAGGCCGCGTAGTTGCCGCCGCACTTGGCCTCGCCGGTGCCGCCGGGCGCGGCGCGCACGTAGTCGGTGCTCAGCCACGCGGTGACGGGCTTGCCCACGCCGCTGAAGTAGGCGCCGGCCGGCGAGGAGATGAGCATGAAGAGGTACTCGGCGGCGGGCCGGTTCACGCCCAGGCCGACCTCGGTGGAGAACATGAACGGACGCAGGTAGAGCGACTTCTCCGGGTCGTCCGGCACCCACGCCTCGTCCTGCTTGACCAGCGCGTCGATGGCGCCGATGAACAGCTCCTCGGGCAGCTCGGGCATGCCCATCCGGCGGGCCGAGCGGGCCATCCGCTGGGCGTTGGCCTCGGGGCGGAAGCTGGCGATGGAGCCGTCGGACTGCCGGTACGCCTTGAGCCCCTCGAAGACCTCCTGGCCGTAGTGCAGCACGGAGGTGGCCGGGTCGAGCTGGATCGGGCCGTACGGCCGCAGCTCGGCCGAGTGCCAGCCGCGTCCCTCGGTGTACTCGATGGTGACCATGTGGTCGGTGAAGTACTGGCCGAACTTGGGGTCGGCGAGGATGGCGGCGCGCTCGGCCGCACTCAGCGGCTCGGTCGTCGGCTTGAGCTCGATGTTCACGGTCATCGCGGTAATCCCTCTATGTCGGGCCGTAACGTAGGTGTGCTTCGTGACGGCCCGACCTGCGGGGATCGGGGTACGGCTCGGCATGGGCCGTCACACTAGTCTTTTCTCGCCTAGTGAGACGGTAACCCAGATTCTCCTACCGTCTCACCCTGCTACTCGTACTCGGATCGCGTCGCCGATCTCCGAGGTGCTGCGCGCGGCGCCGCCCTCGCGCTCGATCAGGTCCGCTCCGACGGCGCTCTCGATCCGCGCGGCCGCCTCGGGGTGGCCGAGGTGGGCGAGCAGCAGCGCCGCGGAGAGGATCGCGGCGGTGGGGTCGGCCTTGCCGGTGCCCGCGATGTCCGGGGCCGAGCCGTGTACGGGCTCGAACATGGACGGGAAGGTCCTGGCCGGGTTGACGTTCCCGGAGGCGGCCAGGCCGATGCCGCCGGTGACGGCCGCGGCCAGGTCGGTCAGGATGTCGCCGAACAGGTTGTCGGTGACGATCACGTCGAAGCGCTCCGGCTGGGTGCTCAGGAAGATCGTCGCCGCGTCCACGTGCATGTAATCGGTCGTGACCTCGGGGTACTCGGTCGCGACCGCGTTGAAGATGCGGGTCCACAGGTGCCCTGCGAAGACCAGCACGTTGTTCTTGTGCACGAGCGTGAGCTTGCGCCGCGGCCGGGCCTTGGCGCGCTCGAAGGCGTCGCGCACCACGCGCTCGATGCCGTAGGCGGTGTTGACCGAGACCTCGGTGGCGATCTCCTGGTCGGTGCCGGCGCGCATGGTGCCGCCGTTGCCCGCGTACGGACCCTCCGTGCCCTCGCGCACGACGATGAAGTCGATCATGGGTTCGACAGGCACAGTGTCATCACTCGAACCGGACCCACCGTCGTTGGGGGACCGTTCAGCTCGCGAGCGCAGCGGGCCGGTGGTGCCGGGCCACAGCTTCGACGGGCGCAGGTTCACGTAGTGGTCGAACGCGAAGCGCAGCTTGAGCAGCATCCCCCGCTCGATCAGGCCGGACGGGATGCGCTTGTCGCCGGGGGCCGCGCCGACCGCGCCGAACAGGATCGCGTCGTGCGCCTTGAGCTTCTCGAGGGTTTCCTCGGACAGGGCCTCGCCGGTGGCCAGCCAGTGCTCGGCACCGAGCTTGTACTCGGTGGTCTCGAGCTTGACGTCTTCCGGGAGGACCGCGGCCAGGACCTTGAGGGCCTCGGCGGTGACCTCCGGGCCGATCCCGTCGCCGCCGATGACGGCGAGGTCGATCAGCTTACTGCGGACTTCGGTGTCACTGGGCATGCCCGGTAGGGTACTGCCGTCTCAAATCCGCGCAGAACCTCGTCCGCATCGCGAGACTCGGGCGCGGGCTCGTCGCGCCAGTCGTAGGCCTGCTGCAGGGCGAAGCGCGCGGCGGCCTTCGCCTCGGAATCCTGGGTGCTTCGACGGTGGTACATGATTCGTGTTCCGTCCCTCGCGCAACGATCGGGTCTGGGTACGGACACTCGGGCTTGTGGCCTGCGAGCGGTTTCCGGCCGGCCGGGTTGTCGCCGTTACTCGGAAGTCCTAGTAATCGAACGGTACCCCGATGCGGGCGGACTTGTCTCGTTTTTCTTCGGACTTCCTACTATCTGAGACGCCAACGTCCCCCGGTCGAACGCGACCGGGGGACGTTGGCGGTTTCGAGCTGCGGGGATCAGTCGCCGAGGTCGGCGGTGCGGGCCCAGCTGGCGCCGATGGACTCGGTGATGCCGCCGAGCAGCTCGGCCGAGACCTTGGAGTCGACGGTGAGGGCGACCAGCGCCTCGCCGCCGCGCGCGTTCCGGGAGACCTGCATGCCGGCGATGTTCACGCCCGCCTCGCCGAGGATCCGGCCGAGGGTGCCGATCACGCCGGGCCGGTCGGAGTAGCGGAAGAAGACGGTGTGCTCGTCCAGGCCGACGTCCACGGTGAAGCCGTTGACGTCGACGATCCGGTGCACCTGGTTCTTGCCGGAGACGGTGCCGGAGACCTCGACGATCTCACCGCTGGCCAGGGTGCCGCGCACGGTGACCAGGTTGCGGTAGTCCGGGGACTCGGAGGTGGTGGTCAGCCGCACCTCGAGGCCGCGCTCCTGGGCCAGGTACGGGGCGTTGACGAAGGAGACCGGGCTCTCGGTGATGTCCGCGAACACGCCCTTGAGCGCGGAGAGCTCGAGCACCTTCACGTCGTGCTGGGTGATCTCGCCGGCCACGACCACGTCGAGCTGCTGCGCGGCGCCGCCGGCCAGGTGTGTGAAGAGCCGGCCGAGCTTCTCGGCGAGCGGCACGCCCGGGCGCACGTCCTCGGCGATGATGCCGCCCTGGATGTTGACCGCGTCCGGGACCAGCTCGCCGCCGAGCGCCTGGCGCACCGAGCGGGCCACGGACACGCCCGCCTTCTCCTGCGCCTCCTCGGTCGAGGCGCCGAGGTGCGGCGTGACGACGACCTGGTCGAGCGCGAACAGCGGGGAGTCGGTGCACGGCTCCTTGGCGTAGACGTCGATGCCCGCGCCCGCCACCCGTCCCTCGGTGATCGCCGTGGCCAGCGCGGCCTCGTCGACGAGACCGCCGCGGGCCACGTTGATGATCCGGACGTTGGGCTTGACCTTGCGCAGCGCGTCCTCGCCGATCAGGCCCAGCGTCTCCGGGGTCTTCGGCATGTGCACGGTGATGAAGTCGGACTGCGCGAGCAGATCGTCCAGCGAGACCAGCTGGGCGCCGATCTGCGCCGCCTTGCCCGCCTGCACGAACGGGTCGTACGCGACCAGCTTCACGCCGAAGGGCAGCAGCCGGGCCGCGACCAGGGCGCCGATCCGGCCCAGGCCGACGATGCCGACGGTCTTGCCGTCGAGCTCCACGCCGCTGTACTTGCTGCGGGCCCACTTGCCGCCCTTGAGCGCCGCGCTGGCGCTCGCGACGTTGCGGGCGCTGGCCAGGATGTGCGCGACGGTGAGCTCGGCGGCCGAGGTGATGTTCGAGGTGGGCGCGTTGACCACCATGACACCGGCCCGCGTGGCGGCGGCGATGTCCACATTGTCCAGGCCGACGCCGGCCCGGGCGATCACCTTGAGCTTCTTGGCGGCCTCGACGGCCTCGGCGTCGACCTGGGTCGCGGAGCGCACCAGGATCGCGTCCGCCTCCTCGATCGCGGGCAGCAGGGCCTCGCGATCGGCTCCGTCGCAGTAGCGCACTTCGAAGTCGGGGCCGAGTGCGGCCACGGTCGCGGGGCTGAGTTCTTCGGCGATGAGCACAACGGGTTTGCCTGACACAGCGATCTCCGGTCGTCCGTCGGTGAGGGGGGATAACGGATGCGCGCCCGGGTCCACGGCGCTGTGGTCCTGGCATACGTGGATCACACGGACGGTCGGCGAATGTTAACGTCGCGTGTCTTCCTGCCGTACAGGTGCCATGGTACAGATTCGTCGGGCTGACGCCAGGACCTCTTTCGACAGGTGGACAGGAACGTACAAGAGTCCCGTCCGCCGCGTGCGGACGATGAATGCATGAGCGAACAGACAGCGGCCGACGACGCTGCGCAGCCTATCCGTTTCGACACCAAGATCGCCGTGCTGCTGCGCGAGGACCTGCAAGCCTGGCAGGCGTTGAACGTCTGCGCGTTCCTGATGAGCGGGATCGCGGCGGCCAATCCGGAGACGATCGGCGAACCCTATGCGGACGCGGACGGAAATGCCTATTCCGCCATGTTCCGGCAGCCGGTGGTGGTTCTCGAGGGCAACAAGGAAATCCTCCGGCAGGCGCACGGCCGGGCGCTCGATCGGGAACTCCCGATGGCCATATACACGGAAAACCTTTTCCTGACCGGAAACGACCGGGACAACCGCGCGGCGGTGGCCGCGGTGCGCCGGGACGACCTGGATCTGGTCGGCATCGCGGTATACGGCCGGAAGAACGCCGTGGACAAGGTGATGAAGGGCGCGGCCATGCACAGGTAGGGGGCTATCGTCTTAGGCATGCGGCCGGCACAGGAGGTCCGGGCTTGGCGGCCGCGCGTCCCTGGCCTGGCCGAGGCCCTGCACGCGCGGTTCATCGACCATGTCTACCCGATGCACACGCACGCGACCTGGACGCTGATCATCCTCGACTCCGGCGGCATCAAGTACGACCTGGACGTGCACGAGCACGGCTCGCTCGGCCAGACCGTGACGCTGCTGCCGCCGCACGTCGCGCACAGCGGCAGCTCGATCCGGCCCGAGGGCTTCCGCAAGCGCGTGCTGTACCTGGACGAGGCGTATCTGAGCGAGAGGCTGATCGGCCACGCCGTCGACCACCCCGTTCTGGTGGACGAACTGCTTCGCGACCGAATCAGCAGGCTGCATGACTCGCTGGTGTCGCCGGGCCGGGAGTTCGAGGCGGAAAGCCGGCTGGCGCTGATAGCCGACCGGCTCGCCGGTCATCTGCACGGGACTCTCGAGCTGCTCCCGCACAGCCGGGACCCGCGTCTCGCCTGGGATCTCAGGGACCTGATCGACGAGCGCCTTCCCGCGGATCTCTCGCTGGAGGAGGCCTCCCGGATCCTGCACGCGGATCCGGCATACCTCGTCCGGGTGTTCAGCCGCCAGTTCGGGCTCGGCCCGCATCGGTACCTGACGGGCCGCCGGGTCGATCTGGCGCGCCGGCTGCTGCTGACCGGGATGCCAGCCGCCGACGTCGCCACCGCCGCCGGCTTCTACGACCAGTCACACCTGACCCGGCACTTCAAGCGCTTCCTGGCCACCACGCCCGCCCGCTTCGCGGCGAGCGGGCGCGGCGAGGCTCACAGCACGTCCTGAACCCGGGCGAAGTGGCACGCCGCCGGGTGCCGGTCACCGAGGCCGTGCGGCTCCAGCGGCGGCTCCTCGTTGACGCAGCGGCCCTGGTTCGCCTCGGAGAGCGTGAGGAACAGCGGGCAGCGGGTGCGGAAGCGGCAGCCGGAGGGCGGGTTGGCCGGGGACGGCACGTCGCCCTGGATGAGGATCCGCTCGCGCTCGCGCTCCCGGCGCGGGTCCGGGATCGGGATCGCCGAGATCAGCGCCTGCGTGTACGGGTGCAGCGGACGCTCGAACAGCTCGTCGGTCGGCGCCACCTCGACGATCTTGCCGAGGTACATGACCGCGACGCGGTCGGCGATGTGCCGGACGACGGACAGGTCGTGCGCCACGAACAGGTAGGCGAGACCCAGCTCGTCCTGCAGGTCCTCCAGCAGGTTGATGACGCCGGCCTGGAT